>CM001438.1:4382095-4991361 GCA_000244995.1 Burkholderiales bacterium JOSHI_001 | reverse complement strand
CAACCCCCTGGCCAGCGGGCTGGCCCGTGCCGGCCAGCCGCCCACCCACTACCTGGTGGTGGCGCAGGACCTCACCGAACAGCAGCGCCACGACAACGAACGCGAGGAACTGGTGGCCGAACTGCAGGCCACGCTGGAGTCAACCGCCGACGGCATCCTGGTCACCGACCTGGGCGGGCGCATCCGTGCCTTCAACCAGCGCCTGGCGCAGCTGTGGAGCCTGCCGCCCGAGTTGCTGACGCAGCGCCAGGACCAGGCGGTGCTGGAACGCATGCAGCGTGCCGCCCAGCAGCCTCAGGCCTTTGCCCGCCGCATGGCCGAACTGCAGCAGGCCACGCTGCAGCAGACCGTGGAGCGTGTGGTGCTGGCCAACGGCCAGGTGCTGGAGCTGACCAGCCGGCCGCAGTGCAGCCGCGGCCAGCCGGTGGGCCGGGTCTGGGCCTTCCGCGACATCACCGCGCTGGTGCAGGCCGACCGCCGCATCCAGACCCTGTCCACCACCGACGCCTTGACCGGCCTGCCCAACCGCGGCCAGCTGGCCCTGGCGGTGCAGGCCGCCTGCGACGCGCCCGAGCCCGACGCCGAAGGCTTCGGCCTGCTGCTGCTGGACCTGGACCGCTTCAAGCACATCAACGACAGCCTGGGCCCGCAGGTGGGCAACCGCGTGCTGCTGGAAGTGACCGACCGCCTGCGCGGCTGCCTGCGCCAGGGCGACAGTGTGGCCCGCCTGGGCGGCGACCAGTTCGGCCTGCTGCTGCGCCACGCCGACCGCCGCGGCGCCGAAGCCGCCGCGCGCCGCGTGCTGGACGCCACGGTGCAGGCCTACACCCTGGAAGGCATGCAGTTCACGCTGACCGGCAGCATCGGCGTGGCGCTGTACCCCGACGACGGCGCCAGCTTTGATTCGCTGCTGCGCAACGCCGAAAGCGCGGTGCTGGCCGCCAAGCAGGCCGGCCGCGCCTGCTTCCGCTTCCACCAGGCCCGGCAGGACGACACCCAGCTGCTGCCGCGCATCCGCCTGGACCACGCCATGCGCCAGGCGCTGGCTGCCCATCGCTTCCGGCTGCACTACCAGCCGCAGGTGGACCTGAGCACCGGCCGCGTGGTGGGCGCCGAAGCGCTGATCCGCTGGCGCGACCCCGAATTGGGCGAGGTCTCGCCGGGCCAGTTCATCCCGGTGGCCGAGGACACCGGCTTCATCGTCGCCATCGGCGACTGGGTGTTGACCCAGGCCGTGGCCCAGGCCGCGCACTGGCGCACCAGTGGTGTGCACATGCCGGTGGCGGTGAACGTGTCGGCGCTGCAGTTCCAGCAGGCCGACTTCGTGGACCGGGTGGCCGCGGTGCTGGCCGCCGAAGGCCTGCCCGGCCACCTGCTGGAGCTGGAGCTGACCGAATCCATCCTGGTGCGCGACGCCGACGAAGCCCTGCAGCGCCTGAATGCCCTGTCCCGCCTGGGCGTGCACCTGTCCATCGACGACTTCGGTACCGGCTACTCCAGCCTGTCCTACCTGAAGCGCTTCCCGATCGAGCGGTTGAAGATCGACCGCAGCTTCGTGCGTGGCCTGCCGGCCGACGACAGCGACGTGGGCATCGTGCGCGCCATCGTGCAGATGGCCCGGGCGCTGAACCTGGACGTGGTGGCCGAGGGCGTGGAAACCGAACCCCAGCGCCGCTTCCTGATGGACGCCGGCTGCCAGATGTTCCAGGGCTTCCTGTTCGCCCCCGCGCTGGACGCGGCCAGCTTCGAGCAGCGCGCCCGCGCCTCGGTGGCCAATGCCGACAGCGTGCAGTCCCCCGACACCGAACCGCCGGTGGGCGGGCTGCGCGTGGCCTGAGCGACCCGCTGCGTCCGCTTCACGCCGCCGCGACAGCGGCGCGGCACAATGCGCGCCTGAAACCCTTCCAGGCGGCGCAGCATGCTCTACAAGTTCAAGTCCAAGGCCGGTGGCGACGTCATCATGCTGGGCCCCAACGGCGACCAGCTGCTGAAGCTGATCGGCAAGGACACCACGGCCAGCGGCATCGTCGAAGTGGCGCAGATGCCCGCGGCCCTGGCTGCGCTGGAAGCCGCGGTGGCGCAGGACGAGGCCGCGCGCGCCGAACGCGGGGCGGCCGATGACATTGACGACACGGCAGGCGCCAAGGGCATTTCATTGCGCCAGCGGGTCTGGCCCATGGTGGAATTGATGCGGCGCGCCCAGGCGGCCGACCAGGTGATCGTCTGGGGCGTGTGAGGCACTACGAGGAGATCCGGGCATGAAACTCTGGAGCAACGACTTCGGCAATGGCGACGCCATTCCGGCACGCCTGGCCGCGGGCAAGCTGGCCGATCCGGTCACCTTCTCCGACAACCTCAGCCCCCACCTGGCCTGGAGCGAACTGCCGGCGGGCACCAAGTCCTTGGCGCTCATCTGCCACGACTTCGATGTGCCCAGTCGCGGCGACGACGTGAACCAGGCCGACCGCGAGGTGCCGGCCGACCTGCCGCGGGTGGACTTTTTCCACTGGGTGCTGGTGGATATCCCGCCCACGGTGGCGCAGTTCGCCCAGGGCGAGTTCAGCCGCGGCTTCACCGCACGCGGCAAGCCCGGCCCGGCCACGCTGCACGGCGCGCGCCACGGCCTGAACGACTACACCGGCTGGTTCGCCCAGGACGCGCAGATGGCCGGTCAGTACTTCGGCTACGACGGCCCCTTCCCGCCCTTCAACGATTCGCTGGTGCACCACTACGTGTTCACGCTGTACGCACTGGCGGTGCCGCAGCTGGCGGTGGACGGCGCCTTCACCGGGCCGCAGGTGCGTCAGGCCGCGTCGGCCCATGTGCTGGCCGAGGCCACGCTGTCGGGCACCTACACCTTGAACCGCCGCCTGCTGGGCGCCTGAATGGCGCCTGTTACCGTTTGAGCGACATCACCCGCATCGTCGCCATCCGCCACGGCGAGACCGCCTGGAACGTGGACACGCGGCTGCAGGGGCAGTTGGACATTCCCTTGAACGACACCGGCCGTTGGCAGGCGGCGCGCCTGGCCGCGGCCCTGGCCGACGAGCAACTGGACCTGGTGTATGCCAGCGACCTGAGCCGCGCGATGGACACCGCCCTGGCCCTGGCCAGGCCGCTGGGCCTGCCGGTGCGGGCCGAACCCTTGCTGCGCGAGCGCGCCTTTGGCGTGCTGGAGGGGCTGACCTACCAGCAGGTGGACGAGCGCCATCCGCAGGACGCCTTGCGCTGGCGCCACCGCGAGCCCACCTGGGGCCCGGCCGGCGGCGAAACCCTGCAGGCCTTCGCGCAGCGCTGCGTGGCGGCGGTGGAGCGCCTGGCGCAGGCGCACCGCGGCCAAACCCTGGCCGTGGTGGCCCACGGCGGCGTGCTGGACTGCCTGTACCGCGCCGCGACGCGCATCGCGGTGAATGCGCCGCGCACCTGGCAACTGGGCAACGCCAGCATCAACCGCCTGCTGCACAGCGACCAGGGCCTGGCCCTGGTGGGCTGGAACGACACGGGGCACCTGGAGTGCCCCGGAAGCGACGACACCAGCGTGCCGTCGGCTTGAAGGTGACGCCGGCGCCAGCGCCGGCCGCCGGTCAGTCGGCGGGCGTGTCGCCCACCACGGTGTCGCCCACCACCTCGCGCCAGGCGTTGCGGCTGCCCGGCACCTTCTTGCCCAGGCCGGTGGCAAAGCGGGCGTCTGAATTGTCGTAGCGGTGCGTGGTGGCCACCAGGTCACCCCCCACCACCCGCAGCGTCACCACGCGCGAGGCGCCCACGGTGTTGGAGATCATCTGGCTGACCCAGCCGTTTTCCACCGCCAGGCCACCGGTGCCCACGTCCAGCATGTACAGGAAGGACGAGGCATCGCAGGAGGAACCGCCGTTGGCGTTGGTGACGAACATCACCGAGCCATAGGTGAGGATGGGGTCGGTGTTGTCGTGCTCGCCAGCCGGCAGGTCGATGTACCAGCCGCGGCCCGTGTTCCAGTCCACGGCCGCATTGTTCACCGTGCTGGCGGACGTGGTGGCATTGCGCACGTAGTTCTTGGGCACCAGGCCGGTCCGCGCATTGTTCATCTCGGGGCCGTCGGCGATGGCGTAGAACGAATTGGTGAACGCGGTGGCGCCGAAGTCGGTGGTGTCCAGCAGGCGACCGGTGCCCACCAGGACCACACGCTTTTCGCCGATGCGGATCAACTCCGGCGCGGTGGTCACCGGCTGGGCGCGGCCCAGGCTGTCCTTCAGGCGGGCAACAACCGTACCGTCCAGGTCGTTGCCGGCCTGCTCCAGGTCGAAGCGGTACACCACGCCGGCCAGGTCGCCCGCGTACACGTAGCGCACCTTGCCATCGGGTTCGCGGAAGGCCGAGACATGGGCCAGGCCCGATTCGCCGCTGCCGGGGGCCTCGGTCTTGAACACCTTGATCACCGCACCGGTGTCGGCGTTGAGCATCCACATGCGGCCGCGCCCGCCGTTGGCGATGGACGCGCCGTTGTCATAGCCCGAGGTCACCAGGGCCACGCGGCCATGGCTCTGCGTGTTCACCACCACCGCCTTGCCCACGGTGTAGCCCATGGCGGCGTCGGTGAAGTTCCACTTCAGCAGGCCGGACAGGGCCGCTTCACTTGCCACCCGCGGGCTGGTGACGTTCAGGGCGAAGTAGCTGCGGCCGGCCGCACCCATGCCGCTGATCAGCAGGCGGTTCGCACCCAGCGAGGTGACCGTGGGCGTGCCGTCCAGCAGGGTCTTGAAGCTGTAGGCGCGCTCGACGGTGTTGCCGATCGGGCTGTTGCCCGACGTGCCCAGCACTTCGCGCGGCACGAAGGCCCACAGTTCCTTGCCCTTGGCGCCGTCGGCGGCGTCGAAGGCGTGCAGCATGCCTTCACCGGTGGACAGGTACACCACCTTGGTGCTGCGGTCCAGCGCTGGTTCGGCGTTGATGGCCGCGCCCATCAGGCCGGTGCGGCGGCGGAACTTGTTGCCTTCGCCGTCGCGCTTGCCGCGCAGGTAGTTCACCACGTCCGCATTGACCGGGAAGTCGACGTTGTCGGGGTTCACGATGCCGCCGACACTGCCGTCGTTGAATGGCACCAGGTTGCCGCCCTTGTCGGCCACGATGAGGCGGGTGGTCCAGTCGCGTGCATTCAGTTCGGATGCAGCCGTCCAGACCGGGCCCAGGATGTCGCCATTGGTCACATCGATGGTGTTGGCGGTGAGGTCACCGCTCCAGCCCGAAGGGTTGTAGCTGGCCAGGTAGGCGATGTTGTCGGTGCTGGTGGGCGTGAGGTTCACCGAACCCACCGCGATGCCGCCCTGCGAGCCCACCTGCGACAGGATGTCGGCAAAACCATCGGAAATCAGCTTGGCCGTCTCAGCCGGCGTGGTGGCCAGGTACATCTGCCCGCGGCCGTTGATGGTGGCGTGCCACATGTCGTCGATCGCGTAGGGCTGGTCCTCGAAGCCCTGGCGGCCGCTCACCGCCGTGACCGCCGCCGGGTTGGGCCAGGCGATGGGGGCCGCGAACGCGTCCACGGTGCCGGGCCAGATGAAGCCCTGCACGTTCAAGGTCAGCGCATAGGTGTTGATGTGCAGGTCCTTGTTGGTGTCCTTGTTCTTGCCGTCCTTGCCCTCGGGCACGCGGCCGGTGCCCAGGTCCGGGCGCGGGTTGGTGGTGTAGTAGTACAGGGCCAGGTCGGCCAGCGTGTCGCTGTAGGTGGTGGCGTAGGGGCTGCCACTGCCCCAGGTGGCCTTGTTGTAGGCGCCCGAGCTGTAGCTGCGGTTGCTGTAGTTGTAGAAGCCGTCGGTGACGATGAAGGCGTTGTTGCGCTGGCAGGCGTACTGGATGATGGGCTTGCCGGAGGAGTCGTTGCCCTTGAACTTCTCGCCGATGACCTTCAGGTTCTCGCGCGTGGGCGTGCCGCCATTGGGCGTCACCTGGTAAAAAAGCGACGCGACCTTCTTGCCATTCTTGGTGGCGTCGACCGAGTCCAGGTCGTACATCGTCAGCGCTTCGGGGTTGTTGTTGAAGCGCACCACGCCCATGCGCATGCCGCCCAGGCCTTCCAGCACCTTGCCCATGGACGCGTTGAGCATCAGGGTGCGCTTGCGGTAGTAGGTGTACCAGTTGGCGAAGTTCTGGATCTCGGCTTCGTATTCGGCGGGCGTGGCGTAGTTCTCCTTCCGGATCTCGAAGCGCTTGAGCGTGACGGCCCCGCCTTCGGGCGCGGCCACGCAACTGAAGTTGACCAGGTCGATCGCGCAGTTCGTGCGCTTCCAATAGGTGGCAGGGTAGTAATTCAGCTGGACGTAGAGGTCGCTGCCGGCCTTGTAGCTGGCGCCGTTGTTGGCGATGAAGTCGGAACCGTTGTAGACCCGCGCCTGTGCCACACCCGCGATGGCGCCCGGAACGGTCATGCCGCGCAGCACCTTCACCAGGAACCAGCGCGGCTGCAGCAATTCCTGGTAGGGGCCGGTGGAGCTGCCAGGCACCAGGGGTGCCTTGACAGAGCGCGATCCGGCCGCGGCCACGGACGCGTTGGCGATGCTGATGTTGCCGTAGGTCTTGGCCAGAGAAGACGGCGACCAGGGGTCGTACTTTTCGACCGGGTTGAAGTAGAAGGGGTGGTAGTCGCTGGAGCGAACCGCCGCAAATTCTGGCGTGGGCGGCACACCGCTGTAGTTGGGGAAGGCGTCCACCCCCGAACTCCATTCGATGCTGCCGGGCCACAGGTAGGCCAGGTCGGTGCCCCCGGTGGCCAGGAAGGTGCCGGTGGCGTCAAAGAAGTAGCCGCGGTTGGCCGCGCCGTCCCATTTCCACTGCAGGGTGCCCTGCTCGCCGCGGATCAGCACTTCCCAGTCCATGGAGCCCGAATCGTCCAGGCCGACGATGACGTTGGGCTTGATGTAGATGGACGACTTCAGCGGCAGTTCGGACAGGTTGGTGGCCTGCGCCACGGTGCCGTACAGCAGGCCCGACAGGGCCAGCACCGAGGTGAACACTTGTGCAAGGATCTTCATGTGATTCTTCCCGAAGGCGTTTCTGGGGTTCAGGTGCTGGAGCCGCGCGTGACCAGGGACTGCACCCAGGTCTGGCCGCCCTTTTCGTCGGTGACGCGCACCGTCACCCGGTACTGGATGGCCGCCGCCGGTTCGGGCTTGGGCTGGTCATCCACCTTGTTGCCATTGTTCTGGTTGGCATAGCGCACCAGGCAGTGGCGCAACACCTCGCCGGCGGGCACTTCCTTCACCGAGCACATGCGGTCCACGACATAGCGCACGGTGTAGCGGTCGTTGACCTTGAAACTGGGCGCGGCGGTGAAGTTCACCTTGGGCAGGCCGTTGGCGGTGACCGCCTGCTGGGTGGCGTAGTACCAGCCGCCGGCGTCGTTCTTGGCGTCGTTGTCGTTGAGCAGTTTCACGGCGTTGAAGGCCGCGGTCAGGCCGGCCTCGGACGCCAGCAGCGACGACTCCTTGTTGGCCACATTGCCGGCCGCCAAGGTGCCGATCTCGGACATGCGGGCCAGCGACAGGGCGCCCACCAGCATGACGGACAGCAGCACCAGCACCACCACCACGGTGAGGCCGGATTGGGAGCGAAGGTTGCGGTGTTTCATGGCGCTCAGTTCACCTTGGTGATGTTCAGGCCGCTGCCGGGCAGGCCGATCGCCACATTGCGCAGCGGCACCACGGCCGTGGCCACGCGGTAGCGGAAGCAGCGCCAGTCGTTGCCGGCCACTTCGGGGTCGGGGTCCACGATGTCGGTGTCGAACAGGCGCGGACGCACCGTGCTGGCCTCGCACACGCCGTTCTTGTTGGCCTTCTCGCGTTGCTGGCTGCGCGTGACCAGGCCGACGCGCACGGCGCGCAGGCGGGCGATGTTGACCGACGAGGGCGAGCCGAAGTCGGCAGGGTTTTGCCAGGCCGACAGCGAGGTGGCCGTGACGCCCGAAGACACGCCGTACTCGATGCGGAAGGCCACCACGTTCTCGGCCAGGATGGACTTGTTGCCTGTGAGCCGCTGCACCTGCACCAGGTTCTTGTTTTCCACCTGGTAGGTGTTCATGCGCAGGGTGCCCAGCAGCGCCACACTGCCTTGGTCGGGCAGGCTGGGCGGGGTGGTGAAGGTGACCGCATTGGTGTTGTGCAGGCCGGCCGGGTTGAAGGCCAGAACCAACGGGGTTTCGGTGGTCGACGGCACGATGCCGGTGATGGTGCGGATGGTGCACTGGCGGGACGCCGCCGGGGCCGACAGCAGCACCGCTTCACCCACGGCGCCGGGCAGCAGCGAGTTCAGCATCACCGAACTGCCGTCCGAGGTGCCGGTGTTCTGAACCGTGGTGCCACCGGCAATGTGGGTGGCGTAGATGAGGTGCAGCTTGTCGTTCAGGCTGCCCGAGGGGCGCTCGGCGTTCACCGGGGTGAACACGGCGCCGTCCATCAGGATGCTGGGGCCTGCCGACAGGTTCATGGTGTCGCACAGGAAGCGCCCTTCGCCGAAGAAGCCCAGGCCGGCCTGGCCCAGGTCCTGGCGGATGGCGGTCATGGCGGTGGTGGCGTTCATGGCCGTGCTGCCGGCGCCCATGCCCTGGCGCTGCGAGGCGGTGAACACCTGGGCCGTGCCGGCGGCGGTCAGGGCCACGAGCAGGCCCACGACCATGCCCACCATGGCCTCGATCAGGGTCACCCCGCGCTGCTGGCGCTGGCGGTGTTGGAAGTCAGGGTGAGACATCGGTGGTCACCTTCAGGGTACGCAGGTCGTTGGAGCCCTTGCCGGTCCAGGTCAAGGTCACGGTCAGCGGGTTGGTCTGGCCGACGGCCAGCACCGAAGACGCGGCGCCTTCGGGCAGTTCCACCTTCACGCGCTCCTTCCAGGAGGCGGTCTGGGCTGCGGCGGTGGGGCTGCCGCAGGCGCCCACGGGCGGCACCGTGTAGCAGTTGGCGTTGCTGCGGTCCACCAGGGCGGTGGACAACAATTCATCGGCCAGGCGGGTGGCGGTCAGGCGCACCTGGGTGTCGGTGGACTGGGCCACCAGCCGGGTCTGCATGCGCACCAGCGCCAGCATGCCCACGGCCAGGATCACCATGGCCACCAGCGCGTCAATGAGGCCGAAGCCACGCGCGCCAGTGCGCTGCGTGCCAGCGGGGCGGCGGGTGTTCAGCATGACTTCTTGTCCTTGCAAAATTTCATACCGCCGCCGATCTGCACCACCAGTGCGGGGCAGCGCAGGTCGGAGGTGCAGGAGGTGTTGTTCATCGACACCTCCACCACACCCGGAACGGCCGCGCCCAGCGGTGCCAGGGCGCCGGAGCCGCCGAAGGTGATGGTGGTGTTGGTGCCGAACAGGTTCTGGCCGAGTGAGCGCGTGCGCAGCGGCGTGTTGGGGTTGGCGCTGTCCACCACGCTGAGGATGGAGCCATTGTTCGAATCCGATGGGCTGACCACCAGGCGCACCGGCCCATTGCGCTTGATGGCTTCGCTTTGCGCCGCCATGGCTTCGGACAGCAGCGCCATGCCGGCCTCGCGCAGGCGGGCGTTGGTGCTGTAGTCCTTGTAGTAAGGCACGGCCATGCCCACGCCGGCGGCGGTGATGGCCAGCACCACCACCACTTCGATCATGGAGACGCCGCGGGGGCGCCGGTTCGGCTGCATCAGGATGCGTCGCATGTGGTGCCCTTCACACTCCAGCAGTTGCCCGTCGGCAGGCCCTTGGGGTGGGCCAGCGTCTTGCGTTCGCCGCGGTGGTTGATGTAGTACGAGTAGCCTGCCAGTGCGCCGGTGCCGTTGACGGTCATCTCGAAGCCTTGGCCCAGGTTCGTCAGCACGCAGGACACGGCGTTGTAGCTGGTGGACGGCGTGGGCATCACGTAGCCGCTGCCGCAGCTGCCCACGCCGTAGGTGCCGGTGTCCTGGTAGAACTGCTCCAGGCGGGTGGCGGTGCTGGACAACGCTTCCAGACCCGGTGGCACCTTGGAGCGCGCCACGTAGCCGGAGTAGGCGGGCAGCGCCACCGCGGCGATGATGCTCACCATGGCCAGCGTGACCAGCACTTCGATGAGCGTGAAGCCTTGATGTCGAGAAGAAAGCATGTGCTGTGACTCCGCGTCCTGCGTGTGGCGTTTCGAGAGCGGTCTGCAGGTCCTGTTGCAGGGGCTGTTTCGACCGCGATGGGCAGATGCTAAGGACGCCCCCCTGTGGCCGCAAGGCGCAAACCCGTCGGCGAACGCACTGAAGTCACACTTTGCACGGGCGGGATTCACGCAGCACGAACCCGCGTGACGCATGTCACGGGCCCCTTGCAACGGCCCCGTGAACGGTGCGA
Organism: Burkholderiales bacterium JOSHI_001; assembly: GCA_000244995.1. Lineage (NCBI taxonomy): Bacteria > Pseudomonadati > Pseudomonadota > Betaproteobacteria > Burkholderiales > Burkholderiales bacterium JOSHI_001. Next base: position 4,981,052 of record CM001438.1, on the reverse strand, counting down.
TTTGCTTCACAAATCACCGGCGTCAACCGCTGATCGCCAGGGTCCTGCCGTTGATCGGAAATTGATGCCGAACATCGGTTTGAAGTGGCCGCCAATCCGCGCGGTGCGCAGCGCGCATCCGGCGCGTCGGGTTCGACCGTGACCACGCGGTTCAGGCCTTCGGGCCGCGCCGTGCATGCCCTCGGCCGGCCGGCGGTCCGGCGACCCTCCCCGCGAACCCGGTGGTCGCGCCGGCAGGTGTGGCGCGCGGGCGCAACAGCTCGGGCCGCTGCGCGAACCGGCGGCCGGTTCAGCTGCCGCCGCTGAACAGGTCCTGGGCTGCGGCGCCGCTGGGCGGGGTGACGCCCAGGTGCCGGTAGGCCGCCAGCGTGGCCATGCGCCCACGTGGGGTGCGCTGCAGGTAGCCCTGCTGGATGAGGTAGGGCTCGATCACGTCTTCGATGGTGCCGGCCTCTTCGCCGATGGCCGCGGCCACGTTGTCCAGCCCCACCGGGCCGCCGTCGAAGCGGTGCACCACGGCTTCCAGCAGCTTGCGGTCCATCAGGTCCAGGCCCAGCGGGTCCACGTCCAGCATGGCCAGGGCCTTGTCGGCCAGCGGCTTGTCGATCACGCCGCGGCCCTTCACGTCGGCGTAGTCGCGCACCCGGCGCAGCAGGCGGTTGGCGATGCGCGGCGTGCCGCGCGAGCGGCGCGCCACCTCCATCGCGCCTTCGTCCTCGATGGGCACCTTCAGCAGCCCGGCCGAGCGGTGCACGATGCGGGTGAGCTCGGCCGGCGTGTAGAACTCCAGCCGCGCCACGATGCCGAAGCGGTCGCGCAGCGGGTTGGTGAGCATGCCCGCGCGCGTGGTGGCGCCCACCAGCGTGAAGGGCTGCAGGTCCAGCTTGATGCTGCGCGCGGCCGGGCCTTCGCCGATCATGATGTCGATCTGGTAGTCCTCCAGCGCGGGGTAGAGGATTTCCTCCACCACCGGGCTCAGGCGGTGGATCTCGTCGATGAACAGCACGTCGTTGCGTTCCAGGTTGGTCAGCAGCGCGGCCAGGTCCTTGGGCTTTTCCAGCACCGGGCCCGAGGTCTGGCGCAGGTTCACGCCCAACTCGGTGGCGATGATGTGGGACAGCGTGGTCTTGCCCAGGCCCGGCGGGCCGAACAGCAGCACATGGTCCAGGGCTTCGCCGCGCTTCCTGGCCGCGCCGATGAAGATTTCCAGCTGTTCGCGTGCCTTGACCTGACCCACGTACTCGTCCAGGCCCTTGGGCCGCAGCGCGCGCTCCAGCGCTTCTTCCTGCGGCGTGGCGCGCGCAGCGGTCACCAGGCGCTGCGGCGGCGGCGCACTGTCGAAGTCGTCGGTCTGGATGGCCATGGCCTACTTGGACAGAGCCTTCAGCGCCAGCTTGATGCCGTCGGACACGCCCACGTCGGTCGGCAGCGCCTTCAATGCCGCTGCGGCTTCGCGTTCGTTGTAGCCCAGGGCCACCAGGGCCTGCACGATGTCGCCCTGCGCGTCATTGACCAGCGGCGCGGGCGCGCCCAGTTCGGGCCCCAGCTTGCCCTTCAGTTCCAGCAGCAGGCGCTCGGCGGTCTTCTTGCCGATGCCAGGCACCTTCTGCAGCCGGCCGGCCTGTTGCTGGGCCACCGCGCTGGCCAGCTCGGCCACGCTCAAGCCCGACAGGATGGACAGCGCGGTGCGCGGGCCCACGCCCGAGATCTTCACCAGCTGGCGGAAGGTGGCGCGTTCTTCCACGGTGAGGAAGCCGTAGAGCAGCTGCGCGTCTTCGCGCACCACGAAGTGGGTGAGCAGCGTCACGCGCTCGCCGAGCGCGGGCAGGTTGTAGAACGTGCTCATGGGCACGTCCACCTCATAGCCCACGCCGCCCACGTCCAGCAGGACGAGGGGCGGGGACTTTTCTGCGAGGGTGCCGGTCAGCCGTCCGATCATGGACGGCGATTGTGGCTTAACGCCGGCCGAACAAGCCGAGGCGCTGGGCTTCCAGCGCAGCCTCGGCGCGCGAGCTCACATTGAGCTTGCGGTAGATCTGCTTGACGTAGTCGGCGATGGTGTGGCGGGACAGGCCCAGCTGCACGCCGATTTCCGGCAGGGTGAAGCCCTTGGCCACGCGCAGCAGCACTTCGCTTTCACGTTCGGTCAGCGCCACGTGCGGGATGGCGTTGGCCTGCGGCTTGTTCTGGGCCGCGAAATAGGCAATGACCTTGCGCGCGATGGACGGCGACAGCGGGGGTTCGCCCTGGCTGATGCGCTGCAGCTGTTCGGTGATGAGCTCGCGCGCCTGCTCCTTCAGGATGTAGCCGTAGGCGCCGGCCTGCAGGGCGGGGAACAGGTGCTCGTCGTCGTCGTGGATGGTGACCACCACGCTCTGCGCATCGGGCTGCTTGTCGCGCAAGGCGGAGACCACGTCCACGCCGGACCCATCGGGCAGGCCCAGGTCCACCAGCGCCAGGTCGAAGCTGATGGCCGACACCATCGCCAACGCGTCATGCACACGGGCGCATTCGTTGATGGTGGCGTTGGGAAACACCTGCTGCACCAGGGCCTTCAGCCAGGCACGGATCTCGGGCAGGTCTTCGAGCAGCAGGATGTTTTTCATCGCGTGTGAACTCCATCACGGGGCTGTTTTGCCCCAACAAAACATGGTAGCAGCGGGCTCAGGCTTGCACCATCTGTTGTTCCAGCGGCAGCGTGAGGCGTATCACGGTTCCATAGCCTGGGGCGCTTTCCACCAGGCATTGGCCCTGCATCTGCTTGGCGCGGTGCTTCATGGACGACATGCCGTGGCCGCGGTCCAGCCGGCCGTCCAGTTCCATCGGGATGCCGTTGCCGTTGTCCTGGATGGCCAGCAGGAAGTCGCCATCGGCAATGCTGCACTTCAAGGAACAGTGCGAGGCACCGCTGTGCTTGATGATGTTGCTGACCGCTTCGCGCAGGATGCGGGTGGTCTGCACGTAGGCGCGGGCGGACAGCATCTGCGGCACGTCGTCGGTGGGCGCGCTCCAGTCGCCCTCCACGCCGGCCTGGGCCAGCCGGCTGACGACTTCGGCGCGCCAGTCGCCCAGCGCATCCAGCAGCCGCACCGGCTTGCCGGTGAGACCGCGCACCGACAGCCGCATTTCTTCCAGCGCCTCGCGCGCCAGCGTGGAGATGCGTTCGTTGTCGCTGGTGTGCACGATGGTCAGCAGCTTGGCGCCCAGGTCGTCGTGCAGGTCGGCGGCGATGCGCTTTCTTTCGCGCTCGGTGACCTGCTCCACGCGCAGTTCGGACAGCTGGGTGAAGTTGCGTTCGATCTGCACCGTGGCGTCGCGGATGCGCTGTTCCAGTTCGGCCCGGTTGAGTTCCGAGTCCTGCAGCGCGTGGCCGAATTCCAGCACCAGCACCAGGCTCTGGATCATGAACATCAGCGGCAGCACCGCATGCGCCAGGTCGGCCAGGCGCGGGTCCAGTTGCAGTTGCTGGGCCCCCAGTTCCACCAGCACCGCCGCCGCCACCAGCAACAGCAGCAGCACCACCACCCAGCCCGGCAGGTGGTCGTGATCGCGCTGGTACCGCATGAACAGCCCGATGGCCAGCAGCGCCTGAAGCGACAGCGCCACGTAGATGACCGTGGCGGCCAGGTGCAGGTGGTTCGGCTGGGCCAGCGCCACCACCGCAGCCACCAGCAGGCACTGCAGCGGCAGCGCGATGTCCAGCCAGCGCGCAGGGCGGCCGGCGTAGCGCACCAGGAACTGCACCGCCGACCCCGCGATGACGGACAGCAGCACCACGGTGGCCGACTCCACCAGCGCATTGGGCAGTGCCACCTCCGACAGCCACAGCCTGGCCATCAGCACGCCCCAGCCCAATTGCAGCACCCCGAAGAAGGCCACGTGGGTCTGCCCCCGGCTGCGGCTGGCCAGCAGCAGCATGAAGCCGCCCATCATGATGAGCGCGGCGGTGGCCACCTGCGGCAGCGTGATGGCCAGCGCGTGACGGGTGGCGTGGCGTTCGGCCAGGGCCTGGTAGGGGCCCAGTTCCATGCCCGACAGGCCGCCCGCCCGCTGGCGCGAGGCCACCTGCTCCAGCGCATGGCCGGCCACCTTCAGGTCCAGCAGGTTGCCATGCTCGGCCAGCAGGCCGGCCGGCAGGGCCACGAGCACGGGGCGGTGGCAGTTGCGCGCCACCGGCTCGCTCATGCGGCCGACCGCATGCACCAATTGGCCGTTCAGCCGCACCTGCACATTGCTGCACACGCGCTCGATGTAAAGGCCCATCAGCGTGTTGGGCGCCGGGGCGCCGCCCAGGTCGAACGCGGTGCGGTACCAGATGCTGCCGCTGTAGCCGGGCTGGGTGTTGGCCCAGTCGTCCGGCAGGCGCACCACCCGGGTGGGCTGGTCGGCGGGGAAGGCGTCACCCCCGGCCGCCACCGCCAGCGCCTCGTTGAAGCGCAGCACCTGGGCGGCCACGGGCGGGGTGGCCAAGGCCAGCAGCAGCCCGGCCAGCAGAACCAGCACCCAGGACAAGGTCCGCCATGGGGCAGCGGTCGGGTCGGGTCCGGTCGGGCGCGGGATGGGCAGCGGCATGGGGCAGCGATTGTGCAGGAAGGCACCCCGCCCAGGGGGCCTGCATCGCGTGACAATGCACACTCCGCCGTGCCCGATTGACGCCTTCCATGATTCTTCGACATGCCTTCACCCCGGTGGACAACCAGCGCCTGGCCCACCTGTGCGGCGCGCTGGACCAACACCTGCGCGACATCGAGGCGGCGCTGCAGGTGCGGCTGACCCGGCGCCAGGAGTCCTTCCGCATCGACGGCGCCAAGGACAGCGCCCAGCGCGCGCTGCAGGTGCTGCAACGCCTGTACGAGCGCGCGGCGCGGCCGATCGCGCGCGAAGCGCTGCAACTGGCGCTGGCCCCGGCCGCCGCCGGCGTGCCGCTGACGGAAGACGACCCGGTGGCCGGGCTGGACGCCGCGGCCGAAGGCGGCAGCCCCGATGGCGTGCCGGTGCTGCACACCCGCCGCTCCGACCTGGTGGGCCGCACGCCCAACCAGGTGCAGTACCTGCGGCAGATCCTGGCGCACGACATCACCTTCGGCATCGGCCCGGCCGGCACCGGCAAGACCTTCCTGGCCGTGGCCTGCGCGGTGGACGCGCTGGAGCGCGGCGCGGTGCAGCGCATCGTGCTCACCCGCCCGGCGGTGGAGGCGGGCGAAAGGCTGGGCTTCCTGCCCGGCGACCTGGCGCAGAAGGTGGACCCCTACCTGCGCCCGCTGTACGACGCGCTGTACGACCTGATGGGTTTCGACCGCGTGACCAAGGCCTTTGAACGAGGCGCGCTGGAGATCGCTCCGCTGGCCTTCATGCGCGGGCGCACGCTCAACCACGCCTTCGTGATCCTGGACGAGGCGCAGAACACCACGCCCGAGCAGATGAAGATGTTCCTCACCCGCATCGGCTTCGGCGCCAAGTGCGTGGTCAACGGCGACGTGAGCCAGATCGACCTGCCGCGCGGCAGCGCCAGCGGCCTGGTGCAGGCCCACGCCATCCTGCAGGACGTGGTGGGACTGGCCTTCACCCACTTCACCGCCGCCGACGTGGTGCGCCACCCGCTGGTGGCGCGCATCGTGCAGGCCTACGACGCCGACCGCAGCCGGCGCGACGCCGCGGCGGACGCCGAAGCGTCCGCGGCCCCGAGGCGTCGCCCGTGAGTTTGCCCGCGCTGAAGCTGTCGCTGCAGTTCGCCGATGCGCGCCACCGCGCATTGCTGCCGCGCCACCGCGTGGCGCGATGGATCCGTGCCGCCTTGTCGGCACCAGGCGAGATCACGGTGCGGGTGGTGGACGAAGAAGAGGGCCGGCGGCTGAACGCCGACTTCCGCGGCAAGGCCTACGCCACCAACGTGCTCACCTTCGATTACCAGCATGAACCCGTGGTGGTGGCCGACCTGGTGCTGGCCGCGCCGGTGCTGGAGCGCGAGGCGAAGGACCTGGGCATCAGCGTCGAAGCGCACTACGCCCATCTGCTGGTGCACGGCACCCTGCATGCGCAGGGCCACGACCATGTGCGCGCGCGCGAGGCGAAAGTGATGGAAGCGCTGGAAAGCCAGGTGATGGCCGCGCTGGGTTTTGCCGACCCGTACGCCCGCTGATCAGCGCACCTGGGTGCCCAGGTAGCGCTTGCGCCAGAAGAACAGCCCCAGCCCCAGGCCTACCAGCAGCAGCGCGCTGATGGTGATCCACACCCCGCGTGCGCTGTGGATCAGTGGCAGCGAATCGAAGTTCATGCCGAAGAAGCCGGTGATCAGGTTCAGCGGCAGGAAGATGGCGGTCAGCACCGTCAGCGTGCGCATGATGGCGTTGGTGCGGTGGCCCAGGGCCGAGAAATGCATCTGCACCGCCGCTTCCACGCTTTGCTCCAGCCGCCGCACGTGGGCCAGCACGCGTTCGATGTGCTCCAGCACGTCGCGCGAGCGCAGCCGCAGCAGTTCGCGTTCACGCCGGGCGGCTTCGTCGGCGGGCACTTCCCATTCCACCAGCGCGTCGATCCATTCCTGGATCGCCCCTTGCTGGTCCTCGCAGGTGTCTTCCAGCAGGTGCAGCCGGTTGCGCGCGTCCAGCAGCAATTGCCAGTCGTTGAAATGGCTGTTGGGCCGCATCAGTTCCTGCTGCAGCGCGCCCAGTTGCCGGGTGAGCAGGCGGCGCAATTCCAGGTAGCTGTCCACCATGTGGTTGACCATGCGCAGCATCAGGTCGGCCGGGCTGGGCGGCAGGCGGGACGGGCCGCGCGGTTCAGCGCCGTGGCCCAGCAGCGCCAGGCGCTGGGCGAAGAAGTCGCGCACCGCGCAGTCGGCCGGGTGCACGGTGAGCAGCACGCGGTCGAAGACCGCGAAGCCCACCGGGCTGGTGTCCACCGCCTCCACCGCCAAAGCGGCGGTGGTTTCGTGGCCGGCGTCGGTGGCCGCGGCCACCAGGCGGCGGAACACCATCAGGTCGTACCAGGACGTGGTGTCGAAGTGCGACGGCAACTGCGGGTTCAGCAGGTCGCTCACGTGCAGTTCCACCAGGCCCGAACCGGTCCACTGCGTCAGCAGGGCTTGCAGCGCAGGCAGCCGGCGCTCGAACTCCGGGCGCGCGGCACCGATCCAGATGAAACCGGCTGCCGGCGGCGTGTCGGGCAGGCCCGGCAGTTCGATGAACTGCTCGGCCGTGATCTGGAAGACCCGCATGCAGCGCCGGTGCGCAGAGCCTTCAGCCCTGCTGGCGGATCAGCCGCGCGGCGTCCAGCGCGAAATAGCTCAGCACGCCGTCGGCGCCGGCGCGCTTGAAGGCCAGCAGCCCTTCCATCATCACCAGGTCGTGGTCCAGCCAGCCGTTCGCGGCCGCGGCCTTGAGCATGGCGTACTCGCCACTCACCTGGTAGGCGAAGGTGGGCATGCGGAACTCGTCCTTCACCCGGCGCACGATGTCCAGGTAGGGCATGCCGGGCTTCACCATCACCATGTCGGCGCCTTCGGCGATGTCCAGCGCCACCTCGCGCAGGGCTTCGTCGCTGTTGCCGGGGTCCATCTGGTAGACCTTCTTGTCGCTCTTGCCCAGGTTCTTGGCCGAGCCCACGGCGTCGCGGAAGGGGCCGTAGAAGGCGCTGGCGTACTTGGCGCTGTAGGCCATGATGCGGGTGTGGATCTGCCCGGCCGCTTCCAGCTCGCTGCGAATGGCTCCGATGCGCCCGTCCATCATGTCGCTGGGTGCCACGATGTCCACGCCGGCTTCGGCCTGCACCCGGGCCTGCTGGCGCAGCACGGCCACGGTGGCGTCGTTCAGGATGTAGCCGGTGTCGTCCAGCAGGCCGTCCTGGCCGTGGCTGGTGAAGGGGTCCAGCGCCACGTCGGTCAGCAGGCCCAGTTCGGGGAAGCGCTTTTTCAGCTCGCGCACCGCCCGCGGCACCAGGCCGTCGGGGTTGATGGCCTCACGCCCATCAGGGGTTTTCTTGGCGGCGTCCAGCACCGGGAACAGGGCCATCACCGGCACACCCAGGCTCAGGCACTGTTCCGCAATGGCATACAGCCCGTCCACCGAACGGCGCTGCACGCCGGGCATGCTGGCCACGTCCTGCACCTGGCCCTGGCCGTCCAGCACAAACACCGGCAGGATGAAATCGCCGGGATGCAATCGGTTTTCGCGCACCAGATTGCGCGTAAAGGCGTCGCGGCGCAGGCGGCGCGGACGGCTGGCGGGAAAGGGCGGTGGCGTTGTCACGGAGCGGCTTTCGGGTGGGATTGCGGGCCGCTTCAAACTGGAACAGCGGCCGGCACGATGTCTGGGAACGGCGTTTGATACAGGCCCTGAAATCGGTGTTACCACCTTAACGCGTCCAGGTGGCTCTGATAACATAGGTTTTGAATGATAGCTGCGAGGCTGTCGTTCCCTGCTTTTCCTCCCTGAGCAGGTGCCTTAGCGTGATGACAGCGATAAGGCTTGCAAGCCCCGGCCGCATGGCCGGGGCTCCTTTTTTTGGGCCACGCAACGACACGCATAATGGACGCATGAGCAGTGCGTACCTGTGGGTCAAGGCCTTTCACATCGTGTTCGTGGCCAGTTGGTTTGCCGGCTTGTTCTACCTGCCGCGCATCTTCGTGAACCTGGCCATGGTGGCCGGCGACAGCCACGCTGAACGCGAGCGGCTGCTGCTGATGGGCCGCAAGCTCTACCGGTTCGCCGGCATCCTGGCCGTGCCGGCGCTGGTGCTGGGGCTGGTGCTGTGGCTGTACTTCGGCGTGGGCCGCGGCCCGGGCAGCGGCTGGATGCACATCAAGTTGCTGCTGGTGCTGGGGGTGCTGGGCTACCACCATGCCTGCGGCAAGCTGCTGCGCCGTTTCGAACAGATGGGCAACCGCCGCCCTGACCGCTGGTACCGCTGGTTCAACGAAGTCACCGTCATCCTGTTCACGGTGATCGTGGTGCTGGTGGTGGTGAAGCCCCAGTGGTAGCACCTCATCGATGAGGGGCTGACCGGCATGGCCGCCGCCGCGTCCGAACGGCGCAGTTCGTCGGCCCCGCTGGCCCTGGCCTGGGCCGCCCTCATCCTGTGGGCCACGCTCTACCCCTTCGGCCCCTGGCGCTGGCCGCCCGGCATCACCCTGGCCGACCTGCTTCGCCTGCCCTGGCCGCGCTACACCGACGGCTTCGACATCCTGTCCAACCTGCTGGGCTATGCCCCGCTGGGGCTGATGGGCTACATCGTGGCCGTTCGGCACGGGGCCTCGCGCCTGGGTGCGGTGGTGCTGGTGGCCCTGGGCGATTCCGCGCTGTCCTACACACTGGAGGTGACCCAGAACCTGCTGCCGTTGCGCGTGCCTTCCGCGCTGGACTGGCTGCTCAACAGCGCCGGCGCCGCGGCCGGGGCGCTGCTGGGCTGGGGGCTGCACCGCCTGGGGCAGTTGGGCCGGCTGCGCGTGGCGCTGTACAACTGGGTTCAGCGGCGCGGGGCCGGCTTGCTGCTGCTGGTGCTGTGGCCGGTGGGTCTGCTGTTCCCCACCCCGGTGCCGCTGGGCTTGGGCCAGGTGGGCGGGGCGCTGTTCGATGTGGCGGTGGACATGCTGTCCAACACCCCATGGGCCGCAGGCGTGCTGGAGTCGCTCCTGGCCCTGCAACCGGCCATGACGCCGCTGACCCCGGCGGCCGAATGGCTGGCCGTGGCCCTGGGATTCCTGTCGCCCTGCCTGCTGGCCTTTTCCATCACCCGGCCCGGCTGGCGGCGCGCGGTGCTGGTGGGTGGCGCCGCGGTGCTGGCGCTGAGCGTGACGACCTTGTCCACGGCCTTGAACTTCGGCCCTGAACACGCCTTGGCCTGGCGCACGCCGGTCAGCCTGCCGGGTTTGCTGACCGGACTGGCCGCGGCCTTGCTGCTGGCGCGCGTGAACAGCCGTCTGGCAGCCGGCTTGGGCCTGGTGGCGGTGACCGCGCTGGTGGCTCTGGTGGCCCAGGCGCCGGCCGACCCCTATTTCGCTGAAAGCCTGGAGGGCTGGGAGCGCGGTCGCTTCATCCGCTTCCACGGCCTGGCGCAATGGGTGGGCTGGCTGTGGCCTTACGTGGCCATCGTGTGGCTGCTGCGCCGGGTGGGCGCGCGCGACGAGCCCGTTCCTGCCGCACGCTGACACACCTCAGCGCACACCGGGGCCGCCTGGGGCCAGCCCGCTCCCTACAATCCGTCCTTTGTGCCGGGCACCGCGCCGATGAGCTACTACAAGCACCACATTTTCTTTTGCCTGAACCAGCGTGCCAACGGCGAAGCCTGCTGCGCCAGCCACGACGCCCAGGCCGCCTTCGACCACTGCAAGGCCAGCGTCAAGGCCGCCGGCCTGGCCGGACCGGGCGGCGTTCGGGTGAACAAGGCCGGTTGCCTGGACCGCTGCGCCGGTGGCCCGGTGGCGGTGGTCTACCCCGAAGCCACCTGGTACACCTTCGTGGACAAGTCCGACATCGACGAGATCGTGCAGCAGCACCTCAAGGGTGGCCAGCCGGTGGCGCGCCTGGTGCTGCCGCGCAGCGTGGGCCGCTGAACGCGCGCCGCGCGTCCGCATGAACCGCGACACCCGCCTCGAAACCATCGCCGGCCCGGCCGGTGCCATCGCCTGCGCCGTCGACGCGCCGGCCCAGGCGCCCATCGGCGTGGCCGTGCTGTGCCACCCGCACCCGCAGCACGGCGGCACCATGGACAACAAGGTGGTGCAGACCGTGGCCCGGGCCGCGCTGGCGCTGGGCTACCTGGCGGTGCGCTTCAACTTCCGCGGCGTGGCCGGCTCGGCCGGTGCCTGGGACGAAGGCCGCGGCGAGGTGGACGATGCGCTGGCCGTGGCGGCGCACTTCCGCCTGGACGCCCTGCCGCTGGCACTGGCCGGCTTTTCCTTCGGCGGCTACGTGGCCGCGCGGGCCGCCGCGGCGCTGGCCGACGCCGGCATCGCGGCCGACCGCCTGGTGCTGGTTGCCCCGGCCACGTCCCGCTTTGGCGTGGGCGAGGTGGCCGCCAACACCCTGGTGGTGCACGGCGAAGCCGACGACGTGGTGCCCCTGTCGGCCACGCTGGACTGGGCCCGGCCACAGAATTTGCCGGTGCTGGTGCTGCCCGGCGTGGGCCACTTCTTCCATGGCCAGCTGGGTCTGCTGAAGGCCGTGCTCACGCGCAGCTGGCACCCCTGAACCCGGCGGCGGCGTGCCGCTGCCTGCCATTTCCTGTTTGCTTCTCTGAAAACCCCTCGATGAAGTCATTGTTTACCTTGGTTCCGCTGCTGGTCGCTCTGGCCGCCCCCCCACTGGCCGTCGCCCAGGCGGCAGCCCCCGCGCCCGCCACGGCCTCCACCCTGCCGCAGGCCCCCGAGGTGGCCGCCAAGAGCTACCTGCTGCTGGACGTGAACGCCAACCAGGTGCTGGCCGAGCGCCGCGCCGACGACCCCGTGGACCCGGCCTCGCTGACCAAGCTGATGACCGCCTACCTGGTGTTCGACGCGTTGAAGGCCAAGAAGCTGACGCTGGAGCAGACCCTGCCGGTGTCCGAACGCGCCTGGGCCGAGCGCAAGGGTGGTGGCTCGCTGATGTTCATCGACCCCAAGATGACACCCAAGGTGGACGAACTGCTGCGCGGCATGATCGCCGTGTCGGGCAACGACGCCGCGGTGGCCCTGGCCGAGGGCGTGGGCGGCTCGGTCGAGAACTTCGTCGACATGATGAACCGCCAGGCCCAGGCCTGGGGCCTGAAGAACACCCAGTTCAAGAACGTGACCGGCCTCACCCAGGCCGGCCACCACAGCAGCGCGCGCGACCTGGCGGCGATTGCCACGGCCATCCTGCGCGACCACGCGCAGTACTACGGCTACTACTCCATGCGCGAGTACACCTTCAACAAGATCCGCCAGGACAACCGCAACCAGCTGCTGGGCCGCGACCCCTCGGTGGACGGCATGAAGACCGGCTTCACCGACGCCGCCGGCTACTGCCTGGTGGCCAGCGCCACGCGCGACTACCCCAACCTGGGCGGCAAGCGCCGGCTTTTGTCGGTGGTGCTGGGCACCGCGTCGCGCGACGCCCGCGCGGCCGAAAGCCAGAAGCTGCTGAACTGGGGCTACGCCGCCTGGGACCCGATCCGCCTGTTTGAAGCCGGGAAGCCGGCCGTCACCGTGCAGGTCTGGAAGGGCAAGGCCAACCAGGTGGGCCTGGGCTCCACCGAGGCCCTGGTGGTGGCCGTGCCCAAGGGCGAAGGTGACAAGCTGAAGACCACCATCGAGCGCACCGACCCCCTGGTGGCCCCGCTGGCCGCTGGCCAGCGCGTGGGCCAGTTGAAAGTGACCACCGCCGCCGGCGCCACGGTCACCAGCGTGCCGCTGCGGGTGCTGACCGAGGTGCCGGAAGCCGGCCTGATCGGCCGCGCCTGGGACGCCTTGCGGCTGTGGATCAAGTGAGGTGCATCCTGCTTGGGCTAAGCTAGCCGCACTGTCCCTCCTGAAAGCCGTGCCATGACCACGCCGCTGCCTGACACCTTGTGCCACCTGAACGGGCGGTTGCTTCCGCTAAACCAGGCCCAGGTGTCGGTGCTGGACCGCGGCTTCATCTTCGGCGACGGCATCTACGAGGTGGTGCCGGTGTACGGCCGGCGCCTGTTCCGCTTCGACGAGCACATGGCCCGGCTGGAACGCAACCTGGCCAAGGTGCGCATCGCCAACCCGCACGGCGCTGAGGCGTGGCTGAAGCTGATGCGCGAGCTGGTGGCCGCGCAGCCGGCCGAGGACCAGTTGCTGTACCTGCAGGTCACGCGCGGCGTGGCGCTGCGCGACCACGTCATGCCCGAAGGCCTGGCCCCCACGGTGTTCGCGATGACCAGCCCGATGAGGCCGCCCACGGCCGAGCAGCGCCACCATGGCGTGGCCTGCGTCACCGCGCGCGACTTCCGCTGGGAGCGGGGCGACATCAAGAGCGTGTCGCTGCTGGGCAATGTGCTGGCGCGGCAGATCTCGGCCGACCATGGCGCGGCGGAAACGGTCATGTTCCGCGATGGCTGGCTCACCGAAGGCTCGGGCAGCAATGTCTGGATCGCCCACGAAGGCGCCTTGCTGGGCCCGCCGATGAATGAACATGTGCTGCAGGGCATCCGCGTGGACCTGCTGGCCGAGTTGTGCGAAGAAGAGGGCATTGCCTACAACCTGCGCCCCATCTCCGAAGCCGATGTGCGCGCGGCCGACGAGGTGATCCTGAGTTCGGCCACCAAGGAAGTGCTGCCCGTCACCAAGCTGGACAGCGAGCATGTGGGCCACGGCGCCCTGCGCGGCAAGCCCGGCCCGGTGTACGCCCGCCTGTACGCCGCCTACCAGCGCGCCAAGGCCAGCCAGTCCATCTGAAGGCCATGCGCGACATCCCGCCCGAAGAATCGCTGATCACCTACCCCAGCCCCTTCCCGATCAAGGTGATGGGGGCGCGGGTGGACGGCTTCGTCGAGGCCATCGTGGCGGTGGTGAAGCACTTCGACCCCGGCTTTGACGAAACCACCGGCGTCACGCTGCGCGACAGCTCGGGCGGCAAGTACCTGGGCGTGACCGTCACCATCACCGCCACCAGCCGCGAGCAGTTGGACGAGCTGTACCGCACCCTCACCACCCATCCGATGGTGAAGGTCGTGCTCTGACGTGAAGATCGAGCTGCTGGGCCGGCGCGACTACGGCGCCACCGTGGCCGCGATGCAGGCCTTCACCGCGGCGCGCACGCCGGACACGCCCGACGAAATCTGGCTGGTGGAGCACGAGCCCGTCTACACCCAGGGCCTGGCCGGCAAGCCCGAGCACGTGATTGACGCCCACGGCATCCCCATTGTGCCCACCAACCGGGGCGGCCAGGTCACCTACCACGGGCCTGGTCAGGTGGTGGCCTACCCGCTGCTGGACCTGAAGCGCCTGGACATCTACGTCAAGGAATACGTCTACCGCATCGAAGAAGCGGTGCTGCGGGTGCTGCGCGACGTGGGTGTCACCGGCCACCGCGTGGCTGGCGCGCCGGGCATCTACGTGAAACTGGCCGACCCTTTCGGCCACGCCGCGCTGCCAAAACCGGCGCCCGGCGATGACCCTTTCATCGGGCTGGGCAAGATCGCCGCGCTGGGCATCAAGGTCAGCAACAACCGCACTTACCACGGCGTGTCGCTGAACGTGGCCATGGACCTGGCGCCTTACCAGGGCATCAACCCCTGCGGCTACCCAGGCTTGCGCAGCATCGACCTCGCTACACTGGGCGTCCACGCCGGCTGGGCCGACGTGGCCCCCGTTCTGGGCCAGCGCCTGGCGTCCCAGTTCAGCCCTTGATTCCTGCGCTGCACCCGGCGCCGCCCACCATGTCCACCGATTACGACCCCAGTGCCAAGCAGAAGGCGCAGGCCAAGACCTCGCGCATTCCCATCAAGGTGGTGGCGGCCGAAACGCTGAAGAAGCCGGACTGGATCCGCGTGAAGGCGGGTTCGCCCACCACGCGCTTCTACGAGATCAAGAACATCCTGCGCGAGCACAAGCTGGTGACGGTGTGCGAAGAGGCCAGTTGCCCCAACATCGGCGAATGCTTCGGCCACGGCACCGCCACCTTCATGATCATGGGCGACAAGTGCACGCGACGCTGCCCCTTCTGCGACGTGGGCCATGGCCGGCCCGACCCGCTGGACGCCGACGAGCCGGCCAACCTGGCCAAGACGATTGCGGCGCTGAAGCTGAAGTACGTGGTCATCACCAGCGTGGACCGCGACGACCTGCGCGACGGCGGCGCGGCGCATTTCGTCGATTGCATCCGCCAGGTGCGCGAGGTGTCGCCGTTGACCCGCATCGAGATCCTGACGCCCGACTTCCGCGGCCGCGACGACCGTGCGCTGGAGATCCTGAAAGCCGCGCCGCCCGACGTGATGAACCACAACCTGGAAACCGTGCCGCGCCTGTACAAGGAAGCGCGCCCGGGCAGCGACTTCCAGTTCAGCCTGTCGCTGCTGAGGAAGTTCAAGGCCTTGCATCCTGAGGTGCCCACCAAGAGCGGGCTGATGGTGGGCCTGGGCGAAACCGACGAAGAAATTCTGGACGTGATGCGCGAGATGCGCTTGCACGACATCGACATGCTCACCATCGGCCAGTACCTGGCCCCCAGCGGCCACCACCTGCCGGTGCGGCGCTACGTGCACCCGGACACCTTCGCGATGTTCGAGCGCGAAGCCAAGGCGATGGGCTTTTCCCACGCCGCCGTGGGTGCGCTGGTGCGCAGCAGCTACCACGCCGACAAACAAGCGGCGCAGGCCGGGGTGGACAACACGGTCTGACCCGCTGGCGCAGGGCGCTTCAGCGCCCGATGTGGAAGCGGTCCACCACCCGCCAGCGCAGCGCCGGCTGGCCGCTGGAAGGCCGCCAGTAGGGCCGTTCGTTCGGCTTGCCCGGGGTCCAGTGCCGGGGCACCTGGTCGCAGCCCAGCATCCAGGCGTCCAGCCCCTTCGCATTGACGCGCAGGCGCAGGAAGCCCTTGTGGTCTTCCAGGTTCAGCGCACTGGAACTGTTGTTCAGGATACGGCCCAGCGCCAAACCCATGAACAGCAGCGCGGCACCGAAACCCAGCCCCACGACGGTGCAGCAGGCCGCCCAGGCCAGGGGCCAGGTCCAGACCGACGACGGCGCGTCGATGCCACCCACCCAGGGTGCCAGGCCGCGGTGCAGCCCCCAGCCGGCCAGCAAGAACAGCAGCGCCAGCACCACGCCGCAGCCGCGTTCCAGCCGCGGGGCGTTGGCGGGGTCGTTGTCGGTGCACACCATCAGCGCGGAAAAGCCCAGGGCGGCGTTTGCGGCCAGCGCCGTGGGCGAATGCAGCAGGGCCCACACCCAGTTCAGCAGCGTGGGTGCATCGATGCCATGGGGCAGGGCGCGTGACGTGGCCACCACGGCCAGCGCCAGCGCCGACCCCAAGGCCAGCGTGAAGGCCACATTGCTTTGCAGCGGGGGCGCACCACGCTGGCGAAACAGCGCCCGCAGGTTGCCCCAGGCCAGGCTTCGGCTCTCCGCCTGGGACGGGTAGGTGCGTGCGCCCGCGGTGGCGCCGGCCTCGGCGCTGTCGAACAGCAGGCCCTCGTCCTGCGCCACGGCGCGGTCGCGCACGCGGCCGATCAGCAGCCGGCCCGCCAGTTCGGCCTGGGCGGCGGCCGGGTCGCTGCCCCATTGCAGCACCTTGGGCTGGGTCACCTCGCGGGTGTGGGTGGCGTGGCCGAAGGCGCCGCCGCTGCCGCAGGTGACGATGTCGGTGCTGCGCCCGGCCGGCGGCGCGCTGTCCAGGCGTTCGCGCGTGTAGTGGTGCAGGTCGCCGGCCAGGCGCAGGCGCACCTGCCGCCCCCGGTCGGCCAGCAGGTGCTCCAGCCGCTGGTAACGGCGCGGGTAGGCGGTGCGAGTGTCGGCGCCCAGCGGGCGGGTCCACCAGGGCTCGGGGTACACCAGGACGACGTTGGCCCCCTCGGGCAGCGCGCCACGGTCCATCAGGTCGATGAAGGCTTCGTACTGCAGCCGGTCCAGGTCGCCGGTGAGCGCGAAATCCAGTGCCAGCAGGAACCAGTCGTGTGGCAGCGCGAAGGCGAAGTAGGTGCGCCGCTGCGGCGCGCGCGCGCCGACGAAGCCGGCTTTTTCGTCGTTGACGAAGTAGCGGCAGAAGGTGGATGCCGAGTCGAACCAGTCGTGGTTCTGCGGGATGGCGGCCACCAGCTTGTGGCTGGGGGCGATGGGTGCGTCGTGCGCCAGGTCGCGCGGCACGTCAGCGAAGCGGCTGGCGCGGTCGCGTGCCAGCTCGAACATCTCCACCAGGCGGCTCTGGTACAGCTCCGGGCTGGCGCTGGGGTAGGCCAGATCGCCGCCCAGCACCAGCAGCCGGGCTTCGGGCAGCAGGTGCTCGGCGCCCTCGGCCTGCACTTGCGCCGCCAGCGCGCCGCGCGCCACGGTGTAGCTGGCGTTGCCGCCGTCACCGGTGTCGGCCAGGAAGTCGAACCAGAAGCCGGGCTCGCCGTCGGTGCCGGGCTCGGCCAGGCTGCGCAGGTCCACCATCTCCAGCGTGCCGCTGAAGGTTTCGCGTCGGTCCAGGTGGCGCAGCAGGTTCATGGCGCCCAGTTGTTCGCGCGCCACGCGGCGCAGGCCCACCGGCGAATACCAGGCCACTGGAAGGCGTTCGTGCGGAGGCACGTCCAGGCCGAATCGTTCGTTCATGGGGCCGATGATGCCCGCAACCGGCCACCGTTCGTCCGCCGCGGCTGCAGTTCGTCCGGCCGCGCTGGCAGCCGGTCGCCGGGCGCTGGCGGGGCGGGGAGGCGCTGCCTAGAGTTCAACCCATCGCAACCCGACACCCCCCAACGGAGCCCACCATGAACACCGCCCGCACCGCCTCCGCCGCACCCGCCTTCAACGCCCCGCGTCGCGCCGCCAGCGCGGCTTCGCTGGTGCTGGCCGCGGTGATGACCCTGGGGGTGTTGGCCGGCCTGCACACCCTGGCCGTCAGCGAGAACGCCGCGGTGCAGCAGGAACTGGCCCAGTCGGCCGCGTCGGGGCCGCGCAGCTGAGCGAGCGCTTCAGTCGCGTCCCAGGCGGCCGGCCTGGTAGTCGGCCACGGCCTGGTGGATTTCAGCGTTGCTGTTCATCACGAAGGGGCCGTACTGGGCGATGGGTTCGTTCAGCGGCTGGCCCGCGATCAGCAGCGCCTTGGCGCCTTCTTCGCCCGCCGCCAGCACCACGCCGTCGCTGCCGGGCGTGTTGGCCAGGATGGCCATGCGCTGCAGCGGCACCGCGGTGTCGCCGATGGCAAGGCTGCCGCGGTACACATAGACGAAGGCGTTGTGCCCGGCCGGCAGGGCCTGCTCGAAGCGCGCGCCGGGCGCCAGGTGCAGGTCCAGGTACAGCGGCTCGGTGTGCTCACGCTGCATGGCACCGGCCACGCCATGGCTGTGCCCGGCGATCACCCGTGCGGCCACGCCGTCCAGTTTCAGCTCGGGAATGGTTTCGCTGGGGATGTCGCGGTACCAGGCCGGCACCATCTTGCGGTGCGAAGGTAGGTTCAGCCAGAGCTGGAAGCCTTCCATGCGGCCTTTTTCCTGTTCGGGCAGTTCGCTGTGGATGATGCCGCGTCCGGCGGTCATCCACTGCACACCGCCATTGCTGAGGATGCCTTCGTGGCCGGCCGAGTCGTTGTGCCGCATGCGCCCGGCGATCATGTAGGTGACGGTTTCAAAGCCCCGGTGCGGGTGGTCGGGGAATCCGCCGATGTAGTCGCCCGGGTTGTCGCTGCCGAAGGCGTCCAGCATCAGGAAAGGGTCCAGCCGCCGCTGCAGGGGCTGGGTGAGCACGCGGGTGAGCTTCACGCCGGCGCCGTCGCTGGTGGCCTGTCCGGCGACCAGTCGTTCCACGGCGCGGGGGTGCTGGACGGTGGCGGTGGGGGCGTTCATGTGCGCAAGCCTAGCCCAGCTTGGCAGCCCTGGGCGCGAACGGGACAATGCCGGCCATGAATGCTGCCACCGGCCCCATCGCCCTGGGCACGCCCCACCAGCGGCGCCTGCGCGAGCTGTGGCGCAGCGCCGGCTGGCCCTGCCAGGACATGGTGGAAGTGGAGCTGCTGGCCGCTGGCCTGGTGGAGCGGCAACGCCATGGTGCCGGGCGCGAGACCCTGCGCGTCACCGACGCCGGCCTGCAACTGCTGGCGGCCACGCTGCAGAAGAACCGCGCCGCGCGCAGCGCGCACGAAGCCCTGGTGGAGCGCGTGGCGCGCGAGATGCAGCGTGCCGGGCGCATCGTCTGGCGCGGCCTGGCGGCGCGCGCGAAAGTGGGCGAAGGCGATGCGGCCGCGTGGGGGGTCGCCATGCCCGATGTCTATTCCATCCGCCACACCACGGTGGAAGACTACCTGCACCCGGTGGCGCACGAAATCAAGGTGCGCCGCGCCGACCTGCTGGCCGATTTGCGCAAGCCCGCCAAGGGCCAGGGCTACCTGCAACTGGCCGGCGAGTGCTGGTATGTGCTGCGTGAAGGCATTGGCCGGCCGGAGGAAATTCCAGGCGAGTTCGGCGTGATGTTCGCGCCCGACGCCGGGCCGCTGGAAGTGGCCCGGCCGGCGCCACGCCGGGCCCTGAAGCTGCCATTCGCGATGTGGATGGTGCTGGCCCGAGCAGCGCCCGAGCCCCATGACGACGACGCCCAGGCCTGGCTGGGCGCACCGCCTCCCGACTGAAGCGCTCAGGCCTTGGCCGGCTCCACCAGGCTTTCGGCGTACCACTCCACCAGGCGGCGCATGTTGCCCAGCGACACCTGGTGCGCATGGATCAGGCCGAACACGCCCTTCTTGTGCATGTCCACGATCTCGGCATCGGTCAGCTCGGCCAGGCGCTTTTCATTGATGGTGAGGAAGCCGTCCACCACCAGCTGTTCGCTGTTGGGCAGGGTGGCGTCGAAGCGCATGTCCTGCAGCAGGTTCTTTTCCATCAGGTACTCGCCCAGCAGGCGGGTGCGCTCGATCTCGACCTCCAGGTCTTCCAGCTGCTTCTGCACCGTTTTCAGGAACTCGGACGGCTGGCCCTGGTCGTCGAACAAGGCTTCGCCCTGGGTTTCGTTGATGCCCTTCCAGCTGGTGTCCACGCACACCGCCACCTGGTTCTCGCCGATCTTGGCCATGGCGAATGGGTAGAAGCGCAGGATGGCCGGCACGTAGCGGATGCGCCAGCGCTCGTCCTTCAGGCACAGGTTCTGTTCGGGCTTCAGGCCGAACACCGCCACCGGCGCCACCTGGGGCTTGCCGTCGGCGCTGTTGCCGGCGCGCACCCACACCACGGGCGAATCCTTGCAGGCGTCGCCAAACTCCACCGCCGCCACGAAGAAGGCGTTGAGATTGGCCACCGTGCCCAGGTCGCTGGCCGAGGTGTCCAGGCGCAGCTTGCGGTGTTTTTCGCGGTCCAGCGGGACCGGGCTCTTGTGCAGGTTCTGGTTGATCATGTTTCGTCCTCTTCGATCGGGGCGCTGCGGGTGACCAGCACCTTGTCCACGCGCTTGCCGTCGAGGTCCACCACCTCGAAACGCCAGCCGCTCCATTCCACCACATCGGCCGTGCGGGGCAGCTGGCCCAGCAGCAGCATGATCATGCCGGCCAGGGTGTTGTAGCGGCCGCGGTCTTCCTCGGGCAGCTCCTTCACTTCCAGCCGGTCCTTCAGCTCCGGCACCGGGATCAGGCCGTCCATCAGCCAGCTGCCGTCCGGCCGCCGCACGGCCCAGGCGTCGTCGTCGCTGGGGGCGCTGAATTCGCCGGTGATGGCTTCCAGCACGTCGCGCACGGTGATGACGCCCTGCACCGCGCCGTACTCGTCCACCACGAACACCAGCTGCGCATTGCTGACACGGAAGTGATCCAGCAGTTCCATGCCCGACAGGGTTTCGGGCACGAACACCGGCGGCTGCAGCAGGTCGGTCAGTTCGGGCATGCGGCCCTCGGCCAGGGGCTTCAGCAGGCTTTGTGCCGCCACCACGCCGATGACGTCGTCCAGCCCGCCGCGGCACACCGGGTAGCGCGAATGCTGGTGCTCGCCCATGCGGCCCAGCACGTCGGACAGCGGTGCGTTCACGTCCAGCCAGTCAATTTCGGCGCGCGGGATCATCATGCTGCCGATCTGGCGCTCGTCCAGCCGGAATACGTTGCGCACCATCTGGTGTTCCTGCGCTTCGATCACCCCGGCGTCCAGGCCTTCTTCCAGGCTGGCGGCGATTTCCTCTTCGGTCACGCTGCGGTTGGGTGCTTCGCGGATGCCCAGCAGGCGCAGCACGCCTTCGGTGCAGGCCGACAGCAACCACACGAAGGGCCGCGTGGCGGTGGACAGCAGCTCCATCGGCCGCGCCACCAGCCGCGCCACGCTTTCGGGGTACATCTGGCCCAGGCGCTTGGGCACCAGCTCGCCGAAGATGATGGTCAGGAAGGTGATGATCACCACCACCAGCGCGGTGCCGGTGATGTGCGCGGCGCGCTCGGAAATCGGCATGGGCAGGTGGTGGATCAGCCATTCGGCCAGCGGGTCGGAAAACGCGGCCTCGCCGACGATGCCGTTCAGCACGCCGATGGAGGTGATGCCAATCTGCACCGTGGACAGGTACTTGGTCGGGTGCTCGTGCAGGTCCATCGCCGCGGTGGCGCCGGCGTCGCCGGTTTCCACCATCACCGCCAGCCGGGCCTTGCGCGCGGCGGTGAGCGCCATCTCGGACATGGCGAACAGGCCGTTCAGCAGGATCAGGAAGACCAGGAGCGCAAGGTCCATCGGGCGGGCATCACCGGAAAAGAAGCGGGTCCGGGCGGACCGGTGATGCGTGCGGGAAGCAGGGCCGGCAAGCGTAGCAGAATCGGCCGATGGACTACCTGGTGGGCGACCTGCAGGGCTGCTGCCGCGCGCTGGAGCGGTTGCTGGCCGTGATCGACTTCTCGCCCAGCCGCGACCGGCTGCATGTGCTGGGCGACCTGGTGAACCGCGGGCCCCAGAGCCTGGCCACGCTGCAGCGCCTTCGCGCTTTGGGTGACGCGGCCACCTGCCTGCTGGGCAACCACGACCTGCACCTGCTGGCGGTGGCGCACGGCGTGCGCAAGCCGCACAAGAGCGACACGCTGGACGACATCCTGCACAGCCCCGAGCGCGAGGCCTGGCTGGACTGGGTTCGCCAGCGCCCGCTGGCGGGCAAGGCATGCGGCTGGCTGCTGGTGCACGCCGGCGTGGTGCCGCAGTGGGATGCCAGCACCACCCTGTCGCTGGCCGACGAAGTGCAGCAGATGCTGCGCGGGCCCGACCTACCGGGCTTCCTGCAGGTGATGTACGGCAACGAGCCGAAGCGCTGGAGCGACGGCCTGCAAGGCGCCGAACGCTGGCGCTTCGTCATCAATGTGCTCACGCGCATCCGTTTCTGCCGCGACGACGGCACGCTGGACTTCCAGGCCAAGGAAGGCGCGGACGCAGCCCCGCCGGGTTACCGGCCCTGGTTCGACATTCCCGGTCGCGGCACCGCAGGCGTGCCCATGGCCTTCGGCCACTGGAGCACGCTGGGGCTGATCAACCGACCTGATTTGCTGGCTCTGGACACCGGCTGCGTCTGGGGCGGCGCCCTCACCGCGGTACGGGTGGACGGCGGCCGACGCGACGTGGTGCAGGTGGCGTGTGAGCAGGCGCAGCGGCCGGGGTGAGAGAATCCTGGCCCAGCAGACCGCATGGAAGCGTGGCAGAGTGGTCGATTGCACCGGTCTTGAAAACCGGCGACGGGCAACCGTCCGTGAGTTCGAATCTCACCGCTTCCGCCATCCCCCAGGGTTCACTCCTCGTCGAGCTCTGACTTGGCCATCTCCACGTCCAGCCGCTCCATCGCGTCCATGGGGTCGCAGGCGGCGGCGTCTTCGTACAGCTGGGTGGCGTCCTTCATCTTCTTGTCGCCTTCCAGCATGACCAGGCCATTGGCGTATTCGATCATCGCGATGGCACTGGTGGGGTTCAGCGCCAGGGCCTGCTTGAACATCTTCAGCCCGGTGCCGGCGTCGGCGCCCTGGGTCTTGCCCAGCAGCTTGCCCACCTTGTCGATCACCTCGGCGTGGAAGGCGCCCAGCGCGATGTGCGCGTCGGCGTGCTTGGGCTGCAGCTTGATGGCGGTTTCCAGCGCCGTCTTCACCTGCGTGCCGATGCCCTGCGCCAGCGCCTTGGCCACGCTGATGCCCTGGCTGTAACGGCCCAGCGCATAGGCCATCCAGTAGTGGGCGTTGGGGTTGTCGGGCTCGCTGGCCTGCTGGGCCTGGGCCCGCTGCGCCACTTCCTGGAACATGGCGAGCTTGGTCTTTTCGCTCTTTTCCAGGTAGTTGGCATAGATGGCCTGGGCCTTGTTGGCCACCGCGACGCCCGCGGCGCCGGCCTTCAGGCCCGCCTCGTGGGCCTTCTGGAATTCGCCCGCATGGAACAGGGCCCAGGCGGCCAGCACCTTGTCGTCCTTGGGGAAGGGTTCGGCGTCGCCGGCGTGCAGCCGGGCCCATTTCTTCTTCAGCGCCGCGGCGTCGTACACGTAGTTGTCGCTGTCGTAGGGGAAGGCGGTCCACTTGGCCATGGTGTGTGTCTCCTCTTGTGGATGTCTGTGGTGTCGGGGCAGGGAATCAGCTGTTGCGGTAAGCGCCGGCCAGGCGCATCAGGTGCAGGCGGCCGGCTTCGTCCAGGTAGGGCATCAGCAGGCTCAGCACATGGTAGGCGCCGCGGCTCAAGGCCGCGCCGGCGCTTTCGGGTTCCAGGGCCTTGCGCGGGTCGCGCACGTATTCGTAGCTGAGCCAGTAGGTCAGCACCACCACCATGGCGCTGGCCATGGTTTCGGACTCGGTGGCGCCGATGCGCACGGCCTGTGCCCGACTCAGTCCGCCCAGCACCGCGGCCACCGCGCGGGCCTTGTTCTTCAGCACGAACTGGAAGTGGGTTTCCAGCCGCCGGTTCTTGGACAGCAGGTCGTTCAGGTCGCGGTACAGGAAGCGGTACTGCCAGATCAGCTCGAACAGCATGTGGAAGAACAGCCACGCGTCTTCCACGTTGCGCACGTTGTCGGCGGCGGCCAACAGCTCGTTCAAGGCGCGTTCGTAGCGGTCGAACAGCGTGTTGATCAGCTCGTCCTTGGCCGGGTAGTGGTAGTACAGGTTGCCCGGGCTGATGCCCAGCTCGGCCGATATCAGCGTGGTGCTGACATTGGGTTCACCGAAGCGGTTGAACAGGTCGAGCGTCACCTCGAGGATGCGCTCGGCGGTGCGGCGCGGCTTCTTGGGCGGCTGGGGCATGGGTGGGAAGCGTCTCGGGCTGCGGCAATCTAGCACCATCGCCCCGTGCTGCCACCGGGCGCTGACCCTAGAAGGCCCGCGCACAAACCCGCGGTGATGAGCGATGCACCCACGCCGGCGGGGTCCGCGGGGCCCCACCTAGAATCGCGCCCCATGCACGCCGTGTCCTTCCAGCAAGTCAGCAAAACCTACCAGGGTGCACGCGGGGCCTTCCAGGCGCTGGACGGCATCAGCCTTGACATTGCACAGGGCGAATTCTTCGGTCTGCTGGGCCCCAATGGCGCGGGCAAGACCACGCTCATCAGCATCCTGGCCGGGCTGACCCAGCCCAGCGCCGGCCGCGTGTCGGTGATGGGCCACGATGTGAAGGCCGATTTCGCCGCCGCACGCAAGAGCCTGGGTGTGGTGCCGCAGGAACTGGTGTTTGACCCCTTCTTCTCGGTGCGCGAGACCCTGCGCATCCAGAGCGGCTACTTCGGCGTGCGCGGCAATGACGCCTGGATTGACGAATTGCTGGCCGCGCTGGGCCTCACCGACAAGGCCAACGCCAACATGCGCCAGCTGTCCGGTGGCATGAAGCGCCGCGTGCTGGTGGCCCAGGCCCTGGTGCACAAGCCACCGGTCATCGTGCTGGACGAGCCCACCGCCGGGGTGGACGTGGAACTGCGCCAGACCCTGTGGGCTTTCATTGCCCGGCTGAACCGCGAAGGCCACACCGTGCTGCTGACCACGCACTACCTGGAAGAGGCCGAGGCCCTGTGCGGGCGCATCGCCATGCTGAAGGCCGGCAAGGTGGTGGCGCTGGACCGCACCGCCAACCTGCTGGCCGGCACCGCCAGCACCATGCTGCGCTTCAAGACCGACCAGGCGCTGCCGGAAGTGCTGGCGGCGCGCGCGCGCGTCACCGGCCGCAGCGTGCAGCTGGCCGCGCGCGACGCGGCCGAGGTGGAAGCCACGCTCGGCGTGCTGCGCCATGGCGGCGTGAAGGTGGAAGACCTGGAGATCGGCCGCGCTGACCTGGAGGACGTGTTCCTGGGCATCATGCAGGGCCGCCCGCAGGCCACGGGAGCCGCCCATGCATGAGCGTCTGCAAGGCGCCGGCACCCTGTTCTACAAGGAGGTGCTGCGCTTCTGGAAGGTGGCCTTCCAGACGGTGGCGGCGCCGGTGCTCACCGCCATCCTGTACCTGCTGATCTTCGGCCACGTGCTGGAAGACAAGGTGCAGGTCTTCCCGGGCGTGGGCTACACCAGCTTCCTGATCCCCGGCCTGGTGATGATGAGCGTGCTGCAGAACAGCTTCGCCAACACCAGCAGCTCGCTCATCCAGAGCAAGATCACCGGCAACCTGGTGTTTCTGCTGCTGACGCCGCTGACGCACTGGGGCTGGTTCGTGGCCTATGTGGGCGCGGCCATTGTGCGCGGGCTGGTGGTGGGCGGGGGGGTGATGGCGGTGACGGTGTGGTTTGCGCCGCCGGCGCTGGCCGAGCCGTGGTGGATCGTGGTCTTCGCGGTGCTGGGCGCCGGCATGCTGGGTTCGATGGGCCTGATTGCCGGGCTGTGGGCCGAGAAGTTCGACCAGCTGGCCGCGTTCCAGAACTTCATCATCATGCCGATGACGTTCCTCTCCGGCGTCTTCTACTCGGTGCACTCGCTGCCGGGGGTGTGGCAGAAGGCCAGCCACTTCAACCCCTTCTTCTACATGATCGATGGTTTTCGCCGCGGCTTCTTCGGCGCTAGCGACGTGTCGCCCTGGCTGAGCCTGGCGGTGGTGGGCAGCAGTGCGTTGGTGGTGTGCGGTACCGCGCTGCTGTTGCTGAAGCGCGGCTACAAGATCAGGCCTTGAGCGGCCGCCGGCGCGCCCGGCCCGCGAAACCCAGGACGGTCAGCCCGGCCAGCCACAGTGCAGTGGGGGCCGGTTCGGGCACCGGCGCGAAGCTCAGCGGGACGGATTCGCCGTCGGCAAAACCCATCGAACTGCCCGCGGGCAGTTGCAGGCTGGTGACCGACAAGGTGTGGCTGAAGTCGGCCGCGGCGCCGTCTTGCGCACCCGTGAACAGGAAGAGCACGAACTCGTGCAGGTAGGTGCCGCAGACGGGGATCTTGACCTCGGCCGGACAGTCCAGGCGGTTGCCGTCGGAAAACACCACGAAGTCATGTTGCAGGGGCTTGCCGCTGTCAAGGGAATCGGTGCCCAGCAACTGGCCGAAGGTGGCCAGGTTCGGGTTGTAGCCGGGGGTCAGGTAGCCGGGCGTGGTGGGCCAGGTCAGCAACTGGGCCAGCAGCGCGTCGCCTTCGGCCTGCGGATCGGCCACGCCGACGGACTGGTACAGGCGGGTGATGGCGCCGGTGTCGCCGATGACGCCTGCCGGCACGCCCAACACCGACACGGCCACGCCAGCCTGTGAGGGCTGCGGCAGTCCCAGGGGGCGCGAGCCGCTGACGGTGAGGCTGCCGTCCAGCCGGGCGGTGAGCATCACCGGGCCTGGCTCGGCGAGGAAGGCGCGGTACTCGATGACCGAGAACGCGGTGGCGGCCTGCAGGATGCTTTCCGTGCTGGCGCTGTCGCCGGCCGCTGCCACGGTGCCCAGCGTGGTGGCCGTGACGTGGGCCGTGGCCGCGGCCGACTGGCCGGCCGTGAGGGTGGTGCTGCCCGTCACACGGGCGGTGGAGAGTGCGGCCACGGCGCTGGGTCCGCCCAACTGGGCGGTGTGGCGGTCGTTCAACACGGTGGCGCCTGAATCCACGAGTGCGGCCACGTTGGTCTGGCTGCTGTTCACGAACCAGAAGCCGGGTTGCAGCTGCGAAAAACTGTCGATCAGCGTCTGCGTGCCCAGGGGCGGGAGCGCGGGAACCAGTTGTGCGGCGGCGGGCAGCGCGCACAGGCCCGCGGCGCAGGCGAAGGTGGCCAGGGCGGCACGGCGCAGCCGAGGCTGGCGGTCGAAGATGGACATGGGCTTCCTCCTGGATTCGTCCCTCTTGGCCAGCGGCGCCGGGGCTGGGGGAACGCGGCCGATTCGTCGCGGATAATAAGGGCACCATGGCCGAGCCCACCCCCCAAGAAGTCCAGACCTTCATCGCCGCCGGCCTGCCCTGCCAGCACCTGGCGGTGGAAGGTGACGGGCGCCACTTCTTTGCCACCATCGTGTCGGCCGAGTTCGAAGGCCTGCCGCGGGTGCGCCGCCACCAGCGGGTGTACGCCGCCTTGGGCGATAGAATGCGCGAGCAAATCCACGCGCTGTCGATGAAGACGCTCACGCCCGCTGAATGGGCGGCCGACGGCCAGGCCCTGCCGGCCTCCATCGGCCCCCACCACCACTGACCCACTGAACTGAACCACCCGCGGCTGTGCCGGCCGCGCTGGCGGATCAGGCTGTTTGGCGCCAGGGGCGCAGCCAGGACGCCCACCCGCGCCGGCCGGTCCGCAGCCCAAACCGCCCCCCCATGGACAAGCTTCTCATCCGCGGCGCCCAGCGCCTGCAAGGCGAGGTGTCGATTTCCGGCGCCAAAAACGCGGCCCTGCCCGAACTGTGCGCCGCGCTGCTCACGGCCGAGCCGGTCACCCTGGCCAACGTGCCGCGGCTGCGCGACATCAACACCACGCTGGAGCTGCTGCGCAACATGGGCGCGAAGGCCGAGCGCAGCAGCAGCAAGCCCGATGAGGTGACCATCGACGCCGGCAGCGTCACCAGCCCCGAAGCGCCCTACGAGCTGGTGAAGACCATGCGCGCGTCCATCCTGGTGCTGGGCCCGCTGCTGGCGCGTTTTGGCGAAGCCACGGTGTCCTTGCCCGGTGGCTGCGCCATCGGTTCGCGCCCGGTGGACCAGCACATCAAGGGCCTGCAGGCCATGGGCGCGGACATCAAGGTGGAGCACGGCTACATCCTGGCCAAGGCCGCCAAGCTGAAGGGCGCGCGCATCACCACCGACATGGTCACGGTCACCGGCACCGAGAACCTGCTGATGGCCGCCACCCTGGCCGAAGGCGAAACCGTGCTGGAGAACGCCGCCCAGGAGCCCGAGATCCCCGACCTGGCCGAGATGCTGATCGCCATGGGCGCGAAGATCGAAGGCCACGGCAGCAGCCGCATCCGCATCCAGGGCGTGAAGCAACTGCACGCGCCAAGGGTGCCGCACCGCATCATCCCGGACCGCATCGAGACCGGCACCTTCCTGTGTGCCGTGGCCGCGGTGGGCGGCGACGTGGTGCTCAACGGTGCGAACGCCAGCCACCTGGACGCGGTGGTGGAGAAGCTGCGCGAGGCCGGCGCGCAGATCGAAGCCGGCACGGGCTTCATCCGCGCGCGCGGCAACGGCAAGCCGAAGGCCGTGAGTTTCCGCACCAGCGAGTACCCGGCCTTTCCCACCGACATGCAGGCCCAGTTCATGGCCGTGAACTGCGTGGCCGAAGGCGTGGCGCGGGTCACCGAAACCATCTTCGAAAACCGCTTCATGCACGTGAACGAGATGCTGCGCCTGGGCGCGCGCATCGAAATCGAGGGCAAGACCGCGGTGGTGCAGGGCGTGCCGCGCCTCTCCGGCGCCACCGTGATGGCCACCGACTTGCGCGCATCCGCCAGCCTGGTGATCGCCGGCCTGGTGGCCGACGGTGAAACCGTGGTGGACCGCATCTACCACCTGGACCGGGGCTACGACCGCATGGAAGAAAAGCTGCGCGGCATTGGCGCCGACATCGAGCGCGTCAAGTGAGCCCCACGCCATGATCACCCTCGCACTGTCCAAGGGCCGCATCTTTGATGAAACGATGCCGCTGCTGGCAGCCGCCGGCATCACCGTGAGCGAGGACCCGGAGAAAAGCCGCAAGCTCATCCTGGCCACCAGCCGCCCCGATGTGCGCGTGGTGCTGGTGCGCGCCACCGACGTGCCCACCTACGTGGAGTACGGTGGTGCCGACCTGGGCGTGACCGGCCTGGACACCCTGCTGGAACACGGCGGCGCCGGCCTGGCCCAGCCGCTGGACCTGCGCATCGCCAAGTGCCGCATGAGCGTGGCGGTGCGTGCCGACTTCGACTACGCCGCCGCGGTGAAGCAGGGCTCGCGCATCCGCGTGGCCACCAAGTACACCCAGATCGCGCGCCAGCACTTCGCCGACAAGGGCGTGCACGTGGACCTGATCAAGCTGTACGGCAGCATGGAACTGGCGCCTCTCACCGGCCTGGCCGACGCCATCGTGGACCTGGTGTCCACCGGCAGCACGCTCAAGGCCAACCACCTGGTGGAGGTGGAGCGCATCATGGACATCAGCTCGCGCCTGGTGGTGAACCAGGCCGCGCTGAAGCTGCGCCGCGAAGCCATCCGCACGCTGATTGATGTGTTTGCCCAGGCGGTGAAGTGACATGGCCGACGTGAACATCCGGCGCCTGGCCACCACCCAGCCCGACTTCGAGCCCGAATTCCAGCGCCTGCAGCACTGGAGCGCCGAGACCGACGCGGCCATCGAGCAGCGCGTGGCCGACATCCTGGCCGATGTGCAGCAGCGCGGCGACGCCGCGGTGCTGGACTACACCGCGCGCTTCGACAGCCTGCCGGCCGGCAGCGTGGCCGAACTGGAGATTCCCGCTGCGCAACTGAAGGCGGCTTTCGAGGCTATCACCCCGGCCCAGCGCAGTGCGCTGCAACAGGCCGCCGCGCGGGTGCGCAGCTACCACGAACGCCAGTTGCAGGCCTGCGGCCTGAGCTGGCAGTACCGCGACGAGGACGGCACCCTGTTGGGCCAGAAGGTGACGCCGCTGGACCGCGTGGGCATCTATGTGCCCGGCGGCAAGGCCACCTACCCCAGCAGCGTGCTGATGAACGCCCTGCCGGCCCATGTGGCCGGCGTGGGCGAGATCATCATGGTGGTGCCCACGCCCGGTGGCGAGCGCAACACCATGGTGCTGGCCGCCGCCCATGTGGCTGGCGTGTCGCGCGCTTTTGCCATTGGTGGCGCCCAGGCCGTGGGCGCCTTGGCCTACGGCACGGCCACGGTGCCGGCGGTGGACAAGATCACCGGCCCGGGCAATGCCTATGTGGCCAGCGCCAAGCGCCGGGTCTTCGGCAAGGTGGGCATCGACATGATCGCCGGCCCGAGTGAAATCCTGGTGCTGGCCGATGGGTCCACGCCAGCCGACTGGGTGGCCATGGACCTGTTCAGCCAGGCCGAGCATGACGAACTGGCGCAAAGCATCCTGCTGTGCCCGGACGCCGGCTACATCGCCGCGGTGCACGAAGCCATCAACCGCCTGCTGCCCGGCATGCCGCGAAAAGACGTCATCCGCGCCAGCCTGGAAGGCCGCGGCGCGCTGATCCACACCCGCGGCATGGAAGAGGCCTGCGCCATCAGCAACCGTGTGGCGCCGGAACACCTGGAAGTCTCCAGCCGCGACCCGCACCGCTGGGAACCGCTGCTGAAACATGCCGGCGCCATCTTCCTGGGCGCCTTCACCAGCGAAAGCCTGGGCGACTACTGCGCCGGCCCCAACCACGTGCTGCCCACCTCGGGCACGGCGCGTTTCAGCTCGCCGCTGGGGGTGTACGACTTCCAGAAACGAAGCAGCCTGATCGAAGTGAGCGAAGCGGGCGCTAACATTCTTGGCCCCATCGCGGCCGAGCTGGCCTATGGCGAAGGCCTGCAGGCCCACGCCCGGGCGGCCGAACTGCGGCTGAAGAAGGCTTGACACGAAGTTCGTGCAACAC
The DNA here is from genome assembly GCA_000244995.1 of Burkholderiales bacterium JOSHI_001. Lineage (NCBI taxonomy): Bacteria > Pseudomonadati > Pseudomonadota > Betaproteobacteria > Burkholderiales > Burkholderiales bacterium JOSHI_001. The sequence goes on along the minus strand of CM001438.1, from coordinate 4,950,534 downwards.
TAGATTCGTGATTCACGAACATTGTGTGATGACATGAAGCCCCCAGGCTCACTTCGTTCGCTGCCCCCCGAGGGGGCGTTCAGTCCCTTCGGAACTGCCGTGCGGTACTGAACATGAAAAACGTCACCGTCACCATGGAAGACAGCGTGGCCGATTGGGCCCGCATGGAAGCGGCGCGCCGCAACACCAGCGTGTCCAAGCTGGTGGGCGAGATGCTGGCCGAGAAGATGCGCGCCGACGACGCCTACGACCGCGCCATGCGCGATTGGCTGGTGCGTGAACGCACCTGGAAGTCGGACGGCAGCGCTTACCCGGCGCGTGAAAGCCTGTATGACCGTGGTGTTCGTTGACACCAACATCCTCGTCTACAGCGAAGACGGGGCCAACCCCAGCAAGCAGGCCCGGGCCATCGACTGGCTGCGCGCCCTGTGGCAGCGCCGCGCCGGGCGGCTGAGCACGCAGGTGCTCAACGAGTTCTATGTCACGGCCACCCGCAAGCTGGCACCGCCCATGCCGGCTGGCGATGCGCGCGCTGAAGTGCGCCGCTACCAGCGCTGGCAACCTTGGACCGTGGACCACGCCACCGTGGAGGCCGCCTGGTCGGTGGAAAGCCGCTATGGGTTTCATTATTGGGATGCCCTGATGGTGGCCGCCGCCCAGCAGCAGGGTTGCGAGATTCTGCTCACCGAAGACCTGCAGCACGACCAGGTGATCGACGGCCTGCGCATCCTGAACCCCTTCCTGGTTGGCCCCGAGGCCCTTGCACCATGAGCCTGCTTGACGACTGCATGGCCCGCAACCTGCGCCAGGATGTGCAGTCCATGCACGCCTACGCGGTTCAGCCCAGCGCCGGCTTCGTGAAGCTGGACACCATGGAGAACCCGCACCGCCTGCCGCTGCCGCTGCAGCAGGCGCTGGGTGAGCGCCTGGGCCGCGTGGCGCTGAACCGCTACCCGGCCGAGCGCACCGAAGACCTGCGCGCCGCGCTGGCCACCTTCAGCGCCATGCCCGAGGGCTGCTCGCTCACCTTGGGCAACGGCTCGGACGAACTCATCTCCCTGCTCAGCCTGGCCTGCGATGTACCCGGGGCCACCTTCATGGCGCCGCTGCCGGGCTTCGTGATGTACGCCATGTCGGCCGCCTTGCAGGGCATCCGCTTCGTGGGCGTGCCGCTGATGCCGGACTTCGAACTGGACGAAGCCGCGATGCTGACGGCCATCGAACGCGAGCGCCCGGCCGTGCTGTACCTGGCCTACCCCAACAACCCCACCGCCAACCTGTGGGACGAAGCCGTGATCGAGCGCTGTGTGTTGGCCATGGCCGCGGTGAAGGGCCTGGTGGTGATGGACGAGGCCTACCAACCCTTCGCCGCGCGGGACAGCATGGCCTTGATGCAGCGCCATGAACACGTTCTGGTGATGCGCACCATGAGCAAGTTCGGCCTGGCCGGCGTGCGCATCGGCTACCTGATGGGCCGCAAGAAGCTGGTGGACGAGATCGACAAGCTGCGCCCGCCTTTCAACGTGAGCGTGCTCAACGCGGAAGCCGCGCTGTTTGCCTTGGAACACGCCGACGAATACACCCGCCAGGCGGCGTTGGTGCGCAGCGAGCGTGAACGGCTGCAGGCGGCACTGGCCCGGATGCCTGGCGTCACGCCCTTTCCCAGCCAGGCCAACATGATCCTCACCCGCGTGCCGGACGCAGCCAAGGCGTTTGCCGGCCTGAAGGCACGCAAGGTGCTGGTGAAGAATGTCAGTGCGCTGCACCCGCTGCTGGCCAACTGCCTGCGGCTGACCGTGGGCACGCCGGATGAAAATACCCAGCTGCTGGCCGCTTTGGCTGAATCCTTGTGAGCACCATGAACCCGCGCATCGCTGAAGTCACCCGCAACACCAAGGAAACCCAGATCCGTGTGCGCGTGAACCTGGACGGCACCGGTGAAGGCCAATTCGCCACCGGCATTGGCTTCTTCGACCACATGCTGGACCAGGTGGCGCGCCATGGCCTGATCGACCTGGAGATCGACGCGAAGGGCGACCTGCACATCGACGGCCACCACACGGTGGAAGATGTGGGCATCACCCTGGGCATGGCGGTGGCCCAGGCGGTGGGCGACAAGAAGGGCCTCACGCGCTACGGCCACGCCTATGTGCCGCTGGACGAGGCGCTGTCGCGCGTGGTGGTTGATTTTTCCGGCCGCTCCGGCCTGCACATGGACGTGCCCTTCAAGTCCGGTATGGTGGGTGCTTTCGACACCCAGTTGACCTTCGAGTTCTTCCAGGGCTTCGTCAACCACGCGCTGGTGTCGCTGCACATCGACAACCTGAAGGGCGAAAACGCCCACCACCAGGCCGAAACCGTGTTCAAGGCCTTTGGCCGCGCGTTGCGCATGGCGCTGGCCATCGACCCGCGCGCCGCCGGCGTCATCCCGTCCACCAAGGGCAGCCTGTAGGAAGCACCATGGGCAAGACCGTCGCGGTGGTTGACTATGGCAGCGGCAACCTGCGTTCGGTGTCGCAGGCCGTGATGCATGTGGCGCAAGGCAGCGGCTTCGACGTGCGGGTGACCCAGCGTCCCGAAGACGTGCGCGCGGCCGAACGCGTGGTGCTGCCCGGCCAGGGCGCCATCCGCGACTGCATGCGCGAACTGCGTGAATCGGGCCTGCTGGAATCGGTGCTGGAAGCTGCCGCCAGCAAGCCGCTGATGGGCGTGTGCATCGGCATGCAGATGCTGCTGACCCACAGCGAAGAACAGGACACACCGGGCCTGGACCTCATCCCGGGCCAGGTGAAACGTTTTCGGCTGGAAGGCCGGTTGCAACCCGACGGCAGCCGCTTCAAGGTGCCGCAGATGGGCTGGAACAACGTGCACCCGGTGGCGCATGGCGCTGCGCTGCACCCGATGTGGGCGGGCGTGCCGGACGCCGCCTACTTCTACTTCGTGCACAGTTTCTACGCCCAACCGTCGGACCCGCGCCACACCGCGGGCGAGACCACCTACGGCGACCGCTTTACCAGCGCCGTGGCCCGGGATAATATTTTTGCCACCCAGTTCCACCCCGAGAAGAGCGCCGCGCACGGCCTGCAGCTGTACCGCAACTTCCTCACCTGGAAGCCCTGACTTCGCCAGAAGCACCCGCCCTCTTTTCGCGCCCCTGTCTCGAAGCGTCTTGCCCCCCACCTCACTTCCACTGCCTGCGCGCCGCCCAGCGGCGCCGAACGCCGCGCCATGCTGCTCATCCCTGCCATCGACCTGAAAGACGGACATTGCGTGCGCCTGGAAAAGGGCGACATGAACGTGGCCACCACCTTTGGCGAAGACCCCGCCGCCATGGCACGCCGCTGGGTGGACGCCGGCGCGCGCCGCCTGCACCTGGTGGACCTGAACGGGGCGTTTGCCGGCAAGCCGGTCAACGAAGGCGCCATCAAGGCCATCCTGCGCGAGGTGGGCGACGACATCCCGGTGCAACTGGGCGGCGGCATCCGCGACCTGGACACCATCGAGCGCTACCTCGACGACGGCCTGTCCTTCGTCATCATCGGCACCGCGGCGGTGAAGAACCCGGGTTTCCTGAAGGACGCCTGCAGCGCCTTTGGCGGCCACATCATCGTGGGCCTGGACGCCAAGGACGGCAAGGTGGCCACCGACGGCTGGAGCAAGCTCACCGGCCACGAGGTGGTGGACCTGGCGCGCAAGTTCCAGGACTACGGCGTGGAAGGCGTCATCTACACCGACATCGGTCGCGACGGCATGCTCACCGGCATCAATGTCGAGGCCACGGTGAAGCTGGCGCAGGCGCTCACCATTCCCGTCATCGCCTCGGGCGGGCTGGCCGGGCTGACGGACATTGAAAGTCTGTGCGCGGTGGAAGGCGACGGCGTGGAAGGCGTGATCTGCGGCCGGGCCATCTACAACGGCGCGCTGGATTTCGCGGCGGCGCAGAAGCGGGCGGATGAACTGAAGGACGCCTAGGCCGCCGGTCCGTTGCCCCAAAGCACAAAGGCCCGCGATGCGGGCCTTTGTTGTGTTGGGGAGCGTGAAGGCTCAGTCGGCCCGGCGGCGCCGCCTGGCGGCCACCACGCCCGCCAGCCCCAGCAACATCAGCGCATAGGTGCCGGGCTCGGGAACTGCGGTGACGAAGGCGCGAATCTCGCCCCCACCGAAGGTCGTGGTGTGGATGTTGAAGTAGGCCTGGCCAGAGGCCAGATTGCTCATCAGCCGGTTCTCAGCGCCCAAGGCCGTGCCGCCGCTGGCGGTGACGAACGCGGCGGAGTACTGGGTGGTCGAGGACAGGTCGATCACGCGGATGTAGGAGCCGCTGGATGCCCCCAGCGGAAACCCGGGCAGAAGGCCGCTTTGGGCCAAGGCCACCCCGGCCGTGCCGGTGTTGGGCGATGCGGTGCAGCAATGAATGTGGGCGTTGTTGGCGGTGCCGGAAAGACCGGACCAGGACGCGTTGATGGCCAGGGTGTGCCCTTCGTCGTCGTACTCCATCGCCAGCGTGCCGCTGCCGGTGGCGCCCAGCGCTTCGGGGGCGAAGGTGCCTTGGAAGAACGTCAGATGGGCCTGCGCCGCCATGGGCAGCGCCAACACGGCCACGGTGGCCGAAGCCAATAGATTCCGCTTCATCGTCATGGGCTCTCTCCTAGGTTTTGTGACAGAAAAGCAGGGCCGCAAAGCATCTGCCTCGAACTCGGTGTACGCCACGCCGCGCGGGTTCATTCCGTGACGGTCAAGAAGACCATGGCAAGATGACAGCCTTGCCGTTGCTTCGCCTGCCCATGCTCGCCAAACGCATCATTCCCTGCCTGGATGTCACCAACGGTCGTGTGGTCAAAGGCGTCAATTTCGTCGAACTGCGCGATGCTGGCGACCCGGTGGAAATCGCCGCCCGCTACAACGAGCAGGGCGCGGACGAACTCACCTTCCTGGACATCACCGCCACCAGCGACGGACGCGATCTCATCCTGCACATCATCGAGGCCGTGGCCTCGCAGGTGTTCATCCCGCTCACCGTGGGCGGCGGGGTGCGCGTGGTGGACGACGTGCGGCGCCTGCTGAACGCCGGGGCCGACAAGGTCAGCTTCAATTCGGCCGCCGTGGCCAACCCGCAGGTCATCCGCGACGCCTCGGACAAGTTCGGCTCGCAGGCCATCGTGGTGGCCATCGACGCCAAGAAGCGCGTGGGTGAGGACCTGGCCGCACGCGGCCCGGGCTGGGACGTCTACACCCACGGCGGGCGCAAGAACGTGGGCCTGGACGCGGTGGCCTGGGCGCGCCAGATGGCCGAGCACGGCGCCGGGGAGATCCTGCTCACCAGCATGGACCGCGACGGCACCAAGATCGGCTTCGACCTGGCACTCACCCGTGCGGTGAGTGATGCGGTGCCTGTGCCGGTGATTGCCAGTGGTGGCGTGGGCGCGCTGGAACACCTGTCCGAAGGCATTCAGCAGGGCGGAGCCGACGCGGTGTTGGCCGCCAGCATCTTTCACTACGGCGAATTCACGGTGGGCCAGGCCAAGGCCCTGATGGCCAGCCACGGCATCCCGGTGCGGCTGTGAGCCGCCCAGCCCGCCCGCCCGGCGAAGTGCGCCTGATCGGTGGGCTGTGGAAACGCAGCAAGCTGCCGGTGCCCAACAAGCCCGGCCTGCGCCCCACGCCCGACCGCGTGCGCGAAACCCTGTTCAACTGGCTGGGCCAGGACCTGGAGGGCTGGCGCGTGCTGGACGCTTTTGCCGGCAGCGGCGCCCTGGGCTTCGAGGCGGCGTCACGCGGCGCGGTGGCGGTCACACTGCTGGAACGCGACGCCGACCTGGTGCGCAGCATGAAGGCCAGCCAGCTGCGCCTGAAAGCCGAAGCCCTGGTGGTGCAGCAGGCCGATGCCCTGGCGTGGATGAAGCGGGCCGCAGCCGCCAGCTTCGAACTGGTGCTGCTGGACCCACCGTTTGACGCCGACCTGTGGCACAGCGCCCTGGCTGCTGCGGCGCCGCTGCTGGTGCCCGGCGGCTGGCTGTACCTGGAGGCCCCGCGCGCCTGGACCGACCTGCCGCCCGGCTTCGAGATGTGGCGCCAGGGTCAAGCCGGGCTGGTGCACCACCACCTGCTGCGCCGGGCCGGATAATCGGGCCCACTGCCGCAGGAGCGTGCCTTGAGCCAACGCCAGAGAATCGTCGCTGTCTACCCCGGAACCTTCGACCCGCTGACCCTGGGGCATGAAGACATCCTGAAGCGCGCCGCCGGCATGTTCGACGAACTGGTGCTGGCCGTGGCGGTGGCGCACCACAAGCGCACCATGTTCTCGCTGGACGAGCGCCTGGCATTGGCGGCCGAGGTGACCGCGCCGCTGGGCAATGTGAGGGTGGACTCCTACCGCGGCCTGCTGCGCGACTACTGCCTGGCCCGCGGCGTGCGGGTGGTGGTGCGCGGCGTGCGCGCGGCCACCGACTTCGACTACGAATTCCAGATGGCCGGCATGAACCGTCACCTGATGCCCGGCGTGGACACCATCTTCCTCACGCCGCAGGCGCAAACCCAGTTCATCAGCAGCACCTTCGTGCGCGAGATCGCCACGCTGGGTGGTGACGTGGCGGCGCTGGTGTCGCCGTCGGTGCTGAAGCGGCTGCAGGAACGCGTGGCGCAGGCGAGGGAAGCCTGATGCCCCGGGGAACGCCATGGCGCTGATGATCACTGACGACTGCATCAACTGCGATGTGTGCGAGCCCGAGTGCCCGAACGAGGCCATCTTCCTGGGTGAGCTGATCTACCAGATCCACCCCGACAAGTGCACCGAGTGCGTCGGCCACTTCGACGAGCCCCAGTGCGTGCAGGTGTGTCCGGTGGCCTGCATCCCGGTGGACCCGGCCAACACCGAAAGCCGCGACCAGCTCTGGGCCAAGTACCGCGCGCTGATGGCCGTCAAGCGCGGCACGGCGCCCGCCGCTGAGGTCTGAATCGCCTCAGGGCTGCCCGCTGCCCTTCTTCTTCCCTGGCTTTTTGCCTTGGCTCGTGCCTGTGCCCGGGCCCTGCGCGGTGCGCACGCCGTCGTTGTCGCCCTGGGCCTGATGGCCACGCTTCTTCTTGGTCTTCTTCTTCGCGTGCGCAGCGGGCTGCGGTTCGGACGCGGCACGCGGTGCGTTCAGGCCGGCAGCCCCTGCGGCGGCGGCGCGATCGGCCTTCTCGCGGGCCTGTCGTTCCCGCGCCAGGTCCTGGGCGTGCCGGGCTTCGCGCGCGGCGGCGGCCTGCGCCTGCTCGCGCTGGTCGGGGCTGCGCGGGTCGGCCACGTTCACCTGCTTGCCGGGTTGTCCAGCGGGGCAAGGGGTGTTCGAGTAGGTCTTGCCGTCCGCGCCGCATCGGTACACCGTGTCTTGAGCGGGCGCACCCAGGCTGGCGGCCAGCAGCGACACGGCCAGCGCCAGGCGCTGGCATCCGGTGGGGCGAAGCGGGGTCATGGCTGGGGCTCCTCGGGAACGTTGATGTCGGTGGGCTTGTCGGCGGCGGGCCGGGGCGGCTTGGGGCGCGGCGGCTTGGCGTGCACCTTCATCATCGCGCGGTCCATCGGCCCGTCCAGCAGCAGCGCCAGCGCATCCAGGCTCTTGGCGACGCTGTCCTCGATGGCCTGGCGCTCGGCCAAGGGCGGTTTGCGCAGCACCCAGTTCACCACCTCGTTGCGATCCCCCGGGTGGCCCACGCCCAGGCGCAGGCGCCAGTAGTCGGGCGTGCCCAACTGGGCGTGGATGTCCTTCAGGCCGTTGTGGCCGCCGCTGCCGCCGCCCAGCTTCATCTTCACCTGGCCGGGCGGCAGGTCCAGTTCGTCGTGCACCACCAGGATTTCATCCGGTGCGATCTTGAAGAAGCGCGCCAGCGCCGACACCGCCTTGCCCGACAGGTTCATGTAGGTCATGGGCTGCAGCAGCCACACGGGTTGCGCGCCGTCGCGGTTCACGCGCGCCACCAGGCCGTGGTAGGCCCGGTCGTGCGCCAGCGTGGCGCCCAGCTTCTTCGCCGCAGCGTCCACCCACCAGAAGCCGGCGTTGTGGCGCGTGCCTTCGTATTCGGGGCCCGGGTTGCCCAGGCCGACCAGCAAACGGATCATGGGCGGGATTATCTGGTGGCCGATCCGGCCGGCGCGCGCAGCACCCGCTTCGCGCCGTCCGCCAGGGCCTGGCCCACGCGGTCCAACACGCCGGTGTGCAGCGGGCCGGTGCCGCCGGGGGCACCGGGGGCGCGGGGCAGGGCCTCGGCCGTTTCGCTGCCCAGGCGCCACTGGTGCCAATGCAGGGCCACGTCCACATGCACCTCTGGTTTCAGCGCCCGCAGGCGGCCCTGCTGCACCAGCGGCTCGGCCAGCAGTTCGGGCAGCACGCCGACGCCCCAGCCCATGGCCGCCGCGTTGGCGCCGGCCTCGCTGCCGGGCACGAAGCGCTGCTGCAGGCGCGGTTCGGCCACGCCGAAGGCCTGTGCCACCCACTGCGCCTGCATGTCGTCCTTGCGGTTGAAGACGATGAAGGGCACATGGGCGAAATTCGCTTCGTGCAGGCCCTGGGGCAGGTGGCGTTCGATGAAGCCGGGGCTGGCCACCGCGATGTAGCGCATGGCCCCCAGGGCTTGCACGCTGCAGCCGCGCAAGGCCTGGGCCACGGTGCTCACGCAGCCCAGCACCAGGCCTTCGCGCAGGCTGTCGTGGGTGAAGTCCTGGTCGTCCACGACCAGTTCCAGCCCGAAGCCTTCGCGCTGGCCGGCCTGGGCGATGCCGTCCAGCGCCGGCAGCACCCAGGTGGCCAGGCTGTCGGCGTTCACCGCGATCGGCAGGCGCTCGTCGGCGCCCAGCACGGTGCCCAGTTCGCGCGCGATGTCGGCGCGCAGGGCCTGCATCTGCCGCGCGTGGCGCAGCAGCACCTTGCCGGGTTCGGTCAGCCGCAAGGGGCGCGAGCGCACCACCAGCAGCCGCCCCACGCTGGTTTCCAGCGCCCGCAGCCGCTGCGACACCGCCGACTGCGTGATGGACAGCAATTGCGCCGCGCGCTCGAAGCTGCCGCCATCGGCCAGGGCGGCCAGGCACTCCAGGGCGGCGGGGTCGAAGGGGCTCATGAGGGGCTGATTGTGGCGGGCAGACATGAAAAAGCCCCACCGAGGTGGGGCTGTGGGGATACGGTGCGGCGCCAAGGCCGCAGCGACATCACTTCTTCTTGGGCGCTTCCTTGGCCGGGGCTGCGGCCTTGGCGTCCTTGGCCGGGGCGGCCTTGCCACCCTTGGCCGGGGCGGCAGGCGCGGCGGCAGCGGCTTCGGCCGGGGCTTCTTCAGCCTCTTCCTTGGGCGCCGTGGCCGACACCACCACCGGGTTCAGGGTGCCGTGCTTCTTGATCTTCACGCCCTCGGGCAGCTTCAGGTCGGACGCGTGCAGCGACTGGCCCTTGGTCAGGCCAGACAGGTCCACCGCCAGGAATTCGGGCAGGGCCATGGCCAGGCATTCGATCTCGATCTCGGTCATCACGTGGTTGACCAGGCACTTGTCGGTCTTCACGGCCACCGAGTTTTCTTCGCCACTGAAGTGCAGCGGCACCTTCTTGTGGATGCGGGTGGTTTCGTCCACGCGCTGGAAGTCGATGTGCAGCACCTGCTGCTTCCAGGGGTGCATCTGGAAGTCACGCAGCAGCACCTTCTGCACCGCGCCGCCCAGTTCCATCTCGAGCAGCGACGAGTGGAAGGCTTCCTTCTTCAGCGCGAAGTACAGCGCGTTGTGATCGAGCTCGATGTTGGCGGGCTTGCCACCGCCGTAAACAATGCCGGGCACCTTGCCGCCACTGCGCAGGCGGCGGCTCGCTCCGGTCCCCTGCTGATTGCGCTCGAAAGCGACGAATTTCATGGTTTTCTCCATGTTCGGGGCCCGCGACCAGGCTCCCTTTGCGACGGGAATAGGCCCGACCCCTAGAAATTGCTGTTCTGTTCGGCGAAGAGCGAAGTGACCGACTCGCCGTCCGAGATGCGCCGGATGGTTTCGGCGAACAGGAAGGCCACCGACAGCTGGCGGATCTTCTTGCAGGCCTTGGCCTCGGGCGACATGGGAATGGTGTTGGTGATGACCACCTCGTCCAGCTGGCTGCCGGCGATGCGGGAAATGGCCGGGCCCGAGAACACCGGGTGGGTGCAGTAGGCGTAGACGCGCTTGGCGCCGCGCTCCTTCAGCACCTCGGCCGCCTTCACCAGGGTGCCGGCGGTGTCGATCATGTCGTCCATGATCACGCAGTTGCGGCCTTCGATCTCGCCGATGACGTGCATCACCTCGGACACATTGGCCGCCGGGCGGCGCTTGTCGATGATGGCCAGGTCGCTGCCCAATTGCTTGGCCAGCGCGCGGGCGCGCACCACGCCGCCCACGTCGGGGGACACCACCACCAGGTCGGGGTAGCTCTTGCTCTTCAGGTCGGACAGCAGCACCGGCGACGCGTAGATGTTGTCCACCGGGATGTCGAAGAAGCCCTGGATCTGGTCGGCGTGCAGGTCCATGGTGAGCACGCGCTCCACGCCCACGGTTTCCAGCAGGTTGGCCACCACCTTGGCGCTGATGGGCACGCGGGTGCTGCGCGGCCGGCGGTCCTGGCGGGCGTAGCCGAAATACGGGATCACGGCGGTGATGCGTCGCGCGCTGGCGCGCTTCAGGGCGTCCACCATGATGAGCAGTTCCATCAGGTTTTCGTTCGTGGGCGCGCAGGTGGGCTGCACCACGAAGACATCGCGGGCGCGCACGTTCTGCTGGATTTCCACCGTCACTTCGCCGTCGGAGAAGCGGCTGACGCTGGCCTTACCCAGTTCAACGCCCAGGCCGGAGGCAATTTCCTGGGCCAGCGCCGGATTGGCGTTGCCGGTGAACAGCACGGTGTTGAACAGCACGGCAAAGGCTCCGGAGGGCGGGTGAGCGTGGGCGGTGGGCGGCAGTCAAGCCGTTGACGGAAGAGGTTTGGCAGGGGAGGAAGGACTCGAACCCTCGCATGTCGGAATCAAAATCCGATGCCTTTACCAACTTGGCGACTCCCCTACACAGGTCTTGGCTTGCGCCGCCACCCAAAAACCGGTTCTCAGCTGGCCCACCCGGCCAGCGGATGGATGTCCAGACTGCGGCACATGCGTCCAACCCAGGGGGCAGGGAGATCGCCCTCGCCCCAGGTCGCCACGGGTTGTTCACCTGTGCCGGCTCTCGAAAACACCGCGCTGCCCGAACCCGACATGCGGCTGTTGCCGAAGCGGGCGTGCAACCACCGTGCGACTTGCGTCACCGCGGGGCAGTGGCTTTCGGCCGGGCCTTGCAGGTCGTTGCGACCAAACCCGTCTTCCAGCCACTCCGGAGTGTTCCCGGGAAAGCCCGCAACTATAACAGCTTCGGTATCGCGTTTCAGCTGCGGACTGCCAAAGATGTCCGCCGTGGCGATGGCTTCTGCGGGCTTCACCACCGCCAGCCATTGCCTGGGCAGGTCCACCGGCATGAGCCTTTCGCCCACGCCCTGCACAAAGGCGTTGTGCCCGCCAAGGAAGAAGGGCACGTCCGCGCCCAGCGCCAGGCCCAGTTCGGCCAGGCGCGCCAGCGGCCAGTTCAGGCCCCACAGGCGATTGCACGCCAGCAGGGTGCTGGCCGCGTCCGAACTGCCGCCACCCAGCCCCGCGCCCCAAGGCACCTGCTTGTCGACCGCGATGCGGGCGCCCGAGGCCGTGCCGCTGGCCTGCTGCAGCGCGCGCGCGGCGCGCAGGCACAGGTCGTCGGCGGGCAAGGCCGCGCCCAAGTCCTGGCGTTCCAGCCGGCCACCGTCGAGGCGTTCAAAGTGCAGGGTGTCGCACCAGTCGATCAACACGAACAGCGACTGCAGCAGGTGGTAGCCGTCGGCGCGCCGTCCCACCACGTGCAGGAAGAGGTTCAGCTTGGCCGGGGCCGGCACGTCGTGCAAGAAGCGGATGCCCATGCTGCGTCAGCGGTCCAGGCGCGCGCGCACGGTGACCACGGGCGCCGTGTCGCGCCGGGCTTCGATGGCGCCTTCGGCCAGGCGGCTCAGGTCCACGCGCCAGCCCAATTGCTCGAAACCGGACGGGTTGTCCAGGTTCGAGGTCCAGGGCGCGTCGGCCCAGGGCAGGCCGCGCAGCCAGTCGAACAGCGCCGCCAGCGGGATGCGTTCGCCCAGGGCCTGCTCGCCCAGTTGGTCCAGGCTGGCAAAGCGGGAGGTGCCGGTGGGCGTGACCAGTTCGGCCAGGCCGGGCGACCACCGTGCCTGCGCCAGCACCGTGCCCAGCGGGCTGACCAGGTTCAGCTGCCCGTGGCGGGCGTTGCCGCTCAGCTCGAACGCGGCACTCCATTGGCGCACCGGCTGGTCGTCCACCCGCACGGCGAGCCGCCCGCTCAAATCGGTGGCAGCGGGCTGGCGCGGCGGCACTTGCACACAGCCGCCCAGCACCAGGGCCGCCAGGGCCAGCGCGCTGCCCCGCCGCGTGGCGGAAACGCCCGGCCAGCCGGTCACATCCCGACTTTCAGCCGGGTGAGGGTTTCGCTCAGCACCTCGTTGGCCGCATCGCGCCCGCGCGACTCCTGCCAGATGCGGCGGGCTTCGTCGCGCTGGCCGGCCGCCCACAGCACCTCGCCCAGGTGGGCGCCGATCTCGGGGTCGGGGCGCTTGCTCCAGGCCAGGCGCAACTGGCGCAGGGCTTCCTGGGTGTTGCCCAGGCGGAACTCCACCCAGCCCAGGCTGTCGGTGATGAAAGGGTCGCCCGGGGTGAGTTCCAGCGCACGCAGGATGAGTTGGCGCGCCTCGGGCAGGCGCTGGTTGCGATCGGCCAGCGAGTAGCCCAGCGCGTTGTGCGCGTGGGCGTGGTCGGGCTTCTTCTCGATCACACGGCGCAGCAGCCGTTCCATGTCGTCGAAGCGTTCGAGCTTGTCGTACACCATGGCCAGTTCATAGGCCAGGTCCATGTCCTCGGGGTTGGCCTTGACCACCTGGTCCAGCAGCTGGGCACTTTCGCGCAGGCGCTTGTTGTCGCGCAGCAGCTGGGCTTCGGCCAGGGTCTTGGCGCGGGCGTCGTCGGCATTGCGCTCGGGCACCCTGCGGATCAGCTCGCGCGCTTCGTTCAGCTTGCCCTGGCGCGCCAGCAGCCCGGCGCGGCGGCTTTGCACTTCCAGCGCGCGCTGCGGGTTGTCGATCTTGGCCAGCCACGCTTCCGCGGCCTTCAGGTCGCCACGCTGCTCGGCCGCCTGGGCCAGCAGCAGTTGGGCCTGGGTGAAGTTGCGGTCGTCACCGGTGGTGGAGGTGGCGTCGCCGTGCGGGTCATCGTCGTCGTCATCGTCGCCGGCGCTGGGGGCCGGGGCGGCGGCCGGCTTGCCGGCCGGTTTGGCGGCCTTGGCCAGTTCCAGGAAGCGCTGCAAGGCCTGTTCGGCCTCGCGCGGCTGGCGCAGCTCCAGCCGCAGCGCGCCCAGCGACAACCAGGGCGGCGACAGTTGCGGCTGTTCGCGCGTGACCTGCTCGATCTGCACCACCGCGTCGGTGTAGCGCTGGCTCTGGGTCAGCGCGCGGGCGTAGGACAGGCGCAGCCCGGCCTCGGCCTGGGGCCGCGCCAGCTGGGCCTGCACCAGCGTTTCGGCGTCGGCATTGGGCAGCAATTCCATCGCCAGCAGGGCGCCGGCGGGCGAGCCGGCTTCCAGCTCCTGGGCTTCTCGCGCCAGGGTCAGCACCTTGCCGCGCTCACCTGCGGCCAGCCAGGCGCGGCCCTGGGCCAGGCGCGCCGGCACACGGGTGGTGGGGCCGTCGCGCCAGGGCGTGACCAGGCGGTCGATCAACTCGGCGGCCTGGCGCTTGTCCTGCAGGCGCTCCAGCAGGCGCGGCAGCGACACGATGAGCCCCGGGCGTTCGGCCGCGGGCGACGCGGACAGCCATTCGCGCAGTGGCTCGGTGGCGTCGGCCACGCGGTTCATCGCCAGCTGGATCTGGGCCTGGTAGCGCAGCGCGTCCAGGGAGCCCGGCACGTTCTGGCGCCAGGCGCGGGTGGCGGCCAGGGCCTGGTCGCCGGCGCGGGCGTTCAGTGCGATGTCCATGGCGCGGCGGAACAGGGTTTCGTCGCGGGTGCGCTTGGCGGCGTCCAGCATCACCTCGTAGGCGGTGCCGGCCTGGCCGGAGCGCAGTTCCATCTCGCCGATCATCAGCTGGTAGAACAGCGGCGCATCCATGTTGGAGTTGTTCACCGCCTCGGCCTTGGCCACGGGCAGGTCGGCGGCCCCGGCGGGCCAGGCGGCCGCAGCCAGTGCCAGGGCCAGCAAGGCCACCCGCAGCGGGGCCGTGCGGGCCTTGCCGCCGGCGTTGCGCGCGCTGGCTTGCCGGCGCTGGGACTTGCGGGCCATGAATGCTCCTTGGTTGGCGAAGCATTCTAGGAGCCCGGGCCTTCCATAATGTTCCGATGCCCGAACTGCCCGAGGTAGAGGTCACGCGTGCCGGCCTGGCGGACCGGCTGGCCGGTGCGCAGGTGCGGGGTGCCCGCGTCGGCAAGCCCCTGCGCTGGCCGCTGGGCCTGGCGCCGCAGGCGCTGGCCGGCACCACCGCCGGCACGATGCAGCGGCGGGGCAAGTACCTGTGGCTGCCGCTGCAGCGCCCGGGGCTGGACGGCGGGCTGCTGATGCACCTGGGCATGTCCGGTTCGCTGGCCTTGCTGGACGCCGCGCCGCCGCCCGGCCCGCACGAACACTTCGACCTGGCCACCAGCGCCGGCACGCTGCGCCTGACCGACCCGCGGCGCTTCGGCGCGGTGCTGTGGTCCCAGGGTTTGGATGTGGCGCCCGCAGCCCCGCTGCTGGCCCGGCTGGGACCTGAGCCCTTCGACCCGGCGCTGACGCCCGAGCTTTTCCACCAGGCGCTGAAGGCGCGCCGCTGCGCCGTCAAGCAGGCGCTGCTGGCAGGCGACATCGTGGTGGGTGCCGGCAACATCTACGCCAGCGAAGCACTGTTTGCCGCCGGTATCGACCCGCGCACGCGCTGCAGCAGCATCAGCCGACCGCGCGCCGCCCGCCTGCTGGCCGCGGTGCAGCAGACCCTGGCGCAGGCCATCGCCCTGGGCGGCAGCACCTTGCGCGACTTCCGCGACGTGCATGGCATGGCCGGTGCGTTCCAGACCCAGGCCCAGGTGTATGACCGCGCCGGCCAGGCCTGCCCGCGCTGCGGGGCACCGGTGAAGCGCATCGTGCAGGGCCAGCGCGCCACCTATTTTTGCGCCGCTTGCCAGAAGCGCTGACGACGCGGGCGGCTGTCGATGGGCCCCCGTTTGCCAACCCTGTAACGCTGCGCGCACCTGCGGCCCGTGTCGCATCCTCGATTCGTGTGAACAGTGGTATCTGTCACGCTGTGAGCACCGGGATGCTGCGCTAGCATCAGCCCGCTTCGCTTCCCCCCGATTTGCGGGGCCTGCGTTTCCACACCATGACCGTCTCCACCCTCGCCCGCAACCTGGATGCCCTGGCCGACTGGCGCCGTGCGCTGGACCGTGGGGTGGGGCAGTTCGGCCGCTTCCTGGCCGAGCACGAACTCAACGACGAGGCCGCCGCGGCCCAGCTGGATGCGCTGCACCAGCAACTGGCCAGCGACCGCCTGGTGCTGGCCTTCGTGGCCGAGTTCTCGCGCGGCAAGTCCGAGCTGATCAACGCCATCTTCTTCGCCGACGCGGGCCGGCGCATCCTGCCGGCCACACCCGGGCGCACCACCATGTGCCCGGTGGAACTGGCCTGGGACGCGGACGAACCCCCCGGCCTGGCCTTGCTGCCCATCGACACCCGCCTGCGCGGCCAGCCCCTGGCCGAACTGCGCCAGCGGCCGGATGTGTGGCGCCGCCTGAACCTGCCCCTGGCCGACGCCGCCCACCTGGCCGAAGCGCTGGCCGAGGTGAAGCGCACCGTGCGCGTGCCGCTGGAAGACGCCAAGGCCCTGGGTTTCTGGAGCGACGAGGCCCCCGAAGACAATCCGCCGCTGGGCCCCGACCAGAAGGTGGAGGTGCCGGCCTGGCGCCATGCCCTGATCAACTACCCGCACCCGCTGCTCAAGCGCGGCCTGGTGGTGGTGGACACCCCGGGGCTGAACGCCATCGGCGCCGAGCCCGAACTCACGCTGGGCCTGCTGCCTTCGGCCCACGCCACCGTGTTCGTGCTGGGCGCGGACACCGGCGTGACCAAGAGCGACATGACCATCTGGCGCGATCACCTGAACGGCCGCGCGCTGGAACGCTTCGTGGTGCTGAACAAGATCGATGCCCTGGCCGACCCCCTGACCCCGCCCGACGAAGTGCGCGCCCAGGTGCTGCACCAGTGCGACCAGGTGGCGGCCACGCTGGAAGTGCCGCGCGAGCGGGTGTTTCCGCTGTCGGCGCGCCTGGCGCTGACCGGCCGGGTGAACGGCGACGCGGGCCTGGTGGCTTCCAGCCGCCTGCCGGCGCTGGAAGAGGCGCTGTCCGCGCAGTTGCTGCCGCAGCGCAGCCTGGTGCTGGGCCACCTGGTGCGCGACGGCATGGACCGTCTGCAGCAGCAGGTGACGCGCCGCCTGAACGACCAGCGCCGCCAGCTGAACGAACAACTGGCCGAACTGCGCGGCCTGCGGGGCAAGAGCGGCGGCAAGGTGGACCTGATGCTGCGCCGCGCCCAGCAGGAAGAAGCCGACTTCGAGCAATGCACCGGGCGCCTGGCGGCGTTGAAGTCGGTGCACGCCAAGCACCTGCGCGGGCTGCTGGTGCTGCTGTCGTCCGACCGCCTGCGCCGCGAAGTGGCGCTGATGCGCAAGGACAGCGACGCCAGCCTGTTCAAGCTGGGCGCGCGCAAGGCCTTCAAGGCCCTGGGCGAACGCCTGAACGCGTCGCTGCTGCTGGCCGGCGAGCGCATGGCCGAGATCGAGAACATGCTGGGCGCCAGCTTCCGCCAGCTGAACGCCGAGAACGGCTTTGCGCTGAACCTCACGCCCCCGCCCACGCTGGAGCGCGCCACCCGCGACCTGCAGCTCATCCAGGACAGCTACGCCCGCTACCTGGGCGCGGCCAACATGCTGCGACTGGCCGAGCCGGGCTACCTGGAGCATTTCCTGCGCATGCTGCTGTCCAAGCTGCGCGTGGTGTTCGAAAACGCCGGCGCCGAGATGGAGCTGTGGAACAAGACCACCCTGGCGCAGTTGGACATGCAACTGCGCGACCGCCGCGTGGGCTTCCAGCGCCGCCACGAAGCGCTGGAACGGGTCCAGCAGGCCGCCACCGAACTGGAGCAGCGCATCGGCGAGGTGGAAGAACAGGAACAGCGCCTGGCCCTGCGCATCAGCCGTGTGGCCGAGCAGGCCGCCGCGCTGCGCGTGATGGCCGAAGCCCCGCCACAGGCCGAAACGCCCGCCGGCGCGGCCGAGCGCACGGCGCCGCACCTGGCCCTGGTGCGGCCCCTGCCGCTGGCCGGCAACGCCGCCTGAGCCCAGGCCCGATACTGCCGGCGTGTCCCGCCGCCCCCCGACGAATGCACCTGACCTGGCCACCGCGGTGGTGGCCTGGCAGCGCACGCACGGCCGCCACCACCTGCCCTGGCAGGGCACGCGCGATCCCTACCGCGTGTGGTTGTCCGAGGTGATGCTGCAGCAAACCCAGGTGGCCACCGTGCTGGACTACTACCCGCGCTTCCTGGCCCGCTTCCCCGACGTCGCTGCGCTGGCTGCGGCACCACTGGACGAAGTGCTGGCGCTGTGGAGCGGCCTGGGCTACTACAGCCGCGCACGCAACCTGCACGCCTGCGCCCGGGCCGTGGTGGCGCAGCATGGCGGGCGCTTCCCGCCCAGCAGCGCCCAACTGGCCACGCTGCCCGGCATCGGCCGCAGCACCGCGGCGGCCATTGCGGCCTTCTGCTTCGGCGAACCTGCCGCCATCCTGGACGGCAACGTCAAGCGCGTGCTCACGCGCGCGCTGGGCTTCGACGCCGATCTGGCCAGCGCCCCCAACGAGCGCCTGCTCTGGGCGCAGGCCGAAGCGCTGCTGCCAGCGCAGGGCGTGGAGGCCTACACCCAGGGCCTGATGGACCTGGGCGCCGGCGTCTGCCTGGCGCGCACGCCACGCTGCGCGGACTGCCCCTTGCAGGCGCTTTGCGTCGCCCGGGCCCAGGGCCGGCCCGAGGCCTACCCGGTGAAGACCAGGAAGTTGAAGCGCGGCACGCGCCACAGCGGCTGGCTGTGCGTGCTGCAGGCCGGCCGCGTGTGGCTGCGCCAGCGCCCGGCGCGCGGCGTGTGGGCCGGCCTGTGGTGCCCGCCCGAATTCGACGACGCCGACGCGGCGATGGCCCAGGCGCTGGACTGGCCTGGCCACGGTGAAGCGCTGGCGCCCTTCGTGCACGTGCTGACGCACCTGGACTGGCGGCTGGAACCGGTGGTCTGGCGCTTGCCGTCGCGCGTGGCCGTCGCGCGCCTGTCGGCCCTGGAAGCGGAACTGGGCGAAGGCCGCTGGTGGCCCCTGCCGGACGCCTTGGCGCTGGGCCTGCCGGCGCCGGTGCGGCGGCTGCTGGAGCGCCTGGCCGCCTGAAGGCGCGGACCCGGCCCTTGCCGACGAGGCCGCTTGGGCGCTATTGCCAAAGCACCTTTTGCTTGTTCGCGTACCAGCGCGCCAACTCGGGCTCGGCCAGGGTCTCGATCCGCGCGCGCTTGATCTTCATCGTGGGCGTCAGGCAGCCGTTCTCGATGCTCCAGGGTTCTCTCACGATGACCAGCATCTTCAGCTGCTCGTAGTCCGCCACCGAGGCGTTCACCTCGTCAAGCAGGCGGGCCATCGCGGCCGAGACTTCATCGCGCAATTCGGGTTCGTGCTGCCGCGGGCGCAAGGTCTCGCTGAGCAGCACCAGGGCATAGGCCGAGGGCTGGCCCACCCCGGACACCACCGACAGTTCCACCATCGGATGCGCGTTGATGCGGTTTTCGATCGGCGCCGGTGCCACGTACTTGCCCTTGGCCGTCTTGAAAAGCTCCTTGGCGCGGCCCGTGAGCTTGAGCATGCCCTCGGGCGAAAACTCGCCCAGGTCACCGGTGCGGAAGAAGCCGTCTTCGGTGAAGCACTCGGCGTCCAGGTCGGGGCGCTTGTAGTAGCCCACCAACTGGCCGGGGCTCTTGATGAGGATCTCGCCTTCGGGGCTCAGGCGGGCCTGCACGCCCTTCATCCGGGTGCCGATGTAGCCCGGCGCGTTGAACTGGGCATTCGACGTGAACGAGTAGGCGCAGTCCTCGGTCATGCCATAGCCTTCATACAGCGGCAGCCCGATGCGGCGGTACCAGGCGATGAGGTCCGGCGGGATGGGCGCCGAACCGCTGCCGGCCATCAGCACCTGGTCCAGGCCCAGGCCGGTGCGCACCTTCTTCGCAACGATCTTGCCGACCAGAGGAATCTTCAGCAGCCGCTCCAGCTTGGCCGGAGGCATCTTCGCGAACACACCCTGCTGGAACTTCAGCCACAACCGCGGCACGCTGATGAACAGCGTGGGCCGGGCGCGCTGCAGGTCGGCCAGGAAGGTGTCCAGTGCCTCGGCAAAGAAGATGTGCCAGCGCCCGTCCGCCAGGGCGGCGCCTTCGATCCACAGGCGTTCAAAGATGTGCGACAGCGGCAGGTAGGACAGCGCGCGCATGTCGGCGTTCTGGCCCATGCGCTGGCGCAGGTCGGTGTTGATGCCTACCGCCGCCGCGCTGAAGCGCTCGAAGCTGTGCATCACCCCCTTGGGTGTGCCGGTGGAGCCGGAGGTGTACATCAGCACCGCCAGGTCCTGCGGGGCGCGGGCGGGTTCACCGGCCAGCGGTGACATCCGGGCGACCACGGCGTCCCAGGTGTCCAGGCCATGCCCTTCGGGCGCCAGCGGGAATGCGATGCAGGGCAGGCCCTGCGGCACGCCCGGCTTCTGGTGCGCCCAGGTGTCGAGCTTGCCCACGTACAGCAGGCTGGCTTCGCTGTGCGTGAGCACGTAGTTCACCGTCTCGGCCGTTTCCGTCGGGAAGATGGCCACCGTGGTGTGACCGGCCATCCAGATGGCGATTTCGGCCATCACGAAGTGGGCGCAGTTCTTCGACAGCATCGCAATGCGCGAACCCGGCGGTAAGCCCTGGGCCTGCAGGTGCGCGGCCATGCGCCGCGCCTGGTCCATCACCTCGCGCCAGGTGTAGTCCCGCACCTGGCCGTTGCCGATGGGCTGCGTCAGGAAAACCTGGTCGCCCAGGGCCTTTTCGTGGGCGTAGATGTGGTCGAGCAGGAGCTTCTGCGATGTCGCCATGGGCGGACCTTGCGGATTGTGGATGTCGCCAACGATAGTCAGAGGCGGGCCCCGGCGTCCATGGTGAATTCCATTGGGAACTTTGGGCGTGCCCCCCTAAACCGCCTGGCGGCGGGCGACCCTGATGTCTAGGCCACCACACCCTTGCCGCGCAGGAACTCGTCCACCAGTTTCAGCCGCAGCTGCGGGTCGTCCAGTTCCATCAGCTTCTGCTTGGCAGCAAGCGATATGGGCAGCAGTTCGCACCAGCGGTTGCTGACCCAGGCCACATCGTCGAAGCGGTAGGGCTTGTCGAAAGGCGTGGCGCCCTGCTTTTCCAGCGCGCCGATGGCATTGGCCAGTGCGCGCACGGCCGGAATCAGCGTGGTGTCGGGTGCCAGCAGCGGGTCGTCGGGCACCTTGCCCACGGCGGCCGTCCACAGCCCGTCGGCCTCCTGCAGCGGGTGGCCCTGCAGTGTGAAGCGCTGACCGCCGGTGCAGCGCACACGCAGGATGCCGGGGCCTTCGGCGTCCACCTCGTCCAGCCGCGCCAGCACGCCGGTGGTTTCCAGCCGCACCTTTTCACCCGCGCGGCGCAGCTCGCCGCCCTGGCGCAGGCACACCACGCCAAAAGGCTGCTGTTCGCGCAGGCAGCGCGACACCAGGTCCAGGTAGCGGGCCTCGAACACCTTCAGCTGCAGCCTCATGCCGGGAAACAGCACCGACTGCAGCGGGAACAGCGGCAGGGAGGCCGGCACGGCGGCACTCAATCGTTGACGTCCATCTCGCGGTGCCGCACCAGGGTGGCACCACGGTCGGCAAAACGTTCGGCCAGGCGTTCGGCGATGTACACCGACCGGTGCTGGCCACCAGTGCAGCCGATGGCCACCGTGAGGTAGCTGCGCAGGTCGGCCTCGAAGGCCGGGATCCAGCGGCGCAGAAAGGTTTCAATGTGCGCCAGCATGTCCATGGCCTCGGGCTGCGCGGCCAGGTACTCGGCCACCGGCGCGTCGCAGCCGTTCAGCGGGCGCAGCTCGCGGATGTAGTAGGGGTTGGGCAGGATGCGCACGTCGAACACATAGTCGGCGTCCAGCGGCACGCCGTACTTGAAGGCGAAGCTTTCGAACACCAGCGTGAGCGAGCTGTGGCGCGCGTCCACCAGGTCGCGGATGCGACCGCGCAGCTGGGCCGGGCGCAGCTGGCTGGTGTCGATGACGGTGGACACCTCGCGCAACTCGGCCAGCAGCAGGCGTTCCAGCTCGATGGCTTCCACCAGCGCGCGCTGGGCGTCGCCGGTTTCGGCCGCGTTGGCCAGCGGGTGCGGGCGCCGGGTTTCGGAAAAGCGCCGCACCAGGGTGTCGGTGCTGGCGTCCAGGAACAGGCTGAGGATGGACACGCCTTCGCTGCGCAGTTCGTCCAGCAGCGGCACCAGGGACGGCAAGGACCGTGCGGTGCGCACGTCCACCGCGATGGCCACGCGGTCGGTGTAGCGCTCGTGCTCCAGGCGGATGAAGTCGCGCAGCAGCTCGGGCGGCAGGTTGTCCACGCAGAAGTAGCCGGCGTCTTCCAGCGCATGCAGCGCCACGCTCTTGCCCGAGCCCGAAATGCCGGTGATGAACACCACCTCGCGCCCGTTCGCGGCGCTGCGGGCCGCGTCTTCGGCTTCGGCCTGGGTTTTTCTCATGCCTTGCTGCTGCGTTTGCGCGGCGCGGGGGCCGGCGCCGCCGCCGCCGCGCCTTGTTCCAGCATGGCCTGGGCATGCGCGGTGCCGGACAGCTTTTCGCCGCCCAGCATGCGCGCCACCTCGGCCACGCGGGCTTCGCCGCTGACCGGCCGCACCTGGCTGCGCGCGGCGCCGCCTTCGGCCGACTTGGCCACGACGAAATGGTGGTCGCCGCAGGCCGCCACCTGGGCCAGGTGGGTGACCGCCAGCACCTGCGCGCTGGCGCCCAGCTGCTTCATCAGCGCGCCCACGGTGTCGCCCACCGCGCCGCCGATGCCAGCGTCGATCTCGTCGAAAATGAGGGTGGGCGCGGCCTGCCCCAAAGCCTGCTGCGCCGCGGCGGTGGTGACCGCGATGGCCAGCGCCAGGCGCGAGAGTTCGCCGCCCGAGGCCACCTTGGCCAGCGGCCGCGGCGTGCTGCCGGCGTGGCCGGCCACCAGCAATTCAGCACTCTCCAGGCCGAAGGCCTGCGGTTTGTCCTGGGGCTGGAAGGCCACGTCGAAGCGCCCGCCAGCCATGCCCAGCTGCTGCATCGCCGTGGTGACCGAGGCGGCCAAGGGCCCCGCCGCCCGGCGCCGCGCGGCGGACACGCGCAGCGCCTCGTCGCGCCAGTGCCGTTCGGCCTGCGCCAAGGCCTGTTCCAGCCGTTCCAGGTCGGTGGCGGCGTCCAGGTCTTTCAATTGCTGCTGCATCTGGGTGCGCAGCGCGGGCAGTTCTTCCGGGGGCTTGCGCAGGCGGCGTGCCTGGCCCATCCAGGCCGCCAGGCGGGCGTCCAGCTCGCCCAGGCGCTGCGGGTCCAGCTCGGCATGGCCCAGGTAGTGGTTCAGGGTGTGCGCGGCGTCGTCGAGCTGGGCGATGGCGCCTTGCAGCACGTCGACCAGGCTGCCCAGGCGTTCATCGTAGGCCGACACGTCGGCAATCGCGTCCAGCGCGCGCTGCGCCAGGCCTTGCGCGCTGGGCTCGCCTTCGCTCAGCGCGGCCAGCGCGGCCTGGGCGCCGTCCAGCAGGGCCTGGGCGTGGGCCAGGCGCTGGTGCTCGGCGTTCAGCTCGGGCCATTCGGCGTCCCCCGGGGCCAGGCGGTCCAGCTCGGTCAGGGTCCATGCCAGGCGTTCGCGCTCGGCCACGATCTCGTCGCTGCGTTCGCGGGCGCGCTCCAGCGCGTCGGCGGCTTGCTTCCAGGCCGCGAAGCGTGCGGCCATCTCGGCACCTTGCACGCCGGCCTGCGCATCCAGCAGCGCGCGCACCGCCACCGGGCGGGTGAGGCTTTGCCAGGCATGCTGGCCATGGATGTCCAGCAGGGCGTCGGCCGCTTCGCGCAGCTGGGTGATGGTGGCCGGGCTGCCGTTCACCCAGGCGCGGCTCTTGCCTTGGGCGTCGATGCTGCGGCGCAGCAGCAGGGTGTCGCCCGGGTCGAAGCCCGCTTCGTCCAGCCAGGGCCGCAGCGATTCGGGCGTGTCGAACTCGGCGCTGACCTCGGCGCGCGCCGCACCTTCGCGCACCACGCCGGCATCACCCCGGTGGCCCAGGGCCAATTGCAGCGCGTCGATCAGGATGGACTTGCCGGCGCCGGTCTCGCCGGTCAGCACCGAAAAGCCGGCGTCGAAGTCCAGTTCCAGCGCGGGCACGATGACGAAATCGCGCAGGGCCAGGCGCCTCAACATTTAGACCACACCTTCGTACCAGCGCAGCTTGCGACGCAAAGTGGCGTAGTAGCTCCAGCCATGCGGGTGCAGGAAGCGCACCTTGTGCGGCGAGCGGCGCACGCGGATCTGGTCGCCGTGCAGCAGGCTGGCCAGGCTTTGCATGTCGAAGTTGGCCGACGCGTCGCGTCCGGCCACGATGGTGATGCGCACCTGGCCTGAGTCGGGCAGGACGATGGGGCGGTTGGACAGGGTGTGCGACGCGATCGGCACCAGCACCCAACCCGCAATGCCGGGGTGCAGCAGCGGCCCGCCAGCGCTCAGGGCGTAGGCGGTGGAACCGGTGGGCGACGCCACAATCAAGCCGTCGGCGCGCAGGTTGGCGACGAACTCGTCGTCGATGTCCACGCGCAGTTCCACCATGGCGGCGGTGGCGCCGCGGCTGACCACCACATCGTTCATCGACAGGCCTTCGAAGATGCGCTCGTCGTCGCGCCAGACCTCGGACTCCAGCATGGCGCGGTGCTCTTCGACGTAATGGCCGTTGATGATGGGCGGCAGCACCTCCTGGTACTGGCCCAGCGGGATGTCGGTGATGAAGCCCAGGCGCCCCTGGTTGATGCCCACCAGCGGCACGTTGTGGCGCGCCAGCTCGCGGGCGATGCCCAGCATGGTGCCGTCGCCGCCCATGACCACGGCGATGTCGCACTGCGCGCCGATTTCATCGGGCGACAGCGCGCCGTGGTCGGTGATGCCAGCGGCCAGCGCGGTCTGCGCTTCCAGCGACACCTCCAGCCCCTGGCGGGCCAGGAAATGCGCCACTTCCAGCAGCACCGGCCGGATGCCATCGGCCTGGTACTTGCCCACCAGCGCGGCGTGACGGAAACGGATGCCCATGGTGCGCGGGATTACACCACAGGGGGTTTGCCCACGCGCATGAGTGGCCCCGCTGGGGCGGGCCCGTCCGTACAATGAAAACCATGCTGGACGACCGCTCGCGCACGCTGCTGAAGACCCTGGTGGAGCGCTACATCGCTGACGGCCAGCCGGTGGGATCGCGCACGCTGTCGCGCGCATCGGGGCTGGAGCTGTCGGCCGCCACCATCCGCAACGTGATGGCGGACCTGGAAGAACTGGGCCTGATTGCCAGCCCGCACACCAGCGCCGGGCGCATTCCCACGCCGCGCGGCTACCGCCTGTTCGTGGACACCATGCTCACCGCGCAGCCCCTGGACCTGGAGCATGCGCCGCCCGACCTGGCCAGCGCGGGCGAACGCCTGCAGCCCGACCAGCCGCAGCGCGTCATCGCCCAGGCAGCCAGCCTGCTGTCCAGCTTGAGCCAGTTCGTCGGCGTGGTCACCGCGCCCAAGCGGCCCAGCGTGTTCCGCCACCTGGAGTTCCTGCGCCTGGGCGAGCGGCGCGTGCTGGTCATCCTGGTGTCGCCCGACGGCGACGTGCAGAACCGCGTGCTCTTCACCCAGCGCGACCACAGCCAGGCCGAACTGGTGGAGGCCACCAACTACATCAACGCCCACTACGCCGGCCTGACGCTGGAAGAAGTGCGCGAACGCCTGCGCCATGAAATCGACGCGCTGCGCGGCGAGATCGCCCAGCTGATGCAGGCTGCTGTGCAGGCGGGTAGCGACGCCATTTCGGAAAGTGCCGACCAGGTGGTGGTCTCGGGTGAGCGCAATCTGCTGGGCGTGCAGGACTTCGGCAACGACATGGGTTCGATGCGCAAGATGTTCGACCTGTTCGAGCAGAAGACCGAACTGATGCGCCTGCTGGAAAGTTCCAGCCGCGCCGACGGGGTGCGCATTTACATCGGCGGCGAGAGCGGCATGCTGCCGGTGCAAGAGCTCAGCGTGGTGAGCGCCCCCTACGAACTGGACGGGCGCGTGGTGGGCACCCTGGGCGTGATCGGGCCCACGCGCATGCCTTACGACCGCATGATCCAGCTGGTGGACATCACGGCGCGGCTGGTGAGCAACGCGCTGTCGCAGAAATAGGCGGTGCGCGCGCCACTCCTACAATCGCGCGCTTGCGGGCCGTTAGCTCAGTTGGTCAGAGCAGAGGACTCATAATCCTTTGGTCGTTGGTTCAAGTCCAACACGGCCTACCAGATTCACCCGCGCTGCCCGGCGCTAGCCCAGCCGCAAGGCCATCACCCCCAGCACGATGACCCCGGTGCCGATGGCGCGCTGCGGGCCGAATCTCTCTTTCAGCAGCACCCTGCCCAGCAGTGCGGCGAACAGCACCGAGGTCTCGCGCAGCGCGGCCACGCTGGCCACCGGGGCGCGGGTCATGGCCCACAAGGCGATGGCGTAGGAGCCGATTGACGCGCTGCCGCCCAGCGCGGCCAGCGGCCAGCGCGTGCGCGCGTAGGCCAGGATGTGGGCGCGCCCAGCGACCCCTCGCCGCAGCCACACCAGGCTGGGGTACATCACCCCGTCCAGCACGAACAGCAGCAACACGTAGCGCAGCGCATGGCCGCCCGCGGCCACCTCGGTGCGCACGCCCAGGCCGTCCACCACGGTGTAGACGGCGATGATGCCGGCGTTGGCAAAGGCAAAGGCCAGGGCCTTGCGGTGGTGCAGCGCCTGCCCGGTGTGGGCCAGGCCCACCAGCGCCACGCCGCAGGTGATGCCCAGCACGCCCAACCAGCTGGCCAGGCTGGGCGCTTCGCCCAGCAGGTGGCCGCTGCCCAGCGCCACCAGCAGCGGCGCAAAGCCGCGCATGATGGGGTAGGTCAGGCCCAGGTCGCCGTGCTCATAGGCGCCCGCCAGTGCGATGTAGTAGCCGATGTGCACCACCAGAGAAGCAGCGATGAAGGGCAGGCCGGCCGGGCCTGGCAGCCCCACCAGCGCCAGCAGCGGCAGGGCCACCACCGAACCCATCACATGCACCAGGGCGGTGTCCAGGGCCTTGTCGCCGCTGCTTTTCACCAGCGCATTCCAGCCGGCGTGCAGCAATGCGCCCAGCAGCACCGCGGCCACCACCGGCCAACTGACGCTGAGTGCGGGCGTCACCAAGGGGCTGAACCGCGCGGGCGTTCGCCCCCTTCGTCCAGCTCGCCCAGTTGCGACTGGCGCAGCCGCGTGGCGGCCAGGGCGCCCTTGCTTTCCAGGATGGGGTAGGCGATGGAGCAGATGTGCGAGTTGATGCGTTTCAGCTCGGACAGCAGGTCCAGGTGCAGCGCGCTGGTTTCAATGCTCTGCGCCGAGTTGTCCTGCAGCCGGGTGATGTGGTTGGCCGCGTATTCATGCTCCAGGTCGCGAAAGCGGGCCTTTTCTTCCAGCAGCTTTTGCGCGTCCCGGGCGTGGCCGTCCAGGAACACGCTCATGCCCAGGCGCAGGTTGGCCAGCAGGCGCTCGTGCAGGTGCACCACCTCGGCCATGCCGGCCTCGGAGAAGCTGCGTGACTTGCGGATCTTCTTGTCTTCGATGTCGATCAGCACCCGCTCGATGCCGTCGCCGATGTGTTCCATGTTGATGGTGAAGGACACGATGTCGGTCCAGCGCCGGCTTTCGCGTTCGCTCAGCGCTTCGCGCGAGATCTGCGTCAGGTAGAACTTGATGCTGCTGTACAGGTGGTCCACCGTGTCGTCCATCTGGCGCAGGCGTTCGGCCAGCACCAGGTCGTTGTCGCGCAGCACCGGCAGGATGCCGCGCAGCATGGTTTCCACCACGTCGGCCTGGTGCAGCGCTTCACGCGCGGCGCAACTGATGGCCAGCGATGGCGTGGCCAGCGCCACCGGGTCCAGGTGGCTGCTGCGCCCGCCGTGGTTCGGCTTGGCGGGCGTGGGCAGCAGTTGGTCCACCCAGGCCCCCACCACGCCGGTGAACATGATGAACAGCAGTGCCAGCGCTGCGTTGAAGGCCAGGTGGAACACCACCACCTGCTGGTGCACCGCGCCCACCCACTGCTGCAGCCCGATGTGCGCCTGGCCCAGCAGTGGAATGGCCAGGCTGATGCCCACCAGCTTGAAGATCAGGTTGCCCACCGGCAGCCGCCGAACTTCCGGCCCGGCGCCCGCCGTGGCCAGCATGGCCAGCAGGCCGCTGCCCAGGTTGGCGCCCAGCACCAGCCCCAGCGCCACCTGCGTGGGCAGGATGCCTTCGGACGCCAGCGCGGCGGTCAGCAACACGATGGCCAGGCTGGAATAGGACAGCACCGACAACACCGCGCCCACCAGGATGTCCAGCAGCACCTCGCTGGGCAGGGCCACCAGCAGGGCGCGCACCGCCGGGCTTTCGGTCATGGGCCGGGTGGCCGCCACGATGAGCTGCAGCGCCAGGGTGATCAGCCCCAGGCCGATCAGCACCCGGCCGATGCGCCCGCCGCCGCTGTTCTGGCGTGAGATGAACAGCACCACGCCTACGAAGATCAGCAGCGGCGACAGCCAGCTCAGGTCGAAAGAGAACACCACCGCCATCAGCGCGGTGCCCACGTCGGCCCCCAGCATCACCGCCAGCGCCGGGCCGGTGGCCACCAGGCCCTGGCCGACGAAACTGGCAACGATCAGGCAGGTGGCCGTGCTGGACTGCACCAGGCTGGTCACGCCCAGGCCCGCAGCCAGTGCCCGCGGGCGGCTGCCGAAACTGCGCTGCAGCACGTGGCGCAGGTTTTCGCCCAGCACCCGCAGCATGCCGGTGCGCACGATGTGCGTGCCCCACACCAGCAGGGCGATCGCGGCCAGTAAGTTCAGCAGATGAATCACGCGGCGGCAGCTTACCCTGTCGGCTCACGGGCGGGGATTTTGGCGCGGCACCACCGCGACACGGCACCGGCCGAAACGGCCTCGGTTGGCCATGGGGCACACTCCCAGGCTGGCCCATGTCGTCCCTGCCCACCCCCACTTCCAGCACGGCCGCGCCGGTTCCGGCTTCCGACGGCCAGCCGCTGGCGCTGGCGGCCGGCCTACTGGTGGTGGCTGTGTGGGGTGCCAACTTTGCGGTGCAGAAGGCCTTGTTCGGGCTGCTGCCGCCTGGCGCATTCCTGTTCGCGCGCTACCTGCTGATGCCGGCCTGCGCGGCCCTGCTGCTGCTGCACCTGAACGGTGGGCGCTGGCGCTGGCTGCCGCGCGAGGACATGATTCGCCTGGCCGGCCTGGGTTTCCTGGCGCACTCGGTGCACGTCACCATGGTGACTTTCGGCATCCACTGGTCCACCGCCTTTTCCAGTGCGCTGATCATGGCCTGCGGGCCGGTGTTCACGCTGCTGATCCTGCACCACGCCGGTCTGGAACGGCTGTCGCGCGGCCAGGTGCTGGGCGTGGCGATGGCCTGCGGCGGGGTGCTGGTGTTCCTGTCGGACAAGCTGCTGGGCCGGCAATGGGCCGCCACCGGCGGCGACCTGATGATGCTGACCGCCGCGGCCATCTTCAGCTACTACACCGTGATGACCAAGCCGCTGATCCTGAAGCACGGCGGCGTGGCGGTGATGGCCTACGCCACCCTGGCCGGCAGCGTGCCCGTCGTGCTGGCCATGACACCCGCGGCGCTGGTGGCGCCCTGGGCCCAGATGGAGTGGAAGCATTGGGGCCTGTTGCTGTGGGCGGCGCTGGTGTCGGCCTTCCTGGGCTGGCTGGTGTGGGGCTGGGTGAACGAACGCCGCGGCATCGCCCGCACCGCGCCGCTGCAGTACCTGATGCCCCTGGTGGCTGGCGTGGTGGCCTGGTGGGCCACCGGCGAGCGCTTCACGCTGGTGAAGCTGGGCGGCGCCGCACTCACGCTGGCCGGGGTGGCGTTGGCGCAGTTTGCCAGCATGAACCGCAGTGAACCTCCCCAGCGCTGACAGCCTGGGTTAGGATCGTCCGTGTACTGATGAACCCGATGAACCCATGGAGCGACGCGCATGAACGCCCAGGACCTGATCGCCATTGACATCCACACCCATGCCGAGGTGAGCTGCCGCAACCCCTTCGACCCCTACGGCGAAGAATACGACCGCGC
The DNA here is from genome assembly GCA_000244995.1 of Burkholderiales bacterium JOSHI_001. NCBI lineage: Bacteria > Pseudomonadati > Pseudomonadota > Betaproteobacteria > Burkholderiales > Burkholderiales bacterium JOSHI_001. The sequence continues at coordinate 4,920,972 of CM001438.1, read as the reverse complement.
GGCCGACAAGTACTTCGGCAGCAACCGCCGGCCCACCATCGACGAGACGGTGGCCTACTACCGCGAGAAGAAAATCGGCCTGGTGATGTTCACCGTGGACAGCGAAAGCCAGCTGGGACGGCGCCGCATTCCGAACGAAGAAATCTGCGAAGCGGCGCAGAAGAACGCCGACATGATGATCGCGTTCGCCAGCATCGACCCGCACAAGGGCAAGATGGGCGCACGCGAAGCGCGCCGGCTTATTGAAGAGCACGGTGTGAAGGGCTTCAAGTTCCACCCCACGGTGCAGGGCTTCCTGCCCTACGACAAGATGGCCTGGCCGCTGTATGAAGTGATTGCCGAGCACAAGCTGCCGGCCATCTTCCACAGCGGGCATTCGGGCATCGGCAGCGGCATGCGTTGCGGTGGAGGCCTGCGGCTGCAGAACAGCAACCCCATGCTGCTGGAGGACGTGGCGATTGACTTCCCCGACATCCAGATCGTCATCGCCCACCCCAGCTGGCCCTGGCAGGACGAGGCGCTGAGCCTGGCGCTGCACAAGCCCAATGTGTGGATTGATCTCTCCGGCTGGAGCCCCAAGTACTTCCCGGCGCAACTGGTGCAGTACGCCAACACGCTGCTGAAGGACCGCATGCTCTTTGGCAGCGACTACCCCTTGATCACGCCCGAGCGCTGGATGGCCGATTTCGACGATGCCGGATTCAAGGACAAGGTGAAGCCGCTGATCCTGAAGGAAAACGCCAAGCGCTTGCTGGGCCTGGCCTAGCGTTGGCCCCTGGACGGTGTCAGCGCGGATGGGTCAACGCCGGGCCGCCCCAAGTTGACCCATCCCCCTCGGGGGGGCGGACGACGTATTTCGTCGGCCTGGGGGCTAACGTTTCCCGGCCTTGTAGCGGTCGACGGCCTCCTGCAGGTCGCCGTGTTCTCGGCAGCCCTGCGGGCAGGCGGTTTCCAGCTCGCGCAGTCGCTTTTCAGCGCGCGCCAGGTCGCCGCGCAGCAGGTACAGCTCGCCCGAATACTCCAGTGCGCCGCGGTGCAAAGGCTCCAGCCGCAGCGCGGCGTCGTAGTGCACTTCGGCCCGTGCCAGGTCGGGTGGCGTGTTCTTGCGCAACACGAAGCCCATCAGGTTGTTCCAGTCGGCGTTGCCGGCGTCGGTGTTGCGCTTCAACTCGTCCAGGGCCTGCGGCCATTGCTTGGCCGCCACCAGCTTGCGTGCCGCCACCAACTGGTCGGTGCGCGGGCGCCCGGCCGGGCTGGGGTCGTCGGCCGCCTGGGCCGGCCGCAGGGCCGCGCCGGCCCACAGGGCGACGCACAGGGTGACGAGGAGGCGGTGTCGCGCCATGAGCGGCTTCTCCATGGAAAAGGCGGAATGGGGCCGAAAACTCGGCCGGGGCAGAGCTTGGCACACAATTCAGGCGTCCTGATGTCGAGAACGCCTATCCGGGGGCCACCGACCGCCTCGCGCCGAGGCTTCACCCTGCGAAACTCACTTTGAACTTTCACTTTCCGCCGCAAGTCCTTAATTTTTAAGTCATTTTTCCTGGTATCCTGTGAATTCGAACAGTCGTTACTAAGTGCTTGATTTGATTGGATTTTTCGAAGCCTGACCGTTGACCCGCCCCCTGTGCGCCGGCTATAGTGTTGAATAGTGGCGAACGGTGGAAAAAAGTGGCGGGTTTGGTGTTTCAGGGGGCTTCGGCGCTGACGCTGGATGCGAAGGGGCGACTCAACGTCCCGTCGCGGCACAAGGACGCCTTGGTCACTGCCTGCAACGGCGAACTGACCCTGTGCGCGCACCCCGAGGGCTACCTGATGGTGCTGCCCCGCCCGGCCTGGGAAAGCTTCCGCGACCGGCTGCTCACCCTGCCCATGGAAGCCGACGCGTGGCGCCGCATGTTCATCGGCACCGCGGTGGACGTGGACATCGACTCCGCCGGCCGCCTGCACGTGTCGCCCGAATTGCGCACCGAGGCCGGCCTGGTGCGCGACGTCATGCTCATCGGCACCGGCGCCCGGCTCGAGTTGTGGGACGCGGCGCGCCACGCCGCCCATGTGGCGGTGGTGAAGACCCAGCCCATGCCCGAAGCCATCAAGAACTTCGTCTTCTGATGACGGGCACAACAGGCACATGGCAACACACCACCGTCCTGCTGAACGAAGCGATCGAAGCGATCGCCACGCAGCCGGACGGTGTGTACGTGGACGGCACCTTCGGCCGCGGCGGCCATGCGCGTGCGCTGCTGGCGCGGCTGTCGCCGGTCGGCCGGCTGATCGCCTTCGACAAGGACCCCGACGCCATTGCCGCGGCCACGCAGGGGCCCGACGCCATCAACGACCCGCGCTTTGCCATCGTGCACGCCAGCTTTGCGGACATGCGCACGGCGCTGGCCGAGCGCGGCGTGGCCCAGGTGCAGGGCGTGCTGCTGGACCTGGGCGTGAGCTCGCCGCAGATCGACAACCCCGAGCGCGGGTTCAGCTTCCGCTACGACGCGCCGCTGGACATGCGCATGGACACGACCCGCGGCGAAACGGCCGCGGACTTTCTGGCCCGCGCCGATGAAAAGCGCATCGCAGAGGTGATCCGCGACCATGGGGAAGAACGGTTTGCTGTACCGATTGCAAAGGCGCTTGTTGCTCGCCGGGAAAGCGGGCGTGCTGTTCGAAGCACCGCCGAACTTTCCGAAGTCGTGGCTGGTGCGGTCAAAACCCGAGAGCCGGGCCAGAACCCTGCGACGCGCACATTTCAAGCTCTTCGGATTCTCGTCAACGCTGAACTCGAGGACCTCGGGCAGGGGCTAGCGGCCGCGCTCGAGGTTCTGGCACCGCAGGGGCGACTGGTGGTCATCAGCTTCCATTCCCTGGAAGACCGCATCGTCAAGACCTTCATCGCGCGCGAAAGCCGCAGCGAGGTGGACCGCCGTGCGCCGTTTGCGCCGCCCAAGCCCACGCGGCTGGTCTCCGTCGCCCGCGTCAAGCCCTCCTACACCGAAGTGCTGGCCAACCCGCGCGCGCGCTCGGCCATCCTGCGCGTGGCCGAGCGCACGGAGGTGGCATGACCAAAGTCAACATGCTGCTGGCCTTGGCGCTGCTGCTGAGCGCGCTGTACCTGGTGCGCACCTCCTACGAAGCGCGGCGCCTGTATTCCGACCTGGACAAGGCCAAGGCCGAACACGCCCGCCTGGACGTGGACTTCAAGCGTTTGGAGGCCGACGCCCAGGGCGCCGCCACCAGTGTGCGCGTGGACCGCCGCGCGCGCGATCGGCTGGCCATGCGCCCCGCCTCGCCGGCGGTGACGCAGTACGTGGTGGACCCCATGCCCGCCGGCTCGGCCGCCGCGTCCGGAGCGCAACGATGAGCGTGCGCCCGTCCAAGAACGCCGCCAAGCGCCCGGCCGCTTCGGCGCGCAGCGTCAACTACGCCAGCAGCCCGCTGCTGGCGGCCAAGACGCCGCCCTGGCGCAGCCGTTTCATCGTGGCCCTGGTGGGCCTGAGCTTCCTGGTGCTGGTGGGCCGCGCGGTGTACATCCAGATCATCGGCACCAACTTCTACCTGCAGCAGGGCGAGAAGCGCTACACCCACAACATCGAAGTGCCCGGCAACCGAGGCCGCATCTTCGACCGCAATGGCCTGATGCTGGCCACCAGCGTGGAAGCCTCGTCGGTGTGGGCCATCCCGCGCGACTTCGAAGCCACGGCGGCCCAGCGCAAGGAACTGGCCCGCCTGCTGGACATGAGCGTGCGCGAGTTGAACGAGCGCCTCGCCAGCGGCAGCCCCAGCTTCGCCTGGGTGCGGCGCCAGGTGGACGCCGACGTGTGGCAGCAGGCCAAGGCGCTGGGCATCAAGGGCCTGTACGACACCCGCGAGTGGAAGCGCAAGTACCCCGAGGGCGAAGCCGCAGCGCATGTGGTGGGCTTCACCAACATCGAGGAAAAGGGCCAGGAAGGCATCGAACTGGCGTTCCAGAAGGACCTGCAGGGCCAGGACGGTGCACGCGCCGTGGTGAAGGACCGCCTGGGCCGGGTGGTGGAAGACGTGGGCGACAGCGTGGACCCGGTGAACGGCCGCGACGTCACCCTGTCCATCGACTCCAAGGTGCAGTTCTTCGCCTACCAGAAGGTGAAGGAGGCCGTGGCCCAGCACCGCGCCAAGGCCGGCAGCGTGGTGGTGCTGGACGCGCAGAGCGGCGAGGTGCTGGCCCTGGCCAACTGGCCCAGCTACAACCCCAACCAGCGCTCCGGCCTGTCGGGGGCGCAGTTGCGCAACCGCGCGCTGACCGACATCTTCGAGCCCGGCTCGACGATGAAACCCTTCATCACCGCCTGGGCGCTGCAGACCGGCCGCGTCACGCCCAACACCCTGATCGACACCGCGCCGGGCACCATCACCATCACCGGCTCCACCATCCGCGACGCGCACCCGCACGGCGCGCTCACCGTGGCCCAGGTCATCCAGAAGTCCAGCAACGTGGGCACGGTGAAGATGGCCATGCGCATGCAGCCGCGCGAGATGTGGGAGCTGTATGCCAGCGTCGGCCTCGGCCAGAAGCCGCAGATCGCCTTCCCCGGCGCCGTCACCGGCCGGCTGCGCCCCTACAAGACCTGGCGGCCCATCGAGCAGGCCACCATGAGCTACGGCTACGGCCTGTCCGCGTCGCTGCTGCAGTTGGCACGCGCCTACACCGTGTTCGCACACGACGGCGAGGTCATCCCGGTCAGCATGCTCAAGCAGGACGCGCTGCCTTCGGGCATCCAGGTGTTGAAGCCTGAGGTGGCGCAAGAGGTGCGCAAGATGCTGCAACTGGCCGCCGGCCCCGGCGGCACCGCGCCGCGTGCGCAGGCGGTGGGCTATTCGGTGGGTGGCAAGACCGGCACCGCGCACAAGCAGGAAGGCAAGGGCTACGCCACCAACAAGTACCGCGCCTGGTTCGTGGGCATGGCGCCGGTGGCCAAGCCGCGCATCATCGTCGCGGTGATGGTGGACGAGCCCAGCAACGGCATCTACTTCGGCGGCGACGTGGCCGCGCCGGTGTTCAGCCAGGTGGTGCAGCAGACCCTGCGCATGATGGGCGTGGCGCCGGACATCGAGGTCAAGCCCGAGATCATCACCAACGCGGTGGCCGAGAAGGAAAGCTTCTGATGGCCGCCACCACCCCGATCCTGCCCCACGCCGAAGCCGCGCTGCAGTGGCTGCGCGGCCAGGGCGTGGGCGCTTTGCGCACCGACAGCCGCGCGGTGCAGCCGGGCGACGCCTTCATCGCCTGGCCGGGTTATGCCGCCGATGGCCGCCAGTTCGTGGCAGCGGCCTTGGCGGCCGGTGCCAAGGCCTGCCTGGTGGAAGCCGAGGGCGTGGACGCGTTCCATTTCGATGACCCGCGCGTGGCCGCGCTGCACGACCTGAAGGCCGCCACCGGTCCGCTGGCCGCGGCCTGGTTCGAGCAACCCAGCCGACGCCTGCAGGTGGTGGCCGCCACCGGCACCAACGGCAAGAGTTCCACCGCCTGGTGGACGGCGCAGGCGCTGTCGGTGCTGGGCCAGCGCTGCGGCGTCATCGGCACCTTGGGCGTGGGCGTGCCGCCGCTGCCGGGCGAGCCCGAGGGGCGCATCCAGTTCACCGGCCTGACCACACCCGACCCGGTGCGCCTGCAAGGGGCGCTGCGCGAGTTCGTGGATGCCGGCTTCTATGCCTGCGCGCTGGAAGCCTCGTCCATCGGCATCGCCGAGCACCGCCTGGCGGGCACCGGCGTGGCGGTGGCGCAGTTCACCAATTTCACGCGCGACCACCTGGACTACCACGGCTCCATGCAGGCCTACTGGGCCGCCAAGCGCGCGCTGTTCGCCTGGCCCGGGCTGAAGGCCGCGGTGGTGAACATCGACGACGAACAGGGCGAACGCCTGGCGGTCGAACTGGCCGGCGGCAAGCTGGACCTGTGGACCACCTCCACCCGGGGCCGAGGTCGCCTGGCGGCGATGGACCTGGGCTACCACGACGGCGGCCTGGCCTTCACCCTGGCCGAAGGCGACGCGCGCGTGCCGGTTCAAAGCGCATTGATCGGCGACTACAACGCCGCCAACCTGCTGGCCGTGCTGGGTGCGTTGCGCGCCCTGGGCGTGCCGCTGGCTCAGGCGGCCGAGTTGGTGCCCACGCTCACGCCCGTGCCCGGGCGCATGCAGCGGGTGCCGGCCGCGCCCGGCCAGCCCGAGGTGGTGGTGGACTACGCCCACACCCCCGACGCGCTGGAAAAGGCCCTGGGCGCCCTGCGTCCGCTGGCCCGGGCGCGCGGCGGTGAACTGGTGTGCCTGTTCGGCTGCGGCGGCAACCGTGACGCCACCAAGCGCCCGCTGATGGGTGCCATCGCCCAGCGCGGCGCCGACCGGGTGGTGGTCACCAGCGACAACCCGCGCGACGAGAACCCGGCCCTCATCGTGGAGCAGATCGTTGCCGGCATGCAGGCCAGCCCGGCGGTGCAAGCCATCGTGGACCGCCGCAGCGCCATTGCGCACGCCATCGGCCAGGCCGGTGCGCGCGACGTCGTGCTGCTGGCCGGCAAGGGCCACGAGGACTACCAGGAAGTGCTGGGCCAGAAGCACCACTTCAGCGATGTGGAAGAAGCCCGCGCCGCGCTGGCGCAGCGGGGGGCCGGCGCATGAGCAGACTGATGATGACCCTGGCCCAGGCCCACGCGCTGCTGCCCGGCAGCACCTTGGTGGGGGAGGGCGCCACGCCCATCGCCCGGGTGCATTCCGACACCCGCACGCTGCAGCCCGGCGACCTGTTCGTGGCGCTGCGCGGCGAACGTTTCGACGCCCACGACTTCCTGCCCCCCGCCCGCGCGGCCGGCGCGGTGGCCGCACTGGCCGAGCGCGGACTGCATGAAGCGGGGCTGCCTGGCCTGCTGGTGGCCGATGCGCTGGCCGGGCTGCAGACCCTGGCTGCCGCCTGGCGCGCGCAGCTGCATCTGCCCCTGGTGGCGGTGACCGGCAGCAATGGCAAGACCACCGTCACGCAGATGCTGGCCAGCGTGCTGCGCACCTGGCTGGGGGAGGACGCGCTGGCCACCGCCGGCAACTTCAACAACCACATCGGCGTGCCGCTGACACTGCTGCGACTGCGCCCCCACCACCGCGCCGCGGTGCTGGAGCTGGGCATGAACCACCCCGGCGAGATCGCGCTGCTGGCGCGCCTGGCCGCGCCCACGGTGGCGCTGGTGAACAACGCCCAGCGCGAGCACCAGGAGTTCATGGCCAGCGTGCAGGCCGTGGCACAGGAAAACGGCGCCTGCATCGCGGCGCTGGGCGCCAGCGGCGTGGCGGTGTACCCGGCCGACGACGCCATGGCACCGGTGTGGCACGACCTGGCCGAGCCCCGGCCGCACCTGTGCTTCGCCCTGCAGGGCCCGGCCGACGTGACCGGTGACGCACTGTGGGTGGCCGACAACCAGGGCGGGCACTGGTCGCTGCGCGCCCACACGCCGGCCGGCGCGATCGAGTTCATGCTCTACGCCGCCGGCCTGCACAACGTGCGCAACGCGCTGGCGGCCACCGCCGCGGCGCTGGCGGTGGGCGTGCCGCTGGCCGTCATCGCCCAGGGGCTGGAGGCTTTCCGGCCGGTGTCGGGTCGGTCGCAGGCGCAGGGCCTGGCCTGGCGCGGGCGCACCTGCACGCTGGTGAACGACAGCTACAACGCCAACCCCGACTCGGTGCGCGCGGCCATCGACCTGCTGGCCGGCCTGCCCGGCCCGCACTGGCTGGTGCTGGGCGACATGGGCGAGGTGGGCAACCAGGGCCCGGCCTTCCATGCCGAGGTGGGCCGCTATGCACGTGAACGCGGCCTGGCCGCGCTGTGGTGCGCCGGCAGCGCCTGCGCCGACGCGGCGCTGGCCTACGGCCCTGGCGCGCGGCACTTTGCCGATGCGCCCGCCCTGGTGGCGGCATTGAAGCAGGCACCCGACTTCGCGTCGGTGCTGGTGAAAGGATCGCGCTTCATGCGCATGGAACAGGTGGTGCAGGCCCTGGTGGCACAACAATCCGACGCGGAGGGCCGGCCCCATGCTGCTTAGCCTGGCCCAGTGGTTGCAAGGCCTCTACCCGGAACAGCTGGGCTTCCTGCGCGTGTTCCAGTACATCACCTTCCGCGCCATGATGGCCGCGATGACCGCGCTGCTGATCGGCCTGGTGTTCGGGCCGCTGGTCATCCGCCGCCTCACCGAGTTGAAGATCGGCCAGCCCATCCGTGAATACGGCGTGCAAAGCCACCTGGCCAAGCGCGGCACGCCCACCATGGGCGGGGTGCTGGTGCTGATCGGCATCGCGGTGGCCACGCTGCTGTGGTTCGACTGGTCCAACCGTTTCGTCTGGATCGTCATGCTGGTCACCTTCGGCTTCGGCGCCATCGGCTGGGTGGACGACTGGCGCAAGGTGGTGCAGAAGAACCCCGAGGGCATGCGCAGCCGCGAGAAGTACATGTGGCAGTCGCTCATCGGCCTGGTGGCGGCGCTGTACCTGGCCTTCAGCGTGTCTGAAACCTCCAACATGCGCGTGCTGGAGCTGTTCTTCCGCTGGGTGCAAAGCGGCTTCTCCAACGAGCTGCCGCCCAAGGCCGACCTGATGGTGCCCTTCTTCAAGACGGTGAGCTATCCGCTGGGCGTGTTCGGCTTCATCTTCCTGACCTACGTGGTCATCGTGGGCGCCAGCAACGCGGTGAACCTGACCGACGGCCTGGACGGCCTGGCCATCATGCCGGTGGTGATGGTGGGCTCGGCACTCGGCATCTTCGCCTACGTGACCGGCAACGCGGTGTACAGCAAGTACCTGCTGCTGCCGCACATCCCGGGCGCGGGCGAGTTGCTGATCTTCTGCGCCGCCATGGCCGGCGCCGGCCTGGCCTTTCTGTGGTTCAACGCCCACCCGGCACAGGTGTTCATGGGCGACGTGGGCGCGCTGGCACTCGGCGGGGCCATCGGCACCATCGCGGTCATCTCGCGCCAGGAAATCCTGCTGGCCATCATGGGCGGCATCTTCGTGGTGGAAGCGCTGTCGGTCATGCTGCAGGTGGGCTGGTTCAAGTACACCAAGCGCAAGTACGGCGAAGGCCGCCGCATCCTGTTGATGGCGCCGCTGCACCACCACTTTGAAAAGAGCGGCTGGACCGAGACGCAGGTGGTGATCCGTTTCTGGATCATCACCATGCTGCTGTGCCTGATCGGGCTGTCCAGCCTGAAGCTGCGCTAGTCATGACGACCCCCACGCTCACCTTGTTCGCTGCCCCCCGAGGGGGCGGCAGCCGCCTTGGGGCGGCCCGGCGGCGGCTGCACCGATGAAATTCCTGCAAGACCTCCCCGTCATCGTGCTGGGCCTCGGCGAAAGCGGCCTGGCCATGGCGCGCTGGTGCGCCCGCTTCGGCGCCCGGGTGCAGGTGTGGGATTCGCGCGAGAACCCGCCAGGGGCCGACGCGCTGCGCGCCGCCGTGCCCGGCATCGCCATCGGCCACCATGCCTGGACCGCCGAGACCGCCGCCCAGGCGGTGCAGACCCTGCGCCTGGTGCTGAAGAGCCCCGGCCTGGCACCGCACGACCAACGCATCGCCCCGCTGCTGGCCGCGGCACGGGCCGCGGGCATCGCAGTGCAAGGCGAACTGGACCTGTTCGCCGCCGCATTGGGCGATCTGAAGGCCGAACGCGGCTATGCCCCGCGCGTGCTGGCCATCACCGGCACCAACGGCAAGACCACCACCACCGCGATGACCGCGCTGCTGGTGGCGCGCGCCGGCCGCCGCGTGGCCATGGCCGGCAACATCGGCCCGACGATGCTGGACACGCTGGCTGCGGCGCTGGACCTGGAGCCCGCGCCGCCCCCCGCGCAAGCTCTGGCCGAAGCCGTGGTGACGGTTGAGCCCGACGCCGGCCAGTCGCCCGTGGCCGATGCGCCCGATGTGGCCGATCCCGGCCGTGCTGATGAGCTGCCGGCCCCGCCGGTGGCCGACGACGAAGCCCCGCTGCAACTGGCCCCGCCGCCGCCGGCTGAACCCGTGTTCGAGCACCTGCCGCAGGTGTGGGTGCTGGAGTTGTCCAGCTTCCAACTGGACGGCGTGCAGGGCTTCGAGCCCAGCGCCGGCGCGGTGCTGAACCTGACCCAGGACCACCTGGACTGGCACGGCGACCTGGCGGCCTACGCCGCCGCCAAGGCACGCATCTTCGGCCAGCAGGGCGTCATGGTGCTCAACGCCGATGACAGCGCTGTGATGGCCATGGTGCCGGCGCCGGAAGTGGTCAAGGGCGCCAAGGGTAGGCCCGCGAAGACGCTGCACCGCAAGGCCCTGCATTTCAGCCTGCAGCCGCCGGCCCGGCCGGGCGACTTCGGCCTGGTGCAGGAAAACGGCATGGCCTGGCTGGTGCGCGCGCTGGAAGCCGACGAAACCGTGAAGCTGAAGAAGGGCGAATCGCCGGAAATCCACCTGCAGCGCCTGATGCCCGCCGACGCGCTGCGCGTGCGCGGCCGCCACAACGCCGCCAACGCCTTGGCCGCGTTGGCATTGGCCATCGCCATCGGCTGCCCGCTGGCGCCCATGCTGCATGGCCTGCGCGAATACAGCGGCGAGCCGCACCGCGTGCAGCCCATCGGCAGCGTGGGCAACGTGGAGGCCTTCGACGACAGCAAGGGCACCAACGTCGGCGCCACCGTGGCCGCGCTGGAAGGCCTGGGCGCAGACAAGGCGCCGGCCAAGCTGGTGCTCATCCTGGGCGGCGACGGCAAGGGCCAGGATTTCACGCCGCTGGCCGCGCCCACCGCGCGATATGCCCGCGCCGTGGCCTTGATCGGCCGCGACGCTGCGCTCATCGAAGGCGTGCTGGCCGCCACGGGTGTGGCGATGCAGCGCCATGACAGCCTGGAAGCCGCCGTGGCCTGGTGCTTCGGGCGCGCCCAACCGGGGGACGCGGTGCTGCTCAGCCCCGCCTGCGCCAGCCTGGACATGTTCCGCAACTACGGCCACCGCGCCGAGGTGTTCGTCCAGGCCGTGCAGGCGCTGGCGGCCGAACGCGGCGAGGTGCTCGCATGAACGCCCTGGCCGCGCGCTTCAATTTGAAAGAGTGGCTGCAGCGCTGGCGCGAAGCCCGCGAGCAGCGCGCCACCCGCAAGGTGCCCATCCGCGACTGGGTGGGCGGCAGCGCAGGCGAGCCGGTGCGCCTGGCCGGCTTCGACCAGGCCCTGGTCTGGATGGTGCTGTCCCTGGTGGCCCTAGGCCTGGTGATGGTGTATTCGGCCAGCGTGGCCCTGCCCGACAGCCCCAAGTTCGCGCGCTATGAAGCCACGCACTTCCTCAGCCGCCAGGCGCTGTACATCGCCGTGGGCCTGGTGGGCGCGGCGGTGGCGCTGCAGGTGCCGGTGCGGGTGTGGGAGAAATGGGCGCCGTGGATCTTCGTCATTGCGCTGCTGATGCTGGTGCTGGTGCTCATTCCCGGCATCGGCAAGGTGGTGAACAAGAGTCGGCGTTGGATCCCCTTGGGGCTGATGAACTTCCAGCCGAGTGAACTGATGAAGCTGGCCATGGCCATGTACGCCGCCAGCTACATGGTGCGCAAGATGGACGTGAAGGAAAACTTCGTCAAGGCGGTGTGGCCCATGGCGGTGGCGCTGGGCTTCACCGGCGTGCTGCTGCTGCGCGAACCCGACATGGGCGCCTTCATGGTGGTGGCGCTCATTTCCATGGGCATCCTCTTTCTGGGCGGTGTGAACGGCAAGATGTTCTTCCTGTCGGCCATGGTGCTGGTGGGCGCCTTCGTGCTGGTCATCGTGTCCAGCCCGGAAAAGAGCGAGCGCATCTTTGCCTACCTCAAACCCTGGGACCCGGCCTACGCGCAGGGCAAGGCCTACCAGCTGACCCATTCGCTCATCGCCTTCGGGCGCGGCGAAATCTTCGGCCAGGGCCTGGGCAGCAGCCTGGAAAAACTGCACTACCTGCCCGAGGCCCACACCGACTTCCTGCTCGCCGTCATCGGTGAAGAACTGGGATTCCTCGGCGTGGCCGCGGTCATCCTCAGCTTCTTCTGGCTGACCCGGCGCATCTTCGTCATCGGTCGCCAGGCCATCGCCCTGGACCGCGTGTTCGCCGGCCTGATGGTGCAGGGCGTGGGCATCTGGATGGGTGGCCAGGGCTTCATCAACATGGGCGTGAACCTGGGCGTGCTGCCCACCAAGGGCCTGACGCTGCCGCTGATGAGCTTTGGCGGCAGCGCCATCCTGATGAACCTGATCGCGCTGGCGATCGTGGTGCGTGTGGACATCGAGAACCGCCAGTTGATGCGTGGAGGTCGCGCTTGATGCCGCACCTCGTCATCATGGCCGCGGGCACCGGTGGCCACATCATCCCGGGCCTGGCGGTGGCGCGTGAAGCGCAGGCCCGCGGTTGGACGGTCAGCTGGCTGGGCACCACCACCGGCATGGAAAACAAGCTGGTGCCACCCACCGGCATCGAGATGGACACACTGGCCTTTTCCGGCCTTCGTGGCAAGGGCGGGCTGCACATGCTCACCGGCGGCCTGCGCCTGCTGAAGGCCTTCTGGGACAGCTTCGGCATCCTGCGCCACCGCAGCGCCGACGCGGTGCTGGGCATGGGCGGCTATGTCTGCTTCCCCGGCGGCCTGATGGCCCGGCTGCTGGGCAAGCCACTGATGCTGGTGAACGCCGACGCGTCCCTGCTGCTGTCCAACAAGAGCCTGCTGCGCGTGGCCGATCGCATCGCCTTCGGTTTCGACGGCGACGCGGCCCAGGCCACGAAGCAGGCGGTGGTCACCGGCAACCCGGTGCGCTCCGAGATCGCGAACCTGCCCCTTCCCCAGGCGCGCTTCGCCGGCCGCAGCGGGCCGTTGAAGCTGCTGGTGGTGGGCGGCAGCCTGGGCGCCAAGGTGTTGAACGAAACCCTGCCGGCGGCGCTGGCACTGATGCCGACGGCGACGCGCCCCCAGGTCACGCACCAGAGCGGCAGCGCCCACCTGGCCGCAGTGCGCGAAGCCTATGCCCAGGCGGGCGTGCAGGCCGAGATCCTGCCCTTCATCGACAACATGGCCGAACGCCTGGCCGATTGCGACCTGATCGTCTGCCGCGCCGGTGCGGTGACGGTCAGCGAGCTGTGTGCCGGTGGCGTGGCCAGCGTGATGGTGCCGCTGCGCCTGTCCACCACTTCGCACCAGAGCGACAACGCCGACTACATGGCCCGCCACGGTGCGGCCATCCACCTGCCCCAAGCCGACATGACCCCGCAAGTCCTGGCCACCAAGCTGGCCGCGCTCAGCCGCGAGCGGCTGCTCACCATCGCCCAGAACGCCCGCGCGCTGGCCCGGCACGACGCCGCCGCCCGCGTGGCCGACGAACTGGACCAGCTCGTGAAGGCGAAAGCATGAAGCACGCCGTCAAACACATTCACTTCGTCGGGGTGGGCGGCGCCGGCATGAGCGGCATCGCCGAGATCCTGCGCAACCTGGGCTATGTGGTCTCGGGCTCGGACCAGAGCGACAGCGCCACCACGCGCCGCCTGGCCGAACTGGGCATCCGCGTGCACCTGGGCCACGACGCGGCCAACATCCGCGGTGCCGAAGCCGTGGTCACGTCCACCGCGGTGAAGGGCGACAACCCCGAGGTCATCGCAGCCCGCGCCGCGCGCGTGCCGGTGGTGCCGCGCGCGGTGATGCTGGCCGAGCTGATGCGGCTGAAGACCGGCATCGCCATCGCCGGCACCCACGGCAAGACCACCACCACCTCGCTGGTCACCAGCGTGCTGGCCGAAGCGGGCGTGGACCCCACCTTCGTCATCGGCGGCAAGTTGAACAGCGCCGGCGCGAACAGCCGGCTGGGTTCGGGCGAGTACATCGTGGTGGAAGCCGACGAAAGCGACGCTTCCTTCCTGAACCTGATGCCGGTGATGTCGGTGGTGACCAACATCGACGCCGACCACATGGACACCTACGGCCACGACTTTGCGCGCCTGAAGGCGGCCTTCGTGGACTTTCTGCACCGCATGCCCTTCTACGGCGCGGCCATCCTGTGCAGCGACGACCCCGGCGTGCGCAGCATCGTGCCCATGATCTCGCGCCCGGTCATCGCCTACGGCTTCAACGAAGACGCCCAGGTGCGCGCGGTGAACGTGCAGGCGCTGCCCGGCGGCCAGATGCGCTTCACCTGCCAGCGCCGCAATGGCGTGGCCATGCCCGACCTGGACATCACGCTGAACCTGCCGGGCGAGCACAACGTGCGCAACGCGCTGGCGGCCATCGCCGTGGCGACCGAGCTGGAACTGCCCGATGCGCCCATCGCCAAGGCCCTGGCCGGCTTCAGCGGCGTGGGCCGGCGCTTCCAGCGCTACGGCGAAGTGGCGGCGGCTGGGGGTGGCGCCTTCACGCTGATCGACGACTACGGGCACCACCCGGTGGAAATGGCCGCGGTGATTGCCGCCGCGCGCGGTGCCTTCCCGGGCCAGCGCCTGGTGCTGGCCTTCCAGCCGCACCGCTACACCCGCACCCGCGACTGCTTCGAGGACTTCGTCAAGGTGATGGGCCAGGCCGACGCCGTGCTGCTGACCGAGGTGTATGCGGCCGGAGAAAGCCCCATCGTCGCCGCCGACGGCCGCAGCCTGGCGCGCGCGCTGCGCGTGGCCGGCAAGGTGGACCCGGTGTTCGTGGACGACGTGGCCGAGCTGCCCGACACCATCGCCGCGCAGGCGCGCGAGGGTGACGTGGTCATCTGCATGGGGGCCGGTTCCATCGGCGCGGTGGCGGGCAAGGTGGCCGAAGCGGCCGGACAGGGGCGCACAGCATGAGCGGCATCGACGTGAAATCCCTGGGCAAGGTGGCGGTGCTGACGGGTGGCGACTCCGCCGAACGGGCGATCTCGCTGATGAGCGGTGGCGGCGTGCTCAAGGCCCTGCAAAGCCAAGGGGTGGACGCCCACGCCTTCGACCCTGCGCAGCAGGGCCTGCACCTGCTGAAGGAACAGGGCTTCGCCCGCGTGTTCATCGCGCTGCACGGTCGCCACGGTGAAGACGGCACGGTGCAGGGCGCGCTGGAACTGCTGGGCATTCCCTACACCGGCTCGGGCGTGATGGCCTCGGCCATTGCGCTGGACAAGGTGATGACCAAGCGCGTGTGGATGGCCGAAGGCCTGCCCACGCCGCGTTTCGTTCGCTTGGGCCCCAGCGAGCAGCAGCGCGAACGCGTGCGCGGCGTGCCGGACGAACTGGGCCTGCCGCTGATCGTGAAGCCGCCGCGCGAAGGCTCGTCCATCGGCGTGACCAAGGTGGTGGGCTACTCGCAGATGCAGGACGCGGTGCTCGCCGCGGCGAAGTTCGACCCCGATGTGCTGTGCGAAGAGTTCATCGAAGGCGACGAACTCACCTGCCCGGTGTTGGGAGATGGCGCCACGGCGCGCGCGCTGCCGGTGGTGAAGATCGTGGCCCCCGAAGGCGCCTACGACTACCAGAACAAGTACTTCACCGACGACGTGCGTTACCAATGCCCCAGCGGCCTGCCGCCCGCGCTGGAAGCCGAGGTGCAGCGCATCGTGCTGGCGTCCTACCGTGCACTGGGCTGCCGCGGCTGGGGCCGCGCCGACCTGATGCTGCGCGCCCGTGACCAGCAGCCCTTCCTGCTGGAGATGAACACCTCGCCCGGCATGACCGGCCATTCCCTGGTGCCCATCTCCGCGCGCGCGGCCGGCATCAGCTACGAAGCGCTGTGCCTGGACCTGCTGGCCCAGGCCCGGCTGGACAGCGGCTCGAACGTCGCGAAAGCCGCCTGAGACCCACCATGGCCACCGCCACTTTCCCCGCCAATCTGCCGCTGGACGTGCGCCTGACGCGCGGCGCCGCCAACGTCGTGTTGGCGGTGGCGGCCTTGGCCCTGCTGGTGGCGGCGGTGCTGTGGCTGGCGCGGCTGCCCATGTTCGGCATCCGCGCGGTGCGCCTGGACGGCGACCTGGCGCGCAACAGCGTGTCCACGGTGCGCGCCAATGCGCTGCCGCGCCTGGCCGGGGGCTTCTTCACCCTGGACCTGCAACGCGCCCGCGCAGCCTTCGAGTCGGTGCCCTGGGTGCGGCGCGCGGTGGTGCAGCGGCGCTGGCCCAACCGCCTGGCCGTGCGCCTGGAAGAACACCAGCCAGCCGCGCTGTGGACGTCCACCGACGGCAGCGACAAGCTGGTGAACACCCACGGCGAGGTCTTCGACGCCAACCTGGGCGACGTGGAAGACGACGGACTGCCCACCTTCAGCGGCCCCGAAGGCAGCTCGGCCCGCATGCTGGCCATGTACCAGCGCCTGGCGCCGCTGCTGCAACGCATGGACGACGCGGTGATCGACGAACTGGACCTCAGCGCCCGCGGCAGCTGGCGGGTGGAGCTGGATTCCGGCGCCACGCTGGAATTGGGCCGCGGTGACGAGGCCGAGGTGCTGGCCCGCACCGAACGTTTCGTGCGCACCGTGGCCCAGGTGACCGGCCGCTACCAGCGCCCTCTGCAGTACGCCGACCTGCGCCACACCGATGGCTATGCCGTGAAGCTGACCGGCATTTCCACCGCGCCCGCCGAAGCCGGCGCGAAGAACCCCTGACGCAAGGACACCAAAGATGGCCAAGGAATACAAGAACCTCGTCGTCGGCTTGGACATCGGCACCGCCAAGGTCATGGTGGTGGTGGCCGAAGCCATGCCCGACGGCGAACTGCGCGTGGCCGGCCTGGGCGTGGCGCCCAGCCATGGCCTGAAGCGCGGGGTGGTGGTGAACATCGACGCCACGGTGCAGAGCATCCAGCAGGCGCTGAAAGAGGCCGAGATGATGGCCGCCTGCAAGATCGAGCGGGTCTACACCGGCATCACCGGCAGCCACATCCGGGGCCAGAACTCCACCGGCATGGTCATCGTGCGCGACAACCGCGAGGTGACGCCGGTGGACGTGTCGCGGGTGGTGGAAACCGCCAAGGCCATCAACATCCCGAACGACCAGCGCCTGCTGCTGGTGGAGCCGCAGGAATTCATCATCGACGGGCACGAGGTGAAAGAACCCATCGGCATGAGCGGCAGCCGGCTGGAGGTGAAGGTGCACATCGTCACCGGCGCCCAGAGCGCGGCCGAGAACATCCTGAAGTGCGTGCGCCGCTGCGGCCTGGAAGTGGAACACCTGGCGCTGAACCCCACGGCCAGCGCCGCCGCGGTGCTGACCGACGACGAGAAGGACCTGGGTGTGGCGGTGGTGGACATCGGCGCCGGCACCACCGACGTCAGCATCTTCACCGACGGTTCCATCCGCCACACCGCGGTGATCCCGATTGCCGGTGACCTGATCACCAGCGACATCGCGATGGCGCTGCGCACGCCGACCAAGGACGCCGAAGAGATCAAGGTGGAATACGGCGTGGCCAAGCAACTGCTGGCCGACCCGGCCGAAAACCTGGAGGTGCCGGGCCTGGGCGACCGCGCGCCGCGCATGCTCAGCCGCCAGGCGCTGTCGGGCGTGATCGAGCCGCGGGTGGAGGAAATCTACTCGCTGGTGCACCAGGTCATCCGCGAATCGGGTTACGAAGAACTGCTGTCCAGCGGCATCGTCATCACGGGCGGTTCCGCCGTGATGCCAGGCATGGTGGAGTTGGGCGAGGACATCTTCCTCAAGCCGGTCCGCAAGGGCCTGCCCACCTACAGCGGTGCACTTTTCGACATGGTGGCCAACCCGCGTTCGGCCACCGTGATGGGATTGCTGGAGGAAGCGCGCCTGGCGCATGCGCGAGGCCACAAGGCCGCGGCGCAGGCCGGCAGCGTGCAAGGTTTGTTTGGGAAGGCCAAGGAGTGGTTCCTGGGCAACTTCTGATGCTGTTTGAGAGGGCTCGCACGAAGCCCGTGTTGGTGAAAGTGTGACGACGATGTTTATGGCAACTGCTTGATGACGAAGGAGAGAGTGATGCCGATCGAAATGATTGAAGAGTTTGACCAGGGCACCCGGATCAAGGTGGTGGGCGTGGGCGGTGGCGGCGGCAACGCCGTCGAGCACATGATCAGCCAGGGTGTCACCGGCGTGGAGTTCGTGTGTGCGAACACCGATGCCCAGGCCTTGAACCGCAGCAATGCGCACCACCTCATCCAGCTGGGTGAGAACGGGCTGGGCGCGGGCGGCAAGCCCGAACGCGGTCAGGCCGCGGCCGAAGAAGCCACCGAACGCGTGCGCCAGGCCCTGGAAGGCGCGCACATGGTGTTCATCACCGCCGGCATGGGCGGCGGCACCGGCACGGGCGCCGGCCCGGTGGTGGCCCGCGTGGCCAAGGACATGGGCATCCTGACCGTGGGCGTGGTGACCAAGCCCTTCGAGTTCGAAGGCCCGCGCCGCATGAAGCAGGCCGACGCCGGCACGTCCGAGCTGGAAGCCAACGTGGACAGCCTGATCGTGGTGCTGAACGAGAAGCTGCTGGAAGTGCTGGGCGACGACGTCACCCAGGACCAGGCCTTCGCACACGCCAACGACGTGTTGAAGAACGCCGTGGGCGGCATTTCCGACATCATCCACATGCACGGCCTGGTGAACGTCGACTTCGAAGACGTGAAGACGGTGATGAGCGAGCCCGGCAAGGCCATGATGGGCACGGCGCAAGCCACCGGCCCGGACCGCGCCACCAAGGCCGCCGAGCTGGCCGTGGCCTGCCCGCTGCTGGAAGGCATCGACCTGTCGGGCGCGCGCGGCGTGCTGGTGCTGATCGCCGCGAGCAAGGCCAACTTCAAGCTCAATGAGAGCAAGAACGCGATGAACACCATCCGCCGCTATGCGGCGGAGGACGCGCACATCATCTACGGCGCCGCCTACGACGAAAGCCTGGGCGACCAGCTGCGCGTGACCGTCATCGCCACCGGCCTGTCCCAGGGCAAGCGCGCCCAGTCGCCGCTGACCGTGGTGCAACCCACCGTGGGGCTGCGCACCGGCACCGACAACCTGCCCATCCTGAACCAGGTGGCGCAGGCCCCGGTGGCCGGAGCGCAGGACTACGCCGGGCTGAACACGCCCAGCGTGTGGCGCAGCGCGCGCACCCAGGCCGCGGCCAAGGTGGAAGCACTGTCGTCCAACGGCATGGACGAGATCGAGATTCCCGCGTTCCTCAGGAAACAAGCGGACTGAGGCTGAGAAACCGTCACTCCTGATCCGTCGTCATCGCGGCATCACCGCGCGCTGGGAGGCGCGCGGTGATGGCCGCTTGCACCGTTTCTGCGGCGGCTTGCACGCGCAGCGTCTTGCGCCGCGAGGTCTGCCCACGCAACAACTGAACATCGCGCTGCGGCAGGTCCAGCCACTGCGCCAGCAGCTTTTCCAGCGCCGCGTTGGCCTTGCCGTCCACCGGCGGGGCCGCCAGCTTGATGCGCAAGGCGCCGTCGTGCAGCCCGGCCAGTTCGCTGCGTTTCGCACCGGGCACCACACTGACATCCAGCACGCAGGCGGCGGGCCCGTCCGCGCGCAGCCAGGTCGGGTTAGCGCCCGGCGCTGTGGAAAGCTTGTTGCTTTGGCGCATGCGGGCATTGTCCTGCGCGCCGTCGCCATCGGTCGTATGGGCGACAATTGAAGCCGATGCTGCAGCAACGCACCCTCAAATCCATCACCCGCGCCGTGGGCGTGGGCCTGCACAGCGGCCAGCGGGTGGAACTGACCCTGCGCCCTGCCGCGCCCGACACCGGCATCGTCTTCCGCCGGGTGGACCTGGCGCAGCCGGTGGACATCCCGGTGCGCTTCGACTCGGTGTGCGACACCCGCATGGCGTCCACCATCAGCCCGGGCGGCGACCCCGGCGGCCCCAAGGTGCAGACCATCGAACACCTGATGAGCGCCTGCTGCGGCCTGGGCCTGGACAATCTTTATGTGGACATCGACGCCGACGAGGTGCCCATCCTGGACGGCAGTTCGGCCGCCTTTGTGTTCCTGCTGCAAAGCGCCGGCATTGAACAGCAGAACGCGGCCCGAAAGTTCATCCGAGTGACAAAGCCGGTGCAGGTGCGCCAGGGCGAAGGCCCCACGCTGATGTGGGCGGGCCTGGAGCCCTACCACGGCTTCAAGCTCACCTTCGAGATCGAGTTCCGCCACCCCGCGCTGGACGCCACCGGCCAGCAGGTCAGCTTCGACTTTTCCAGCGGCAACTACAAGCGCGACATCGCGCGCGCGCGCACCTTTGGCTTCACCAAGGACGTGGAGGCCATGCGCGCGCGTGGCCTCACGCTGGGCGGCAGCATGGACAACGCCATCGTGGTGGACGACTACCGCGTGCTCAATGCCGAAGGCCTGCGCTACGACGATGAATTCGTGAAGCACAAGATGCTGGACGCGATTGGCGACCTGTACATCGCCGGCCACCCGCTGCTGGCCAGCTTCACCGCCTTCAAGAGCGGGCACGCGCTGAACAACAAATTGCTGCGCGCGCTGCTGGCCGACGAAAGCGCCTGGGAATGGGTCAGTTTCGACGACGATCAACGCGCGCCGGCCGGCTTTGCCGCGCTGGCGCCGGCCTGGTAGGCCATGCTGCTGTTCCGCCTGGTGTTTGGTTTGTTGATGCTGGCCAGCGTGCTGTGCTTTGCCATGTACATGGGCACGCGCCAGCCGGTGTGGCGCCAGCGCGGCATGGCCATCGTGCGCTGGACCATGGTGGCCGTGGCCGGTTTCTTCGGGGTGCTGATCCTCGAACGCCTGGTGCTGCTGCTGTGAGGCCGACGCCATGACCTGGCTGTTCTGGGGTGCGCTGGCGCTGGTGGTGGCCATGCTGCTGCCGGCCGCCCTGTTCGGTGTGCTGTACCTGGCCACCGGCGAGGTGGTGCCGCGCCAGCGCGCCGCCATGTTCAGCCGCTGGGCGGTGCTGGTGCTGCTGGCCTACTGCAACCTGGTGATCTTCGGCCGCGTGTTCGACGCCGTGCGCGACATGCTGCGCTGAAGGCCTTTCGCCGCGATGCCGCGCGGCAATCGGACCGGTCCCTAGAATGTTCCGCCTTGCCCTTGGGGAATCCCAGTCATGAGCGGCCTCATCCGCATCCGCGGCGCACGTCAGCACAACCTGAAGAACCTGGACCTGGACATCCGCACCGGCGAGATGACCGTGGTCACCGGGCCCAGCGGTTCGGGCAAGAGCAGCCTGGTCTTCGACACCCTGTACGCCGAGGGCCAGCGCCGCTACGTCGAAACCTTCAGCGCCTATGCGCGCCAGTTCCTGGACCGCATGGACCGCCCGGCGGTGGACAAGGTGGACGGCGTGCCGCCGGCCATCGCCATCGACCAGACCAACCCGGTGCGCACCAGCCGCAGCACCGTGGGCACCATGACGGAGCTGAACGACCACCTGAAGCTGCTGTTCGCCCGCGCCGCCGCCCTGTACGACCAGCAGACCGCGCTGCCGGTGCGGCACGACACGCCGCAGACCATCTTCGAAGACCTGCAGGCCCGCGCCGTGACCGCGGGCGACCCGCGGGTGGTGATCACCTTCCCGGTGGAACTGCCGGCCAGCGTCACCGCGGCCGAGGTGGAACAGTGGTTGTCGGCCAGCGGTTTCACGCGGGTGCAGGCCGAGCGCACGCTGGAAGGCCGCAAGCTGCTGGACGTCGTCGCGGACCGGCTTCGGCTGGTGGGCGCCGAGAAGCAACGCGTGATGGAAGCCATCGAACTGGCCCTGCGTCGCGGCAGCGGCCGCATCAACGTCTATGCGCTGAAAGAGGAGGGCGAGCCCGAGCTGTGGCGTTACAGCACAGGCCTGCACTGCCCCGAAAGCAACCAGCGCTACAGCGAACCGCAGCCGGCGCTGTTCTCCTTCAACAGCGCCTTCGGCGCCTGCGAGGCCTGCCGCGGCTTCGGGCGCGTCATCGGCGTGGACTTCGGCCTGGTCATCCCCGACCACCGCAAGACCCTGCGCAATGGCGCCATCAAGCCACTGCAGACCCCGGCCTGGAAGGATTGCCAGGACGACCTGATCAAGTACGCCGGTGAAGCCGGCATCCCGCGCGACACGGCCTGGTACCAGCTCACCGCCGCGCAGCGCGACTGGGTGGTGGAAGGCTCGCCCAACTGGACAGGCAACTGGAACAAGCAGTGGTACGGCGTGCGCCGCTTCTTCGGCTACCTGGAAAGCAAGAGCTACAAGATGCACATCCGGGTGCTGCTGTCCAAGTACCGCAGCTACACCCCCTGCACCACCTGCAACGGCGCGCGGCTGAAGACCGAGGCCATGCTGTGGCGCATCGGCACGAAGGCCGATGCCGACGGCGCAATGCAGCCCGAAAAGCGCTTCCTGCCCGCCGGCGTGGGCTGGAACCGCGAACAATTGCAGGCGCTGAACGGCCTGACCCTGCACGACCTGATGCTGCTGCCGATCGACCGGCTGCGGCGCTTCTTCGATGGGCTGTCGCTGCCGTCCACCATGCTGGACGATGCGCTGAAGCTGCTGCTGGACGAGATCCGCACCCGGCTGAAGTACCTGTGCGACGTGGGCCTGGGCTACCTCACCCTGGACCGTCAAAGCCGCACCCTCAGCGGCGGCGAGGTGCAGCGCATCAACCTGACCACCGCGCTGGGCACCAGCCTGGTGAACACCCTGTTCGTGCTGGACGAACCCAGCATCGGCCTGCACCCGCGGGACATGAACCGCATCGTCGAGGCCATGCACCGCCTGCGCGACGCCGGCAACACCCTGGTGGTGGTGGAACACGACCCGGCGGTGATGCTGGCCGCCGACCGCCTGATCGACATGGGCCCCGGCCCGGGCGAGCGCGGCGGCCAGATCGTGTTCGACGGCACGCCCGACGCAGCGCGCCACGCCCACACGCTGACCGGCGACTACCTGGGCGCGCGCAAGCACGTGGGCATCGGCATCCGGCGCCTGGTGAACGAGGCCACGCCCAAGCTCATCCTGCAAGGGGCACGCGAACACAACCTGAAGAATCTGGAGGTGAGCTTCCCGCTGCAGCGCCTGACCGTCGTCACCGGTGTGTCCGGCAGCGGCAAGAGCACCCTGGTGCAGGACGTGCTGGTGCCGGCCCTGCTGCGCCACTTCGGCAAGGCCACCGAAACCCAGGGTGAACACGACAAGCTGCTGGGCGCGGATTGGTTGAACGACACCGTGTTCGTGGACCAGAGCCCCATCGGCAAGACCGCGCGTTCCAACCCGGTCAGCTACGTGGGCGCCTTCGACGAATTGCGCAAACTGTTCGCCACCGCGCCGGTGGCCATCGAACGGAACTACGGCGCCGGCATGTTCAGCTTCAACGCCGGCGACGGGCGCTGCCCCACCTGCGGCGGCAGCGGCTTCGAGCACGTGGAAATGCAGTTCCTGTCCGACGTGTACCTGCGCTGCCCCGATTGCGATGGCAAGCGCTTCCGCGCCGAGCTGCTGGACGCCAAGCTCATCCGCGGCCCGCGCCAGCTGTCCGTGGCCGATGTGCTGGAACTCACCGTGGCCGAGGCCTGCGAGTTGTTCAAGGACGACCGCGAGGTCATCGCCCGCCTGCAGCCCATCGTGGACGTGGGCCTGGACTACGTGCGCCTGGGCCAGCCCGTGCCCACGCTGTCCGGCGGCGAGGCCCAGCGCCTGAAGCTGGCGGGCTTTCTGGCCGAGGCCGCCGCCAACCCGCGCCAGCCGGTGGCAAAAAGGGGCACGCTGTTCCTGTTCGACGAACCCACCACCGGCCTGCATTTCGACGACATCGCCAAGCTGATGCGCAGCCTGCGCAAGCTGCTGGACGCGGGGCATTCGCTGATCGTCATCGAGCACAACCTGGACGTCATCCGCAGCGCCGACTGGCTGATCGACCTGGGTCCGGAAGGCGGCGACGCGGGCGGCGAGGTCGTGGCCACCGGCACGCCGGAAGACCTGAAGGCGCACGGCACGTCCCACACCGGCAAGGCCTTGCGCGACTACGAGCGATCCCTGGGCATCGGCGGCCACCTCGCCGAAGAGGGCCGGCCGCTGCAGCTGCTGATGAAGGCCAAACGCGACGCCGCACGCCTGCTGAACCAGAACATCCGCATCGTCAACGCCCGCGAGCACAACCTGAAGAGCATGAACGTGGAGGTGCCTCGCGGCAAGTTCAGCGTGGTCACCGGCGTGTCGGGTTCGGGCAAGAGCACGCTGGCCTTCGACATCCTGTTCAACGAGGGCCAGCGCCGCTACCTCGAATCCCTGAATGCGTATGCGCGCAGCATCGTGCAGCCGGCCGGCCGTCCCGAGGTGGACGCGGTCTACGGCATTCCGCCCACGGTGGCCATCGAGCAGCGGCTCTCCCGCGGCGGCCGCAAGAGCACCGTGGCCACCACCACCGAGGTGTGGCACTTCCTGCGCCTTTTGTGGGTGAAGCTGGGCCTGCAGCGCTGCGTGAAGGACGGTGCCGAGGTGCGGCCGCAAAGCGTGGAAAGCATCGCCGCGCAGCTGATGCGCGACCACAAGGGCCAGCACGTGGGCCTGCTGGCGCCGCTGGTGGTGAACCGCAAGGGCGTCTACACCGACCTGGCCAAATGGGCCAAGGCGCGTGGTCATACGCATCTGCGCGTGGACGGCGAATTCACCAAGGTGGACCCCTGGCCGCGGCTGGACCGCTTCAAGGAACACACGCTGGAACTGCCGGTGGGCGACCTGGTCATCGCCGCCAACAACGAAGCCGAACTGCGCGACCTGCTGGCCAAGGCCCTGGACCTGGGCAAGGGCGTGATGCACCTGCTGGCGCCCCTGGACGGCCTGGCCGGCGCCATGGACGCGGGCGGCAGCACCGCGCGCATCGGCAGTGTGAAGGTGTTTTCCACCAAGCGCGCCTGCCCGCAGTGCGGCACCAGCTACCCCGAGCTGGACCCGCGCATGTTCAGCTACAACAGCAAACACGGCTGGTGCGGCAGCTGTGTCGGCACTGGCCTGGCGCTGACGCGGGAACAGCGCAAGGCCCTGGACGACAGCCGCCAGGACGATGACAACAAGGGCCGCGAGCAGAGCTTCCCGTCCGAAGAGCCCGAGGTGGAAGGCCTGGCCGGCGAGGCCTGCGCCGAATGCGGCGGAGCGCGCCTGAACCCGATTGCGCGCGCCATCAATTTCGACGGCAAGGGCATTGCCGAGGTGGCGCGTTGGAGCGTGGGCGACGCCAGGTCGTGGATCGACGCGCTGGCGCTGCAGGGGCGCGACGCGGCCATCGCGCGCGACGTGGTCACCGAAATCCGCAACCGGCTGGAATTCCTGCAGGACGTGGGCCTGGGCTACCTGACGCTGGACCGCGCCGCGCCCACCCTCAGTGGCGGCGAGGCGCAGCGCATCCGCTTGGCCGCTCAGCTGGGCAGCAACCTGCAGGGCGTGTGCTACGTGCTGGACGAGCCCACCATCGGCCTGCACCCACGCGACAACCGCATCCTGCTGGACGCCCTGGACAAGCTCAGCAGCAAGGGCAACACCCTGGTGGTGGTGGAACACGACGAAGACACCATCCGCCGCGCCGAGCACATCATCGACATCGGCCCCAGCGCGGGCAAGCGCGGTGGGCGGCTCATCGCCCAGGGCAGCGTGGCCGACCTGTCGGCGCAACCTGAAAGCCTGACCGGTCGCTTCCTGGCCCACCCGCTGAAGCACCCGCTGCAGGCACGACGTGAAATGCTGAAAGGCGCGCCGCAATTGATGCTGCGCGGGCCCACGCTGCACAACCTGAAGGGCATGGACGTGGCCTTCCCGCTGCACCGCCTGGTGGCGGTGACGGGCGTCAGCGGCAGCGGCAAGAGCACCTTGGCGCGCGACGTGCTATTGGCCAATGTGCAGGCCCTGGTGAACGGCCGTGGCAAGGCCGTGCTGTCCGGCTGCAGTGCGCTGGAAGGCTGGCAGGCCGTGGACCGCGTGCTGGAGGTGGACCAGACCCCCATCGGCAAGACCCCGCGCAGCTGCCCGGCCACCTACATCGGCTTCTGGGACGCCATCCGCAAGCTGTTCACCGAAACCCTGGAAGCCAAGGCGCGCGGCTACGCGGCGTCGCGTTTCAGCTTCAACACCGGCGACGGCCGCTGCCCCGGCTGCGAAGGCCAGGGCCTGCGCACCATCGAGATGAGCTTCCTGCCCGACGTGAAGGTGCCCTGCGACCTGTGCCACGGCATGCGCTTCAACCCCGAGACCCTGGCGGTCAGCTGGCGGGGCAAGAGCATCGGCGAGGTGCTGCGCATGGAGGTGGACGAAGCGGTGGACTTCTTCGCCAGCATGCCCGCCATCGCCCACCCGCTGCAGTTGCTGAAGGACGTGGGCCTGGGCTACCTGACCCTGGGCCAGCCTTCGCCCACCCTGTCTGGTGGCGAAGCACAGCGCATCAAGCTGGTGACCGAACTCAGCAAGGTGCGCGACGATGTCACCCGGCGTGGCCAGAAGCCGCCGCACACCCTGTACGTGCTGGACGAGCCCACGGTGGGCCTGCACATGGCCGACGTGGAAAAGCTCATCCGCGTGCTGCACCGCCTGGTGGACGGCGGCCACAGCGTGCTGGTGATCGAGCACGACCTGGACGTGGTGGCCGAAGCCGACTGGGTGATCGACCTGGGGCCTGAAGGCGGCAACGCCGGGGGCGGCGTGGTGGCGGCGGGCACGCCGGAGTTGCTGGTGGCGCGCGGCACCCACACCGGCAGGGCCCTGGCGCCGGTGCTGGCGCGCTGAAGTCCGTCGGGCGCAGCCCCATAATGTTGGCCAAATCAGCGGGCCACAGGCCCGTTACGGGGGGTGCATGCTGACAATCACATCGGCGCAGTTGGGCGCCATGTCCACCGCCGCCGGGGGCCAGTTTGTCGACCGGGTGCTTGAATTCCTGGAGACCGACTATCCCGAGGCCGCCGGTGCCGACCTGGAAGCCGGCCGGCGTGTGGCGCGCGGCCTGATCGACCAGGCCGGCCAATTCGGTTTGCACAGCCAGGAAGGGGTGCTGCGCTTCGTCAGCATGTACTTCGACTATTTCGTGCACGAACCGCGGGCCTTCGCCTGGGCGCACCAGTTGCTGAGCGACCCGGATCTGCCCGAGCGGCAGAAGCTGATGGGCCTGGAGCAACGCCTGTACGGGGTGCCGCTGTGGGGGTGAAGGCGCCGCCAGCGTTCACGCCCAAGCAATTGGGACAAATCGCCAAGGACAACCAGGCCGCACAGGACGCGCTGGCCAAGCGGTCCGACGCGCTGGACAAGACGATGCAGACCGTGGACGACAAGCTGGCCCATGACGGCAGCCTGTCGGCCTACCCGGACGCCCAGGACCGGCTGCGCAACATCCGCCAGTCGGCCGAGAGCGGCCAGTCGGTGATCCAGAAGGAACAGGGCATCCGCCAGCGCCTGGCCACGGCCGCCGAGGCCGGCGATTCGGACGGCGTGCGCAGCGCGCAGGCCGATCTGGCCGCGTTGAAGAAGGACAACCCCAAGATCTACGGCAAGTCGGCGGTGGCGGCACCGGTGACGGAATGCCCGGACGCCATCTCCGGCACCAACTGCGACAGCGCCGTGTCCAATGTCAACTACCTGGGCACCAAGGGCCCCAGTTCGCCGCTGTCGCCCAATTCACCCTGTTATGGCACCTCGCTGGCCGAATGGAATGGCTGGGACGAACTCATCGCTCACGGCTGTGCCACGGCCGAAGAGCGGGACATGATCACCGCCATGTCCGAGAACGAAGGCTCGTTCGAGGCGGTGCAGTCCTACGACAGCCAGGCGCTGACCGTGGGCGCCATGCAGAAGACGGTGAACACCACCGGCGGCGGCGAATTCACGCAGCAACTGGCCGACTTCAAGGCCAAGGACCCGGACAGCTACCAGCGCCTGTTCGCCAGCCAAGGCTGGACCGAGGAGGGCGGCAAGACCTACTTCAAGGACGCCGCCGGCACCAAGCGCACCGGCGAGCAACTGCAGTCCTACCTGCGATCGGCCAGCCATGCCAACCAGGTCAAGGCCTTGGCGCCGCTGCGCCTGGCCGGACGCGACGACGCGTTCCGCAAGCAGCAGGTCTGCGATTTCATCAAGCGCGCGCACCAGGCCACCGACCGCGGCATCGACGTGGGCAAGGACGAATTTGCTGCGGGCGATTTCATCACCTCGACGCGCGGCAAGGCGATGCTGCTGGATTCATCGGTCAACGGCGGACCGGCCGAGGGCACGTTCCAGTCGGCCGTGAACTGGTTCTACCAGTCCAATCCCAAGGCCGGCAAGGACCCCAAGGCCTGGTCGGCCGAAGAGCGCGCCAAGTACGAACCCATCCTGGCCGACCGCTATGCCGCCACGCGCCGGGTGGCGGCGCCGGTGGCCGAGACACGGGCCAAGCGCAACAAGGCCCTGTCCGGCCTGAGCGACACGCCCAAGCCGGACGGCCTGGCGTCGCAGCGCCCTGCGCGCAATTGCCCCGACTGCGGTTGACTTCCCGCCCACATGCGCTGGCTGCCGCACACTCACAGGGTTTCCTGAATTGAAAGACGCGCAACCCATGGACCCCTTCACCCTGCACCTGGCCCTGGGCTGTGTGCTCAGCTTCAGCCATGTGGACCGCGAAGCCACCGGGGCCTTCGGCCAGGCGCCGGACGGTGTGTTCTACCGTCAGGTCAGCCTGATTGACGCGCAAGGGCGCAAGAAGGTTCTGGAGCCGGTGCGCGAGAAGCGCGCTTACTCGCCGGGCGCCTTGTTCAAGGTGGGCAAGTCACCCGACGGCCACTACGCCAGTTACCTGGTGCTGCGCCAGGGCGCGGGGCGCAATGAAGAGGACGTGAAGTTCGTTTCGGCCCAGCACTGCGCCATGGTGCGTTTTGTGCGGCCTCGCGATGGCGCTGCGGTGGATGCTTCCGGCCACCGCGGCTGGGCCAAGGATGCGCCCCACAGCGTGCGCATGTGGCGCGACGGCCAGCCCGACGAGGCGGCGCTGCCGCTGAACGAGGCGGTGCGCCTGAACCCGTCCATCGGCGACAAGTAGCACCCGCTGCGCTGCGTGCGCAGCGCAGGGCTCACATCAAGGCCACCGGTGCCGGCGAGCGCAGCGCGTCCGCGCCCGGTTCCATCGCCAGGTCGCCGAAGCCGCTGGCCTCGGCGCTCATCAGCGACAGCGCGCGGGTCTGCAGCGAGATGGCGTCGTCGTGGTCGCCGCAGCGGTCCAGCACGTCGGACACGCGCAGCAGCACCTTCACTTCCCAGTGCGCGTCCGAAGCCTGGCGCACCAGGGTGGCGGCTTCGAAGGCCTGGTCACGTGCGCATTCCAGCGCGGCCTGGTTGCTGCGGCCTTCTTCTTCGTCGTGCACTTCGGCCAGGCTGCACTGCACCTCGGCCAGGTCGCACAGCAGTTCCACCGCCATGTCCACGCTGCCCAGCATGCGGCTCCAGCGCAGCGCCTGGGTCAGGTAGCTTTCGGCCGGCCCCCAGGCGCCCAGGGCCTTGTAGCAGCGCGCCACCTGCGACAGGGCCTGGGCCATCTCGGGCGGGCGCTGGCGCAGTTCAGCCAGGTCCAGCAGACGCACCGCCAGACGCAGCGCTTCGCGCGTGCCGCCGCTGGGCAAGGCCGTGTGTTCGGCGTCGGTCGGCTCGGAAAAGTGCGGGGCGTTCGAGGACATGAAACAGGGCTCCTGGGCAGCTGGAGCGGGCGCAAAACCCGCCGTCTGGAAGCCACTCTAGGGCGCGGTCCGGGTGGTGCCTGCCCCCTGGTCCGGGGGCGCAAGGCACCCTGCACCGCTATGGGGGGGATGCGGCGCTCGCATGGGGGGTGTGGCGCCGTGACGCAGATCACGAATCACCCGCAGGCTGCGCGGGCACTGTGGCATTCGGTTGACAGTGCCTCACCCGCGTTTTCGCCCATGCCGGGGGTGCAGCGGCTCACGCACAATCGCCCCACTCGAATCTGCCGACCGGAGTTGTGTTCATGCGCCATGCCCTGACTTGTATTGCCCTTGGCCTGGGGGCCGCCCTGCCCGCTGCCGCACAGGTGACGCTCACCCTGTCCAGCTGGGTGCCGCCCGCGCACACGCTGACCGAGACCCAGAAGGAGTGGTGCCAGTTGCTGGCCAGCAAGACCGGCGACAAGGTGAAGTGCAATGTGCTGCCACGCGCGGTCACCGCCGCGCCCGGCACCTTCGACGCCGTGAAGAACGGCTTGGCCGACCTGTCCTTCACGGTGCACGGCTACACCCCGGGCCGCTTCGCCACCACGCAGTTCGCCGAATTTCCCTTCCTGGGCAATTCCTCCGAAGCTTCGTCGGTGGCCTTCCAGCGCGCCTATGTGAAGAACCCGGCCATGGCCGACGAGCACAAGGGCGTGAAGGTGCTGGCCGTCTTCACCCACGGCCCCGGCATCGTGTTCAACACCAAGCGCCCCATCGCCAAAGCCGAGGACCTGCAGGGCATGAAGTTCCGCGTGGGCGGCGGCATGGTCAACGAGATCTCCAAGGCCATGGGCATGAACGTCACGCTCAAGCCTGCCCCTGAAAGTTATGAACTGCTGTCCACCGGGGTGATGGACGGCACGCTGTTCCCGGCCGAATCGGTGGAAGGCTTCAAGATCGACAAGGTGATCAAGTACGCCACCATCTTCCCGGGTGGCCTGTACAACACCAGCTTCGTCTTCATGATGAACCAGGCCAAGTACGACTCGCTGCCGCCCGACGTGAAGAAGGCGGTGGACGAGATGAGCGGTGAGTTCGCCGCCCGCATGCTGGGCCGTGGCTGGGACAAGGTGGACCGCCGTGGCATGGCTTTCATGCAGGCCAACGGCGTGCAGTTCACCAAGGCCGATGCCGCCTTCGTGAAGGCGGTGAAGGACAAGACTTCCGGCCTGGAAGACAGCTGGGCCAAGGCCGCCGAGGCCAAAGGCATGAAGGACCCGAAGAAGGTGCTGGCCGAGTTCCGCGCCGAGATTGTCAAGCTCGAGAAGTGAAGTGTCCGGTCGCCTGATGTGAGATCCGCTCTGGACAAGCTGTGCGGCCTGCTGGCCGCACTGGCGCTTTTCGGCATCATGGCCCTGACCCTGGTGGACGTGGTGGGGCGCAAGCTGCTGTCGGCGTCGGTGCCGGGTTCGCTGGAACTGACCGAGCTGATGATGGTGGTGGTCATCTTCGCGGCGCTGCCGCTGGTGTCGCTGCACGGCGAACACGTGGTCTTCGACTCGCTGGACCCGCTGCTGCCGCCCTGGCTGCGGCGCGTGCAGCAGGCCCTGGTGGACGCGGTGTGCGCCGTGGCGCTGGGCGCCCTGGCCTGGTTGATGTGGCAGAAGGCGGTGCAGATGCAGGACGCGGGTGACACCACCGCGCAACTGCACATCGCGCAGGGACCGTTTGTGATGGTGATGGCCGCGCTGTGCGGCGTGACCGCGCTGGTGCACCTGCTGCTGCTGCTGCAGCCGGTGTCGCACCACCACATCGGCGTGGACGAAACACCGGGCGGCGCCACATGAGAGCTTCTGAATGACCGACGCGCTGATCGGTTTTGCCGGCGTCTTCCTGCTGGCCCTGCTGCGTGTGCCCCTGGCCTTCGGCATGGGCTTCGTCGGCTTTGTCGGCCTGGGCCTGGTGCGCGGTTGGCAGCCGGCCATGGCCAGCACAGCCCAGGTGGTGTACGAGTCCGGTTTCGCCTACACGCTGAGCGTGGTGCCCCTGTTCATCCTGATGGGCAACTTCGTGGCCCGCGCCGGGCTGGCGCATGAACTGTTCCGCGCCGCCTTCACCTTCGTGGGCCATGTGCGCGGCGGGTTGGCCCACGCCACCATCCTGGCCTGCGCGGGCTTCGGCGCCATCTGCGGCTCGTCCATCGCCACCGCGGCCACCATGGCCAAGGTGGCCTACCCGTCGATGAAGAAGCTGGGCTACAGCGATTCACTGTCCACCGGCGTCATCGCCGCCGGCGGCACGCTGGGCATCATGATCCCGCCGTCCACCATCATGGTCATCTACGGCATCGTCACCGAAACCCACATTGGCAAGCTGTTCGCGGCCGGTGTCATTCCCGGCCTGGTGTGCGCGGCGATGATGATGATGGGCGTGGCCTGGGTCACCTGGCGCGACCCCGAAGCCGGCCCCGCGGCCGAGCGCAGCAACTGGGCCGAGCGCCTGACGGCGCTGCGCAACATTTGGGGCGTGGCGCTGCTGGTGGTGGTGGTGCTGGGCGGCATCTACGGCGGCGTGTTCACCGCCACCGAAGGCGCGGGCATCGGCGCGGCGGGCGCCTTCTTCTTCGCGCTGGCGCGCGGTGCGCTCACGCTGCGCAGCCTGGTGGACGTGCTGGTGGAAAGCGCCCGCACCACGGCCATGCTGTTCACCATCCTGATCGCGGCGATGATGTTTTCCAGCTTCATCAACTTCACCAGCATGCCCACCGACCTGTCCAGCGCCATCACGCGCTGGGGCCTGCCGCCGCGTGCGGTGGTGGCGGCCATGATGCTGGTGTACGTGCTGCTGGGCACCATCATGGAAGAGCTGTCGATGGTGCTGCTCACCATTCCGGTGTTCTTCCCCATCGTCACGCAACTGGGCTTCGACCCAGTGTGGTTCGGCGTGCTGATCGTGCTGGTGGTTCAGATCGGCCTGATCTCGCCGCCGGTGGGCATGAACCTGTTCGTGCTGAACGCGCTGCTGAAGAACGTGAGCCTGGGCCAGATCTTCCGCGGCGTGTGGCTGTTCGTGCTGATGCTGGTGCTGGCGCTGGTGCTGGTGCTGGAATTTCCGGTGCTGGCGATGTGGTTGCCGGGGTTCATGAAGTAGCGGCGCGCCTGAAGGCCTGCCTGGATTTGAGCCGCGCGGCGTGAAACGGGGCGGAGGTTCAATACTGGTATCCTGAACGGTCTTTCGGCCTTCGTCGATGCCCATGCTCGCGTTCGATCCGAACCAGTTCGCCAGGTTTTCCCAAGACCGCTTTGTATCGGCATTGACCCGCCATTGGCAGCGGTCTTGGCCCGCCTTGTTTCGCGGCTTTTCGGACGCTGAACTGCGCCGGCTGGCGCTGACCGCCGTTCGGTCGGCCGAGGCCGAGGGCATCACGCTGGAGCGGGACGTCTACACCTGGTGCGACCTGTGTATCGCGGCGCGATCCGAGTTCGCGGCGTCGATACCCCGGCCTGCCGGCAACCATGGCGGACGCTGAGGACTTCGACTGGTCCTGGGCCGACGTCGGCCACGGCGCGCTGGACGTGGCCGGGCTGGTGCCGGGCTACGGCGAAGCGGCGGACCTGGCCAACGCGGCCTGGTACGCCGCCGAAGGCGACCACCTGTCGGCGGGCCTGTCGCTCATTTCCACCATCCCCATCGTTGGCGACCTGATCGGCAAGGGCGGCAAGGCGGTCAAGAAGCTGGGCCCCAAGGCCCAGAAGCTGGTGCTGGAGGCGGTTCAGAAACTGGACATTCCCAAGTTCCTGGACCGGTTCCGCGGCAACGAGAAGCTGGCGCCGCACATCGACAAAATCCAGCAGGCGCTGGAAAAGTGGCAGAAGGAACTGGCAGAAAAATCGGCCAGCAAGCCGGTGAAGTCAGGGGTGTCACCCTGCCCGAACTACCGCTCCAGCAATGGGGCGGCGCTGGTGCCGAACCCGGACAAGACGACGACGGTGCTGGGGCGCTATGAGCAGGACATGCAGGGCATCATCGAGGATCAACTGAAGCTGCCCAAGGGCAGCGACTTTGGCCCCAAGACGGGTGGTTTCAATGTCTTGAATGTTGAAAATGATCTCGCCAAGGCGTCCAAGAATTTCTGGGAGGACTTCAACAAGCCCTTTCTGGACAAGGCGATTGCCCGCGGAGACGATATCCTGATGGTCACGGACCCGTTGAGCCGATCCAATCTGTTCAAGGACAGTGCGGGCAAGGTGCTGACGGGGTTCGGCGAAGAGGTGAGGTATCTGCTGAAGAACGGCTATGTCTATGACGCTGCCACGAGGATGATGGTGAAGCCATGAGTTGGATCGCTCCATTCAGAAGTGCCATCATGGCGCAGGCGCCCCGCTTGCAGAAGGAAGGCTTCTCGTGGATCGGCGAGGATGAAATCCGCATCAGGTTCACAGACGGCGATATCGAGTTGATGTTCGTCGGCGAGCGATACGAGAACTGGCTGAGTGTCTGGGTTCGGTACCTTGGCGACAGCGCCGGCGATGCGAGGTACAGGCTGGATTTTGTGATGCAGATCGTGGATGCAATCCCCCCGCACGTATTCGACGCCAAGACCCAGGATGACTGGATGCAATTGATTGCGCGCTATGTCGACTACATCTTGCTGAACAAGAGCCGCCTGTTCGGCGCCGATTGCCCTTACGCCATGGCATACGAAGAGTTCGACCGGCGCGGGGCAGAAGAAGCCATGGCACAGTGGGCCCGCAAATCCTGACCCACTGGTCCTGGCCCAGGCGTCATTGCGCCGTGAGCCCTTTCGCCGTTGCCCTGGAAGGCAGCATCACCGGCATCGTCAACCCTGACGTCAACGCCTGCAGCCAAGTTGACGACATCAAGCAGGGTCTCGCCTTGGCCAGGTGTCACTGCCGACGCCCTGGGCCCGCCGGTTGTGCTTCGATTCGATGGCGTTGACGGATCAACGGTGCCAGTCGCGCCGGTCATCGCGCCGGTCCCAGCGGTCCGGCACGCCATCGCGGTCGCGGTCCTGGAAGCGGCGGTTGTCCACGCGGTCCCAGCGGTCGGGAATGCCGTCGCGGTCACGGTCGTAGCCGTGGCCGTGGCCATGGCCGCGGTAGTAGCGGTTGTCCACCGGGTCGTAGCGGTTGGGGATGCCGTCGCCGTCCACGTCCCAGCGGGCCGGGCGCCAGCCGGGGTGCACCACCACCGGCGCGGGGTAGATCACCCGGGCGGGGGCGGGCACATAGACCGGTGCGCCGTACACCGGGGCGCTGTAAACCGGCGCGGCCACCACCGGCACGCCTGCGCCGTTGCCGAAGGTGATGGACCACTGCACGTCGTCCCGCGCCTGGGCGGCGCCGGTGGCCAGGGCGCCCGTGGCCAACAGGGACAGCAGGGCGATCTTGCGGATGTTCATCTTGCTTCTCCTTGTCGGCTGCGTCTGAAGGGCAACCGCCCCCATTCAACGAGCCCTCGCCGTGCCGCGTTCACCGGCGGGGGTGAAGCCGACGTAAAGCTCGGTGAAGCGGTGTCAGCAGGTGCATTGGCGGTACGCCGCGGCCGGTCAGGCACCCGGTTGCAGGGGGCCGCAGGGGCCCAACTGCGCGGCCTGCACGGTGCGGCCGCTGGCAGCGTCCACCACCACGGCCAGCACGCGGGTGGCGCGGCCGGCCTCGCCTTGCGTGGGCAGGTCCAGCGTCAGCACCTTCGGCGGGCCCTTGGCGTCCCAGGCCGGAACGCTGGCGTGCTGGCGCACCACGTGGTCGTGGTGAAGTTGAACGCCCGCGTTTTCGCCGGCGCGCACGGCGCTGTCATGGCCGTCTTCCAGAACGGCCCACCACAGCGCCAGCCTGGGGGGCGACGCGGTGTCAGCGTTCACTGCCAGGCGCAACCGGTCGCCCTGGCGCTGAAGTTCCAGTTGCACGCCCGTTGCACTGGCCTTGCCTGAGGGCAGTTCGGGCCAGTTGCGCCAGTCGCGCCCGTCCACCAGCACCTGTGGGGTGTAGCTGTAGCGCACGCCGGATGTGGTTTGCAAGGCGGCCTGTCGGGCCGTGAAAGCCGGGCTGGCGAAACGGTCGCGCCAGCCCAGGCGGTCCCAGTAGTCCACGTGGAAGGCCGCGGCCAGCACGTCGTTGCGGCCCTTCAGGCTGCTGAGCCAGCGGTCGGCCGGCGGGCAGGAGTTGCAGCCTTCGCTGGTGAACAACTCCACCACGCGCGGCGGCGGACCCTTGGCGCTGGCGCTGCAGGCGGGCTGCGCGGCCAGCGTGGGCAGGACGGCGGCCAGCGCGGCGGCCAAGGTCAGGGCATTCCGGGGTCGGGGCATGGCAGGCTCCAGGGCAGTTGTGTTGCCACAGTCGGCCAGGGACCAGCCGTTCTTACATGCGCACCGGCGCGGGCCTGGCCGCCGGCCCGCCGGGCGCGTTGCGCGGGCGAGCGCGCCACAGCCGCCAGCCCAGCAGCAGGGCCAGGATGGCCGCGTACACCGACCACTCGGCGAAGTTGTTCTTGGCCGCGCGCATCCAGAAGAAGTGCAGCAGCCCCAGCAAGGCCACCGCGTACACGCTGCGGTGCAGGGCCTGCCAGCGCTTGGCGCCCAGCGCCTTGATGGCGCGGTTGAAGGACGTGGCGGCCAGCGGCGCCATCAGCAGCAGCGCGGCCGTGCCCACCAGGATGAACGGGCGCTTCGGAATGTCCTTCAGGATGGCCTGGACGTCGAAGCCCATTTCAAGCCACGCAAAGCACAGGAAGTGCAGCACGCCATAGAAGAAGGTGAACAAGCCCAGCGCGCGCCGGAAGCGCGCCAGCGCATGCCAGCCGGTGACCTGGCGCAGCGGGGTGACCGCCAGGGTCAGGCACAGGCCGCGCAGCACCCAGTCGCCGGTGCTGCGGATCAAGGCCTCGGCCGGGTTGGCGCCCAGGCGGTTGGCCAAGGCGCCATACACCAGCCAGCCCAGCGGGGCCAGGCACAGCAACCACAGCAGGGGCTTGGCCGCAGGGTGCAGCAGCAGCTTGTTCATGGCGGCGCGGGCGCTGGGGTCAGTAGAACTTCTTCAGGTCCATGCCGGCGTACAGCTGGCCCACCTGCGGCTCGTAGCCGTTGAACATCAGCGTGGGCCGCTTCTTCGCGAACAGGCCGTCTTCGCCGATGCGGCGTTCGGTGGCCTGGCTCCAGCGCGGGTGGTCCACGCCGGGGTTCACGTTGGAATAGAAGCCGTATTCATTGGCCGCGGCGCTTTCCCAGCTGGTCTTGGGCTGCTTTTCGAGGAAGCGGATCTTGACGATGGACTTGCCGCTCTTGAAGCCGTACTTCCAGGGCACCACCAGGCGCAGCGGCGCGCCGTTCTGGTTGGGCAGCACCTCGCCGTACAGGCCGAAGGCCAGCAGCGTGAGCGGGTGCATGGCTTCGTCGATGCGCAGGCCTTCCACATAGGGCCAGTCCAGCACACGGGAGTTCACGCCGGGCATCTGCTTGGGGTCGTTCAGGGTGACGAACTGCAGGTACTTGGCGTTGCCGGTGGGCTCCACGCGCTTGATCAACTCGGCCAGCGACCAACCCACCCAGGGAATCACCATCGACCAGCCTTCCACGCAGCGCAGGCGGTAGATGCGCTCCTCCATGGGCGCCAGCTTCATCAGCTGGTCCAGGTCCAGGGTCATGGGCTTTTTCACCTCGCCCTCGATGGCCACGGTCCAGGGCCGGGGCTTCAGCGTGTGGGCGTTGCGTGCGGGGTCGGACTTGTCGGTGCCGAACTCGTAGTAGTTGTTGTAGCTGGTCACGTCCGCATAGGCCGTGGGCTTGTCCAGGGTCAGGCCGCCGGGCACGGCGCTGCGCACGCCCTTCAGCGCCGCCAGCTTGCTGCCGCTGGGCGACGCGGGCGCTTGCGCCCAGGCGGGCGCCACGGCGGCGCCCAGGCTGCCGGCGGCGGCTTGCAGCCATTGGCGGCGGTCCAGGTAGACCTGGCGCGGGGTGATGTCGGAAGACAGGCGGTGGTTGAAACCGCGGTCCAGGGGCTGGGGCATGGGGCGTCCTTGGGTGGTGCTGGCGGTTCTGTCGTGCCAGCCAACCCGGACATTACGCCGGGTGCGTGCGCCTTGGATGCCTAGGGCTGTTCAGCCCTGCGGGCCGAAGTCGGTATCGGGCAACAGGCCGCCGTAAGGCGAATCGCCGAACAGGTTCAGCGCGTGGCGCGCGCTGCGGTCGCGAAAACCCTTGCGCGAGAACAGCTTGCCCTGCGCCTCGGGCGGCAGGTCGGTGATGTTGATCAGGTTGCGCGCCACCAGGGCGTCGATCACGTCTTCGAGCACGCGCACGAAGTCGGCGTCCAGGCGGG
Organism: Burkholderiales bacterium JOSHI_001; assembly: GCA_000244995.1. Lineage (NCBI taxonomy): Bacteria > Pseudomonadati > Pseudomonadota > Betaproteobacteria > Burkholderiales > Burkholderiales bacterium JOSHI_001. The sequence goes on along the minus strand of CM001438.1, from coordinate 4,883,105 downwards.
CGAAGTCCTCCTGCGCCGGGTCGCGGCCGACGAAGGCCTGCACCTGGGGGTCGTCGTCGGGCAGGAATTCGTCAGCGCCTGCCTCGGCCTGGCGGTGCAGGCTGAGCAGTTGGCCTTCGGGGTCGCGGCGCACGTAGGGCATGCGCGGCACTATAGACCCGGGGTGCGCCCCTCAAACCAGGAACTGCCGCTGCAAAACGGGGTGTTTCGTGCGGCTTCCATGAAAAAGCCGGTCATTCGACCGGCTTTGACAAGGCGGGCGCCGAGCTTCAGCGCAGGCCGCCGATGTAGTCGGCCACGGCCTTGATTTCCTTGTCGTTCATCTTGGCGGCAATGGCCGTCATCTGCGGGCTGTTGGTGCGGGTGCCGGCGCGGAAGGCGTTCAGTTGCGCTTCGGTGTAGTCGCTGTGCTGGCTGGCCAGGCGCGGGTACTGGGCCGGGATGCCGGCGCCGTTGGGACTGTGGCAGCCGCTGCAGGCCGGCACCGAGCGGTCGGCGATGCCGCCGCGGTAGATTTTCTCGCCCAGCACCACGCTGTCCTTCAGCTTGGAAAAGCCCGGCTTGGCCGACTTGCTGGCGTAGAACGCGGCCACGTTCTTCATGTCGTCTTCCGACAGCGCGGTGGCAAAACCCTTCATGATGGGGTTGGCGCGCTTGCCGCTCTTGAATTCGGTCAGCTGCTTGACGATGTAGTCGGGGTGCTGGCCCTGCAGGATGGGGTTGGCCGGGCTGCCGCGGCTGCCGTCGTTGGTGTGGCAGGCGCCACACACCTGGCCGGAAATGGCCTGGCCCTTGGCCGGGTCCACTTTGGCAGCGGGTTTGGCTTCATTGGCCTGTGCAGCACCGCAAAGAACCAGGGCCAGGCTCATGGCCAGCGGGGTGACGATCGTCGACTTCATCGGTGCAGACCTCGGGAATGCAAGAAATGGGGTCGGCCCCCCCAGGGGCCAAAGCCGTCGATTTTACAATGACCCATGACAAATACCTTGCAGCGCCCGAAGTCCCGGACATCGGCGCGCCCATCGCCCCGGCCCGCGACCCTGTCCCCCGAAGCGCGTGCGGCCCTGGCCTGGGCCCACACCGCGCGCTTTCTCGTCACGTCCAGTGAACTGCACCAGTTGCCCACCACCCGGCTGCCCGAGGTGGCCTTCGTGGGCCGCAGCAACGCCGGCAAGTCCACCGCCATCAACACCCTGGCGCAGCACCGGCGGCTGGCCTTTGCGTCCAAGACGCCCGGGCGCACCCAGCACATCAACCTGTTCGAGGTGGGCCCCAAGGACGCGCCCGACCAGCTGTGGGCCGACCTGCCGGGTTACGGCTACGCGGCGGTGGAACGCGCCGCCAAGCACCGCTGGCAGCAGGTGATGGCCGACTACCTGGTGCGGCGCACCACGCTCACCGGCGTGGTGCTGATGGTGGACAGCCGCCTGGGCCTGACCGACCTGGACAAGCAGTTGCTGAACTTCATCGGCCAGCGGGTGTCCGGCGGCGTGGTGAAGCTGCTGGTGCTGCTGACCAAGTCCGACAAGCTGAACCGGCGCGACGCCGACAAGGCCCTGGCCGATGCGCAGGCGGTGCTGGGTGAGCTGTCCACCGAAGCGGCCGACATCGGCGTGACGCTGTTTTCGGCCCTGAAGAACCTGGGTGTGGCCGACGTGGCACAGACGCTGCAAGGCTGGGCCCAGAAACCGGATGACGAGCAGCCCGGTGACTTTCCTGAACCCGAACCCCAGCCCGAGGACGATCCCGCATGAACGCGGCCGCAGGCGCCGACATCCAGGTCATTGATGTGGCCCTGCCCGCGGGCGTCACCCTGCAATGCCGGCAAGCCGGCGTGGGCCGGCCGCAGCGCGTGCTGCTGTTGCATGGTTTTCCGGAAGGCGCCTTCATCTGGGACGACACGCTGCGTGCACTGGCCCCGCGCGCCCATGCCATCGCGCCCGACCAGCGCGGCTACGGGGCCAGCAGCACGCCCGCCGAGGTGTCCGCCTACCGCGTGAAGCACCTGATGGCCGACCTGGTGGCGCTGATCCAGCGCAGCGGCGGCCCGGTGGACCTGCTGGTGGCGCACGACTGGGGTGGCGCCATCGCGTGGAACCTGGCCGCACTGGCGCCGCAGTGGCTGAAGCACCTGCTGATCATCAATTCGCCGCACCCGGCCACCTTCGTGCGCGAGTTGCGCCACAGTGCCGCCCAGCTGGCGGCCAGCCGCTACATGACCGAGCTGGCCGCACCGGGCGCCGCGCAGGCCCTGGCTGCCGACGGGTACGCGCGGATGTGGCAGGTCTTCGAGCAGTTCGGCCCCGCGCCCTGGCTCACGCCTGAACTGCGCCAGCACTACCTGGCGCATTGGCAACGCGGCCTGGACGGCCAGCTGAACTGGTACCGCGCCTCGCCGCTGAAGCCGCCCACCGCGCCCACCGACCTGATCCACACGCTGGACCTGCCCGATGCGGCCGTGACCCAGCGCGTGCCCACCTCCGTGGTCTGGGGCGAGCGCGACCACGCCTTGCTGCCCGGCCTGTTGGACGGCATCGAGCGCTGGATCCCGGACCTGCGCCTGGTGCGGGTGCCCGACGCGTCGCACTGGCTGGTGCACGAGCAGCCGGCGCTGGTGCTGGCGGAGATCGAACGCGCGCTGGACCGGGTGGCTAAGGACGCCCAATGAACAAGGCCAGCCCGGCCTGGCCGCCCGGCGCGAAGGTCAGCCCCAGGTACAGCGGTCCGATGCCGGTGTCCGCCCCCAGGTAGAGGCTGGCGCCGCTGCGCAGGTCGCCCAGGCGCATCTGGCGCCGTCGGGCCCACACATTGCCGGCCTCCAGGGTGCCGCCGACGAAAAATCCGCGGGTCAGCGTGGGTGTGAGGCTCAGGCGCCGGTACCAGCCCAGGCGCAGCAACAGCAGGTCGTCGCCTTCGAGCTGCCCCATCTGGTAGCCCGACAGCTGGTGGAAGCCGCCCAGCGTGTAGCGCCCCAGGCGCGCGGTGGTGCCCAGGTCGGCGATGGCGGCGCGGGCGTGCAGGTTCAGGGTGTGCGCGCCCCAGCTGCGCGCCAGCGTGCCCTGCAGTTCCACGCGCTGGAAGCTGCCGTCCACGTCGCCGCGGCGCTGGCCCACGAACAGCTGGCCCTCGAAGCGGTGGCCCCGCAGCGGAAAGTTGGCGAAGTCCAGCTGGTCCACCACCACGCGGGCGCGGATGCCGTCCTCGCTCCAGCGCTGCAGGTCGGTGGGGCCGCTGTAGGCGGCCGACAGCAGCTGCGGCGAGGTGCGTATGCCCACGTGCGACAGGCCCAGGCGCAGCTCGCCGAAGTCGCCCCAGGGCTGGCCGATGTCCACGCCCATGGAAAACACGCTGCGCTTCCATTCGGCGATCTCGTCGCCCGCATTGGCGCCGAACTGCCACAGCCGGCGCCGTTCCGCCCCCAGGTAGGCGGACGCGAACCAGTCGTCGGCCAGCGACGGGCTCCAGCGCAGCGGGTGGTACAGCTCGCTGTAGAGCAGCGGCACCTCGCCGATCTGCACCCGGTTGCGCCATTCGGTGCCCGCGGGCGTGAGCCAGTGGCGGTTGTGGCTGAGCTTCAGGTTGAAGGCGCTGCGGCCGGAGAAGTCGGTGGACAGGTCCAGCCCCAGGCGCAGGTAGTTCGGCCCCCAGGGCTTGTCTTCCAGCTCGAACACCAGGCCTTCGGCGCCGGCCTCGCGCGACAGGCGGTAGTCGGTGCGGGTGTAGTCACCGCCGGCGGCCAGCTTGCGCGCGTCGCGTTCGGCGCGGGCGGCGTCGAAGGTCTGGCCGGGCTGGCTTTCCAGCATGGCGGCCAGGCGTTCGGGGTTGCTGGTGGCCGTGCCTTCGATGCGCACGAAGCCCAACTGCGGCTCCACCATGGGCTGTGGCGCCTTGGTCGCGCGCCAGGCGGCGTACTCGGCCGGCGGCAAGGCCAGTGCGGCCAGCTGCGGTGCCAGCGCGCGCGCGGCGGCCTCGCCGGCGGCGATGAAGTCGCGTGCCTTGCCGAAGTCGCCGGAGGTCAAGCTGCCCAGCGCCGGGCGCAGCAGCAGGTCCTGCGGGCCCAGCTGGGCCAGGCTGCGCTGCACGTTCTGCTCGGTCAGGATGTTGATCATCTGGGCCGTCAGGCCCACCACCGAGCCCAGCGTGTCGCGCCCGCCCACCGGCGTGCCCACATTCACCGCGATCACCAGGGTGTCGCGGCCGGGCCGGCCCACCAGCGCGCGGCCCACGTCCACCGGCAGGTTGTTCACCAGGCCGCCGTCGCCCAGCACGCGGTCTTCCCATTCGGTGGGGGCGAACACGCCCGGCACGCTCATGCTGGAGCGCAAAGCCAGCGCCAGGTCGCCCGAGGCCAGCACCACCGCGGCGCCGCTTTCCATGTCGGTGGCCACGGCGCGAAAGGGGATGGGCAGGTCGTCAAAGCGCGCCACATGGCGCACCGGCAGGGTGAAGCGCCGCAGCAGCGATTCCAGCCCGCGGCTGGAGACCGCGCTGGACGGCGTGCGCAACTCGCCATCGCGCAGGCCCAGCTCGATGGCGGTGGCGATCTCGAAGTCTTCCTCCTTGCGCCGTTGTGCGAGCAGGGGGCGTTCCACCCGGCTGGCGAACACGCTGTCCCATGGGATGGCCAGCACCTCGCGTTCCAGCGCCGAGGCATTCAAGCCGCTGGCGTACAGGCCGCCCACGATGGCGCCCATGGAGGTGCCGGCCACCGCGTCCACCGGCACGCGCAGTTCTTCCAGCACCTTCAGCACGCCCACATGGGCCAGGCCGCGCGCACCGCCGCCCGAAAGCACCAGGGCCACGCGCGGACGGTTCACGGCGGGCGACTCGGCCGCACGCGCGGCTTGGGCCAGGAACACCAGCAGGGCAGCGAACAACAACAGGCGGGCGCGCATGCGCCGATTGTGTCCGGGCGACAGGGCAGGGCGGGTGGCTCAGCCCGCCGATCGCTGGTCGCGCTGCAGCTGCAACGCCGCGTCGCGCACCAGCGAGCGCGGCTGGCAGGGCAGGGCCAGGCCGGCCAGGGCCAGCTGGGTCATCGCCGGCTGGCGCAGCGCCCAGGTGCGGCCTTCGCGTTCGTCCAGCAGCATCCAGGAGCCATGGCGTTCACTGCGCCCCAGCAGGCGCAGTACGCGCCACTGGCCTTGCAGGAACAGCCACAACCAGTCGCCGCTGGCGCTTTCCTGCAGGGCCTGCGGCAGCGCACCGGACAGCGCCACGCCGTCGGGCAGCAGGGACGCGGGCACGGTGTCCAGCATCGGCACGTCCAGCGCGTTGGGCAGGGTCTGGGCGAAGGCGCCGTCGGGCAGTTCGGAGTCGGGCGCCGCGCCGCGCGGGCGGGGCTGGTCCTGGCGTTGTTTCGCGATGTCGGCCGAGGCCTGGGCCACCGCCTGTTCGAAGCGGTGGCGCTCGAAGGCCTGCAGCCGCTGCGCGCCCCAGGCGAAGCGCTGCGCGTCCTGCGGGCTGTCGCCGCGCACCAGGTGGTCCACCAGGCCGTTGGTGAAGACAAAGGCGCGTTCGCGCTGCGCGGGGCTGGAAAACTCCGTCAGCAGGGCCACCCGGTCGATGAACAGCCACACCGGGTGGTCCAGCGTGTCCAGCATGCCGGGGTCGCGCAGGGCGATGCGCAGCGCCGGGGCCTGCAGCCGGGACAACAGCGCCAGGCCTTCGCGTGGCAGGCGCGGCGCGTTCAGCATGGCGTCGAACAGGTGGGTGAACAACTCGATCAGGCGCTGGTCCACCGGCGTGGCGGCGCTGGCCACCAGGGTGGCGCGCTGGGCCTGCAGCGGCAGCAGGTGCTCGCCCGGGTCGGCCTGGGTGGGCAGGCCGGACAGGTCGGTGTCGATGGCCTGCAGGGCCTGCTCCAGCGCGTCGGGCTGGTTGCGCGGCGCGTCCAGCGGCGCTGGCATGGTGGCGTGCAGCTCGTGCAGGTTGTCCGGCGTGGTGTCGGCTTCGCCGTCGGCCGGCGCGCCGGTGCGCGGGCCGGACGGCCCGACGATGGTGCGGTAGGCCGCGGGCACCACGCCAGCCTTGCGCAGCCGGGCGCTGGCTTCGGCGTAGGCGCCGCGAAGCTCATGCGCAAGCGGCAGCGCGGCCTGCTGCAGCAACCCGGCTTGCTGAGACCGCGCCAGCGGCAGCTGCTGAACGCCCAGCCACAGCGCGCGCACCCAGGTCTCGGGTCGCAGCGGGTTGGTGTCGCGGGCGATGCGCAGGTCGCCGGCCAGCGCGGCGGTGAAGGCGCCCAGTTCCAGCAGTTCGGCTTCGGCGCGGGATTTCACCGCTTCTGCACAGCGCGCCAGCGCAATGTCCACCACCACCTCGGCCTCGTCCACCAGGGCCAGTTCGCCGTCGTCGGGCAGGCCGGCGCGGCGGCCGGCCGTGGCCAGGGTGCCGGCCATTTCGGCGCGCACCTGATCGCGCAGGCTTTGCATGGCCTCGCGCACCACGTCGGGCCGGCGGGCGTGCAGGGTGCGGGCCAGTTCGGCCGTGGCGCCGCTGCCGGCGGTGGAGCGCAGCGAATGCGCCGCGTCGGCCAGCGTGGCCACCACCTGGTCCATCGTGAACGGCGCGCGCATCAGCTCGTCGTCGATGAAATCGCTCAGGCTGGGGGCTGCGGCCATGGTGGCCCGATTATGGAAGGCCGCCCGCGGCCGCCCCGCCATGAAAAAGGCCACCCGAAGGTGGCCTTTGACTTGAAGCAGCAGGCTCGATGAGCCGGCAGAGGACTTACATGTCCATGCCGCCCATGCCACCCATGCCGCCCATGCCGCCAGGCATGCCGCCGGCGCCGGACTCTTCCTTCGGGGCTTCGGCCACCATGCACTCGGTGGTCAGCATCAGGCCGGCCACGGACGCCGCGTTCTGCAGGGCCGTGCGGGTCACCTTGGTCGGGTCCAGGATGCCCATTTCGATCATGTCGCCATAGGTGTCGTTGGCGGCATTGAAACCGAAGTTGCCCTTGCCTTCCAGCACCTTGTTGATCACGACGCTGGGCTCGCCACCGGCGTTGGCCACGATTTCGCGCAGCGGCTGCTCGATGGCGCGCAGCACGATCTTGATGCCGGCGTCCTGGTCGTGGTTGTCGCCCTTGACGGTGCCGATGGAGGCGCGGGCGCGCAGCAGCGCCACGCCACCGCCGGCCACGATGCCTTCTTCCACGGCCGCACGGGTGGCGTGCAGCGCGTCTTCCACGCGGGCCTTCTTTTCCTTCATTTCCACTTCGGTGGCGGCACCGACCTTGATGACCGCCACACCGCCGGCCAGCTTGGCCACGCGCTCTTGCAGCTTTTCACGGTCGTAGTCGCTGGTGGCTTCTTCGATCTGCACGCGGATCTGCTTGACGCGGGCTTCGATGTCGGCGGCGGCACCGTGACCATCGATGATGGTGGTGTTTTCCTTGCCGATTTCCACGCGCTTGGCCTGGCCCAGGTCGGCCAGGGTCACCTTCTCCAGCGTCAGGCCCACTTCTTCAGCGATGACCTTGCCGCCGGTCAGGATGGCGATGTCTTCCAGCATGGCCTTGCGGCGGTCGCCGAAGCCCGGGGCCTTGACGGCGCAGACCTTCAGGATGCCGCGGATGGTGTTCACCACCAGCGTGGCGAGCGCTTCGCCTTCCACTTCTTCGGCCACGATCAGCAGCGGACGGCCGGCCTTGGCGACTTGTTCCAGCGTGGGCAGCAGGTCGCGGATGTTGCTGATCTTCTTGTCGAACAGCAGGACAAACGGGTTGTCCAGGATCGCGCTTTGCTTTTCCGGGTTGTTGATGAAGTAGGGCGACAGGTAGCCGCGGTCGAACTGCATGCCTTCGACCACGTCCAGCTCGCTGTTCAGGCTCTTGCCGTCTTCAACGGTGATGACGCCTTCCTTGCCCACCTTGTCCATCGCCTGGGCGATGATGGTGCCGACTTCGTCGTCGCTGTTGGCGGAGATGGTGCCAACCTGGGCGATTTCCTTGTTGGTGGTGGTGGGCTTGCTCTGCTTCTTCAGCTGCTCCACCAGGGCCACCACGGCCTTGTCGATGCCGCGCTTCAGGTCCATGGGGTTCATGCCGGCGGCCACGAACTTCATGCCTTCGCGCACGATGCTCTGCGCCAGCACGGTGGCGGTGGTGGTGCCGTCACCGGCGATGTCGCTGGTCTTGGAAGCTACTTCCTTGACCATCTGGGCGCCCATGTTCTGGAGCTTGTCCTTCAGCTCGATTTCCTTGGCCACCGAGACACCGTCCTTGGTGACGGTGGGGGCGCCGAAGCTGCGCTCCAGCACCACGTTGCGGCCCTTGGGGCCCAGCGTGACCTTGACCGCGTTGGCCAGGATGTTCACGCCTTCGACCATGCGGTGACGCGCGTCGGCGCCGAAGATGACGTCTTTTGCTGCCATGTCTATTACTCCAATATCAGGAAACTTGTTGGGTTGGGGGGCCGAGCAGGATCCGGGTTTCCCGGTCCAGCGAGAGCCCCCTCGGGGGGTGGCGAGGACCGCGGCGCAGCCGCGACCACAGCCTGGGGGCCCGTGTTACTTCTTTTCAACCACGGCGAAGAGGTCCTCTTCGCGCATCACCAGCAGTTCGTCGCCGTCGACCTTGACGGTCTGGCCCGAGTACTTGCCGAACAGCACGCGGTCGCCCACCTTGATGTTCAGGGCCACGAAGTCGCCCTTGTCATTGCGCTTGCCGGGGCCGACGGCCAGCACCTCGCCCTGGTCGGGCTTCTCGGCGGCGTTGTCGGGGATGACGATGCCGGAGGCGGTCTTGGTTTCGTTTTCCAGGCGCTTGACGATCACGCGATCGTGCAACGGACGCAGTTTCATGACATCTCCTTGTTGAAATGCAGAGGTTTCGGTGGCGGTTGCCGGTCCTGCCAGGGCGGCAGGATGTTTCACAAAGTGAAACGGAGCGACCCGGTGGAGCCTGCTCCGTCGTTAGCACTCATGCAGGATGAGTGCTAGCAGAAGGATTATAGGGGCCGTCGCGCCGGCTTCAAGGGGGGACCTTTCAAGCCGACGCTCGGGCAGGTCTTTGACCGGCACGCTGCGGGCGCGCAGTCGGTCACGGCCGCAAGAGGCTTGTCGCACCCCATAAATGATAAAAATAGCATTGACGACTAAAATGATTAACATCTGGGAGCGACCGATGTCAGCTGTGATTCACCCGTCTTCAGAAGCCTTGCAGGCTGATCCCGCGCCCGAGGCCCCGCCTTGGTGGGCGGTCTGGCCGCTGAGCCGCGTGGCGGTGGTGCTGGCGGCGCTGGTGCTGGTGGCGCTGTGGGCGGCGGTGGGCTGGGTGCTGGCCGACCAGCGCGAGGAGGTGATGCGCGCCGAGACCCGCCGCAACACCAACCTGGCGCAGGTGCTACAGGAGCAGACAGAACGTGTGATCGCCACCGTGGACCAGGCCATGCTGCGCCTGGCGGCGGCGGCGGCCAGCGGGCCGGTGGCCGACATGGACCTGGTCCGCATTGCCGGCGAAACCGGCCTGGCGCCGCGCATCCTGGTGCAGTTGTCCCTGGTTGACAAAGATGGGCTGTTTCAGGGCAGCAACATCGACCCCGGCGCGCACAAGGCCGGCGCGGTGGACCTGTCGCAGCGTGAGCATGTGAAGGTGCACTTGTCCCCGACCCAGGCCGCCGACGCAGCCCGCCGCTTGCCGGCCGACGGCCTGTTCATCGGCCGGCCGGTGCTGGGCAAGGTGTCCAAGCGCTGGACCCTGCAGTTCTCGCGCCGCATCACGGGCGCCGACGGGCGCACGCAGGGTGTGGTGGTGGCCTCGCTGGACCCGGGCTACTTCGAAGAGGTGTACAGCCGCGTGGCGTTGGGCGGCGACGGTGGCGTCACCCTGGTGGGCGAGGACATGGAAGTGCGTGCCCGGGTGATGGGCGGCCGCGCCACCGGCATGGGCACCGCCCTGTCGGCCAGCAGCCCCTTCGCCGCCGGCCCGCGTGCGGCCCAGGGCGAGTACGAAGCGCCCAGCAGCATCGACGGCGTGCAGCGCCGCTTTGCCTACCGCAAGATCGGCCACTACCCGCTGTACGTGACCGTGGCCACCGGCGCGCAGGAGGCGCTGACCGGCTGGCGCGCCAACCGCGCCACCTTGCTGGCGCTGGCGGCGCTGTCCTCGCTGGTGGTGGTGGGCGGCACGGCCGGCTTCGTCACCGGGCTGCGCCGGCTGGAGCGCAGCAACCAGGCGCTGCAGCAAAGCGAGGCCAGCGCGCGCGCCGCGAACCAGGCCAAGACCGAGTTCCTGGCCGCCATGTCGCACGAGCTGCGCACGCCGCTCACCAGCATCCGCGGCTTCGCGGAGCTGCTGGAGCACCGGCTGCCGCAGCCCAACTTCAAGGAACAGGCCCGGCTCATCCGCAAGGGCGCCGAGCACCTGGGCACGCTGCTGACCGAGATCCTGGACCTGTCGAAGATGGAAGCCGGTGCCATGCCGCTGGAGCACGCCGAGGTGGACCTGCACCAGCTGCTGCGCGGCACGGTGGACTACTACGCGCTGTCGGCGGCCGAGAAGGGCCTGGCCTTGCACCTGAACCTGGACGATGAGGTGCCGGCGCAGATGAGTTGCGACGGCCTGCGCGTGAAGCAGATCCTGAGCAACCTGCTGTCCAACGCGGTGAAGTTCACCGACGCCGGGCGCGTGAGCGTGGACGTGGAGTGCCTTGGCGGCGAATTGCTGTGCCACGTCACCGACACCGGCCCGGGCATTGCGCCGGACCTGCACGACAAGGTGTTCGAGCGCTTCAGCCAGGGCCACGCGCGGGTGAGCTACCAGCACGGCGGCACCGGCCTGGGGCTGGCGCTCGCGCGCGCCCTGGCGCAGCGGATGGGCGGGCGGCTGACGCTGCGCTCGCAGGCCGGCGCAGGCTCGTGTTTCACGCTGGCCCTGCCGCTGGCGGCGGCGCCGGTCGCGGCCTGAGGGCCGCTGGCCCTCAGTGCGGCTGGGCTTGCGGCGGCGGCAGGTCGGGCGCGTCGTCGTCGTCCTGCGGCGGTGCCGCAGGCACGCGGTAGCTTTCGGTGGCCCAGGCGCCCAGGTCGTGGTTGCGGCAGCGTTCGCCGCAGAAGGGGCGCCAGCGGTTTTCCGGTGTGTATTCGGCGGGCTGGCCACAGCCGGGGCAGCGCACGGTGCGGGTCATGGCAGGGGCGTTCCTTTCAGCGGCCTTCAACCGCACAGGGCGATTTCAAGGCTGGAATCTTCACCCGCCGGGCGCAGCCGGCCCTCGGCGTCGGCACGCATCAGGCGCACCGACAGCATCAGCCGGTGGCCGGTGATTTCAGGCACCAGGTCCAGGCGGTCCATGCGCAGGCGCATCAACTGGTAGCTGCGGCCCTGCGGCAGGCTGTGCTGGAACACGCCGGCCTGGGTGGCCACGCGGTGCGGCACGCCGGAGTCGCGCAACAGCTGCAGCAGCAGGCGCAGCGCCTGGCCCAGCGGCACCATGGTGTTCACCCACTGGGTGAGGTCGTGGCGGCGGTGCGCGCCGTCGCGCTGTTGCCAGGCGTAGTAGGCGGGCAGGTCGAATTCGCAGGTGCCGCCGGGGATGCTGATGCGGCTGCGCACGCTCATCAACCACTCGTTGCCGGCCAGGGCCTGGCCAGTCTTGCCGGCCTGCTGGTTCAGGTCGTGGTGGGCCTGGTCGATGTGCGCCAGCATGGATTCCAGCGCTGTCTGGTCCACCTGCGCATTGCCGCGGTAGGACTGCATCTGGTTGCGATGCCGCTCCAGTTCCTTCAGCACATCGCTCTTCAGGTCGGCACGCGCGGCCACGTCCATGATCTCGAACAGCGTCACCAGCGCGAAGTGGTGGTCCACCGGCGCTTCGCGCGGCAGCAGCTGGCCCAGCCGGTCGAACAGGTGCTCGAGCCGCAGCATGGTGCGGATGCCTTCGTTGAACGGGTATTCGTAGAGCACCAAGGCCGGGGGCTTTCGTGAAGCAGGCGTCAGCAGCCCATGCCGCAACGCAGCGGGCATTGTTCCACAGCACCAGGTGTTGGGCCTTGATGCAGACGATGCGAAATGCGTCAGTCCGCTGCGCGCACCGGCTCAGGCGCCGGCAGGCGCCCACAGCCGCCACAGCGCGGCCACTTCGTCCTGAAGTCTTTGCAGGTCGATGCCGTCGTTGTGGATCACGGCGTCGGCCAAGCGCAGCCGCTGTTCGCGCGAGACCTGCTGCGCGATGACGGCCTGCACCTGTTCCCGCGGCCAGCCCGAGCGCTGCACCACACGTTCAATTTGGGTGTCGGCGCCGCAGTCCACCACCAAGATGCGCTCGCAGCGTTGGCGCCACACCGAATGTTCACCCAGCAGCGGCACGTCGAACACCACCGCCCGCTCGCCGGCCTCGGCCGCGCGGCGCTGCGCTTCCTGGCCGATCATCGGGTGCAGCACCGCTTCCAGCCGGGCCTTGGCCTCGGGCGAGCCGAAGGCCAGCGCGCGCATGCGGGCGCGGTCCAGCGCGCCGCTGGCGTCCACCATGTCGGGGCCGAAGGCGTCGCGAAGGGGTGCCATGGCGGCGCCACCCGGTGCGGTGATGTCGCGTGCGATGGCGTCGGTGTCCACCAGGTGGGCGCCCAGGGCCACGAGGGCTTGCGCCACCGTGCTCTTGCCGCTGCCGATGCCGCCGGTCAGGCCGATGCGGCGGAAACCAGCGCCCATGCTCTGCGCCGCCGTGGGCTTCACCAGCCTAGGAACCCCACCGCGCGCGGCACGCCCATCAGCATGACGGCCACGCCGGCGCCCGCCAGGAAGGGGCCGAATGGCACGTAGCGGCCCTCGCGCAGCGCGCCGCTCACCTTCATGCCGATGCCGACCACCGCACCCAGGATGGACGCGGCCAGGATGATGGGCAGCAGCGCCTGCCAGCCCAGCCAGGCGCCCAGCGCGGCCAGCAGCTTGAAGTCGCCATAGCCCATGCCTTCCTTGCCGGTGGCCAGCTTGAAGAACCAGTACACCGCCCACAGCGACAGGTAGCCTGCCACCGCGCCCCACAGCGCCTGGGCCAGCGGCAGGCCGGTGAGGTCCAGCGCCGCGGCGGCCAGGCCGGCCCACAGCAGCGGCAGGGTCAGGTCGTCGGGCAGCACGGTGGTGTCCCAGTCGATGAAGGACAAGGCCACCAGCACCGCGACGAAACCGCACCAGGCCAGCGTGGCCCACTGTGCGCCGAAGCGCCAGGCGGTGGCGCCGAACAGCACCGCGTTGAGAATTTCCACCAAGGGATAGCGCGCGCTGATGCCGGTGCCGCAGGCCGAGCACTTGCCGCGCAGCGCCAGCCAGCTGAGCACGGGAATGTTCTCGTACCAGCGGATGGCGTGGCCGCAGGACGGGCAGCGCGAGCGCGGCTTGGACAGGCTCATGGCCGGCAGTTCGTCCACCGCCTTCACCAGCGCTGCCGCGGTGCCGGCGGCTTCGGGTGACGGCGCACGGCCGAACACGCGCTGGTGGGACGTGGCGTCGCCCAGTTGGTGCGCCACGTCGCCCCACCACTGCCGCTCCAGCAGCAGCGGCTTGCGGTGGATGACCACATTCAGGAAGCTGCCCAGCAACAGCCCCAGCAGGGCCAGGGCGGGCGGGGACAGCAGAAGGTCCAGCGGCAAATCAGGCATGGGCCGTGCGCGTCAGACGATGGAGCCGAGCTTGAAGATGGGCAGGTACATCGACACCACGATGCCGCCGATCAGCGTGCCCAGCACCACGATGATGATGGGCTCCATCAGGCTGGACAGGCCCTTCACCATTTCGTCCACCTCTTCCTCGTAGAACTCGGCGGACTTCGCCAGCATGTGGTCCAGCGCGCCCGACTCCTCGCCGATGGCTGCCATCTGCAGCACCATGGTGGGGAAAACGCCGGTGGACTGCATGGCGGTGGTGAGCGCCGAGCCGGTGGACACGTCGCGCTGGATCTGTTCGGTGGCCTGCAGGTACACCGCGTTGCCGGCCGCGCCGCCCACCGAATCCAGTGCTTCCACCAGCGGCACGCCGGCGGCGAACATGGTGGACAGGGTGCGCGTCCAGCGCGCCAGCACCGACTTGTTGATCAGGTTGCCGAAGATCGGTATGCGCAGCAGGATGCGGTCCATCGCCATCTGCATCTTTTCCGAGCGCTTCCAGGTCTGGACGAACATGTAGGCGCCGCCAGCCAATCCGCCGAAAAGGACGTACCAGTAGTTGACGAAGATCTCCGACATGCCGATGACAAACAGCGTGGGGGCCGGCAGCTGGGCGCCGAAGGACGAGAACACGGTCTTGAACTGCGGAATCACGAACAGCATGATCACCGTCAGCACCACGAAGGCCACGACCATCACCGCGATGGGGTACATCAGCGCCGACTTGATCTTGCGCTTCAGCTCCATCGTCTTTTCCTGGTACATCGCCAGGCGGTCCAGCAACTGCTCCAGGATGCCGCCAGCCTCACCGGCTTCCACCAGGTTGCAGTAGAGGGCATCGAAGTGCATGGGGTGCTTGCGGAACGATGCCGACAGGCTGGTGCCGGTTTCCACATCGGAGCGGATGTCGTTGAGCAGGCGCGTCAGGCGCGGGTTCGGGCTGCCGCGCGCCACGATGTCGAAGGACTGCAGCAGCGGCACGCCGGCCTTCATCATGGTGGACAACTGGCGCGTGAAGACCGCGATGTCCTTTTGCTTGACCGCCGAGCCGCCGCTGACGCGGCGCTTCTTGATCTTGGAGATCAGCACGCCCTGGCGGCGCAGGCTGGCCGAAACCACGGCTTCGCCGCCGGCGCGCATTTCGCCGCGCACGATCTTGCCGTTCTTGTCCTTGCCTTCCCACTCGAAGACGAATTCCTTGACGGCGTTCTTTCCAGCCACCGCAGTTGCCATGGTCACTCCCGCTCGAAGCGTCTTGGTTCTGGCGCCGGGGACGTGGCCCGCGACCGCCAGCGCCGCGCGATCATTCGTTGGTCACCGAGATGACCTCTTCCAGGGTGGTCATCCCGCTGCGCACCTTCAGAAGGCCCGATTGGCGCAGGTCGCGCACCCCGTCCTTCTGCGCCTGTGTCGCGATGTCCATGGCCGTGCCCTGGGCCAGGATGATCCTCTGCTGTTCCTCGGTGATGGGCATCACCTGGTACAGCCCGACACGGCCCTTGTAGCCGTTGTTGCACGAAGAGCATCCCACGGCCCGGTAGGGCTTCCAGGATCCGTCCAGGTCGTCGGGCTTGAACCCCGCACGCAACAGCGCTTCCTGAGGGTAATCGGCCTGCGCCTTGCAGTTTTCACACAAGCGGCGCGCCAAGCGTTGCGCCGTGATGAGAATCACGCTGGCGGCGATGTTGAACGGCGCAATGCCCATGTTCAACATACGCGTCAGTGTGGTGGGGGCGTCGTTGGTGTGCAGGGTGCTCATCACCATGTGGCCGGTCTGGGCGGCCTTGATGGCGATGTCGGCGGTTTCCAGGTCGCGGATCTCGCCCACCATGATGATGTCCGGGTCCTGGCGCAGGAAGGCCTTCAAAGCAACGGCGAAATTCAGCCCCGCCTTGTCGTTGACGTTGACCTGGTTCACGCCCGGCAGGTTGATTTCCGCCGGGTCTTCCACGGTGGAGATGTTCACGCCCGGCTGGTTCAGGATGTTCAGGCAGGTGTACAGCGACACCGTCTTGCCCGAACCCGTGGGCCCGGTGACCAGCACCATACCGTAGGGCCGCACGATGGCTTTGAGCAGGCGTTCCTTCTCGATCTTCTCGTAGCCCAGGGCCTCGATGCCCAGCTTGGCCGAGGACGGGTCCAGGATCCGGATCACGATCTTTTCGCCAAACAGCGTGGGCAGCGTCGAGATGCGGAAGTCGATGGCCTTGTTGCCGAACTTCAGCTTCATGCGGCCGTCCTGCGGCACGCGCTTCTCGGCAATGTCCAGCCGGCTGATGACCTTGATGCGCGAGGCCAGCTTGTCCTTGATGGCGATCGGCGGCTGGGTGATTTCGCGCAGTTCACCGTCGATGCGGAAACGCACCCGGTAGTTGTATTCGAAGGGCTCGAAGTGCAGGTCGGACGCGCGCATGTTGATGGCGTCGATCAGCATCTTCTGCAGGAAGCGCACCACCGGCGCGTCCTCCACCTCGGCGGTGACCTCGTTGGCCTCGCTGACGGTGGCGTCCTCTTCGGTGACGTCGAACTCGAAGTCGCCGGAGGCCAGGTTTTCAATCGCCTCGTTGGCGCTGGTGCCTTGGGACTCCAGCAGGCGCGACAGCTTGTCGTATTCGACGATCACCCACTCGGGCGACAACTGGGTGGCGAACTTGATGCGCTCGACCGCTTCCTGGTCGGTGGGGTCGGCCCCGCCGATGAACAGGCGGTTGCCGCGCCGGCCCAGCACCACCACCTGGTACTGCTGGGTGAGCTTGGCGTCCACCACGTTGCGCGGCAGGCGCTCGAAGTCCAGCGCGTGCAGGTCCATCAGCGGCAGCGCCAGCGTGACGGCCAGGGTGTGCGCCAGGTCGGCGGCCGACACTGCGCCGGCGGAGATCACCGCCGAGACAAAACTGGACTTGCGCTCCTTGGCGCCGGCGGCCAAGGCTTCGGCGGTCTTGGCATTGAGTTTTCCCGCATGAACCAACACGCGCGCCACGCCCGACAGGGCGGACTGCGGCTGGTCAACGACGGTATCCACGGCCAAGACTTCACCTCCTGCAAACAACACGGGCGCCCGGGTCGAGCATCACCTCGCCCGGAATCGGAACTGTAAGTTCAGCGCGGGCCAGGGGGGCAGCGGCCAAAGGGCACTATGTCACGCTTGCCACGCGGAGGCCGGGAGCTTAACCCGATCTGGCCCGGGCACGTCGCGCGCCACGGCGCGCAATGCTGAAGACGGCGGATGGTGGAAAAAGTGGTCGGGGTGAGAGGATTCGAACCTCCGGCCTCTACGTCCCGAACGTAGCGCTCTACCAGGCTAAGCTACACCCCGACTGTTGCAAACCCCCGACCGCTCGGGCCGGGGCATTCACAGCGACCGGTGATTGCACCGCCTTGAACCGGGTCAAGACGAGCGGTCCACCGACCGAATTGATAATTCTAGCAGAGCTTCGCGGAAGGCCGATTCAGGCAGGACGCCAAGGCATTCACGCGCCTTCGCCGCCTGGGCGCGGGCGGCATCACGCGTCACTTCCAGCGCCCCGGTTCGGCGCACGATCTGGACAATGTCGCCCAGGCGCTCCACCTCGCCATGTTCGATGGCATGGCGGATCACCTGGCGGTCGGCGTCGGTGCCACGTTCCATCGCCACCAGCAGCGGCAGGGTGGGCTTGCCTTCGCGCAGGTCGTCGCCGACGTTCTTACCCAGTTCGTGCGTGTCGCCCTCGTAGTCGAGCAGGTCGTCCACGATCTGGAAGGCCGTGCCCAGCGATCGGCCGTAGTCGGCGCAGTGCTCTTCCACATCGGTGGGCGCGCCGGCCAGCACGGCGCCCAGGCGGGCGCTGGCCTCGAACAGCTTGGCGGTCTTGTAGCGGATGACGCGCAGATAGTCCTCGACGGTCAGATCGGGGTCATGCATGTTCATCAACTGCAGCACTTCGCCTTCGGCAATGACGTTGGTGGCGTCGGCCAGCACGTCCAGCACCCGCATGCGGTCCACCGACACCATCATCTGAAAGGCCCGCGAATACAGGAAGTCCCCCACCAGCACGCTGGCGGCGTTGCCAAACATGGCGTTGGCAGTCTGGCGGCCGCGCCGCAGGGACGATTCGTCCACCACGTCGTCGTGCAGCAGGGTGGCGGTGTGGATGAACTCGACGATGGCCGCCAGCGTGAAGCGCTGCGGGCCGTCGAAGCCCAGGGCTCCGGCGAACAGCAGCACCAGTCGCGGCCGGATGCGCTTGCCACCCGCACTGATGATGTAGTGCGAGATCTGGTTGATCAGCACCACGTCGGACGCCAGGCGCTGGCGGATGACGTCGTCCACCTGCTGCATCTGGGCCGCCAGGAGGTCGGTGCCGGCGGATGGGAGGGCAGGGGTTGCGGTCACGAGGGGCGGCGATCGAAGAAAATAACCTCGAATTATAGGAATCGCCCCGCGCCGTCGCTGGTGGACGAAGGTGTTCAGGGCGTTCTGACAGTTGCCGCTATAATGCTCGGTTCTTCCGTTCGGGCAGTTCAGCCTGACCGGGGGATTTCTTTGAAAGGGCACACATGTACGCGGTCATAAAAACCGGTGGCAAACAATACAAGGTTGCTGTCGGCGAAAAGATCAAGGTAGAACAGATTGCTGCGGACCTGGGCCAGGAGATCGTGATCAGTGAGGTGCTTGCCGTGGGTAGCGGCGAGGACCTGAAGGTCGGGAGTCCCTTGGTGGCGGGCGCCAGCGTGAAGGCCACGGTTGTGGCACAAGGCCGGCACGACAAGGTGCGCATCTTCAAGATGCGCCGCCGCAAGCACTTCCAGAAGCATGGCGGTCACCGCCAGGCCTTCACCGAGCTGCAGATCGGCGCCATCGCGGCCTGATCAGCACCACCAGGAGTTAAAGCACCATGGCACAGAAAAAAGGCGGCGGTTCCACCCGGAACGGCCGCGACTCTCAACCCAAGATGCTGGGCGTGAAGGTGTATGGCGGCCAGGCCATCTCCGCCGGCGGCATCATCGTTCGCCAGCGCGGCACCAAGTTCCACCCCGGCCTGAACGTCGGCCTGGGCAAGGACCACACGCTGTATGCGTTGGTCGATGGCGAAGTGTTCTTCGCCGTCAAGGGCCCGCAGAACCGCCACACGGTGAACGTGACGCCCGCCTGAAGGCGCGCTGCACCCTTCACCGAAAGCCCCGGCCCGCCGGGGCTTTTGTTTGGGCCCTCTGAATTGGACAATCCCCGCCATGAAGTTCGTTGACGAAGCCACCATCGACATCGCCGCCGGCAACGGCGGCGCCGGCTGCGTGAGCTTCCGGCGCGAGAAGTTCATCCCCTTTGGCGGGCCCAACGGCGGCGACGGCGGCCGCGGCGGCAGCGTCTGGGCAGTGGCCGATCGCAACCTGAACACCCTGATCGACTACCGCTACGCGCGCCGCCACGAAGCCCGCAACGGCGAACCCGGCCGCGGCAGCGACCAGTTTGGTGCTGCCGCCGACGACATCGTGCTGCGCATGCCGGTGGGTACCATCATCAAGGACCTGGACACCGAGCAGGTGCTGGCCGAGTTGCTGGTGCCGGATGAAAAGGTGCTGCTGGCCAAAGGTGGCGACGGCGGCTTCGGCAACCTGCACTTCAAGAGCGCCACCAACCGCGCGCCCAAGCAGAAGACACCCGGCTGGCCCGGCGAAGCGCGCAAGCTGAAGCTGGAATTGCGCGTGCTGGCCGACGTGGGCCTGCTGGGCATGCCCAACGCGGGCAAGAGCACCCTGATCGCGGCCATCTCCAACGCCCGACCCAAGATCGCCGACTACCCCTTCACCACCTTGCACCCCAACCTGGGCGTGGTGCGGGCCGGCCCGGAGCGCAGCTTCGTGGTGGCCGACATCCCCGGCCTGATCGAAGGCGCCAGCGAAGGTGCGGGCCTGGGCCACCTGTTCCTGCGACACCTGCAGCGCACGCGGCTGCTGCTTCACGTGGTGGACATGGCCCCGTTTGACGAGAGCGTGGACCCGGTGGCGCAGGCGCGCGCCATCGTGAAGGAACTGCAGAAGTACGACCAGGCCCTGCACGACAAGCCGCGCTGGCTGGTGCTGAACAAGATGGACATGGTGCCCGAGGACCATCGCACTAAGCTGGTGAAGGACTTCGTGCGCCGCTACCGCTGGAAGGGCCCGGTGTTCGAGGTCTCGGCGCTCGCGCGCCAGGGCCTGGACCCGCTGGTGCAGGCCGTCTACGAACACGTGGCGGCGGCGCGCAACGCGCCCATCCCCGAACCCGACCCGCGCTTCGAAGCCCCCGCCGAGGCCAACGGAGCCGACGAATGAGCGGCGTGCTGAAGGGCGCCCGCCGCATCGTGGTGAAGGTGGGCTCCAGCCTGGTCACCAACGAAGGCAAGGGTGTGGACGCGCAGGCCATCGGCAACTGGTGCCGGCAGCTGGCCACGCTGGCACGCGAAGGCCGCGAGGTGGTGATGGTGTCCAGCGGCGCCATCGCCGAAGGCATGAAGCGCCTGGGCTGGACCGCGCGGCCCAAGGAACTGCATGAACTGCAGGCCGCCGCCGCGGTGGGCCAGATGGGCCTGGCGCAGATGTACGAAACCAAGCTGTCCGAGCACGGCATGGGCAGCGCCCAGGTGCTGCTCACCCATGCCGACCTGGCCGACCGCGAGCGCTATTTGAACGCGCGTTCCACCCTGTTGACGTTGCTCAGCCTGAACGTCATCCCGGTGATCAACGAGAACGACACCGTGGTCAACGACGAGATCAAGTTCGGCGACAACGACACGCTGGGTGCCCTGGTGGCCAACCTGGTGGAAGCCGATGCGCTGGTGATCCTGACCGACCAGCGCGGCCTGTACTCGGCCGACCCGCGCAAGGACCCGGAAGCGAAGTTCATCGCCCAGGCCGAGGCCGGCACGCCCGAACTGGAACGCATGGCCGGTGGCGCCGGCTCGGCCATCGGCCGCGGCGGCATGCTCACCAAGATCCTGGCGGCCAAGCGCGCGGCGGGCAGCGGTGCGTCCACCGTCATTGCCTGGGGCCGCGAAACCGACGTGCTGCTGCGCCTGGCGGCGGGCGAAGCCATCGGCACCGCGCTGGTGGCCGCCACGCCCAAGGTGGCGGCACGCAAGCAGTGGATGGCCGACCACCTGCAGTTGCGTGGTGCTGTGGTGGTGGACGACGGCGCGCGCGCCAAGTTGCTGGACGAGGGCAAGAGCCTGCTGCCCATCGGCGTGGTGGAAGTGCAGGGCGACTTTGCCCGTGGCGACGTGATCGCGGTGCGCTCAGCCGCGGGTGCAGAGGTGGCCCGTGGCCTGTCCAACTACTCCGCCGTGGAAGCGCGGCTGATCGCGCGCAAGCCCTCCAGCCAGATCGAGGCGATGCTGGGCTACACCAACGAGCCCGAGCTCATCCACCGCGACAACCTGGTCCTGAGCTGAGCGTCAGTCGTGGTGCTCACCCGGCGTGGTCTCGTGCCCGCCGGATTCGAGGCCGCCGTCCATGCTGGGGTCCATCACCCCATCGGGCGGCAAATCGTCATGGCGACGCCCGCGCATGCCGCCGCGCAGGAAGCGTGTGGGGTGCGTGCCGCGCGGCAGGTAGCGCGCCAGTTCGGTCAGCGCCAGTTCGTAGACCTTGCGCTTGAACTCGATCACCACGTCCAGCGGCACCCAGTAATCGTTCCAACGCCAGGCGTCGAACTCCGGGTGGTTGGTGGCGCGCAGGTCCAGGTCGCTGTCGCGGCCCACCAGCATCAGCAGGAACCAG
The DNA here is from genome assembly GCA_000244995.1 of Burkholderiales bacterium JOSHI_001. Classification (NCBI taxonomy): domain Bacteria; kingdom Pseudomonadati; phylum Pseudomonadota; class Betaproteobacteria; order Burkholderiales; species Burkholderiales bacterium JOSHI_001. Next base: position 4,861,775 of record CM001438.1, on the reverse strand, counting down.
ATCTGCTTCTGGCCCTTGTAGTGGCCGCGGGCATCCTTGCGGATGAAATTGTCCGGCACCTCGTAGCGCAGCCAGTCGCGCGTGCGCGCCAGGATGCGCACATGCTCGGGCCGCAGGCCCACTTCCTCATGCAACTCGCGGAACATGGCTTGTTCCGGCGTCTCACCGTATTTGATGCCGCCTTGCGGGAACTGCCACGAGTGTGTGCGCAGCCGCTTGCCCCAGAAAACCTGGTTGCGCGAGTTGAGCAGGACGATGCCGACGTTGGGCCTGAAGCCTTCACGGTCGAGCATAATCAAACCCCAAATTCTTGAATTGAAACGATTATTGCACCGGGGCTGCTGGGCACACGAAGCTCGCTTTCCCGCATGCCGGTGCAGGTATCGCAGCGCGCCGCATGAAAGCCTCCCAGTTCTTCATCGCCACCCTCAAGGAGGCCCCCGCTGACGCCGAGATCGCCAGCCACAAGCTGATGATGCGCGCGGGCATGATCAAGCGGTTGGGTGCGGGCATTTACAACTACATGCCCATGGGCCTGCGGGTCATCCGCAAGGTGGAAGCCATCATCCGCGAGGAGATGAACCGCGCCGGCGCGGTGGAACTGCTGATGCCCGTGGTGCAGCCCGCCGAGCTGTGGCAGGAGACCGGCCGGTTTGAAAAGATGGGGCCCGAATTGCTGCGGGTGAAAGACCGGCACGAGCGCGACTTCATCATCCAGCCCACCAGCGAAGAGGTGGTCACCGACATCGCCCGGCAGGAATTGCGCAGCTATCGCCAGCTGCCGAGAAATTTCTACCACATCCAGACCAAGTTCCGCGACGAGCGCCGCCCGCGCTTCGGCGTGATGCGCGGGCGTGAATTCACGATGAAGGACGCCTACTCCTTCGACCGCGACGAAGCCGGCGCCACCAAGAGCTACCAGGGCATGTTCGAAGCCTACAAGCGCATCTTCGACCGCTTCGGCCTGCAGTACCGCGCGGTGGCTGCCGACACCGGCGCCATCGGCGGCGACCTGAGCCATGAATTCCAGGTCATCGCCGACACCGGCGAAGACGCCATCGTCTATTGCCCCAGCAGCGACTACGCCGCCAACATCGAACTGGCCGAGGCACTGCCGCTGCTGGCCACGCGTGCGCCGGCGGCGCAGGCGCTGGCCAAGACCCCCACGCCGGGCAAGAGCACCTGCGAGGACGTGGCGGCGCTGCTGAACATCCCGCTGCAGCGCACCGTGAAAAGCCTGGTGCTGGCCACCGATGAGCTGGACGAAGCCGGCGCCATCAAGAAGACCACTGTCTGGCTCCTGCTGGTGCGTGGCGACCATGCGCTGAACGAGGTGAAAGCCGGCAAAGTGGAAGGCCTGAAAGGTGGCTTCCGCTTTGCCACCGGCGCAGAGATCGAGGCCCATTTCGGCTGCAAGCCGGGTTACCTGGGACCGATCGGTTTGAAGCAGCCGCTGAAGGTGGTGGCCGACCGCACCGTCGCGAACATGGCCGACTTCGTCTGCGGCGCCAACGACGCCGACTTCCACCTCACGGGCGTGAACTGGGGCCGCGACCTGCCCGAGCCCGATGTGGTGGCCGACATCCGCAACGTGCTGGAAGGCGACCCCTCGCCGGACGGCAAAGGTCTGCTGGCCATCCAGCGCGGCATCGAGGTGGGCCATGTGTTCTTCCTCGGCACCAAGTACAGCAAGGCGATGAACGCCACCTACCTGGACGAGACCGGCAAGCCGCAGTTCATGCAGATGGGCTGCTACGGCATCGGCGTCACGCGCATCCTGGGCGCGGCCATCGAACAGGGGCATGACGAACGCGGCATCGTCTGGCCGGACGCCATCGCGCCCTTCACCGTGGTGGTCTGCCCCATTGGCTACGACCGCAGCGCCGAGGTGAAGGCCGCCGCCGACGCCCTGCACGATGAACTGCTGGCGGCCGGCATCGACGTGATGCTGGACGATCGCGGCGAACGCCCCGGCGCCATGTTTGCCGACTGGGAACTGATCGGCGTGCCGCACCGGGTGGTGATCTCCGACCGCGGCCTGAAGGCCGGCCAGGTGGAAGTGCAGGGGCGGCGCGAAGCCCAGGCCAGCACCGTGCCCGCTGCCGAGGTGGCCGCCTTCGTGAAGGCGCGCCTTTCGGCATGAAGGCCTGGCCCACCGCGACCAGCCGGCGCGGCCTGCTGGCCAGCGGCGCGGCGCTCACGCTGGGCACCCTGTTGGCGCCTTGGCGCGCGGCGCGGGCCGGCGCCCAGCGTGAAGAGCCCCTGGCCGACGCGGTGCGCGGTGCCCTCGCGGCTGCCGTGGCGGAAGACGCGCCACCCAAGCCGGTGTTTGACGACGTCGAAGCGCGCATGGCCTACCTGCGCTGGCTGGGCGCCAACAGCGAACGCCTGAAGCGCCGCAAGAGCGAACACGCGGTGCGCGTGGAGTTCCTGGAAACCCTCTGGTACGAAAGCAAGCGCGCCGCGCTCGAGCCGGAACTGGTGCTGGGGCTGGTGCAGGTGGAGAGCGCGTTCCGCAAGTACGCCATCAGTTCGGTGGGCGCGCGCGGCTACATGCAGGTGATGCCCTTCTGGGCCCGTGTCATCGGGGACGGCGACCCCGCGCGCCTGTTCCACACCCAGACCAACCTGCGCTTTGGCTGCGTCATCCTGCGCCATTACCTTCAACTGGAACGCGGTGACCTGTTCCTGGCCCTGGGCCGCTACAACGGCAGCCGCGGGCGGCCTGAATACCCGAACGCGGTGATGGCGGCGCGCCGGCAATGGCTGCCGGTCTAGGGTCCTAGGCGCCGTCGCGCAGGCCCGTCCACACCCGCGGCTGCGCGCCGGCCACCCCGGCCAGTTCCAGCACCCGCTCCACGGTGTCGTCCACCATCTCGTCGATGGACTTGGGCTTGTTGTAGAAGGCCGGCAGCGGCGGGAAGACGATGCCGCCCATCTCGGTGACGGCGGTCATGTTGCGCAGGTGGGCCAGGTTCAACGGGGTTTCACGCACCAGCAGGATGAGCCGGCGACGTTCCTTCAGCGTGACGTCGGCGGCGCGCGTGAGCAGGTTGTCGCACAGGCCGTGGGCCACCGCGGCCAGGGTCTTCATGGAACACGGTGCCACCACCATGGCCGTGGTGGCGAAGCTGCCGCTGGCCACGCAGGCACCGATGTCGCCCGGGGCATGGGCCTGGTCGGCCAGGGCTTCCAGTCCGGCCCGGTCCAGGCCCAGTTCGTGGTGGGCGTTCAGCACGCCAGCGGGCGTGACCACCAGGTGGGTTTGAATGCCCAGACCGCGGGCGCGCTGCAGCAGCCTGGTGCCGTAAACGGCACCACTGGCCCCTGTGATGCCGACCACCAGGCGGGGCCGGGCATTGGAAGTCACTTGGCCAGCAGTTGCTGCAGTTCGCCCGACTCGTACATCTCCATCATGATGTCCGAGCCGCCGACGAATTCACCGCCCACGTACAACTGTGGGATGGTGGGCCAATTGGCGTATTCCTTGATGCCCTGGCGCACGCCTTCGTCTTCCAGCACGTTGAAGGTGGCCAGTTCCTTCACGCCGCAGGCCTTCAGCACCTGCACCGCGCGGCCGGAAAAGCCGCACATCGGGAACTGGGCGGTGCCCTTCATGAACAGCATGACCCGGTTGTTCTTCACCAGGTCGTCGATCTGCTTCTGCACGTCGCTCATGTTGCTTCAGGCCCTGCGGGCGGGTTCGGGGGGATGCCGCGTTTATACGGCAATCCGCGCCCGCCGGTCGGTGCGGGCGGGGATGCCCTGGCAGGCCCGGCGGGATCAGAAGGCGTAGGACAGGCCCAGTTGCAACACCGGCCGCAGGCGCAGGTCGCGCAGCAGGTCGTCCGCGCTCTGTGAGAACATGCGGTTCGGGCTCAAAGCGCCAGCGTTCTGCGCAGCCAGCCCCAGATCGGCGCTGAAGCCCCAACCGGCCCGCAGGCTGCCTGCGCTGTAGCCCAGGCCCAGGTAGGGCCAGGCCAGCACCGAGTCGGGCGCCACGTCGGGAGAGGTGGCGGACAGGCGGCTGTGGCCCAGGGTCAGGCTGCCGGGTTCGGCCAAGCCCGGCGCGGACGGACCGAACAGCGCGCCGCGGGGGCCCATGAACACGCCACTGGTCAATCGCAAGCCGCCCTGGAGACCCTGAAGGCCACGCGGGACGGTGGAAAAGTAGTAGTCGCCCAACAGGCGCGCAGACAAGGCGCGTTGCAGGCCGCCTTCCGCCGTGCCGGCCAGCGCCGAGGTGGAACGGGTGATGCTCAGGCGGGCGGCCCAGCGTTCGCCGAAGGGTGTGCCCGGGGCCACGTTCAGCCCGTCGGCCGCCTGGGCCACGCCCAGGCCCATGAACAGGGCGGCCAGCCCGGCGACCAACGGCATGGAAGTGCGCATCGCCATCTCCTGAACGCGCCAGCGACAGGGCGCCAGCTTGGCCTTCATGCTACGCCGGGGCCTGTCCTGCTGCCAGGGCCAGGGGCGTGCATTTGTCGCGCTGTGGCGGGCCTGAAACGCTGGCGGGCGGCGCGGAACTTCAGCGCCACCGGCCGCCGGTGCAGCGGCGGTGGCCGGCCAGGTCCAGCCGGTGCTGGACGTCCCCGAAACCGGCCTGCGCCAGCAGCGCGGCCACCGCATCGGCCTGCTGCCAGCCGTGTTCCAGCAGCAGCCAAGCGCCGGGGTTCAGGTGCTGTGGCGCACCGGCCACGATCTGGCGGATGTCGTCCAGGCCGTCGGGACCCGAAACCAGGGCCATGCGGGGTTCGTGCTTCAGGGCGGGCAGGTGCGGGTCGTCGGCGGCGATGTAGGGCGGGTTGCTTGCCACCAGGTCGAAGCCCAGCCGCGGCCAGGCCTGCCACCACGAGCCCGTCGCGAAGTGGACCGGCAGGCCCAGGCGCTGGGCGTTGGCCTGGGCCATGGCCAGGGCCGCCGGGCTGGCGTCGCTGGCGTGCACCTGCCAGTTGGTGTCGCGCTGCGCCGCAGCCGCGGCCAGTGCCAGCGCGATGGCGCCGCTGCCGGTGCCCAGGTCGGCCACGGTCGCGGCGGGGCGGTGGCCCAGGACGTCCAGCGCCCAGTCCACCAGGGCTTCGGTGTCGGGTCGGGGGTCCAGCACGGCGGGGCCCACCTGCAGCGCCAGGCCGTGGAATTCACGTTCGCCCAGCAGGTAGGCCAGCGGCACGCCGTCGGCACGGCGCGCGGCATCGTCCAGGAACCGTGCGGCTTGCGCGGGCGTGAGCAGCGCGTCGTCGTGGGCGATCAGCCATTCGCGCGGCCGGCCCAGCGCCCGGCCCAGCAGGCGCTGGGCGCTCAGGCGGTCCAAGCCGGCGGCGGCGGCCTGGGCCAGGGCGGCGGCGACGCTGAGGCCAGCCATCGGCCTCAGGCGCCGGCTTCCAGCGCGGCCAGTTGTTCCTGCGCGCGCGCGGCCTGCAGGCCGGCGACCACGTCGTCCAGTTCGCCTTCCATGATGGCGCCCAGCTTGTACAGCGTGAGGTTGATGCGGTGGTCGGTGAGCCGGCCCTGCGGGAAGTTGTAGGTGCGGATGCGGTCGCTGCGGTCGCCGCTGCCCACCAGGCTCTTGCGCAAGTGCGCTTCCTTGGCGTGGCGCTCCTGCTGTTCACGGTCGCGCAGGCGCGCCAGCAACACCGCCATGGCCTTGGCCTTGTTGCGGTGCTGGCTGCGGTCGTCCTGGCATTCGGCCACGATGCCGGTGGGCAGGTGGGTGATGCGGATGGCGCTGTCGGTCTTGTTCACGTGCTGGCCGCCGGCGCCGCTGGCGCGGAAGGTGTCGATGCGCAACTCGGACGGGTTGATGGTGACTTCGGCAGCTTCGTCTGGCTCGGGCATCACGGCCACGGTGCAGGCCGATGTGTGGATGCGCCCCTGCGCTTCGGTGGCCGGCACGCGCTGCACGCGGTGGCCGCCGGATTCGAAGCGCAGTTTCTCGTACACGCGCTCGCCTTCCACGCGGATCACCACTTCCTTGTAGCCGCCCAGGTCGCTGGCGCTTTCGCTCATCAGTTCGGTGCGCCAGCCCTGGCGTTCGCAGTAGCGCAGGTACAGGCGCGCCAGGTCGCCGGCGAACAGCGCACTTTCTTCGCCGCCGGTACCCGCGCGGATTTCGACGAAGGCGTTGCGCTCGTCGTCCGGGTCGCGCGGCAGCAGGGCCTGCTGGATTTCGTCCTGCAGCCGTTGCAGGTCGGCCTGCGCGGCGGCGATTTCCTCCTTGGCCATGGCGCCCATTTCGGGGTCGTCCAGCAGGGCCTGGGCGGTTTCGGTGTCGGCCTCGCGTTGGCGGAAGGCGCGCCAGCGCTGCACCAGCGCGTTGGCCTCGGACTGTTCGCGCGACAGCGCCCGGTAGCGCTTCATGTCCGCCACCACCGTGGGGTCGGCCAAGCTGGCGTCCAGTTCGGCCAGGCGCATTTCCAGGCGGTCCAGTTGCTGGCGCAGGCTGTCTTTCATGGCTTGAGGGGGGCAAGGGGATGGCGGCGCGCCCGGCCAAGGCCGGCCGGCGCAGGGGCAACAACGGGGGGCGGCGCTAACGCCCGTCGTCGGACGGGTTGCGCGTGGTGCCGCGCAGGAACAGGCGCGAGACGGTCTCGGCCAGTTCACCGCGCTGTTCGCCGTCGGTGCTGCGCAGTTCGGCCAGGGTGCCGTGCAGCAGCTTCTGGGTCAGGCCCCGGCTCAGGGTTTCCAGCACCTGTTCCACGTCGGCGCCCTTGGCCAGGGCCTTGCGGGCGCGCGCGATCTCGGCCGCGCGCCAGACATCGGCCTGCGAATTCAGCGCCTGGATCAGCGGCACGCTGGCGCGCTGGTCCAGCCAGTGGCTGAAGCTCTGCACGCCGGCGTCGATGATGGCCTCGGCCTGCTGCACCGCGGCCTGGCGTTTTTCGCCCGCGCTTTGCACCAGGGCCGACAGGTCGTCCACGGTGTAGAGGTAGATGTCGTCCAGCTTGGCGACTTCGGGCTCGATGTCGCGCGGCACGGCCAGGTCCACCATGAACATGGGGCGGTGGCGGCGTGCCTTCAGCGCGCTTTTCACCGCGCCCAGGCCGATGATGGGCAGGGTGCTGGCGGTGCAGGAAATGACCGCGTCGTACTCGTGCAGCTTGCCCGGCAGGTCGGCCAGGCGCAGCGCGGTGGCGCCGAAGCGGCTGGCCAGCTTTTCACCGCGCTCCAGGGTGCGGTTGGCCACCGCCATGGTCTTGGGCGTGCGGGCTGCAAAGTGAGTGGCCACCAACTCGATCATCTCGCCGGCGCCGACGAACAGCACATGGATGTCGGCCAGGTCTTCGAACAACTGCGCGGCCAGACGCACCGAGGCGGCGGCCATGCTGATGGAATGCGCGCCGATCTCGGTGGAGGTGCGCACTTCCTTGGCCACCGAGAAGCTGCGCTGGAACAGCTGGTGCAGCGTGGTGCCCAGGGTGCCGGCGGAATCGGCCTCGCGCACCGCCTGCTTCATCTGGCCCAGGATCTGGGCTTCGCCCAGCACCATCGAATCCAGCCCCGAGGCCACGCGAAAGGCGTGGCGCGCGGCGTCGCGCTGCTCCAGCACGTAGGTGTGGGCCTCCAACTGGTGGGCGGTGACACCACCGTGCCCGGCCAGCCAGTCCAGGGCCGGGCGCACCAGTTCACGCGATGGGGCGCGGTCGGCGGCCACGTACAGTTCGGTGCGGTTGCAGGTGGACAGGATGGCCGCTTCGGGCATGGCCTGGGTCAGGCGTTCGCGGAAGCCGCGCAGGGCCGGCGACAGCTGGTCGGGCGCAAACGCGAACCGCCCACGCAGGTCGACCGGCGCGGTGGTGTGGTTCAGGCCCAGCGCGAAAACGCTCATGGGGCGCGATTGTAAGATCGCAGCCCCTTTGACGACAGGCTTTCCGTGCCGCCGTCAGCTTGATGGACATCAAGCCTTGCCGCCGTTTGCCCGCCGCCTGCCACCGAGAGACACCAAACCATGGGCCCGCTGGACGCGATTTGGCACCTGCTGAACCTGTTTGGCCCGGCTTTCGGCTTGGGCCTGCTGGCGCCCTTGTTGGCCAAGCTGCTGTGGCGGCGCGAGCTGAAAAGCCGATCTTGGGGGGCGCTGGCCCAGCGCTGCGTGGCCGCCGGCATGGTGGTTACGCTGGCCGGCCTGGTGCTGCTGGGCCAGGACGGCCGCATGGCCACCTATGCTTCTCTGGTGGCGGCCTGCGCCGCCACGCTGTGGTGGACCGGACTGCGTGGCCGGGAATAGCGTGCCGGCCTGTGTCGTAAACGACCCGTCCGCCGCAGCCTTGCGCAGGCGCCTCATTCCACCCGCCCACCAACGCGGCCTCGCCGCCCACCGCATGAAATCCATCATCCGTCGTGTTGTTGCTGCCTCACTGGCGGCTGTCGCCGCCGTTTCCATGGCCGCCGACCCCGCGCCCAACGGCATCACCCTGCCCGAGGGCTACAAGGACTGGCGCCTGATCAGCGTGAGCCAGCGCACCGACAACAACACCATCCGCGCCATCCTGGGCAATGACGTGGCCATCCAGGCGGCCCGCGATGGCAACACCAACCCCTGGCCCAACGGCGCCATCCTGGCCAAGCTGGTGTGGAAGAACGCCAAGAACGACAAGTGGGAAGCCGCCATCGAGCCCGGTGCCTTTGTGCACGCCGAGTTCATGCTGAAGGACAGCGCCAAGCACGCTGCCACCGGCGGCTGGGGCTATGCGCGCTGGCTGGGCGCGGACCAGAAGCCCTATGGCAAGGACGCCGGCTTCGCCCAGGAATGCGTGGGCTGCCACACCCCGGTGAAGGACCGGGACTGGGTCTACACCCACCCCATCAAGCTGCCGTGACGCCTTCGCGCACCAGCACCTCGCCGCGCAGCGAGTGCGGCAGGGCCTGGGTGATGCGGACGTCCACCATCTGACCCACCAGCCGGGCCGCGCCGGCGAAGTTGACGATGCGGTTGCATTCGGTGCGGCCCATCAGTTCGTTCGGGTCCTTGCGGCTGGGGCCTTCCACCAGGATGCGTTGCACCGTGCCTTCGCGGCTGGCGCTGATGCGCCGCACGTTGCTTTCCAGCAGGGCCTGCAACTGCTGCAGGCGCTTCAGCTTCAGGGCCTGCGGGGTGTCGTCGGTCAGGGCCGCGGCGGGCGTGCCCGGGCGGGGGCTGAAGACAAAGCTGAAGGATGCGTCGAAGCCAATGTCTTCGATCAATTTCAGCGTCTTGGCGTGGTCGTCCTCGGTTTCGCCGGGGTAGCCGACGATGAAGTCCGAGGACAGGCTGATGTCTGGCCGCACCGCGCGCAGCTTGCGCAGGGTGCTCTTGTATTCCAGCGTGGTGTAGCCGCGCTTCATGGCGGCCAGGATGCGGTCGCTGCCGTGCTGCACCGGCAGGTGCAGGTGGTTCACCAGTTGCGGCAGCTTGGCGTACACATCGATCAGCCGCTGCGTGAATTCATTCGGGTGGCTGGTGGTGTAGCGGATGCGTTCCACCCCGGGGATCTCGGCCACGTACTCCAGCAGCAGGGCGAAGTCGGCCATGTCGGCGGTGCCGCCCATGCGGCCACGGTAGGCGTTCACGTTCTGTCCCAGCAGGGTGATCTCCTTCACCCCCTGGTCGGTCAGGCCGGCCACTTCGGTCAGCACGTCCTCGAAGGGGCGGCTGACCTCTTCACCGCGGGTGTAGGGCACCACGCAATAGGCGCAGTACTTGGAGCAGCCTTCCATGATGGACACGAAGGCCGACGCGCCCTCCACCCGCGCCGGCGGCAGGTGGTCGAACTTTTCAATCTCGGGGAAGCTGATGTCCACCTGCGGGCGGCCGAGCGACACGCGCTTTTCCAGCATCTGCGGCAGGCGGTGCAGGGTCTGCGGGCCGAACACCACGTCCACATAAGGCGCGCGCTCGATGATGGCCGCGCCTTCCTGGCTGGCCACGCAGCCGCCCACGCCGATGAGCACGCCCTTTTTCTTCAGGTGCTTCACGCGGCCCAGGTCAGAAAACACCTTCTCCTGCGCCTTCTCGCGCACCGAGCAGGTGTTGAACAGGATGAGGTCGGCTTCTTCCACGTCGGTGGTGGGTTCGTAGCCTTCGGCGGCACCCATCACGTCGGCCATCTTGTCCGAGTCGTACTCGTTCATCTGGCAGCCGAAGGTGCGGATGAAGACCTTCTTCTTCCCGCTCATGGCTTGCTCCAGGTCTGGCCCACGGGGTCGAAGACCCAGGTCTTCTGCTGCTGCAGCGTGACCGGCCAGGGCTTCTTGGCCAGTTCGGCGTCCGACAGGATCCAGACCAGGTGCACCAGGCCCTGGTCGTCCAGCGTGTAGTGAACCAGGTAAGGCTGGCCGACGATGGCGCCGGACATCACCAGCAGGTTGTTGGTGCCGCGGATGCGGGCCCCGGGCGACAGGCGCGCCGGCACGCCGTTCAACAGCGCCTCGGGCGGCTGTTGCAGCACCAGTTCACCACGCAAGGCGGTGGCGGGGAAGTTGCGATTGACCGATTGGGCCGCGACCGGAACGGCGGCAGCCAAGGCCATCGAGGCCAGAACACAGCGGAGCATGGTGTGGATCCAGGGGCTGTGGAAACAACAAGGCCCGGGGTGGTGAACCCCGGGCCGGCTTGAAATCTGGTGGCGCTTCAGGGAGCCACCACCAAGATCTCAAAATTCTCGGCTTCTTTCGAAGCAAATCAAAGACTTACGACGACCTTGACTCTCGGCCAGGGTTGTCAAAAGCGTCACCCGTAAGTGTAACCCTAGTCAGCGGGCGTCTGGAGTCATGGGTCGCCGTTAACGCGGGCCAAATTTGAGTCAGCATGTTCGGCTCGGCTCGGCTCGGCTCGGCTCGGCTCGGCTCTCGCGAGCTATTGCGCTCGAGTGTGCGCGCCGCCGTTGGCCGCCAGCCTAGGCAGCCCGGCGCTGATTGCGACCTCGATCGCAGTGCAGCGACACCGTCCCTGTTCTTGATGATGCCCAGGAACCCAATGTGGCACCCTTGCGTTTGCTACAAACCGGCTGATCCACTCCCGGAGTCATTCAAGGTGCTGCAAGGCTAAACTGTCCAGCGGCTCGATACGCGCTGGTTTTTGTGGTCCTTCGTCCCGGTATCCACCATCAAACAGTGCGTTATAAGGCCGCTTACGAGTGACTCCGCCGCAGAAAAATCAAATCGGCCTAGAGGAGGCGTGATGGGAAATTCAGAAGACGCGCTCAGCGCGACCATGAGCGCGCGTTCGCCGTTGGACCCTTGCGCTCGCGCGAATTTCGGAACAGGGCGCATCCCTGCCGCTCAGCGGATTTCATCACTTATTGTGCTGAGCGCGCGAGCCATTGGCCGTCGCAGCACCTTTGGCGCGTAGCCGCACGTGCGTCTCAACTGAGCTTCTAAGGCAAACCATGCCCACGACAATCAATCCGAAGTTTGGCCTACCACGGGTCGAGCGCGTGCAATTGCACGCCTTTTCCCTCTACAGCCTGGAGCCGAACATTAGCCTGCCGCTGCGCAACGGTGTTACTTGCTTGGCGGGCGCTAACGGCATTGGCAAGTCAACCTTTCTCAGCACTATTAACTTCGCATTGACGGGCGTCGTTCCCGAGCCGACCCGCGAGTTCAAGTCGGCCGGCGCCTACCTGCAGAAGGCACGCGAGTACACCAGCATTTTCTTCGACGGACGCATCACCGAGTTCGACCGTGAGGCTGCGGCGATCAGCATCGAGTTCAAGATCAGGGATCGTCACTACGCCTTGAAGCGCTTGCTGTTTGAGATCGATACCCTCGCCTCGCTGCGCATAACCGAGGCAGGAGCCGAGATTTTTGATTCCAGGGACTCGACGCCCGAACTCAATGATCAGCGGTATCGCCAGGACGTCAGCGAAGCTATCGGGCTGAATTCCTTCGAACAGTTCGTGGCGCTGCAGCACTTCTTGTTTACATTCGACGAGAGTCGCCATCTGATCTTCTGGGACCAGCAGGTGTCATCTGCGCTGCTGTACATCTGCTTCGGCGGTGACCCGCAGGACGCTGCCAAGGCAGACCATCTCAACCGGGAGATGGAGAAAGCGGGCTCCCGTGGTCGCAACCTCCAGTATCAGGCCAGCAACCTGGACAAGCGCATCACGCAGCTGGAGTCGTCGGTCGAAACGGACGACAAGGCCACAGCCGATGTCGAAGCCGCCGCCGAGCACTACCGCAGCTTGAACGAAACGCTGGTCAGGAGCATCGGCGAGTCGGAACGGGTGGAAGCGGCCGCCAGCGATGCGGAGCTGAAGGTCATGGAGGCTAGCTCTGCCGTGGTCTCGGTGCGAGGGGCGTACACACGCGCGTTCAACGAGTACATGAGCGGCGCTGCGTCGCCGGACAAACACCCCTTCATTGCATCGACCATCTCGGAATGCAAGTGCCCGATCTGCGCGGCTGAAGGGCCGTCAATTGCGCAGGCGATCCGCTCGAAGATCGAAGCCGGCGCTTGCCCGCTGTGCACCTCGGTCCTGCCGTCCGTCGCGACGGCGAATACCGAGCGCAGCCAGGCACTGGCCGACCTGGACAGGGCGCTGGCCGAACGCAAGCGTGGACTGGACGCCGCCGTTGCGACCAGGACGCGGCTCAACGCTGAGCTGGCTGTGAAGCGCGAGCAGGTGCGGTTCACCCAGGAGGCCATCAATACGTTCGAGAGCCAGAACCGGGACGCGCTTGCCGGCATTCGCGGCAAGCTCGCTCTGTTGGAAGGGCCGCTCGCCGCCACGCTCAGTGCACTGAAGACCGCTCGCAACGAGCAGTTGGTCCAGCGACAGGAGGCCTACGCCGAGCGCGACCGCCATCGCGATGAACTGAAGGTTCTTCAGCGCGAGCTTGAGCGGAAGTATCTGGCTGCTGAATCGACCTTTGTGCCGATGTTCAAACGCTTGGCCAAGCAGTTCCTGGGCATCGATCTGGACATCACTCTTGCGTCGTCAGCGCCTACCGGCCTGCACCTGGAGATCGAGTTGCGCGGCAGCTCTCGGCGCATGCAGACCCAGTTGTCTGAAAGCCAGCGCTTCTTCATCGACATCGCACTTCGCATGGCTCTGGCCCAGTACGTGTCCCACCCCGACTCGTTGGCCACGCTGTTCATTGATACGCCTGAGGGATCGCTGGATATCGCCTATGAAGAGCGCGCCGGTCAGATGTTCGCAGAATTCGTCAGAAGTGGGCATCCGATGATCATGACCGCCAACATCAACAGCTCCAAGCTACTGACGTCGCTGGCGCAGGCCTGCGGCGGCGAGCTGATGCAGATCGTCCAGATGACGCACTGGACTGAGCTGTCTGATGTCCAGCGCGGTGCGGAAGGATTATTCAGGGCGGCCTTTGACGATATCGGCCACGCTTTGACGGCCGGGCGCTCTGCACCACACGCCGCGGGAGGCTGACGTGGTGCCAGAGGCATTCTTTGACACCCTGCGAATCGCTGCCGAGCTGGATGAGCCGCTGGGGGGCGTGAGCCGGATGGAGATTCAGCGCATCTCGTTCCTCTCTTGCCTGCTTTCGATCTACCTGGCCAAGCCGGTTTCCGATTGGGGCTACAGGTTCGCCAATACCGGCGCAGGGACACCTTTCAGCGACCAGCTCAATGAGGCCGTCGGCCGTTTGATTGGCACAGCAGAACTGGCGGAGTCGGATGGCCGTCTGCGGATCACTGCCACTGGCCGCGCGATGCTCGACATGCTTGGCAAGCACACCAGCATGGCCGAGCGCCCGCCATGCCTTGAAGCGGCCTGTGCCAGCATGTTGGCAGTCCCCCGGTCCACCCTGTCTGATGGCCTGGACCAAGAGCCCACGATTGCTGCCAGCCATCTGAAGTCGGGTGCCACGATGCTGCTGGAAGAGCCGTATCTGAGCATGCTGCATGACCACTTCAGCGTCTTGGCCCAGGTCATTCCTCCCAGTCAAGGCGATTTGTTCAGCCCTTCTGTGCTGTGGCTTTCCTACATGGCGCAGACCAAGCTGCAAGGGGAGGCTCACGCGTGACAAAGATCGACCTCGATAAACTGCGTGAGCTGAACGAAACACTCTACACAACCGCCGCGCGCAACGCCTTCGGCGACAACGGACTGCAGGTGCTTGCGCGGCTGGTCAGCAGCATTGTTCAGATCTATCGCCGCCTGGATCCAGGTTCGCGCAACGCGCCGCTGGTGCTGTTTGCTGAGGTGGGGCCTTTGCCCACCAGCGTGAACGGCGCGCCTCAACACGTGCACCGCATTGCGAACCTGGGAACCGAGATCGACGGCGCGTGCATGGTTCGCGTCCACGGCGACAGCTCACTGGAGGTGTTTCCCTTCGATGTCTCGGCGCTGGAGGCAATGTCGCATACCGCTGTGGTCTACCGGCACCATCATGGCGTCGAGAGCTTTGTCATCAACGGAAAAGAGTACCGCCTGATCAACCCGATCACCGGATACGGCAGCGTTTTCTGCAGGCCGACGTTCGGCAACCTCGTCGACGCGCTAGACACTTATCGCACGAAAGCCGCAGAGCACTCAGGTTGCGAACTGCTCAAAGGTGCGTGGCATGAACCCTCCCGCTGGTTCCTCAAGGCCAAGCCCGAGCACATCATGCGTAAGTCGCTGGTTCAGTACCTTGGCAACGTGCTGGACGACGCCGAGGTGCGGCCGGAGCAGAACGTCGATGAGACCCATCCCGTCGATATCAAGGTCAGCTTTGCGCTCACCGATCTGCGGGCCATCATCGAGATCAAGTGGCTCGGCAATTCCGTCGATGACACCGGCAAGATGACCACTCACTACACGCAGGCACGGGCCTTGGCCGGCGCGCAGCAGCTCGCCGAGTACATGGACTCATCCCATGAATGGGGACCGGGTGTGAAGACCCGCGGCTATCTCGTCGTGTTTGATGCGCGACGCAAAGGTCTGTCAGACGGCATCACAACGCTAAGTCACAGTGACGCGATGCACTACAAGGACAAAGACATCGCCTACGCACCGGATCACAGCGCGATCCGGTCGGACTTCGCGCTGCCTGTTCGCATGTACATGTACCCGAAGCAGGCCGCGACCTCGTCGCCGTCACCTTGATAGTTCGACGATGCACTCTCTGAGGTGATGGCTGCCGCCCTGCTGCGCGCTGGCTCGCATCTTGCGCACCTCAAAGACCTGGGCGTTAGTAAACCCAATGGCGCGTGCCAGCTCCACCAGGATCGTCGGAACGTCGATCAGCACGCCGGCGTACCTGGAGTCGCCGACTACCATCAGCAGCTTCCCACGGGCCGTCAGCAGGCGGTGTGACTCAAGCAGGATGCGCTCAAGATCGCGGAAGTAGCCCAGCACCATCTCTGGGATTCGCGCGTCCCACAGCTCATCCGACTTGGCCTGCAAATCCTTGAAGGCGCCTTCGAGCGTCGCGCTGGCGTTGGTGGGCTTGTGGGCCAAGCGGTAGATCTGAACGTGCGAGTGGACCGTTGAGCGACGCAGCGCCATGTTGTCGTTCGAGGAACCGAGGTAGCCCAAGGCCCATAGCTCGACGTTGTAGATGTCGGTGTAGTCGAAGGAGTTAGGGTAGGGCGGCGAGAAGACGATCAGGTCCGCGGGCGTATTGACACCCTGCAGCTCGACCCGGGAGTCGCCATGGATGACGTTGACGCTGGCCGTCGGTCGGCCTTCAAAGCGATGCACGTCTTCGAATGCGGTGTTGAACTGCGCGTGAAACCGGAAGTCCAGCAGCTCGGGCGTGGCTTGTGTCTCCTGCCAGTTGCCGCGGTACCGCCGTCCTTTCCCGTTGATGTAGACGTTGCTGCATTCGACGAGCACCGCTCCGAGGGCCACCCGGAAGAAACGCTGCACGTTTGTATCCTGGACTTGTCGGATGCACTTCAGGTACTGAGACAGCCGCAGCGCGAACGCCTCGGAAAAGATCCACCGCTGCTTGTCTTCGGCTTCAACGAATGTGGGTGGCAGATGCTCGAGCACCGCCAGATCCGCCTTGGTGTGTGACAGGCTGCGGCGAAAGGCCTGAGCCGCCTCGATCAACTTCTCCGCGCCGATGTTGGTGGTCTTGGCGCGGATGACGTCGGCGAGGAAGGGGTTGACCTCGATGGTCGTCGCGGGAATGCCCAGTAGCTGGCACGTGATGGCTGTTGTACCCGACCCTCCAAAGGGGTCGATCACGTGGTCAGGCACAAAACCCAGTGTCTCGATCGCCGTGGTTACGAAGGACGGCGAGAACGCTTCCTTGAAGTGGAACCAGCGTTGGAATGCGATGCCCTGCGCCGACTGATTGGTGGTCGCCGGCGGCGCATTTTGAGCTTCAGGGGTACTCAACCAGCCGGCCGTCTCGTCGACTCTGAATGCAGGGGCAGCAGGGAAGTGTTCCTGCAGTGTCGAGAGGTAGCGGTCAGGTGGGTTGCGCATGCAGAAGCGACTATAAATTGTGATGATATTATCAAACAAATAGTTGTAGTAACGCTGTGTCCAGGCAGAAAAAAAATCCAATGCTTATGCTGCAGATGTGCCAACGGCTCACTGCCGTGATGGATCTGCTCGGGACATCGGATGCGCGCATGAGCGAGATGCTTGGCTACGCCAACTCAGCCACGCTGAGCCAGGTGCGACGCGGGGCTACCTTTCCAGATGTAGAGAAGTTGGTCAGGCTCGGGCAAATGTCAGTTGGTGGGCACGCCACTCCCAACTTGCACTGGCTGCTGACAGGCTTCGGTCCGCCGTTCCTGCCGGTTGATCCGGATAACGGCGTGGCTTGCTCTGCGTCCCAGGCGTTGAGCCAGGTGGCTCTGATGAATCGGGGGGCGCAGAGGTCTGGTGCGGGAAATGGGGCAAAGCCGAACCGCCGAAGTGGACGCGGCGAGCTCTAGCTAGTTTGCTTTACGCCTATGCGTAGATCATTCGCCGAGCCATTTTCCCCAAAAAGGAAGATGGCCTCGAACTTGTGAAGCGGTTCGTGCAGCAACTCCATCAGGGCGTCGAACTCGCTGGCCCTGTACTGCCATTCGCGAGGCTCTGATGGTGTCACCCAAGTCCTGATTGCTCTTGGTTTGCTGGCTGTAGCGCCGCTCCGTGCACCTTTTCAAACCGCTGAACGAGCTCGGTTGCAGTGCATCCAAGCGCCGCCGCGATGCGCACAACGGCCACGATGTTCGGCGCCCCCTGTCCGCGCTCCAGCTTGCCCATGTACGAGCGGTCGACGCCGGCCAGCAGGGCGAGGCTTTCCTGCGAGATCTTGGCTTCTCGCCGCATGTTGACCACAGCTACGCCGAACGCCCTGGCTATCGCAGGGTCTGCTGATGTGGCGCCCGCCGGGCGGCCAGCTTTGAGAGGTTTGGCGACTTCATTCATGCACCTCAGGGTTTCATTGCGTATGCATAAAAACCACGGTTAAAAAATCCCTTTCAGGTAGAGTTGCTTGCATCCGGTGGCCGATCTGGTGGTCGCCGGCAACGGTCAAGGAGCACCATGCAACTCGCGCATTCCCGTCGAGGCCAAGCTGTCGCCGCTTTCGTGTGCGCACTGCTGGTGGGGCCGGCTGCTCAAGGGGCGGCGGCCGCCGCGGCTGATTCGATGCAAGCCGCTGCGGAAGCTGCCCGGCGAGATGTGGATCCGTCGGTCAATGGGGCGGTCGGTGATGTGCCCCGCATGTCGTCGGGAGGGCTGCTGTCGGATGCCGCGACTGCCGCACGGCGGGACAGCGATCCGAGCCTCAATGGCCGCCCGGTGGACAGCCTGCCGCCTCAGGCTTCCGTCGCTGGCGGTTCGCACCTCACCGGCGCCTGGGAGGCCTACGAACGCTGCCACTGGCAGGCTGCCTTCGGCGCATTCGCTGCAGCCGCTGACGCCGGCGTTACTGAGGCGGCCCGAATGGCGCTTGCGATGGCCAAACACGGCAGCCTGCTGTACCGGCAGGTGTTCGTCGTCTCCGCAGCGCGGCGGGGCTCGTGGCAGCGCCTGGTGCAGTTCGCGTCGGCCTCGGCGGCCAGTGCGTCCTCGGCACGGGGAGTGACGCAGTGATCAATGCATTGCAGTTCACTGACCTGGCCGTCGGCGGGTTCGAGGCCGCCGTGGAAGGCTTCGTCCATCGCCGTCAGGAACAAGCCGCGTCTGACGCCCTCGAAGGCGCGCACGAAGCGCGGGCGCGGGCGCTGGCGAAGGCCTGGCATGACTACGCCAAGGGCCTTGAGCGTCGCAACGCGCAGCTGGCCGGCAGCCTGGCCCAGCTCCAGCAGGACTACCGCAAGGCCCAGTCGCGGCGGCAGAGCATCCAGGACACGTTCGAGCGGTACACCGTGGTGCTGACGCAGCGCATCCGAGAGCTGGACGAGAAGCTGCAGCAGGTCAGCGCCACGCGGTTTGCCTTGAACTGTGCGCGTGCCAGCGAGCGTCAACGCCTCTGTCCGGAGGATGTGACCGAGGAGCGCATCGCCGCCGATGAACAGGCCTACAAAGCCAACATCGTGTGGTTCATGGTCCATCAGAACGTGCGGCTCGGTGTGCCGGACGTGCCGTTGCCGTTGCCGAGGACCAAGTGACCGTGGCGCCCGCATGCCTCAACGAGGTTCTGGATACAGAGAGTACAGCTTTCAGCTGAACGCCAAGCCGTTCTGTGGCGACCCACGGTCGCGATCTTGTTGCACGCGGTGCGCGCCATGAGGGCTGCGCACGCCCGTGCCCTCAACAGGATCGCCGCATGACGCACCACAACACCTCCCCTGAACCGCAAGACGGGACTGAGAGCCCAGCTGACCGATTGCGGCGCAGATGTAGCGCCGATTCCGAAGTCGTCCGCAACGAAAGCATCGAGGACCTGCTCTGCGCGCCAAGCGAGGGCGAGGCTGCAGCCGATAAGGGCGCATCCGATTCTCCGCGGCATATGCTGTGCAGCTGGGAAGCCGTGGACGAGCTGGCCGCTGCGGTGTCGATGGACATCGGCAACGAAGACCTTCGGAAACGAAACGCCGCCGTCCTTGCCACGCTGCGGCGAACAAACGGGCGTTTTCGCCGGCTGTGGCGCCTGCCAGACGCCTGGCGAACCGACATCGATGCGCTGGAGCGTGCCTTCCCGAACTTCGGTGAGGTGCTGGGGCATGTGCGCGCCATGGGAGCGCTCGCGGAATTGCACGATGGCGTGATCAAGCTCGACCCGATGTTGCTCGACGGCACCCCTGGCACGGGGAAATCGACCTTCGCAGAGCAGCTCGCCAAGATCGTGGCCGGCGGATTCCAGCGCCTCCAGATGAGCTCGGCGGAAACCGGCGCCCAACTGGGCGGGTCGGCCGCGGCCTGGGCGAACAGTCAGACCGGGCAGGTCTTCGAGCTGCTGGTGAACGGCCGGTTTGCCAACCCGGCGATTCTTCTCGACGAACTGGACAAGGCGATGTTGCAGCCAGGCGAGCGCTTCTCGCCCGTCGGGCCGCTGTATCCGCTGCTTGAGCCGGCCATGGCGCGGACCTTCCGCGACATCTCGGTGCCCATGCTGCAGTTGGATGCGTCGTCGATCATGTGGCTGGCCACGTCCAATGAGCGCCGCCTGTTGCCAGAGGCCATCCTCAGCCGTTTGCACCCCTTCGACATCCAGCTGCCAGGCCCCGGGGTCGCTGTCCAGGTGGTGCATTCGGTGCTGGGACAGCTCGCACAGGCCGAGCCCGTATTCGCGCGCTTCCATCTGGATCCGGACGCAGCGGCCAAGCTGGCCCGGCATGGGCCCCGTGCCGTGCGTGGCCTGCTGCGGCGAGCGTGCGGCAACGCGGCCCAGGCGTCGCGCTGGACCATCCATGCTGCTGATGTACCTGACGGCCGTGTGGAGCGTGCGCCCATGGGGTTCCGCGCATGAGCACGGTGCCACCACCTCACCGGGCCTGGGCCGGCCGAACACTGGAGCAGGCACTGCTGGACCTCGAGGACTGGCGGCCGCTCAACGACGAAGAGTGCCAGGCCTGGGTAGGCGGCGAACTGGGCCCGGCCCCAGATGGCCAGCAGTACGGCATCAGTCCCTGCGGCATCGCTGTCGTCTACAGGGAACGGAGCCTGGAGGCTGCCGTCGTGGCGCTGCACAGCGTGGGCGCTCACGGCCTTCTGGTCGCCTTGCTGGACTCTGCGGAAGCGGACCAGCTTCACGGTGCGGCGCGGCTGGATGTCTGCATCGCGCTCGGTGACCGGGCGCGCGCGCTGCGGGCGCTGGAGGACGAGGCGCCTTGGGCGCGCGAGTACGTGCTCGACGACCGGCTGCGCCCATGGACGCGCCCTGCTGTCTGGCAGTGGGCGCAGGACGTCGCTCGGATCGTGGCTGCGCGCCAGGCGGCCGTGGTGGCGATGCACGGCGCTGAAGGCCTTGGGACCGAATGCTGAACGGCGTGTCGTGATCGTTGCTTGCAACGGTGGCGAAGCTTCGGGCGCGATGCACGACTCTCTCGACAGGCCCCGAAGGGTCTCTACCGGAATGACTCCAAAATGCGCAAGCAAGAATGAACAACAAGTGTGCCGATCATGCCCAGTCCGACCAAGAAGACCGCCCGCCCGCGCCGCGTCAGTGCCCCGCGATCAAAGGCCGCCAAAGCCAGGGTGAACTTCCGGCTATCGGAGGCGGATCTGCAGGCCCTGGACGCGGCGGCCGAGCAGAACCACCGCAGCCGGTCCGAGCTGATCGTCCTCGGGTTGCAACGCTGCCTGGCTGACGGCGTCTGGCGGCCAACCTCGTCGCCATCGGCCTTGCAGCAACCGGACACGGTGTCGCCGTCCCCTGAGCTGGTCACCCTGTCGCAGGTGTTGATGGGCGCCGTGGTGGGGATCGATGCCCTTCACGCCGGCAAGAAGCGCCCATCGAAGTCGATGCAGGAAGCTGCTGCCACGGTGGCCGACGCGCGCAAGATGCTCTCGGACCTGCTTCAGGATCTTCAGTGTTCCTGAAGATCATCAACCACCGGCGCAAGCAGCCGCGCCGGCGCGCTGACTTGCGGCGCCTGTTCCGCTACCTGTTCTCGCCCCAGCATTCTTTGTCAGGCAAGGACGTGCGGTTGTTGGGGCCACCACAGCTTTACAAGCTCGCGCTGACGGCCATGCCGTGGGGCGACGAAGTTGCCGACGCGGCTGCGCAGTTGACGCTGCAGATGGACCGCTACTGCCGGGCGGCCAAGGCAGGCGCGCAGATTCCGCCGGTCTGGTACGTGCACATCGTCATCTCGTTCGCGCCAGCGGCGGCCCGCATGCTGAAAGAGCCCCAAGACCCGCACCGCCATGTGCCGCAGTGGGCCTCGAGTGCGCAGAACGCGTATCGCGTCGCACGCGATGCGCTGGATTTCTTCGGCTGGACCCCCCACCGCCCAACGGTGATGGTGGCGCACGGCGACAAGCGCCACATCCACGTGCACGTCGTCGCGTTGATCCCGGTGATCAACGACGACGACTGGAACGTGCTGAAGAACTCCCGAAGACAGTTGAATGAGGTGGCCAAGCTGTGCGCTGGGGCCTATGGCATTCCGCTGGCGGGGCGCGCGGCGCATGCGCATTATCGGAAGTGGGGGCACTTGCTGGACGTGAGACCAAGGGCTTCGCAGGGCAGCTGATTGCGGATGACAAGCGGCGCCCGGAGTGGCTTGCAGAAGACATGATCATTCGCCACCGTGCCACCGTGCCACCGTGCCACCGTGCCACCGTGCCACCGTGGTGACATGGTGATGTGGTGACACGGCGCCCCGGTCCTGGTTGACCAGCTGAACGGACAATGGCTGGGGTTTGCAACAAGAGATTAGGAGGAGCGGCGTTGTTGTCTACGGGATCGAAGTCGCCTCGCGCGGGCATCTGGCAGGCGGTCGCCGTTGTGCAGGAGTCCAGCGCCGATCTGCTGGTCGCAGCCGTTCCGGTCTCTGATCCAGATCTGCCCTTCTTCATCGCCGATGGTGAACTCACCGTCGCCGCAGCTCGCCATGGGCGAGATGGAAAGGCTGCGCTGGCGATGTTGGCTGCGCAACGACCATTGCTCGGCCAACTGACCGGCCTCTTGCTCGCCCGCCGTGCGTTCCCCGTGGGTACCGATGAGGGCCTACGAATCCATTGCCACTCGGTGGCCGTTGATGCCGCGCGCAGGACGGTCTCCGTCGTGGCATCGCTGGTGCCGGGCGACAGCGCCGTGCCCAATGCGGTGCGCGATGCGGCCATCGTCTGCGTGACCCGAGAGCGTGCAGAGGTGGCGCAGGCGGCCGCGCGGTGGGCAGTCGATGAGATCGATGGTTCGGCGAGTCCGGGCCCGGGTGCCGCGGCCGTGGCGCATGAGCGGCCTGCGCTCGACATCACACCGTTGCTGGAGCTGATGCCGCCCGGCTTTGCCGTCCGGCTGGACAAGTCCTCGGTGACATCGGCTGACCGGGCAATCACCAGGGCCATCCTGTCGGCGCCGGATCCGGCGCATCCGCCACCGCGTGACGGCCGGTACCGGGCGTTGATCGTGGACGCGGGCGCAGGCCAGCGCCTGGCCGTGGTCACCTGGCTGCCCCATCGAGGCGATCCGTCGTATGGCGAAGTCCGCGCGGCGGCCGAGCGTCGGGTGCCGCGGGCCTTCGCTTCGCCTCGCCAGACCGGCGCGCATCCCCCGCTGGAGCTTGCGGGCAGTCACGACGGCATCGTGCGCGAAGCCAGCCCCTTCGATCCAGCCGACCCCGCCTGGCTCGGCGCCTTCGACAGCGAGGCGGTGTTCGACTTCCCAGAGCCACAGGCCGCGGCTGATCGGATCCGGGCGCTGCAGGGCCAGGTCGGGTTCGAGGCCATCGCCTGGTACCAGCCGCACCACACGCATGCTGAAAGTGCCTGGGGCATCTACTTTGACGCAGCGAACCTAGACGACTTCATCAGCAGCCTGTCACTGAATCTGCAGCACGAAGGTTTCGGCCGCGGCAGTGATGCGCTCGCGGCCAAGCTGGGTGTCGGCCTGGTCTATGAGCATGTGCTGTTTCACGCCCAGATCGAAGCTGCGCTCACCTGGATGGAGCTGCAGGCCGGGCACGCCAAGTTCATGCCCTACCAAACCCGGGTGTGCACGGCCGTGCGCGGCACGGACGACTGGTTGGAAGAGGCGCTGGCCAACTTCTGGGCCTGGTCGTGGATCAGTGCCGATGCGATGCTGGGCAGGATCACAGGTGCGGTGACGGCTGACCAGCACGCAGCGCTGGAGCGCATCGTCCAGGCAACGCTGGACCGGTCGCCTGCCGGCCACCGGCGCTGGCGCGACGGCCGACTGCGAGAGCCGTGGCGAACCCTGGCGACACAGGCCGTCACCGGCAAGCCGACCCTGCTGCCGCCTGGCATCGGCCTGCCCCTGGAGCCGAGCTTGCGCGGCCCACTGCCGTTCGACTTCCGACCCACCGATGTGCCGCTGCGCATGCTGGGCGTCGGTCGGGTAGCTGCGCGCCTCGCCAAGACGCCGACCACGTCTTCGTTGAACGTGTAAGGCTGACTTACAGGTTTGATCGACCGACGCCGAGATGCGGCCAGGGCGCTTCGGCGCCCGAAATGGTGACGAAGTCACTTCGTTTTCGATTCAGCTTCAACGTCATCGAAGCCCTCGACGGTGGCGAACCACATCGAGCCCGATGTGGCGGTTGCCGGTCGACGCATCCGAAGACGCCGGGTACGAAGCAGCCATCGTTGCCGTGAAGCAGCGGTCACGATGGATCTTCGATCACGAGGAAGCCGCGCGTGCGCGTACTGAGCAGGTATCGGCAACGTGCCCGAGAGGTGCTTCGTGAACGGATGGGTTCGGTTGCGATGGGGCCCCCCTTGGGGAAGGGCGGCAACGCCTCCGATGCGTCCACAGGCCGTGCGTCTGCCAGCAATCAGCTGGCGCTGAGGGCACGTGCCCAGCCCGTACCTGGGCCAGCCAACGGACCATAGAGGCATCTTCCCAGCGTCGATCCTGACGACGCCAACTTCACTGAGACCGCTCTTCGATGGCGGAATCGGCACCTTGTGTCACCTGATGCGGCGCCTACAATGTGTTGTGACTCGACGCCGTCGGATTCAACGTCTGACTGTCTGTGACCCTCATGACTGCCACCTTGACCAACAACCTGTGCCCCGCATGCGCTATTCGAGCTGGCGATGCACTGTTGTCGGCGTCTGCGGGTGTACAGGCATGACCCGCGCCTTTCTGAGGGCGGTGGCCCGCGGACTCATCGGCGTTGTCTTGATGGCGCAGATGATCATCTCGGCGTATGCCTGCCCCGCGATCTCGCAGGCCGCTGCGGCGGCCATGCAGATGCCGGAGGCAGGCGCCTCGACCGATGAGCAGGGCCACGCAGATGCCGGCACGCCGATGGCGCAGATGAGCGACTGCGACGACATGGCCGGCGTCATGGATCCGGCAGCGCCCAATCTCTGCGCCGAGCACTGCAAGTACGGTCAGCAGAGCGACCACGCGCCGACCTTGAATGCACCGGCAGCCGTGCTGACTGCCCTGTATGCCATGCCGCTGGTGCCTGTCACGGCACCACCGCCGCGCCCTGCGGCGGCCATGCTGAGTGCCTTGGTTGCGGCGTCTCCGCCGCACGCCATCCTGCACTGCGTGCACCGAATCTGATCCTCCAGACGACGCTGCGCTGACGGCCCTTCGGGTCGATCGGCGCGTCGGTCGTTCCCGGCAGCATCTTGCGAGCGCCCGCTCGCCAACGCGGTTCGGGTCCGACACGAAACCCCTGGTTCGTTGTCTGGAGTTCTCATGTTCACCCTTTCATCTCGACACGAGCGGCGTGCGCGCTGGTCGCCGTGTCGCTGGGCCTTTGCACTGGCCCTTGTCACCCA
This sequence comes from Burkholderiales bacterium JOSHI_001, assembly GCA_000244995.1. Taxonomy (NCBI): domain Bacteria; kingdom Pseudomonadati; phylum Pseudomonadota; class Betaproteobacteria; order Burkholderiales; species Burkholderiales bacterium JOSHI_001. Next base: position 4,837,023 of record CM001438.1, on the reverse strand, counting down.
GCTGGTCAGCCTGGATGCACGCGCGCAGCAAGCCCTGAGCCTCGAGCAGGCATTGCGCCTGGCCCAGGAGCGGTCGCGCCAGCTGGCGGCCCAGGACGCCGGGGCCACCGCGTCCCGCCAGATGGCCGTTGCTGCAGGGCAGTTGCCCGATCCGATGCTCAAGACCGGGCTGAGCAGCCTGCCCATCAGCGGGCCGGACCGGTTCAGCTTCACGCGTGACTCTTTCACCATGGCCACGGTGGGCGTGGTGCAGGAGTTCACGCGCGCCAACAAGCGCAGCGCTCGCGCAGGGCGGTTCGAGCGCGAGGCCGAGGTGGCCGAGGCCGGGCGTGCCGTGGCGCTGGCCAACCTGCGGCGCGACACCGCGATGGCCTGGCTCGACCGCCTGTACCAGGAGCGCATGCGCGAGCTGCTGCAGTTGCAGCGTGCTGAGGCAGCCTTGCAGATCGAGGCCGCAGAAGCTGCCTACCGGGGCGGTCGCGGCATGCAGGCCGATGTGTTTGCGGCGCGGTCGGCGGTCGCCCAGATCGATGACCGCGCCAGGCAGACCGACCGGCAGGTGGCCACGGCCAAGACCCGGCTCGCGCGCTGGGTGGGCGAGGACGCGAACCTGGCACTCGGCGTGCCGCCCGGCTTGGCCACGGTCCGCCTTGACGCTGCGCGCCTGGACGCCGAACTGGACCATCACCCGCAGATCGCGTTGATGGTCCGCCAGGAAGCCCTGGCTCGGGCCGAAGCGGAGGTGGCGCGCGCCAACAAGCGCGCGGACTGGAGCGTGGAGCTGACCTACAGCCAGCGCAGCGCGGCCTACTCGAACATGGTCTCGGTCAATCTCTCGATCCCCTGGCAGTGGGACCCGAAGAACCGGCAGGACCGCGAGGTGTCCGCGAAGCTGGTCCTGGCCGAGCAGATGACAGCCCAGCGCGAAGAGGCCACGCGCGAGCACGTGGCGCAGACCCGCGCATGGCTGCAGGAGTGGCAAGGCAACCGGGATCGTCTGACGCACTACGACGATGCCCTGATCCCGCTGGCCAGCGAGCGCACCCGTGCCGCGATCGCCGCCTACCGCGGAGGCGGGGGCCCGCTGAGCGCCGTGCTGGAAGCGCGGCGCATGGAGATCGACACCCGCATGGACCGGCTGCGCCTCGACATGGAGACGGCGGGCCTGTGGGCCCAGCTGGAGTACCTGATCCCGGCCGAGCACCTTGCTGCCGCCGCCACGGAGAAATGAACATGAAGCTCAAACCCCTTCTGATGGGCCTCCTTGCAACCGGCGCCCTCGGTGCTGCCGGCTATGGGCTGTACGCCGTGGGCATGAGCCGCGGCATGGGCATGGCCTCGGTGACTGTGCCCGGGCCAGGGGGTGGGGCGGCTTCGGAGGCTGCGCCCGCCAACGAGTCTGGCGAAGACGCCACGCGCCGACACATCGCGGCGGGCTTGAAGGCCGGCGACGTCGACCCCGCCACGCGCCGGAAGATCCTCTACTACCACGACCCCATGGTGCCGGCGAACAAGTTCGACAAGCCGGCCAAGTCGCCCTTCATGGAGATGATGATGTCGCCGGTGTACGCCGATGGCGGCAGCGACGGCAGCAAGGTCACGGTCAGCCCGCGCATCCAGCAGAACCTGGGCGTGCGCACGGCCGCCGTCACGCAGGGCACGCTGTCGCCGCAGGTGTCTGCCGTGGGCAACATCGCCTTCAACGAGCGCGACCAGGTCATCGTGCAGGCGCGTGCCACCGGCTATGTCGAGCGCCTGCACGTGCGCGCCACGCTGGACCGCGTGGCCAAGGGGCAAGCGCTGGCCGACTTGTACGTGCCCGACTGGATCGCCGCCCAGGAGGAGTTCCTGTCGGTGCGCCGCATGCAAGGCACCGACCTCGCAGCCCTCGTCGATGGCGCGCGCCAGCGCATGCGCCAGGTCGGCATGAGCGAGGCGCAGATCGCGCAGGTTGACAGCAGCGGGCGAACGCAGCCGCGCTTCACGCTGGTCGCGCCCATCAGCGGCGTCGTCACCGAGCTGATGGCGCGCGAAGGCATGACGGTGATGGCCGGCGCCACGCTGTTCCGCATCAACGGCCTGGGCACCGTGTGGGCGAACGCCGAGGTGCCGGAGAGTCAGGCGGCCCTCCTGCGGCCGGGCGCGAAGGTTCAAGCCGTCAGCCCGGCCGTGCCTGGCACGAAGTTCGACGGCAAGGTGCAGGCCCTCCTGCCCGAGGTCAACGCCACCACGCGCACGCTGAAGGCCCGCCTTGAGCTGGCCAACCCTGGTGGCGCGCTGGTGCCCGGCATGTTCGTGCAGATGCAGTTCACGGACATGCGCGAGCAGAAGGCGCTGCTGGTGCCCACCGAAGCCATTATCCAGACTGGCCGGCGCACCGTGGTGATGCTGGCCGAACAGGATGACAAGGGCGACCGCTTCCGGCCCGTCGATGTCGAGATCGGCATCGAGAGCGGCGGCCAGACCGAGGTCAAGCGCGGCCTGCAGGCCGGCCAGCGGGTCGTGGTGTCCTCGCAGTTCCTGATCGATTCCGAAGCCAGCCTGAAGGGCGTCGAGACGCGACTGAACGTCGAGCCCCAATCCACCGCCGCCAACACCGCGCCGCGCCACCAGGGCGAGGCCAAGGTCGAGAAGATCGACCGCGATGCCGTCACGCTCTCGCACGGCCCCATCGCCTCGCTGAAATGGGGCGACATGACGATGGACTTCAAGCCACCCCAGCGCGGGCTGCCGCGCGGGCTGGCCGTCGGTGACAAGGTCGGCTTCGAGTTCTACATGGATGCAGAGAACCTGCCGCAACTGAGCGCCGTCACCGTGCTGGCGCCCGAGCCCAAGCCGGCTGCTGCCGTCGGGAGCAAGCCATGATCGCCAAGCTGATCCGCTGGTCGATCACCAACCGCTTGCTGGTGCTGCTGGCCACCGTCATGGTCAGCGCTTGGGGCGTCTATTCGGTGTTGCGCACGCCGCTGGACGCGTTGCCCGACCTGTCCGACGTGCAGGTGATCATCCGCACGACCTATCCCGGCCAGGCGCCGCGCATCGTAGAGAACCAGATCACCTACCCGCTGACGACCACGATGCTGTCGGTGCCGGGGGCGAAGACGGTGCGCGGCTACTCCTTCTTCGGCGACAGCTTCGTCTATGTGCTGTTCGAGGACGGCACCGACCTGTACTGGGCGCGCTCGCGCGTGCTGGAATACCTGAACCAGGTGCAGGCGAGGCTGCCGCCCGGTGCGACGGCCTCGCTGGGACCGGACGCCACCGGCGTCGGCTGGATCTACCAATACGCGCTGATCGATCGCAGCGGCCAGATGGACGCCGGCCAGTTGCGCGCGCTGCAGGACTGGTTCCTGAAGTACGAGCTGAAGACCGTGGCCAACGTGGCCGAGGTCGCGACCGTGGGCGGCATGGTGCGCCAGTACCAGGTCCTGCTGGACCCGGACAAGCTGGCGGCCTACGCCTTGCCGCACACCAAGGTGGTCGAGGCGATCCGCAAGTCCAACCAGGAGAGCGGCGGCTCGGTGCTGGAGCTTGGCGAGGCCGAGTACATGGTGCGCGCGTCGGGCTATCTGCAGTCTCTGGACGACTTCCGCAAGATCCCGCTGGTGAGCACCGACGCCGGCGTGTCGGTGCGCCTGGGCGATGTGGCGCGCATCCAGGTCGGCCCCGAGATGCGGCGTGGCATCGGTGAGCTCGACGGCGAGGGCGAAGCCACCGGCGGCGTGATCGTGATGCGCTCGGGCAAGAACGCGCTGGAGACGATCGCCGCCGTGAAGGCCAAGCTGCAGCAGCTGCAAGGCAGCCTGCCCAAGGGCGTCGAGATCGTCCCGACCTACGACCGTTCCAGCCTGATCGAGCGTGCGGTGCAGAACCTCGGCTTCAAGCTGCTCGAGGAGTTCATCGTCGTTGCGGTGGTGTGCTTCATCTTCCTGTTCCACCTGCGCTCGGCCTTCGTCGCCATCGTCTCGTTGCCGCTGGGCATCCTGGCGGCGTTCATCGTGATGCGCTACCAGGGGGTCAACGCCAACATCATGTCGCTCGGCGGCATTGCCATCGCCATCGGCGCGATGGTCGATGCCGCGGTGGTGATGATCGAGAATGCGCACAAGCACCTCGAACACTGGAGCCACCAGCACCCGGATCAGAAGCTTAAAGGTGAGGCGCGCTGGCGGGTGATCGGCGATTCGGCCGCCGAAGTCGGGCCGGCGCTGTTCTTTTCGCTGCTGATCATCACGCTCAGCTTCATCCCGGTGTTCACGCTGGAGGCGCAGGAGGGGCGGCTTTTCTCGCCGCTGGCCTTCACCAAGACCTACGCCATGGCGGCTGCGGCCGGGCTCTCGGCCACGCTGATCCCGGTGCTGATGGGCTACCTGATCCGTGGGCGCATCCCTGACGAGAAAACCAACCCGCTGAACCGCTTCCTGATCGCGGTGTACCGGCCGCTGTTGAATGCCGTGCTGCGGGCGCCGAAGCTCACGCTGGCCGCGGCCACGCTCGTCTTGGTGGCCAGCCTCTGGCCGCTGCAGCACATCGGCGGCGAGTTCATGCCGCGCCTGGACGAGGGTGATCTGCTCTACATGCCGTCGGCGTTGCCGGGCCTGAGTGCGGGGAAGGCGGCCGAGCTGTTGCAGCAGACCGACCGCTTGATCAAGACCGTGCCCGAGGTGGCCAGCGTGTACGGCAAGGCCGGCCGCGCCGAGACCGCCACCGACCCGGCGCCGCTGGAGATGTTCGAGACCACGATCCAGTTCAAACCGAAGAGCCAGTGGCGAGCGGGCATGACGCAGGACAAGCTGGTCGAAGAGTTGGACCGCATCGTCAAGGTGCCGGGCCTGGCCAACATCTGGGTGCCGCCGATCCGCAACCGCATCGACATGCTGGCCACCGGCATCAAGAGCCCGGTGGGCGTCAAGGTCGCGGGCACCGACCTGGCAACCATCGACCGCGTGGCCGGCGAGATCGAGAAGGCTCTGAAGGATGTGCCCGGCGTCAGCAGCGCGCTGGCTGAGCGGCTGACCGGCGGACGCTATGTGGACGTGACGATCAACCGCGATGCGGCAGCGCGCTTCGGCATGAACATCGCCGACGTGCAGTCGGTCATCACCTCGGCGGTGGGCGGCGACAACATTGGCGAGACGGTCGAAGGCTTGCAGCGCTTCCCGATCAACCTGCGCTATCCGCGTGAGACGCGCGACTCGCTGGAGAAGCTGCGTGCACTGCCCATCGTCAGCGAACGCGGCGCACGCCTGGTGCTGTCGGACGTAGCCGACGTGCGCATCACCGATGGGCCGCCGATGCTGCGCAGCGAGAACGCGCGCCTGTCGGGCTGGGTGTACGTGGACATCCGAGGCCGTGACCTGAGGTCGGCGGTGCAGGACATGCAGCGTGTCGTCGGCGAAAGGGTCCAGCTGCCACCCGGCTACTCGGTCTCGTGGTCGGGTCAGTTCGAGTTCTTGGAGCGTGCGACCGCCAAGCTGAAGGTGGTGGTGCCGTTCACGCTGCTGATCATCTTCGTGCTGCTTTACCTGACCTTCAAGCGCTTCGACGATGCGCTGCTGATCATGGCGACGCTGCCCTTCGCGCTGGTCGGCGGCATCTGGCTGCTGTACCTGCTGAACTACAACCTGTCGGTGGCAGGCGCCGTCGGCTTCATCGCGCTGGCCGGTGTGTCTGCCGAGTTCGGCGTGATCATGCTGCTATACCTGAAGCAGGCCTGGGACGCCCGCGTCGAGGAAGGCAAGACCAGTACCGCCGACCTGCGCGACGCCATCCGCGAAGGTGCGGTGCTGCGTGTGCGCCCGAAGGCGATGACGGTGGCGGTGATCCTGGCCGGCCTGTTCCCGATCATGTGGGGCACCGGCACCGGCTCCGAGGTGATGCAGCGCATCGCCGCGCCGATGGTGGGCGGCATGATCACCGCGCCGCTGCTGTCGATGTTCGTGATCCCGGCGGCCTACCTGTTGATGCGACGCAGGCGTGAGCCCTCGGCTCGGCGTCTGGTGTTCTGGCGGAGGCAGCGTGCTGCGGCCTGAACCTTCGGGCCGGCCGCGCCTCACCGTTCGGTTCGAGATCGAACCGAAGGCCCGCAATATATGGCCCTTGCTGGCGCAGGTGGCTGCCATTGATCGACGGCGCGGGGCGGACGGCTCTCATGCCGTTGGAGGGGGCCACGGTGCAATCGAACCGGATCGAGTTCACCGTCGCTGCATCGATGGACGCCGAGGTGGCCATGGTTGATCACCCGGATCCACGCCGCCGGTCGTTGCTGCTGACGGTCAGCAGCGCGGTGGCTGCGGCACCGCTGCTCGGCGGTTGTGCCGCGTTGCAACCGGGTCAGTCGGCCGAGCCCGTGGATGCAACCGATGCCCCTGGATTTCTCCCGCCGCCCGACGGTGTGCGGCAGCCTGTCGCGCTGGTGTTGTCAGGGGGCGCCGCCCGCGGGTTTGCGCACCTGGGTGCATTGCGCGTGCTCGAGCGCGAGGGCCTGCGCCCCGACCTGGTGGTGGGCACCAGCGCTGGGGCGATCATCGGCGCGATGTGGGCGTCAGGCATGCCGGTCAGCGAGATCGAGCGCGCCGCACAGCAACTCGACTGGACCGTGTTTTTTGACTTCGACCCCGTGCGTGCCGTGTTGGACGGCCTGGGACTCGGCCTGGTGCCCGGGGCCCGGTTGGAGCAGTTCCTGCGGCAGCACCTGCGTGGGCCGATCGAGCGCTTTCCGCTGCCGTTTGCTGCGGTCGCCGCCGACATGGAAAGCGGCGAGGTCGTGCCGCTGAACCACGGCGACGCAGCGAAAGCGGTGCGTGCGTCCTGTGCCGTGCCTGGTGTCTACGCGCCCGTGCGCGCCCGCGGCCGATTGTTGGCCGACGGGCAGATCGTCAGCCCGCTGCCGGTGATGACTGCTCGGCGGTTGGGTGCCATGCGGGTGCTGGCCCTTGATGTCGTGTACCCGCCGAGCCACTCGGAGATGTCAAGCCCGGTGTCGATGCTGTTCCAGGCGCTGATTGTCTCGGGCTGGCGCCAGGTGCTGGCTGAGCGTGCGCTGGCCGATCTGGTGATCACCCCGGAGATTCGAACCTCGTCTCAGCTGGGCCTGGGGAGTCGAGGCTGGGTGACCGCGGCCGGGGAGACAGCGGTCTTGTCTCGCATCGGGGAGATTCGCCGGCTTTTTGCCCAGGCGCCTTGATTCCCTGACGAAGTGCGACCAGGTCTTGCTGCTTCCTGTCTGCGCTCGACACGCTCCGCCAGGAGGCTGGGCCGCCTGACTCGGACGGGCTCAGCGTGCCAGCTCGCCCGCGCTATGCCTCGTGCTTGCAGCGCGCGACGATGGCGCGTACGAGCTCGGCCGCGTCGATTTCCAGCGCATCGGCGATGCGGACCAGGACTGCCAGGGAGGGCTGCGTCTGCGCCACCTCCACGCGGGCGATGAACGACCGATGGACGTCGGCGCGGTGCGCCAGCTCCTCCTGGCTGATCTCTATTCGGCCGCGGCGCGCCTTGATTTCAGCGGCGGCAGCTCGCAGTACCTGTTCGTCCTTGGCTTTGCGCATCCTCCGAAATGGTGAGGATTGACGCGCATATATGCACCCGCATATATGGTGCAAACTGAAGTCAAGTTGACCTCGAACAAGCGCGCTGAACCCGCCGTCGGGGCTGTCAACATCACGCCGGCAACGCCGGCCCAACACCGTGCCTGGGGAGGCCGAGAACATGAAGATTCGTCCACTTGCGGCCACGGTTGGCGTTGTCACGCTGACTGCGTTGAGTGCAGCCACTGCGCAAGGGGCCGAGCCGCGCTTGCGCGGCCAAACCACAGTGGCGGCTAAGAGGCCGTCGGTTCCGAGCCCCGCAGGTGCCGCGAGCGCGGGCCTGCAGGCCGCTGCAGTGGCTGCGCGCAAGGACTCGGACCCTGCGCTGAATGGCGCCATTCAGGACATCCGTCCGGCCGCTGGCCTCGCAGCGCAACGCTGACCTCCCAAGGCCCCGACCACGGTGCGCGCCCGGATCTGGGGCCGCTGCGACATGGGCCCATTCCTTTCTTTCGATCAAACCAGCATGACCAACTCCTTGCCTTACCCCGTTCGGGGCTTCATCACCTCTGTGCTCGTGGCGGCAGTCAGCATGGGCGGTGTGCACGCCACCTCCATCTACAAACAGCAAGACACCAGGGGGTCGATCATCTCGTATGACCTTCTCGGCGTGAAGCTGGGCATGAGCGAGGCCGAGGCCGTGGCCGCCCTCCGGAAGCGCTTCCCGCCGGGCAGCAAGGACGCCAACGAGCGGCCGATCAACCTCAAACAGTCCGACTACGAGCTCACCAGCCCGGCAACGGGGGCGAAGGTGAAGGCGGGCATCCGTTTCGACCTGCATCCGGAAGCGAAGTCGAACCTCGATTTCGTGAAGATCTTCGTCTTCGAAGGGAAGGTCTGGGCCGTCTGGCGCGATGACACGAGCGGCCGCTATGCCTACGAGAAGATGGTTGCCGACGTGCAGGCCAAGTACGCGGATGCGGCACCCATCAAGAGCGCCTTCATGATCGTGAACCGCGGCACCATCGCGCCTCAGCAAGGCGATCCCGCCATCCACGGCGCCGAGTTGTTCGAAGGGCAGTGCCTGGACTTCCCGTTTGTTCGCAGCGGCAGTGGTGACAAGATCAGGCTCGACCCCGCGTGCCGCAAAGCCTTCGGCGTCAGCTACCAGCCCCAGCACAGGAACGGGGTCAAGATCCTGGCGTCCGGTTTCGGCCAACTGGTGGACCTCGATGCCGGGCGCACTTTCATGAAGTACGCGGCTTCAGGCGCGGGCAATATCCATGGCGAGAAGCCGAAGACCGGGGACGCGAGGCTCTGATGGGGCGGTTGGTCTGCCAGCCAGTCGCCTCGGGCAACAAGCGTCCTTGCTAGGCAACGACACGGAGTCGGTGGGTGACGCGCAGTGCTTCTCCCGAGACGCGTCGTCACCGCGAGCCGGAGGCGAGCACTACTTGGCGGCTTGGATGTCGGTGACGACCATCTTGCCGGCTTCGCTGACAACCATGAACTTGACCTTGTCGCCCGGTTTCACCGAGGCCAGCAGCGCCTTGTCCTTGGCGGTGAAGACCATGGTCATGCCAGGCATGTCCAGGTGCTTGATGTCACCATGCTTGATGGTGACCTTGCCCGCCTCTTGATCGACTTTCTTCACTTCGCCGTCGGTCATGGAGGCAGGCTGGGACGTGGCCATCTTGCTGTGATCCATGTTGGCTTGCGCGAAGCTGCTCAGCGGCATCGCGATGCCCAGGGCCAGTACAGACGTGGCGAGAATTGTCTTGATCATGGGGAAAAACTCCTCAAGAGTGATTGGAAAACACGGTGGTGGTCCCGTCGCGCTGGACGAGCAGGACCTGGAATGGATCACGGCGGCCCTGGTAGACCGCTCCGTCCATGCCTGGCGAACCGATGGGCATGCCCGGGACGGCGAGACCGAGCGCCTGGGGCTTGGTCTTGAGCAGCCGATGGATTTCAGTTGCCGGGACATGGCCTTCGATGACGTAGCCCTGCACCAGCGCCGTGTGGCAGGAGCCCAGCTTCTGCGGCATGCCCAGGCGTGCACGGGCAGCGCTGTTGCCTTGATCGACGACGCCGACCACGAAGCCATTGCGCTCCAGATGGACGATCCAGTCCCTGCAGCAACCGCAGTTCGGGTCTTTCCAGACCTGTACGGTGACGGCAGGGGCGGTCGCAGCAAAGGCGCTTGTTGCGCCCGCAGCAGCGACGAAGCCAAGGAAGCGCCGTCGCGGCACGAGAGTTTGGCGCGTGGCGTGTGTCGTCATGTTGATCAAGGTGGTTGGGCAAGCCCGTTTACCTCTTGCTGACCTTGACGGCGCCCTTCATGCCGGCTTCGTAGTGGCCCGGCATCAGGCAGGCGAAGTTCACCGTACCCGCCTTGGTGAACTGCCAGACGATCTCGCCCTGTTTGCCAGGCGCCAGGGTGACCTTGCTCGGCTCGTCGTGCTCCATGTCCGGGAACTTCTTCATCTGCTCCAGGTGCTCCAGCAGTTCCTTCTCGGTGCCGAGGCTGAGTTCGTGCTTGACCTTGCCCAGGTTCTTGATCACGAAGCGCACGGTTTCGCCTTGCTTGACCTGGATGTCCGAGGGCGTGTAGCGCATGGTGTCGCTCATCTCGACCGTGATGGTGCGTGTCGTCTTTGCCGCCGTGCCAGGCTTGCCGATGGCGGTCTCTTCGTCGCCGTGGCCGTGGCCGCCTGCGTGGTTTCCGGCTGCGAAGGCTGCGCCCGACAGGCAAAGAGCGGCCAAGGCGATGAGGCGGCGCGCAGAGGTGGACTGGATGGTCATGGATTGGTCCTTCTGTTGAGGGTGAACGTTGTGGCTGCTCAGTGGCCGCTGTGCGACGTGGGTTTGCGCACCTGGACTTCGGTGGTCTTTGCCGGCATGGCGGCGCGCGGCATGGATTGCCCGCCCTCCGCCTTGAAACGCGCGGGCTCTGCCAAGGGGCCGGTGTACTCGTGCGCCACCGTGCCCTCCGGGTGCTTGAACCAGCCCGGATCCTTGTAATCGCCGGCCTTCTGGTCGCGGCGCACCTTGAGCACGCTGAACATGCCGCCCATCTCCACTGAGCCGAACGGGCCTTCGCCGGTCATCATCGGCGCGGTGTTGTCGGGGATGGGCATCTCCATCTCGGTCATGTCGGCCATGCCGCGCTCGCCCATCACCATGTACTCAGGGATCAGGCTGTTGATCTTCTTGGCCACGCCGCGATGGTCCACACCGATCAAGGTGGGCACGTTGTGACCCATGGCATTCATGGTGTGGTGGCTCTTGTGGCAGTGGAAGGCCCAGTCACCTTCCTCGTCGGCCAGGAAGTCGATCTGCCGCATCTGGCCCACGGCAATGTCGGTGGTGACCTCAGGCCACCGGGAACCGGGTGGTGTCGGGCCGCCGTCGGTGCCGGTCACGGTGAACTCGTGGCCATGCACGTGGATGGGGTGGTTCGTCATCGTGAGGTTGCCGATGCGGATGCGAACCTTGTCGTTCAGCCGCACGTTCAGCGAATCAATGCCGGGGAAGATGCGGCTGTTCCAGCTCCACAGGTTGAAGTCCAGCATCGTCATCGTCTTGGGCGTGTAGCTGCCCGGGTCGATGTCGTAAGCGTTCAGCAGGAAGCAGAAGTCGCGCTGCACCTCGTCGATCAGCGGGTGCTTGGCCTTCGGGTGGGTGACCCAGAAGCCCATCATGCCCATGGCCATCTGCGTCATTTCGTCGGCATGCGGGTGGTACATGAAGGTGCCCGGCCGCCTGGCCACGAACTCGTAGACAAAGGTCTTGCCAGGCTGGATGGCCGGCTGGTTCAGCCCGGCCACGCCGTCCATGCCGTTCGGCAGGCGCTGGCCGTGCCAGTGCACGCTGGTGTGCTCAGGCAGCTTGTTGGTGACGAAGATGCGCACGCGGTCGCCTTCGACCACCTCGATGGTCGGGCCCGGGCTCTGGCCGTTGTAGCCCCAGAGGTGCGCCTTGAACCCCGGCGCCATCTCGCGCACCACCGGCTCAGCGACCAGGTGGAACTCCTTGACCCCCTGGTTCATCCGCCAGGGCAAGGTCCAGCCATTGAGTGTGACCACGGGGTTGTACGGGTGGCCCGAGTTCGGCACCAGGGGCGCCATGGTGTCCGGGCGGGTCTGGATCACCGGCTCCGGCAACGCAGCCATGGCCACCCGACTCACCGCGCTGGCGGCCACAGCGCCACCCGCGATCCCTGCGTACTTGAAGAATTCTCGTCGCGACGACATGCGTGTTCCTTGGGTCAATGGCCAGCGGCGGCGCCGCTGGGCGCGCTGGCGGTGGCCGTGAGGTTGGTGTTGGTCGGCCGACCCACCACGGAGGCCTGCAAAGCGGCGTCAGCCAGCCAGAACTGGTGGGTGGCATCGATGGCTGCAGTCACGGTGTTGACCTGGTCCCGCGCGTCGGCCATCAGCTCGAAAACGCCGATGAGCATGCCGTTGTAGCGAAGCTGGTTCTCCTCGGCGATCACCTTGCGCAGCGGAACAACCTCGTCGCGGTGGTGGCGAGCAACGTCGTAGGCGGTTCGGTAGGCCGAGTAGCTCTCGCGCAGGTTGGACCCGGCCGAGCGGACGGTGGCTTCCAGTTGATGGGCCGCCGCCAGCGTGCGTGCGTTCATGGCGTCGCGTTGCAGGCCGCCCCAATCGAAGATGGGCAGCCTGACACCGACCTCGTACCCGCGAGTGGTTGAACGCGTGCCGGCCGCGTTGTCGAACCCCGTGTTTCTGCGGGCCGTGAGTTCAATGTCGGTGAAGCTTGTCACGGTGTTGAGGCCCTGAGCCTTGGCCGAGGCATCCAACGCCGCCTGGGCCATCCGGATGTCCAACCGGCCTCGTGTAGCGAGCCCGGCCACGCCTTGGGGTTCGAGTGCTTGCTTGGGCAAGTCGGGCAGGCGCTCCGGCAGTTTCAGGGACTGTGCCTGGGCTTCATCCAGCCCCAGCAGCCTGACCAATTCCTCGCGCGCCGCCGTGGCCTGATGGCTTGCGGTAGCCAATCGGGTGGCTGCGTCCGCGTAGAAGGATTGCTCTCGAGCGCGGGTGATGCGGTTGAAGTTGCCCACAGACTGCATGCGGCGGGCCAGCTCGGCGCTGGCTTCCGCACTTTCGAACACCTGTTGGGCGTACTTCAGCGTTTGGCCCGCGGCCACGGCCCGCACCCAGGCTTGCCGGACCTGGGTCACCATGTCCACCACTTCGCTGCTCAGGCGCAGTTGCGCCTGTTCGATGCGCCGTTGGGCGATGCCTTGGCGGGCTGGAATCGTCAGTACATCGAGCAGACCGAAGGCGAGGGCGCGCGAGATCTCCAGCGAATCGCCGGACACCATGCGCTCCAAGCTGAAAAAAGGGTTTGCGATGCGGCCGCCCTGGGCTGCGTCTGCCGAATCCGCCCAGCCTTGCGCCAGGAGGCCTTGCAGTGCAGGACTGTTGGTCAGGGCCAGTTGAACGGCCTCGCGCTGTCCAACGGACGCCGACAGCAGCGCCTGAGCGGTTGCCGCGCGCTTGTCTCGTTCATCGCGGGTCCGTGCCAGCGACAGACGTCCTTCGGTGAATTCGCCCGCTTCATCGTTCACCCTGCCAGCGGTCTGTTCGGCGGTGATGCTGGCGCAGCCCGTCAAAACAACCAGCGCCACACCGCTGAGTGCGAGACGGAAACCTTGAGTTCGCAAGGCCCTGTTCATGGCTTGGCCCCCTTGTCATGACCAGCGTGAGGGTCCATGGGCGGGGCTGAATCTTTGGCCGGCTCGCCGGTGCGCATCTCTTTGGCGTAGGTTCGCCACCCGCCAATGCGGCCGACGCGGTCGTTGGCCTCGCGCCAAGATTCGACCGGCTGGTCCGCGTAGGCCTTGTAGGCCTGAAAGGGGGAAACGTACTGCAGCTTGCTGGGGAGGTCGTGCTGCCCGGCAGTGCGTGCCGTCTGGGCTATGGACCCGGTCGCCAGCGACAGCAGGATGCAAGGCAACAGGTGTCGCCTCGCAGAGATGGATTTCAGGCTTGGCATGGGGCCTCGGTGGAGTGGTTCGCGGATGACTGTGAAGCTATTCTCGAAGTCCGCACCCGACATCAAGCTGAGCGGATGTTTACATTTTCGTTATCTGGCTATCAGGTAGGCCGGTGTCTGTGACACTATCTGCAGCTTGTTCTAGGAATGCCGAACGTGAAGATCCTGCTTGTCGAAGACGAACCCAAGACCGGGGAATACCTGCGGCAGGGGCTGAGCGAGGCCGGGTTTGTGATCGATTGGACGCAAGACGGCGCTGAGGGCTTGCAGTTGGCGCTGCAAAGCTTCTACGACCTGGTCATCCTGGACGTCATGCTGCCCAGCCTGGACGGCTGGCAGGTTCTGCAATCGCTGCGAGGGCGCGGCCTGCAGATGCCTGTGCTGTTTCTCACCGCGCGTGACGATGTGTCCGACCGGATCAAAGGGTTGGAGCTGGGTGCTGACGACTACCTGATCAAGCCCTTTTCATTCGCGGAGTTGCTGGCTCGGGTGCGCACCATCCTGCGCCGAGGGCGCGGCGGCAACGACGTCACAAGCCTGCGTGTGGCCGATCTGGAGCTGGACCTGCTGCGACGGCGAGTTCACCGTTCCGGTCGGCGCATCGATCTGACAGCCAAGGACTTCGGCCTGCTCGAGCTGCTGATGCGCCGGCATGGCGAGGTGCTGCCCCGCTCGCTCATTGCCTCACAGGTGTGGGACATGAACTTCGACAGCGACAGCAACGCCATCGAAGTGGCCGTGCGCCGCCTGCGCGTGAAGATCGACGAGGGCCATGAGGTGAAGCTCATTCATACGGTGCGCGGCATGGGCTACGTGCTCGAAGCGCCGGAGGAGCCCTGAGTGCTGCGCGCCCTGTCATTGACCCAGCGCTTGACGGTCTTTTTTACTGTCCTCGCCGCAGTCATCGTCCTCGGCCTGGGCTTGGTGTTCATCCAAGCCACCGAGCGGCACTTTGTCGACTTGGACCGAGGCGCGTTGCAGGATAAGAAGTATCTGATCAAAGACATTGTCCTGACCGCCAACTCCGCCGAAGACACCAAGTGGAGGCTGAACGAGGCGCTGGGCCACCACGATGGCCTGTTTGTAATGGTCAAGGATTCGCAAGGCAACTCTCTGTACCGTTCACAGGGATTCGACCCGCTGGCCGCTGCTCAAGCGCCGACGACGTTGTCGGCCAATGGGACGCCCGTCCAACTGCAGCATTGGCACATGGAGGAACGCGAGTTCCGTTCAATGACGTTCCGTGTGAAGCCAGCTTACGACAAGTCGATCACCTTTGAAGTGCTGGCCGCTATCGACACCGGGCACCATGACCACTTTCTGGTTGAGCTGCGCAGCACCTTGATCTGGTATGCCTTGATCGCCGTTGCCTCGAGCGGTGTTCTCGGTTGGCTGGCGGCACACCAGGGCCTGGCGCCACTGCGAGCGATGAAGGCCAAGGCGGCGGCGGTATCCGGGCACCAGTTCAGCGAGCGCATGCCTGTTCAGGCGGTGCCGGTCGAGATGGCCGATTTGGCGAGTGAACTCAACGGCATGCTGGACCGCCTGCAAGACGACTATCGCCGGCTTTCGGAGTTCTCGTCCGACCTGGCCCACGAACTGCGCACGCCGATCAGCAACCTTCTGACGCAAACCCAGGTGGCGCTGTCTGCCAAACGTGATGCACCGACTTACCGCAACATTTTGGCATCGAACGCCGAAGAGCTTGAGCGCATGGCTCGCATGGTGTCGGACATGTTGTTCCTGGCCAAGGCCGAACGCGGCATGGCGCTACCGGGGCGCGAGCGATTTGCCGTTGCGCCTGAGATTCGGACTCTGCTGGAGTTCTACGACGCCATGGCTGAAGAAAAAGGAGTGCGCTTGAGCCTTGCCGGCGATGGCGAGATCGACGGCGACCGGCTGATGTTTCGCCGGGCCCTAGGAAACCTACTCTCCAACGCTGTTCGGCACGGTGACGCTGGCAGCCAGGTGGCCGTGGCGGTGGAGCGGGACGGTTCCAGCTTGCTGGTCAGTGTTGAGAACGCGGCGGACGATATCCCACCTGCGGCACTGCCCCGTCTGTTTGACCGGTTCTTCCGCGTTGATCCGTCTCGGAGGCACCCAGCTGCAGAAGGCGCCGGGCTGGGGTTGTCCATCACCAGAGCCATTGTTCAGGCTCACGGTGGCGACATCCAAGCGGAGTCGCACAGCCGTTGCGTCCGCTTCGTGATGCGATTTCCAGCGCTGTCTTTGCAGGCCTGACCAGGTCGCTGCGGGCCTACGGGCGATCAATTCTCAACGTTATGCGTCGCCGCGACGTCAGGTGCGATTGTTTCGCGTCCGTAGGAATCGCTCAATGTATCGAACGAGATCTTCGCGCACTGATCCAGGCAGGCGGGTGTTCACCTTGAGTGTCACGCTGTCGGGGCTAGTAGCTTGAACCTCGACAAGCAGTGGTTCTCGCGCGGGGCGCTCGGTCGGAGGGTCGGTGGCGATCATGATGGAGCCTCCATCATCTGACGGGTCGTCGCCGGTCATCAGTCTCGCTATGACCCGTTTGGCCGGCTGCGCCCCCTCGACCTCCAAGAGGGCGCGTGCAAGGCGAAGAACGCCCTCGGCATCCTGCTTCCAGGCTGCGCGCAGGCGCTTCAAGTGTATCCGTCCGGCCAACTCACCTTGACGCCGACTGAACTCAGGTTCAGGCAGCAGGCTTCCAGCGATACGGCAGCAGCTCCGTCACGGCAGAGGCCGGCTGCGTAGGCAGGCGCTGCAGCACGTCCTTGAGGTACGCGGTATGCGGTCAATGAACCCCGTCCTTGAGCCGACGGCTGTGACCTGACAGCCTACGTTCCCACGTAGACGAACGTGGGAACCTGATGACAGACGAGATGGCGGAGCTCAAGCGCCGGCTGGTGGTGGGGCGCAAGAGCGACGGGCGAAGCCGGTACGACGAGCAGGCGAAGTCTGAGTTGGTGGCCTTGTGCCTGCGACCGGGGGCGTCGGTGTCGCGCCTGGCGCGCGAGTTCGGCATCAACGCCAACCAGGTCACGCGCTGGTTGCGCGAGCATGGCCATGGTGGCCGGTTGCGCACGGCGGTTGCCCGAGCGACGCCGGCGCCTTCGGCGTTTGTGGCGGTGCCTGTGATGCATCCCGCCCAGGTGCCAGACCCTGGCGGACCGCTTGCGGTTCTGCACCTGCAGGCCCGGCTGCCCAACGGCGTGTCCCTGGACTTCCGGGGCGTGGGCGCTGTGCATGTTGAGGAACTGATCCAGGCGCTGGGGAGGCTGCGGTGTTCCGTCTCGACGAAGGGCTGAAGGTCTACCTGCACCGCGCGCCGGTGGACTTCCGGCTCAACATCAACGGCCTGGCAGCGCTGGTGCAGCAGGCCCTGGGCCTGAACCCATTCGCCGCTTGCGTCTATGTGTTCAGCAACCGCCGCCGTGACCGCGTCAAGGTACTTGGCTGGGACCGCAACGGCTTCTGGCTGCTGCTCAAGCGGCTGGAGCAAGACCGGTTCATCTGGCCGAGCGAGCAGGACGTGCCCACGCTGACGGTGGAGCAACTGCACTGGCTGCTCGAGGGCATCGATATCGGCGTGGTGCAGCGGCATCCCCAGCGGCTGTACCAGCGCGTGGGCTGAGATCACGCCGGTGGTGCCGCGCCATTGCGGCACATCCGAATGGCATCGTCGGCCGGGCGCTGGGACACTGCCTGGCAGATGGCCGACATGCCCACGCTCGAACAGTTCCAAGCGCTGCAGCAGGCGCTGGCCGAGGCGCGCACGCACAACGATGCCCTGGCCGGCGAACTGCGTGTGACCCGCACCGAGCGCGACCTGCTCAAGGAGCAGCTCAACAAGTTCAAGCGGCAGCTCTTCGCCGCCAGCAGCGAGGTCACCGGCCAGCACCAGAGGGACATGTTCTTCAACGAGGCCGAGAGCCTCGGTGCACAGGCCGAGCCGGCAGCCGAAGAAGCCGCATCCGACGACGACAAAATCGACGTGCCGGGCCACCGGCGCGCCAAGCGTGGGCGCAAGCCGCTGGACCCCGAACTGCCGCGCGAGGTCGTGCGCCACGAACTGCCCGAGGACGAGCGCGTGTGCCCGCACGACGGCGCGGCCCTGCGCGAGATCGGCGTGGAGGCCACCGAACAGCTCGACATCATCCCGCAGCAGGTGCGCGTGATCCGCCACGAGCGGGTCAAGTACGCCTGCCCCTGCTGCGACGGCGGACTGCGCCTGGCGGCACGGCCGGCACAGGTGATCCCCAAAGGCCTGTTCACCGACAGCGCGCTGGCCTGGATGGCCACGGCGAAGTACCTCGACGGGCTGCCGCTGTACCGCCAGGCCGCGCTGCTGGGACGCTTCGGTGGCACCGACATCTCGCGCAACACGGTGGCCGGCAGCATGGTGCGCGTGGGCCAGGCGGTGCAGCCAGTGATCAACCTGCTGCGCGACGAACTGCTGGACGCACCGCTGGTGTTCGGCGACGAGACCGAGCTGCAGGTGAACCGCCCCGCTTTTCGTGGAGGCTCCAACCTTTGAGAAGATGGAGCCATGAAGAAGTCAAACAAGTTCTCACCCGAGGTCCGCGAGCGCGCGGTGCGGCTGGTCCAGGAACACCGCGCGGAGTACCCGTCGCTGTGGGCCACGGTCGAGTCGATCGCACCCAAGATGGGCTGTGTGCCGTCCACGCTGCTGGACTGGGTCAAGCAGTCGGATGCGGGGCTGAGGCGGACGGCGATGCCGACGCGCTTGTTCTTGCCACGCGTGGGGACGATGCCCGGGCTCGTCGAGGTGCTCGCCTCGTCCACTGGTTTGACAGCGAATTTGCTCAGGCTGCTTGTTGCGTTTGCCATGCTTGTTCCTTCATGTGTTCGTACAACCAGGTCCAGTAGGTGTTGATTTCCGTGGCAGCTTTTGAACTGCCGGGTGCGAACTCCGTCACCGCGAGGCCATCTGTCAGCGCGCGGGCGTAGGCGCGGCGGTCACCGATAACCACCGGCGCAACTTGCCCGCCGCACCCCAGTGCCTCGATGGCCTGCGCGACTTCAGGTGCGCGGGAGGGCGCCCGGTTCACGACGAAGGAGTAGGACCGGCCGGCGGATCGGGCCAGGGCCACCGACCGTGCCGTGGCCGAGAGGTCGGGCATCGTCGGTTGCGTCGGGTGTTAGCGCCGACGGTGAAAGTCGCAGCGGGCGGAAGTTCCTACCGACTTGTGCCGCCGCACCGCCTTCTCGGAATTTTCTCGCCCTCAAGTTTTTTGAGCGCGTGTCGAAGTGCCGAAAAGCGCCGCGTACGGATGGGCAACACGCCCTTGTCCTCATCTGACCAGCGCCAATCCTTGTAGCTGCTACACTCTTCGCAATGCGTCGTTGGCTTGCAATCCTCATGTTGGCTTTGCTGCCGTTCCAGTTCACCTGGGCGGCGGTGGCCAGCTATTGCGGGCACGAACGCGGGGTGGCGAGCCAGCACTTCGGCCACCACGAGCATCAGCACCAAGCTGACTCGACTGCCAGTCAGGTCGATGGTGACGCGGCTGGCAAAACGCCCGGTGGCAATGACTTCGACTGTGCGCACTGCCATGGCGGCTGCTCCGGGATCGTGTCGCCATTGACGGGATTGGTGTCTCCTGACATTGCTTCGCAGCCGGCCATGTTGGCTGCAGGGCTTGTGCGCAGCCTGGTGCACAGTCCGCCCGAACGCCCTCAGTGGGCGCCCCTCGCCTGATCGGCGAGGCGGCCACTTCTCCTTTCTGAAGCCCGTCCGCGCCTGAGCGCGTGCCGTCGTCGACGGCCGCTCAGCCGCGACGCGACCCGGCCGGGTCGCTCCCTCGTCGATCTCCCGTGAGTTGTTTTCAACACTGGAGCATCGGATGTACCGAGGAAAATTCATTGCGCACACGCGCTGGCGAAGCACGGCCGGCGCTCTCCTGACGGTGGCGCTCAGCGCTGTTTCCCCAGGAGTATTGGCCCAGGCACCTGCGAAGCCTGAACGCCTGACCTTGAGCCAGGCTTTCGAAGCCACATGGGCCAGACAGCCCGAAGTGTCCGCGCTGACCGCACGCCGCGACGCTGCCCGCGCGCAGCAGCGGGCCGCCGCGTCGTGGACGCCCGAACCTGTGGCGGTGGAACTGACAGGCAAGACCGACCGCTTGAACCGCAATCTAGGTGCCCGCGAGTACGAGGCGGGCCTGGCCATTCCACTGTGGTTGCCCGGCGAACGGGGGCGCAGTCAGGCATTGGCCCAGGCAGAAGGCCTCGCCCTCGAAAGCCGGACCTTGGCGGCCCAGTTGCGGGTGGCAGCCAGCGTGCGTGAGGCATGGTGGAACTGGCAACGTGCGCGCGCTGAGGCTGCCACTGCGCAGGGCCAGCTCGACAGTGCGCAGCGGATTGCGGCCGACGTGGGCAAGCGCCTCAAGGCCGGCGATCTGGCTCAGGCCGACCAGCACCAGGCCGATGGCGCTGTGGCCGCTGCGCAGGCGTCGGTAGCACAGGCCGACGCCGCCGTGGTGGTGGCCGAGCTTTCGCTGCGCACGCTGGTGGCCTCGCCCACCATGGACTTCAAGGCCAGCCCTGCCGACCCTGGCGCCGAGGCACCGCCCGACGCGACCGTGACTGACCTGGATGCGCACGGTGAATTGCTGGCGTTGAAGGACCGCGCTGCAGTGGCTGAAGGTACTGCTGCCTTGGCGGCCACGCAAACGCGCGCCAACCCCGAGCTGACGGTGGCCACCACACGCGACCGTGGCCTCTCTGGCGAGGCCTGGCAGCAAACCTTCACCGTGGGCGTGCGCATCCCCTTCGGAGCGGGGCCGCGCCACGATGCACGCACTGCCGCGGCCAAGGCCGACGCCCTGGAGCTGCAGGCGCAGTTGAACCTGGAACGAGCCCGTCTGGCCGGCGAGCGCGACGCCGCCAAGGCGCGTGCCGACGGGGCGAAGTTGCAGCTGGCAGCTGCCAACCGCCGAGCGCAACTGGCTGGTGAGTCGCGCGGCTTCTTCGACAAGTCCTTCCGCATGGGCGAAACCGACCTGCCCACACGGCTGCGCATCGAGGCCGAGGCCGCCGAGGCCGACCGCCAGGCCGCACGCGCACGAATCGAACTGGCCGCCGCCATCTCCGCCTGGCGTCAGGCGCTTGGCTTGCTGCCGCAATGAGGGCCCTCCCAGCGCTGCTGCTGCCGTGCGAGCCATCGAACAACGACTTTGGAAAATTCCCCATGAAACACTTTCCCCCTCTGGCTGCGATCCCGCTTGCAGCCCTTCTCTTCCTGACACCGCTGCGGGCCTTGGCAGGTGACGGCCACGACCACGGTGCCGCCGCGCCTGCGGCTACAGGGCCTGCCCTGCCCAGGTTCGCTGCCTCGTCGGATGTGTTCGAGCTGGTGGGCGTGCTCAACGGCAAGCAGATCACGCTCTACCTGGACCGAGCCACTGACAACAGCCCGGTCACCGAAGCACAGATCGAACTCGAGGTCGCCGGCAAGAAGTTCAAGGCTGCCAAGCAAGGCAGCGACGAGTTCGAAGTCGTGTTGCCTGAAGCGCCCAAGCCCGGTGCGCTTCCAATCACGGCCACGGTGACGGCCGGAGCCGACAGCGACCTTCTGGCCGGAGAGCTCGACATCCATGAAGCGGCGCATGCCGACGAGGCCGAGCACAGCCATTCGTGGAAGGAGTACGCCGGCTGGGCGTTAGGGGGCATCGCTGCGCTGGTGGTGATGCTGACGGTGGGCCGGCGTGTGATGCGCTCGCGCCAGGTTCGCATGGGGAGTGCAGCATGAAGCGCGTCTTGATTCCGAAGCAACTGCGGCTGGGCGTCCTGGCCAGCGTGGTGGTGTTGTGCGCAACGCCGCTGGCCCGAGCCGGCGAAGGCCATGACCATGGGGGGGGGGGTTCCGCGCCCAGCGCCAACGGGCCGCAGCGCCTGCCTGACGGCAGCGTCTTCCTGCCCAAGCCTGCGCAACGCCAACTGGGCGTGCGCGTTCTAAGCACGGCGGATGCCGAGCTGCCACGCTCGGTAGAGCTGGCCGGCAAGGTGCTGATGGACCCGAACGCCGGCGGCAAGGTGCAGCCGCTGAACGCCGGTCGCATCGAGCCCGGCCCGCGCGGTCTGCCCAATGCCGGCCAGGCAGTGCGCAAAGGCGAGGTGCTTGCCTATGTCGTTCCCTCGACGGCACCCATCGAGCGGTCCAACCAGTCGTCGCAACTGGCCGAGCTGCTGGCCGCCAAGTCGTTGGCAGACAAGCGCGTGGCGCGTCTGAAGGAGCTGGCGGACACGGTGCCGCGAAAGGACATCGAGGCCGCCGAGAGCGAATCAGCCAGCCTGACCGGGCGCATTGCCGCCATCGGTGGCGGGCTGGCCACCCGTGAAGCCCTGGTGGCCCCTGTGTCGGGCGTCATCGCCTCGGCACATGTGGTGGCGGGCCAGGTGGTCGATGCGCGCGAACTGGTCTTTGAGATCGTCGACCCAAGTCGTTTGCGCATCGAAGCCATGACCTTTGATCCGGCGCTTGCCGCCAACGTCGGCAGCGCAACGCTGGCCATTGGCGACAAGCGTGTGCCTCTGGAATTCACCGGTGCTGCACGCAGTCTGCGTGAGCAAGCGCTTCCGCTGGGCTTCCGTGCCCAGGGTGCAGCCCTTGACAGTCTGGCCGTTGGCCAGCCGGTGCGCGTGTTCGTGCAGACCAAGGACAAGGTCAAAGGTCTGGCGGTCCCGGTCGCCTCGTTGATGAAGAACCCGGCCAACCAGACGATTGTCTGGGTCAAGGCGGGGCCAGAACGCTTCGAGCCCCGCACCGTGACGACGGAGTCGTTGGACGGCATCAGCGTGTCGGTGACGACAGGCCTGAAGGCGGGCGACCGCGTGGCCACGCAAGGGGCCACCTTGATCAACCAGGTGCGCTGACATGTTCAAGTGGCTACTCGACAACAGCCTCGGCAACCGGCTGCTGGTGATCATCGCCAGCGTGGTGCTGATGGCCTACGGCGCGTTCACGCTGTCACGCACGCCGGTGGATGTCTTCCCTGACCTCAACAAGCCCACCGTGACCATCGTCACCGAGGCGGGCGGCATGGCCGCCGAGGAAGTGGAGCAACTCATCACCTTTCCACTGGAAACCACGATGAACGGGCTGCCAGGCGTGGAGACGATCCGCTCGGTCTCCTCGGCCGGCTTGTCCTTCATCTACGTCACCTTCAACTGGAACACCGACATCTTCCGCGCCCGACAGCTCGTGAGTGAGCGTTTGGCGTCGATGGAAGAAGGCCTAGCTGAAGGCGTACTGCCGCGCATGGGTCCGATCAGCTCGATCATGGGCGAGATCATGCAGATCGCCATTCCGGTGGACACGAGCAAGATTTCGGCGATGGCCGTGCGCGAATACGCCGACTGGGTGCTGCGCCCCCGACTGCTGTCGGTGCAGGGGGTGGCGCAGGTCATTCCCATCGGTGGCGAGGTGCGGCAGTTCCAGGTGCAGCCCAATACCGTGCGAATGGCCGAGCTGGGTATCAGCCACGAGCAGATGGAGGCCGCGCTCAAAGGCTATTCCAGCAACACCTCGGGCGGCTTTCTGGAGCTGAACGGGCGTGAATACCTGATCCGCAACCTGGGCCGCACGTCCAAGCTGGACGACCTGAAGAACCTGGCCCTCACGGCCAAGAATGGCCAGCCCATCCTGATGCGCCAGGTTGCCGAGGTGACCTTTGCGGCGGCCACCAAGCGGGGTGATGCGGGCTTCGAGGGCAAGCCGGCCGTGATCCTGGGCATCCAGAAGCAACCCTCGGCTGACACCATCGCGCTGACGCGCAACATCGAAGAAGCGCTGGCGGGCCTCAAGACCTCGCTGCCGGCCGGCATGGAGGCGCCCAAGGTCACTTTCCGGCAGGCCAGTTTCATCGAGGCCTCGATCACCACGCTGCAAGGCAAGCTGATCGGCGCGTCAGTGTTCGTGGCCGTGATCCTGTTCTTCTTCCTCGGCACACTGCGGCCCACCATCATCGCCCTGACCGCGATTCCGGTGTCCATCTTCATCACGGCCCTGGTCTTCCGCTACTTCGGACTGTCGATCAACACCATGACGCTGGGCGGCCTGGCCATCGCCATCGGTGGTCTGGTCGACGACGCGGTGGTTGGCGTGGAGAACGTGCTGCGGCGCTTGAAGGAAGACCGCACCAAGCATCCCACCTCGCGCCTCCACCCGCTGGAGGTGGTGGCCCACGCCACGATGGAGGTGCGCTCGGCCATCCTGTACGCCACGGTGATCATCGTGCTGGTCTTCATCCCGCTGTTCGCGCTGCCGGGGCTTGAAGGCAAACTCTTCGTGCCGCTGGGCATCGCGTTCATCGTCTCGACGCTGGCCTCGCTGATCGTCTCGGTGACGGTGACCCCGGTGCTCAGCTTCTACCTGCTGCCACGCATGAAGAACCTGGACCACGGCGACACCAAGATGTTGCGCTGGCTCAAATCGGGTTATCAGTCGTCGTTGCAATCGGTGCTGAATGCGCCGAAGGCAGCGTTGACTGCGGCGGGTGCGGCTGTGGTGGTGGCGATGGCGGCCGTGCCGTTTTTCCCCACCACCTTCTTGCCGCCCTTCAACGAAGGCACCCTGCTGATCGGTCTGCGCCTGAATCCCGGTGTCACCCTTGCAGAGACCTCGGCCCTGGCCCGCCAGGCTGAAGTGCTGGTGCGCCAGGTGCCCGAGGTCACGCACGTCGGCCGGCGCAGCGGCCGCGCAGAGCTGGACGAACACGCTGAAGGCGTGCACGTCAGCGAGCTGGATGTGGGCCTTAAACCCACGGCCGAGCTGACGCGGACCATGGACGAGATCAAGGCCGACATCCGCGCGCGCCTGGTCAACATGCCTGCCGCCCTGGAGATCGGTCAGCCCATCTCGCACCGTATCGACCACATGCTCTCGGGCGTGCGCTCGCAGATCGCGATCAAGATCTTCGGCGAGGATCTGGACGCCTTGCGCGGTCAGGCCGACGTGTTGCGCGCCAAGCTAGCCGCCATCCCTGGCGTCGCCGACCTGCAGATCGAAAAGCAGGTACTGGCGCCGCAGATCAAGGTACGGGTGGACTATGCCGCAGCCGCCCAGTACGGTGTGCCAGCACCCCAGGTGCTGGCCACGCTGCAGAACCTGGTCGAAGGCGAGAAGATCACGCAGATCGTCGAAGGCAGCCGGCGGTTTGCGCTGGTGGTGCGCGTGCCGGAATCGGCGCGCTCGGTGGAAGGCCTGGGCAAGATCCTGATCGAGACGCCCAGTGGCCGCATCCCGCTGTCCAAGATCGCCACCATCGAAGACGGTGACGGCCCTAACCAGATCAGCCGCGACGATGGCAAGCGGCGCATCGTGTTGTCGGCCAACGCCTCCGGCCGGGCCTTGTCAGAGATCGTGGCCGACATCCGCGCCGTGGTGGCCGATACCAAGTTGCCCGAGGGTTACTTCATCACCCTGGGCGGCCAGTTCCAGGCGCAGGAGGAAGCCTCGCGTCTGGTCGGCCTGCTGAGCATCGTGTCGCTGACGCTGATGTTCGTGGTGCTGTTCAGCCGCTACAAGTCGGGCGTGCTCGCCGCGCTGATCATGGTGAATATCCCCTTGGCGCTGGTGGGCGCGGTGATCGGCCTGTGGCTGTCGGGCCAGCCGCTGAGCGTGGCCGCGCTGGTGGGCTTCATCACCCTGGCCGGCATCTCGGTGCGCAACGGCATCCTCAAGGTCAGCCACTACATCAACCTGATGCGCTTCGAGGGTGAGAACTTCGACCACAAGATGATCTTGCGCGGCTCGCTGGAGCGGTTGAGCCCGGTGCTGATGACGGCCTTGGTGACCGCCTTTGCACTGGCGCCGCTGTTGTTCGAAGCTGAGCAGCCCGGCACCGAGGTGCTGCACCCGGTGGCGGTGGTCATCTTCTCCGGCCTGATCAGCTCCACCCTGCTCGACACCTTCCTCACGCCGGCAATGTTCTGGCTCTTCGGCCGCAAACCTGCTGCGGCGCTGATGGACAGCAAGGACGCCGAGGCTCTTTGATTCCTCCGGTGGCGGGCTCGCCCGCCACCTCCTTTTCACCAACGTGATCTCTTGAAAGGACTCTCATGAAAAAGCAAGCCCTCCTCGCCGCCCTGGCACTGACCCTGGCCGGTTCGGCTCTTGCCGCCGGCGACCACAGCCACGAGCACAAGCCCATGCACGGCGGCGTGGTCGTCGAGGTCAAGGACATGGACTACGAACTGGTGGCCAAGCCCGCCGCCATCCAGCTGCACCTGCGCGACCACGGCAAGCCCGCCGACGTGAGCAAGGCCAGCGCCAAGCTGACCTTGCTGAACGGCACCGAGAAGCAGGAGGTTGAACTGAAGCCGGCGGGCGACAAGTTGGAAGCCACTGGCAGCTTCAAGGTCGGGCCGGGCACCAAGGCCGTCGCCGTCGTCACCATCGGCGGCAAGCCCGCTGGCACTGTGCGTTTCGCACTCAAGTAAAGGGGTCTAGCCATGGGCCAATCCCTCCTGAACCAACGCAGAGGTGTGCTGACCGGCTTGTTGGCGGTCGGGTTGGTTCCCCTGGCAGGCTGTATGAGCAAGCCCGTGCGCCCAGCCAACGCCGACGGGACCTACTGCCATGCCATCGGCAAATGGCACAGCCGCAAGCTCACCTGCACCACTGCGCCCATCCCGTCTGAGCAGGCCGAGGCAGAAGCCAAGCAGTTCCAAGCTGCGCCCGGCCTGCTGACCATCTACGTCGTACGCAAGCGCTGGGGGGATGCCAGGAACGTCGTTCGGCTCAAACCCGACCTTGGTTCGGTCATCGTGACGGTGCCTGACTCGTTCGTGCGATTGCGGCTCAAACCAGGCTCACACACGCTGGCTGCAGACTGGGACGAGGGCAGCACGGCCCTCGACGTCACCGGTAAGGCGGGCGAGGTGGTGTTCATCGAACTGATCGGTTCGGTCTGGTCGTGGGGCAGCAGCTACCGATTGGAAATCGGGGACCCAGCGGGATCGCGTGCGCGCGCTCTGGGGTTGCGCCTGGTGGCCGATATCGGCTGATTTGACGACCCGCCATGCAAAAGCGGATTCCGGATGCGGACATCGCGCAGTTCATGCTGTGGATCTGGATTG
This sequence comes from Burkholderiales bacterium JOSHI_001, assembly GCA_000244995.1. Classification (NCBI taxonomy): domain Bacteria; kingdom Pseudomonadati; phylum Pseudomonadota; class Betaproteobacteria; order Burkholderiales; species Burkholderiales bacterium JOSHI_001. Next base: position 4,810,381 of record CM001438.1, on the reverse strand, counting down.
CCGTCGTGCTCGTCGCCCTTGTGCTGTTCGCCTTGTGGAAACGATGGCGGCGGGCGCATCCGCCGCCCAAGATCGCGCCCAAGCCTGCCTACAGTCAGTCGTTGAGTGTGAGATTGGCAGCCGGCCGCCGGGCTGCCGCGGGCAAAGCTAAAGGCAAGCGCGGGCCACCAGAGTCTGGTGACCCGCGCGAGCGGTGAGGAATGACAGGGTGTCAACCGCCGGTCTGAAGCGCCAGGCGCGCGCGACGGGCATCGGCGGGCTCGTTGAGCATCTCGTCGATCACCTGCTGGCGGGTCTTCGCGGGACCGGTGGACTTTTGCGGAAGCGGTGCCCCGCGCTGGATCAGCACCAGGGTGCCGTCTTTCCGCGCGGCATCGACCTCAGCCAGCACTTCGGCGCGGGTCTTGGTGCTCTTCCAGTGGTCGGGGTGCTCGGTGTATCCCCTTTCGTTGGAGGCTGGGTGGTACAGCGAATTGGCCTGAGCCAGCACCGGCAGTGTCAGCGCCAGGGTAATGAGAGGCATAGCAACGTGGTTACGGAAGTTCATGGTCCAGGTTCCTTGAAGAAGTGGCCGTCGACCCTGCGTCGCGGCATGCCTGATGGCATGACCATGACTTTAGAAATCCGGCCCCAACAAAGATGGGTCCAACACATGACAGAACGGCCATGTACGGGCCGTGCCAGTTGAAGTCTTGACGAACATGAAACTGCTGGTGGTCGAAGACGAGATCAAGCTGGCCGAGTACCTGCGCAAGGGGCTTGGCGAAGAAGGCTATGTTGTGGAACTCGCGCACAACGGCGTCGACGGCCTGCACCTGGCGATGCAAGGTCACCATGACCTGATCGTGCTGGACAGCATGCTGCCCGGCATCGACGGGCTTGGGGTACTAGCGGCCCTGCGGCTGAGCAAGCAAACCCCCGTGCTGATGCTCACGGCGCGCCAGCGTGTGGAAGACCGCGTCAAGGGCCTGCAGGCCGGGGCGGATGACTACCTGCTCAAGCCGTTTGCGTTCTCCGAACTCGTGGCGCGGATACAGGTGCTGCTGCGCCGAGCGCGACCAACGCGCGAATCGGACGACGCAACGATCCTCGTCCTGGCTGATTTGGAGTTGGATCTTGTTCGGCGCAAGGCCACCCGGGCCGGGCGAAGGCTCGATCTCACAGCCAAGGAGTTTGTTCTGCTCACACTGCTGCTGCGGCGCCAAGGAGAGGTGCTGTCCCGCACCGAAATTGCCGAGCAAGTGTGGGATATCAACTTCGACAGCGCCACCAACGTCATCGACGTGGCTGTGCGCAGATTGCGCGGCAAGCTTGATGCACCTTTCGAGCGCACCTTGCTGCACACGGCGCGGGGCATGGGCTACGTATTGGAGGCGCGCGACGAATGAGCAGAAGCCGCGCCGGCTCGCTCGGCCGCCGTTTGTCGATCTGGCTGGCATTGCAGAGCCTGGCGGGTCTCTCCGTGGTCTGCGTTGCGGTCTACGCAGTCACGCGCATGAGCTTCGACGCGAGGCAGGCCGAGTCACTGGCGCAGAAAAAGGCTCAGGTGCAGCACCTGCTGACCGAGCCAGCGTCGCGCGAGGACCCTGCCGTGCTGACTCACAAGCTGGATGACTTTTTCATCGGTCACCAGGAACTGAGCCTGTTGCTTCAGCGGCCGGACGGCAGCGTCTTCTACCAGCGTACCAGTGGCGCATCGAGCACCATGCGCGAAGCCCGTTTTGAGGTGGCTGCGCTGGTCCCCGCTCCGCTGCCGCTGACCGCCGTCCTGACGTTGGACACCACTGACGATCACCAACTGCTGCGCAGGTTGGCATTCACTTTGTTGGCCGCCGCGTTGACCGGCGCCGCCTTGGGGTCGGCAGGTGGCTTTGTCTTGGTGCGCTTGGGCTTGCGCCCAGTGCGCGAACTGGTGGAGCAGACACGCAGGTTAGCTGCTGACACCTTGCATCGGCGCCTGGATGGTTCCGGCCAGGCCGAGGAGCTCGAGCCGCTTATCGCGCAATTCAATGACTTGTTGGGCCGCCTGTCGCTGGCTTACGAACAGCTGGAAGGCTTCAATGCCGATGTGGCCCATGAACTGTGCACCCCGCTGGCAACCCTGATCGGCAGCACCGAGCTGGCCTTGCGCAAGGCCCGTGGTGCCGATGAGCTGCGTGAAGTGCTGGGCTCGAACCTGGAGGAGTTGCAGCGTCTGGCGGGCATCGTGCAGGACATGCTCTTTCTGTCTCAGGCCGATCGTGGCAGTTCGGCTCGCCGCGTGGCCACAGCCAGCCTTGCAGGACTGGTACGACAAGTGGTGGAGTATCACGATGCGGCGTTGGAGGAGGCGAACCTCCAAGTCGAGGTCGCTGGCGATGCAGCCGGCGATTTCGACTTGTCGCTGCTGCAGCGTGCGCTGTCCAACCTGCTGGCCAACGCAACGAGATACGCTGACCGGGGGACGTGCATCCGCATCGACATTGACGATGGCGACGCCAGGGCGCTGCGGTTGGCGGTAGTCAACCAAGGCGCCACCATCGCACCCGGCCACCTGCCGCGACTTTTCGACCGCTTCTTCCGAGGTGACCAGGCACGCAGCGGAGCCCATCGGAACCACGGGCTGGGTTTGGCCATCGTCGCTGCTATAGCCCGCATGCACGGCGGGCAGACGTTTGCGAGTTCAGCCGGGGGCGTCACCTCTATTGGCTTGACCTTGCTGAGGACGCCTGATGCTGACTGTCCACCACCGAACTCAGCTGCATCATCTTCTTGAGGCGGCTCCCGCAGGGTCAGCCAAGCCCTTGTCAGGGCTTGCCGTCGCGCAGCAGTTGCTCCATGTCATGCGGCAAGGCCATCGGTTCGAACGCACTGACGTCTGATGTGCCGATGTTGCCCTGCGGCAGGCGGCCGCTCAGGTGCCCGATGGGCAGCAGTACCAGGCGCAGCAGTTGACCGCACACTTCGCGGCCGTCACGCAGTGCCCAGGCGGCACGCAGCATGAGCAGGTGGACGCGCAGATGGAGGCCGATATCCCGCTGACCGAGTACGTGGGCACGCTGCAGCAGCAGAATCGCGACCATTGGTTGCGCTGTTGACAAGTGATGCCTGGCTTCAACCATGGCGGCATCGAAGGCCGCCGCGCGTTGAGATCCGGGCGTCATCGGCCTTGCACCTTGGCTTTCAGCAAACGTAGCCCGTTGACCACCACCAGCAGGCTGGCACCCATGTCGGCGAACACCGCCATCCACATCGAGGCATTGCCGAACACCGCCAGCACCAGGAACACCGCCTTGATGCCCAGTGCCAGCGCGATGTTCTGCCACAGGATGGCGTGTGTTGTCTTCGACAGGCGCACTGTCTCGGCAATGCGCCGCAGGTCGTCGTTCATCACCACCACATCGGCCGCTTCCATCGCGGTGTCGGTCCCGGCCGCACCCATGGCCACGCCGATGTCCGACTGGGCCAGCGCAGGAGCGTCGTTGATGCCGTCGCCGGTCATGGCTGTCATGCCGTGCTGCGCTTGCAGTGCCTTGATGGCGTCGAGTTTGTCCTGCGGCAGCAGGTTGCCGCGGGCTTCAGTGATGCCGGCTTCCTGGGCAATGGCCGTGGCCGTGGCCTGGTTGTCCCCGGTCAGCATGACCGGCATGATGCCCAGCGCCTTCAACTCGGCCACCGCTTCACGCGACGACACCTTGATGGTGTCGGCCACTGCAAACAGGGCCACGGGGCCGGTATCGCAAGCCAGCAGGCTGACGGTGCGACCGGCTTCTTCGTGCGTGCGCAGGGTCGCTTCCAGTGTGGGCGAGCACTGGCCGCGTTCCTCGATCAGGCGGTGGTTGCCCAGCACCCAGGTCTTGCCGCCGATCTCGGCCTGCACACCGCGCCCGGCAATGGCCTTGAAGCTTTGGGCCTGCATGCTGTTGGGCTGCAGCCCGGCCGCGATCGCGCGCGACACAGGGTGGTCAGACTGGCCGGCCAAAACAGCCGCCATGTGTTCTGCCGTTGCAGCGTTGATGCCCGCAGTGGCGGCGGTATCGAGCACTTGCCAAGCCACCAGCTTGGGCTTGCCCTCGGTGACCGTGCCGGTCTTGTCCAGGGCGATGGCTTTGAGCTTGCGCGCACCCTCAAGGTACACGCCACCCTTGATCAGGATGCCACGCCGGGCAGCGGCCGCCAGGCCGCTGACGATGGTCACAGGCGTGGAAATCACGAGTGCGCAGGGGCAAGCGATGACCAGCAAGACCAGGGCTTTATAGACCCCCTGCATCCAGGTCCAGTCCAGCAGCCAGGGGCCGAGCAGGGCTACGGCCAGCGCGATGACAAAGACTGACGGGGTATAGGCAGCGGCGAAGCGGTCCACAAAGCCCTGCGTGGGCGCGCGGGTGCCCTGGGCCTCTTCAACCGCATGGATGATGCGTGCCAGTGTCGAGTTAGAGGCCAGCGCCGTGACGCGGAATTCAAAGCTGCCGGTGTCGTTGATGGTGCCGGCAAACACGGGGTCGCCAACGGCCTTGTCCACCGGGATGCTCTCGCCGGTGACCGGGGCCTGGTTGATGCTGGTGCTGCCTGCCGTCAGGACGCCGTCCATCGGCACCCGTTCACCGGGCCGCACACGCAGCACCGCGTCCAGCGCCACGCTGGCGACGGGTACGGTCGTCCAGCTGCCATCGGCCTGGCGCACAGCCGCTTCCTCAGGTGCCATCGCCAGCAGGCCCTTGATCGCGTTGCGGGCGCGGTCCACCGCACGCGCTTCGATGGCCTCGGCGATGGCATACAAGGCCATCACCATGGCAGCCTCCGGCCACTGGCCGATAGCGACGGCGCCGGTGACTGCCACGGTCATCAGGGCATTGATGTTCAGGCGCCCATGCAGCAGCGCGGTCAAGCCCTTCTTGTAGACGTCGAAGCCCGCCAGCCAGATGGCGGCAGCGGCCACCGCCAGGCCGGCGCCTTTCCATACCAGCGCGTCCGGCGCGAAGTAGCCCACCAGCTCGGCAACGATGGCCAGGATCAGGGCCATGCCCAGTTGCCCGTAGCCTGCCTGTCGGACGCCATGATCGTGTCCGTCATCGGCGTCAGCGTGCCCGGGGCGTGCGCCTGTCAGGGCCGCTTCCAGCGGCTGTGGATCAAAGCCGGCCTTGCGCATGGCAGCAACGGCCAGTTCCACCGCCGGCGCAGATGCATCCAACGCCAGGCTGCGTTGTCCGAGTTGAAAGGTCAGCGCGCGGATCCCGGCGATGCCTTCAACCGCACGACGGATCTCGGACTCTTCGGACGCGCAGTCCATCGTCGGCACCCGAAAGCGCACCCAGCCAGCGCCCTGCGGCGTTGAGGATGGTGGCTGCGGCGCAGGCGTGCTGCAGCCACAGCAAGGGGCCTGGTTCTCAGATGCGGGCGTTGACTTTGCAGCAGTTTCTGGTCGATCCACGATCATGTCCCGTTGTTGGATGTCGCCATTGAAAACCCTGAAGTCGGTGTAAGGTCAAGCCTTCTTTGACAGGAGGGGACTGCATGCGCATTGGAAACCTGGCTGAGGCGACGGGCACACCTGTAGAAACCATCCGCTTCTACGAGCGCGAAGGCCTGATCCCTGCCGCCCAACGCAGCGACAACAACTATCGGGTGTACACGGCCGCACATGCCGAGCGCCTGGCCTTCATCCGCCACTGCCGCAACCTCGACATGGCGCTGGACGAGATCCGTGCGCTGTTGCGCTTGCGAGACGCTCCGCCCGACGACTGCGGCGAGGTCAACAACATCCTGGACGCGCACATCGGGCACGTGGCCCGGCGTATTCGCGAGCTGCGGTCGCTCGAATCGACCCTGAAGGCGCTGCGTGCGCGCTGCCAAGCACCGCATGCGATGGAGACGTGCGGCATCCTAAATCAACTGGACAATGCCGCCGCGCAAGGCGCCAGGCCGGTCGGACACCGCCACATCCGCGGCGCCCACTGAGTCGCAGAGCCGGTTTGACCCGTTCACCTGATGCACATCCCATGAACCTGCCTTTCGTTCTTCGACAACCTGGTGTGATGGCGGCTCTCTGCGCCGCCCTGCTGTTTGGTGCCGGCACGCCGCTGGCCAAGCAGCTGTTGGGCGGCGTGGACCCCTGGATGCTGGCGGGCTTGCTGTACCTGGGTTCTGGCCTGGGCCTGGGAGCCTGGCGCTGGCTGAGCCGGGCCGCGCCGGTGAAGCTGCCGCCCGACCAATGGCGCTGGCTGGCCGGGGCCATCCTGGCGGGGGGCGTGGCGGGCCCGGTGCTGTTGATGTTCGGCCTGGTGCGCATGCCGGCATCCGGGGCGTCCCTGCTGCTCAATGCAGAGGGTGTTTTCACGGCACTGCTGGCCTGGTTCGCCTTCCGCGAGAACTTCGACCGTCGCGTCGCGCTGGGCATGCTGGCCATCGTCGCCGGTGCGGTGGTGCTGAGCTGGCCCAGTGGGGCCCGCTTTGGCGACGCCTGGCCGGCCTTGGCCGTGCTGGGGGCCTGCCTGGCTTGGGCCATCGACAACAACCTAACGCGCAAGGTGGCGCTCAACGACGCCACCTGGATCGCCGCAGTGAAGGGCTTGAGTGCCGGCACGGTCAATTTGCTGCTGGCGTTTTCTGTTGGCAGCGCTCTGACATCAGGTTCGGCGCTTGTTGGCGGCCTGGTGTTGGGCCTGGCGGCCTACGGCATCAGCCTCGCGCTGTTTGTGGTGGGGCTGCGCCACCTCGGCACGGCGCGGACGGGCGCCTACTTCTCGGTGGCCCCGTTCTTCGGCGCCTTGCTGGCGGTGATCGGGTGGGGGGAGCCCGTCACGCCTGTCCTGCTGGTGGCCGGCGCCTTGATGGCCCTGGGCGTCTGGCTGCACCTGACCGAACGCCATGGCCACGAGCATGCGCACGAGCCCCTGGATCACGACCACGAACACGAACATGATGCGCACCACCAGCACGCTCACGCAGACGGCGCCGGGGCCGTCCGCCATGCCCATCGCCACCGGCATGATCCCTTGACGCACACCCATCCACATTTCCCGGACGAACACCACAGGCACTCGCACTGATCCCCGCATGATGGAATTCCTGCGCACCACCGGGCTCTTCGCGCTCACAGCGCTGGCCGAGATCATTGGCTGTTACCTGCCTTGGCTTGTGCTGACCCAAGGTCGGCCGCATTGGCTGCTGCTGCCGGCCGCTGCCGCGCTCGCGGTCTTCGCCTGGCTGTTGACCTGGCACCCGAGCGCCGCTGGCCGCACCTATGCGGCCTATGGCGGTGTCTACGTCGTGGTGGCCCTGGTCTGGCTGTGGCGCGTGGATGGGGTCATGCCGACCCGCTGGGACTTGATCGGCGGCGCCGTGTGCCTGGTGGGGATGGCCATCATTGCCTTGCAGCCGCGTCCGGCACTGGGTTGACGGGGCGACCGGACGCGCCTGGTGCCAAAGTCAGTGATCGATGCGTCTCGACAGCAGGAACGCTTCCACCTGCCGTATCAGCGCTTCGCAGTCGGCTTTGGCGAGGCCGGTGTTCACGCGGAACGTCACGTCTTTCAGGTTGGCCGACCGGATCTCGACAATGGGACGATGGCCCGTCGCCGAAGGGCGAGCCAGGACACTGTTCTCCTGCGTGATGGAGCCTCCATCACCCGGCCGATCGCCATGGGTCACCAGTCGCGCAATGGCCTGCCTGGCCGGCAACGGCCCTTCGGTCTCAAGGAGCCGATGCGAACGGCCCAGAACGCCCTCGGCATCCTGCGTCCAGGCTGCGCGCAGGCGCTTCAAGTCATCGCAGCCGATTTCCGCAGGATTGCGAAACACCCCGATCAGATCGGCGGGCAGCCCGGCCAGCCACATCTTGCGTCCGGCGTCGGCCTGGTCGATGCCCAGGGCTTCCGCCATCTGGCGCTGGCTGCTGTACAGCTGAGCATTCATCAGCTGCTTGTAGAACAGGCCAGCTTCATAGGCAGACAGGGGCGCCCGCTCCCTGTTCTCGGCGTGGGCCCGCCTTACCAGGTCCCCTTCGGCGAGATTTTCGACGATTGCGCGAACGGGTAGGCCGAGCTCCAAGCAAGCCTGGCGGCGCCGATGGCCGTAGACCAGTTCATGGCGTGGCTGCGAAGTGCCGCTGCGGCCCGAGGGCAGGGCGCGGACGAGGACAGGGACCTGGTTCTCACCATCATGTTGGATGCTCCTTTTGAGGTTTTGGAAAGCGTCGCTGCGGTAGCTCTCGTCGTGCCGGTTTGACCAACGCGACACATCGATCTGCCTGGGGTCCAGCAGCAGCACCGCCGGCGCTAACGCCTTCGGCCGGGCGCTGCTGTGGGCTTGGCCGAGCTTGATCGTGGTCCTGATCTGAACAACCTTCTCACCGCGCTTCATTGCCCCACGTGCAACACCGCGCAGCGCTTGGTCAAGCCGGGCGCTGCAATGGGCGCCCGCACCGCAGCCGGCGCGCAGGGCTGCGTCGTGCGACGGTGCGGCGGCGATGAGAGGTTCAGGTGGATCGATCATGAACTGACCAGGGGTTGGGACAAGGAGGCAGTCTGCCGAGACCTCGGAGGTTTGTCGCGCCGAGCGCAGGCAGCGCGCTGCCTGCGATGTCGAACGGCGCCAACAGGCGCCAATCGATAGTGACATGGTGACTTGATGACAGGTCACCATGTCTTCACCTTGCCGGCGCGGATCAGTCCCCCGCCAAGGGCGGGAGGCCGCGCTGCCGGAGCAGTTCGCTCACCCCGGCGACCAGCAGTCGCTGGAGCGAGGTCCGCTCGTGCATGGCGAATGCGGTGGCACGGTGCCAGTCTGCGGGGCTGAGGCGGACGGCGATGCCGACGCGCTTGTTCTTGCCACGCGTGGGGACGATGCCCGGGCTCGTCGAGGCGCTCGCCTCGTCCACTGGTTTGACGGCGAATTTGCTCAGGCTGCTTGTTGCGTTTGCCATGCTTGTTCCTTCATGTGTTCGTACAACCAGGTCCAGTAGGTGTTGATTTCCGTGGCAGCTTTTGAACTGCCGAGTGCGAACTCCGTCACCGCGAGGCCATCTGTCAGCGCACGGGCGTAGGCACGGCGGTCACCGATGACCACCGGCGCAACTTGCCCGCCGCACCCCAGTGCCTCGATGGCCTGCGCGACTTCAGGTGCGCGGGAGGGCGCCCGGTTCACGACGAAGGAGTAGGACCGGCCGGCGGATCGGGCCAGGGCCACCGACCGTGCGGTGGCCGAGAGGTCGGGCATCGTCGGTTGCGTCGGGATCACGATGTGGTTGGCGGCGCGCAGCAGAGCGGTCGTGCCCGGTGCCGCGTGCGGCGGGCAGTCCACGACTGCCAGCTTGAAGCCCTCTGACTTGGCGCCGTCCAGCAGCTGAGTGATGGACGAGGGCTCGACGCGGGCGACGAAGGGGTCCATGGCCTGCCGACCATGGGCCCAACTGGCAACTGTGCCTTGCGGATCCGCGTCGATCAGGATCACCTTCATCGACCGCGCCGCCGCGACCGCGACATGAACGGCGAGCGTGGACTTTCCGGCGCCGCCTTTTTGAGAGAAGACGGCGAGTGTCAGCATGGGCGCCCCCTCGAAGCGCCACTGCCCTCATGCCGGCAGGTCGTCATGTCACCACGGTTGTTGGAGAAGCTCGGCCAGGCCGGCCTGTCATTGCGTGAGCTTGGCTTCATGGCATGTCCTTGGGTTCGCTGAACAGGTTCCTGGCGTTCTGGGCTCGGCGCACGGCGTCGATGTCTTTGGCGCTGGGTTCGGCCTCCAGTGGGCGGCCGCCTCGGGCGTGGCGAGCCGGCGCGTAGCTGCGGCCTGCCGTGGCCGTGCTGGCGTGGCCCATCAAGGCGGCGACTTCCACCTTGGAGTAGGTCGCCTTGGCACGCGCAGCGAAGCAATGCCTGGCCGTGTACAGCGACGGATACCGGTCCCGGCCCGGAAAGGTCTCGCGGGCAACGTCACAGATCAGGTCGCGCACGCCGTCGTAGAGGGTCTTGTAGCCGTCCTCGCCGAAGCTGCGCACCAATTCCAGAAAGGATGCGACGACCGCCAGTTCCGTGCGGTCGCACTTGGCCAGGCCGATGGTCCGGGTCGCCGAATGCGCGCGCCCGTTCGTGGCCTTGGCGTTGACGACGACCAGCGATGCGCCGTCGAGCGCGGCCCGGCGCCACTCGCAAGGCCGCAGGCCGGTCAGCAGTGTGGCGGTGATCCAGTGGCGGGCCGGGCTGGCCCAGTTGCTGCGGGACCGGCCGAGCGCCTCGCCCAACCTGGTCCAGTCAACCATCGACAGCCACTTGGCCTTTTGTTGTGCGCCGCGCAATGTCTGGAGGTTCTGCACCCGCCGCGCCCGAAGCTCATCCTGGCGGTCGGATTCGCTCGCCGAAGGTTCAGGGTCGATGATCTTCAGCACGTCCCAGTCTCGCTCACCCGGTTCGGACTCGATCAGGTGCAGGATGGCCGCGCGGTACAGGCGTGCGGTGGCCTCGGTCACGGTGGGTTCCAGGCAAGCGTAGGCAATGGCCACGCGCACGTTGCGGTCCGGGATCTCGGCCATGTCGCCCGCTGCCAGCAGCTTGGCGGCATGGCGCTCGAGCCGGGCCACCACGCGTCTGTAGAAGCTCTGCGTCTCCCGCGTTTGTGTGAGTTGTGTGGTTCGCATTTCAGGCTCGCTCATGTGGTTGTTAATGCGGCGTGGTGGCGTTGCTGAAATGCGACTGGGGCGTGCAAGCTGAAATGCGGGATCAGGCCCCTGTGGTGCCGGATTCCGCTGGGGCCGGCGATGCAGCGTCGGTCGGTCGGCCGCAGGCGTCGGCGACCCGCTCCGTCATGGTCTGCGCCACCTTGTGGCTGTTGGCGTGCCAGCCCGACTTCCACCGCGTCCCTTCCAAGACAGTGAGTTCTTGGACGATGGCCGCAGCCTCTTTCAGGCCTGCGAAGTCGATGCCGAAGGTGAGGCAGCGATCGACGTGCTCGCGCAGTCGCAACATCAGCGGCTTGTCGTTGTCGGCAAAAGCCGCCGCATCGACGTAGGTATCGAGGTGCGTCGCGTTGCCGCGATTCCCAGCGGCGCCACGCCCTGCCTGCAGCCGAAGCTCGGTGTCCTGCGATGCGTGGCCGACGATCAGTTCAGCGTCGCCGACCGGCACCCCGCGCACGTGCATGCGCGTGATGGCGGTGTGCCTGAACGAATGGAACACTTTCTTGGCGGTCTTCAGATCGCAGTCGCGCAGATGCTCCGAGTACACGCGGGAGAGGTGCTTCGAGGGATCGTTCTTCCGCGTCTTGTTCATCGGGCGATGCGGAAACAGCGCCTGTGCGCCGGCCAGGCGCAGCTTCTCGACGTAGGCCAGGAAGCCGAGTTCGACGAGCGCCGACGCGATGGGAATCCTGCGGACGGAGTTCTGGGTCTTGGGCCCGTCGCTGTCGTTGAGCTCCTCGGTGATGTTGATCACCCACAGCTGCGATGGCGCGTCGAGCACGATGTCGGCCACGCGCAGGCCGACGAGTTCTCCCGCGCGTGCGCCGCTGAAGAGCGCCAGCAGCGGCGCCCAGAAGTCATCCGCCGCGTTCAGGTTGCGCAGATAGCGCCGCGGTTCGAAGATGCCTTGGATCTCGGCTTCATCGAAGAGGTCGTAGTGGTTGGACTTCTTCTCCTTGCTGGAGATCACGCGGTACTGCGCGGTGGCTCGGTCGAAGGCGTCGTCGATCGGGCTGATGGCGATCCAGTCGTTGGCCAGCGCCTGGACGAAAAAGTCTTGGAGGTGGCCAAGCGCTTTCTTGATCGTGCGCGCGTTGAGGGTCTTCAGCTCTGCCTTGGTCGGCTCGACCGCGGTGTCTTCAGGCGACGTCGCCGCACGCTTGCGGTCTGCGAGGGCCACCCTGGCGGCCTTCGACGGACGCTTGGCGTAGCGATCGACGAAACCTTTGACGTCGGACCGGGTGACTTCGTGGACACACACGGTCTCTCGGTCGCGGCCTTGCGCAGCCAGATCATCGAGCAGCATGGTCAGCGTGCGCAGCTTCTCGCCGGGCGTGCTGCGGGTGCCGCGCGTGACCTCGGCGGCCGATCCCGCGTTCGCGGCAGCGACGAACTGCTGGATGGCCTCGACCATCGGCGTCGGGCGAGCGACGCGGTGAGCGCCGCTGGCGGCCTGCTTGAGATCCTGCACGAGGCTGGCCATCGCCTGGCTGGGATCTTCGCCGCGGCGGATGGCCTGCATCAGCGCGTCGCGCAGGTCGCCGTTCTGCGTCAGGAAGCTCTGGAAGAGGCGGAGGTCGTTGTCGTCCTTGATCTCGGCTTCGATGCCGCCCGGCAGCTTGAGGTTGAGCGGGGTGATCAGGTGCCGGAGATCGGCAGTGGGGTCCTTGGACATGGCAGCGCGCAGTCGTTCGAGTTCTAAGTTGAGCTCGAGCGCGAGGATGCGTGCTGTCCGGCAGTCCTTCGTGCGAAGGGAGACCCTGATCTCGCGGCGCGCGCCCACGCGCTCGCGCAGAGGCACCGGCACGATCCACCGGAAGGTGAAGGTGCCGTGTCGGTTGCGGGCGAGTCGAGCGGGCTTGGCGGCCAAAAGTGGATACCCTAGGTGGATACCCCGGCCAAGAAAAAAGCCTCGCAAGTCCTTGACCTGCGAGGCTATTTTAGATTTTGGTGGCGCTTCAGGGATTCGAACCCCGGACCTGCGGATTATGATTCCGTCGCTCTAACCGGCTGAGCTAAAGCGCCATGAGCCCGAGATTATAGCGGGTGCCGGACAGCCCTCAACACCTCGCGGCCCGCGACCACCCCACCCATGTTCAGCTTTTTCAAGAAGAAGGTCGCACCGCCCCCGGCGCCCATCCTGGCACCGGTTCCCGTCCCCGAACCCGCACCCGACATCGCGCCGCCCCCTGTGGCCGCGCCCACCGCGGCGGCCCCCGTGCAAGCGCCCCCCGCGCCAGCAGCCACCGACGCCGAAGCGCCGGCCCGCAAGGGCTGGTTGGACCGCCTGCGCCAGGGCCTGAAGAAGACCGGCAGCAGCATCGCGCAGGTGTTCACCGGCACGCGCATCGACGACGCGCTGTACGAAGAACTGGAGTCCGCGCTGCTGATGGCCGACACCGGCGTGAAGGCCACCGAGCACCTGCTGGCCGACCTGAAGCGGCGTGTGAAGGACACCAAGACCACCGACCCCTCGGCGGTGAAGGGCCTGCTGGCCGATGCGCTGACCGAGTTGCTGGCGCCGCTGGAAAAATCACTCTCGGTCGGCCAGCACACGCCCACCGTCATCATGGTGGCCGGCGTGAACGGGGCCGGCAAGACCACCAGCATCGGCAAGTTGACGCGCCACCTGGCGCAGGCGAACTGCAAGGTGCTGCTGGCCGCGGCCGACACCTTCCGCGCCGCGGCGCGTGAACAGCTGGCGGTGTGGGCCGACCGCACCAGCGTGGAAATCGTCAGCCAGGACGGTGGCGACCCCGCCGCGGTGACCTTCGACGCCGTGGTGGCCGGCCGCGCCCGCGGCTGCGACGTGGTGATTGCCGACACCGCCGGGCGGCTGCCGACGCAGCTGCACCTGATGGAAGAGCTGAAGAAGATCCAGCGCACCATCGCCAAGGCCGAAGCCGGCGCGCCGCATGAGGTGCTGCTGGTGGTGGACGGCAACACCGGTCAGAACGCGCTGACGCAGGTGAAGGCCTTTGACGACGCCCTGAAGCTCACCGGCCTGGTGGTCACCAAGCTGGACGGCACCGCCAAGGGCGGCGTGCTGGCGGCCATCGCGCGCGAACGGCCGATCCCGGTTTACTTCATCGGCGTGGGCGAAAAGCTGGAAGACCTGCAGACCTTCAACGCGCGCGAATTCGCGAACGCGCTGTTGAGCTGAGGTTTTCAGCGCCGGCCGCTGTTGGCGGCGATGGGGGCGGCGTCGAACTCGTCGTAGAAGGTGGACGGCACGGGCTCCATCACGGCGTCGTTGTGGGCCATGGCGGCGTCGCCTTCGGCCAGTATTTCTTCCATCTCGGCCACCGGGATCAGCGGCAGCGGCTTGCTCACCGGCGGTTGTTGCGCCGGCGTGCCGGCCTTGCCGTAAATCTCCTGCAGCACCGGGATCATCTGCGCGCGCACCTGCTCGGCGCTGGGCAGGTTGTCCTCCTGCCACACCAGGGTGCGGATGCGGGCGGCGCGCAACACCTCGGCCATGCGCTGGTGGCGCTGGCGGCTGCGGGGGCTTTCCTGCGCGCCGCGCACGTCCACCACGGCCAGCACGCGGCTGCCGCTGTCGCACACCAGCAGGTCGGCGCTGACGATGCCCACACGCTGCAGCCAGTCGCGGTAGGAATGGCGCCGTGGCACTCGCAGGAAGCGAGACAGCGGCACCTGGGCCAGCACCAGGTGGCTGGGCAGGGCCTTGCGCAGGGTGTCGAAGGCTTCGCGCTCGGCGGCGGTCATCACGCGTGCGGCCTCGGGCTGCCAGGCCACGACGGTGTCCAGGGCGTCGCGCAGTGGTTGTTCGGCACTCCTGCGCCTGGCGCGTTGGCGGTGGCGCAGCAGAAGGAGAACCGACAGCGCCAGCACCAGGAAGGCGCCCACGGACAAGGCCAGGGCGGGGGCCAGGGGGGGAATCAGGTCAAGCATGGTGGTCGCGGGCTGGGCACGCCATCAAGGGCACACGCCGCAAGCTTCGGCCGGCCGCCCGGGCGGGTCAATGCGGGACCGGCGCCATTCGGTAAGCAGGCGTTGCGCCAGCGCAGGCGCGTGGCGGCAACAGGGCCCAAAGCGAGAAAAAGTGCCGCCCTGTAACGGCTTGCGGCGGCGGCGCCTCACCGCGTCCGAAGGGACTCAGCGCGGGCCGAAACCCGGTGGCATCTTCATGCCACCCATGCGCTTCATCATCTTCATCAGGCCACCGCCCTTCATCTTCTTCATCATGCCCTGCATCTGCTCGAACTGGTTGAGCAGGCGGTTGACTTCCTGCACCTGCACACCAGCGCCCGCGGCAATGCGTCGCTTGCGACTGGCCTTGATGAGTTCGGGCTTGCGGCGTTCCAGCCGGGTCATGGAATGGATGATGCCTTCCATGCGCCGCACGTCGCGCTCGGCGCGGTCCATGTCGGCCGCACCGGCCTTGGCGGCCATCTGCGCGGGCAGCTTGTCCATCAGGCCGGACAGCCCGCCCATCTTCTTCATCTGCGATATCTGCATCAGGAAGTCGTCCAGGTCGAAGCCGTCGCCGGACTTCAGCTTGTCGGCCAGCTTCTGCGCGGACTGCATGTCCACGCCCTTCTGCACTTCTTCCACCAGGGCCAGGATGTCGCCCATGCCCAGCACGCGGCCGGCGTGGCGGTCGGCGTCGAACACCTCCAGGCCGTCGATCTTTTCCGACACGCCAGCGAACTTGATCGGCGCGCCGGTGACCTGGCGCACGGAAAGGGCCGCGCCACCGCGGGAGTCGCCGTCCAGCTTGGTCAGAACCACGCCGGTGAGCGGCAGCGCGTCCTTGAAGGCCTTGGCGGTGTTCACCGCGTCCTGGCCCTGCATGGCGTCCACCACGAACAGGGTTTCCACCGGGTTGAGCAGCGCGTGCAGCTCGCGGATTTCCGCCATCAGCGCTTCGTCGATGGCCAGCCGGCCGGCGGTGTCCACCAGCAGCACGTCGAAGTAGTGGCGCTTGGCATGGTCCAGCGCGGCGGCGGCGATGTCGCGCGGCTTCTGGCCGGCTTCACTGGGGAACCACTCGGCGCCGGCCTGCCGGGTCACCGTCTTCAGCTGTTCGATGGCCGCGGGGCGGTAGACGTCGGCGCTGACGGTCAGCACCTTCTTCTTGCGCCGCTCGATCAGGTGCTTGGCCAGCTTGGCGGTGGTGGTGGTCTTGCCCGCACCCTGCAGGCCCGCCATCAGGATGACGGCCGGCGGCTGGGTGGCCAGGTTGATGTCCGAAATGCCCTCGCCCATGGTGGCGGCGAGTTCCTTGTGCACGATGCCCACCAGGGCCTGGCCGGGGTTGAGCGATCCCACCACCTCGGCGCCCAGGGCCTTTTCCTTCACCCGCGCGATGAACTCGCGCACCACCGGCAGCGCCACGTCGGCTTCCAGCAGGGCCATGCGCACCTCGCGCAGCATGTCCTGCACATTGCTTTCGGTGATGCGGGCCTGGCCGCGCATCGTCTTCACGAGTTGCGACAGCCGATCGGTGAGGGTGGAGGCCATCGTGGGGGCTCGGCACAGGCCGGGATGCGGCTGGCGCGAAAGTACACTGGGGCGATGATTTTATCGTTCGGCCGTGAAGCGTCCCTCGGCGCAGCGCCCCTGGTGGTGGCGTTGGGTGCGGTGCTGGCCTATGCGCTGGCCCTGTGGCCGGGCGCGGCCCAGCGCCGCCTGAGCGAGTTGGCCCTGGTGGCCGGTTGGTTGCTGCACGCGGTGGTGCTGCTGCTGGACATCGGCGGTGCAGGCTTGCCCGGGGCGCGCCTGGGCTTTGCACCGGTGCTGTCGCTCACCGTCTGGCTGGTGCTGGCCGTGCATGAAGTGGAAAGCCGCCTGGTCCCGGTGCCGGGGGTGCGCCGCGGCCTGGCCTTGGCCGGCATGGTGGCGGTGCTGCTGGCCTGGGCCTTCCCGGGCGATGTGCGGCCGGCCACCGGCAGCGCCTGGGCGCCGCTGCACTTTGTGCTGGGGGTGGCGTCCTACGGCCTGTTCGGCGCGGCGGTGCTGCACGCGGCCCTGCTGGATTCGGCCGAGCGCCGCATCCGCCAGCATCCGACAGCGCCCGCCGGTCCGGGCGGCATGCCGCTGCTGCGGCTGGAGCGGCTGACCTTCCGCTTCGTTGAGGCCGGCTTCGCGGTATTGACCCTGGCACTGCTGCTGGGCGTGGCCACCACCACGGTCTGGCGCTTCAACCACAAGATCGTCTTTTCCATGCTGGCCTGGGTGGTGTTCGCGGCCCTGCTGTCGGGCCGCGCGCTGCGGGGCTGGCGCGGGCGGCGTGCCACGCGCTGGCTGTACGTGGGCGCGGCGTTGCTGCTGCTGGCGTATGTGGGCTACCACTTCGTGCTGGAAGTGGTGCTGATGCGCCAGGCCGGCTGAAGCTTGAAACCAAGGCAGACATGATCAAGTACCTGTTGGTGCTGGGTGTGGTGGGGTTGGTGCTGTGGATGCTGCTGCGCACGCGCGGCGCCATCGGCCCGCGCAAGCCCGATGCCCAGGACAAGGCCGCGGCCGCGCGCCGCGAGTCCATGGTGGCCTGTGCCCATTGCGGCGTGCACCTGCCGCTGTCCGAGGCGGTGGCCGATGGCACCCATGTGTACTGCGGTGAACCGCACCGCCTGGCCGGGCCGTCGCGGCGCGACGGCTGAAGCCTTCAGCGCCACGGCCGATGGGCAGCGACCCCGCGCATCCCCCTGCCGGCGACGAGCGTCGCCAGCTTGAACGTCGGCGCGGTGCAGACCGGCGCGGGCGCGACCCCCTGGACCGCCGGCGCCGGTCCGGAGCGGCCGACGAGAGCTGGTTCGGCGCCCTGGGTGTGGAGGCCGACACCGCCTTCCACGACGACTTCGACCGCGCCGTGCCCCCGCGCCGCGCCGCGCCCCGACAGGCGCCCGACTTCGGCGAGGACACGCGCGCCATGTCGCGCGAAGCGCTGCGCGTGGCGGTGTCGCCGGACACCGCATTGCGCCGCATCCACCGCACCTACCTCACGGCCCGCGCGGCGCTGGGGCTGGCGCTGTTGGGCATCGCCCTGGCGGCACAGTTCATCGGCACCGGCTTTGCCACACTGCCGCTGGCGGTGTGCGCGGTCTATGCGCTGCAAAGCATCGGGCTGTGGGCCTGGCAGCGCCGCGCGCGCACGGCGTCCGAAGCGCCGATGCAGCAGCTCAGCAAGGCGCAGTGGGCCTTGTCCATCGGCGCGGACCTGCTGGCCTTTTCCGCCCTGCACCTGCTGGCGCCAGCGGCCACGCTGAATTACGCCGCGCTGCTGGTGCTGCCGGTGCTGATGGCCGGCGTGATGACGCCGCGCCTGGCTGCACTCGGCACCGCGTCGGGCGTCACCCTGTTGTTGCTGGCCGCCGCCTGGCGCGCGGCGGGCCCCTTCGGCGACGCCACGCTGGCGCTGATGCAGGCCGGCTTGGCCGGCATCGGCATGTTCGTGGTGGCGCTGCTGGCGGGCGAACTCTCCGGCCGCCTGGCGCGTGAAGAACTGGCCGCGCGCGGCAGCCTGGAACTGGCGAGGCAGCAGGCGCAGTTGAACAAGCTGGTGCTGGAAGAAATGTCCGACGGCGTGATGGTGGTGGACCGCCGGGCCCGGGTTCGTGCTGCCAACCCGGCAGCGCTGGAACTGTTGTCCTCCAGTGGCGCGGCCGGCGCAGCGCCCTTCGACCTGGACAGCGTGCCGTCCTGGCAGGGCCTGCTGGGCGCGGTGCAACGCGCTTTCGAGGCCGGCCTGTGGCCCAGCGACGCGCACGAACTGAGCCTGCATTTCGACGACGGCCACCGCCGCACGCTGCAGGTGCGCGCACGCTTCACCCGCCGCCGCGGCCTGGACGACGACACCGCGCCGCCCGAGGAGTTCTGCGTGCTGTTCCTGGAAGACATGCGCAGCGTGCAGGCCCGGCTGCGCCAGGACAAGCTGGCCGCCATGGGCCGGGTGTCGGCCGGCATTGCGCACGAGATCCGCAACCCGCTGGCCGCCATCGCGCAGGCCAATGCCTTGATGCTGGAAGACGAACTGCCCGGCACCCAGCGGCGGCTGGCGATCATCGTGGCCGACAACGTGGAACGGCTGAAGCGCATCGTGGACGACGTGATGGAGGTGGCCCCCGGCGCCGCGCCGGTGTCGCAGGTGATCGACGCCACCGCGCACGTGGCCGCCTTGTGCACCGACTGGGCCCGCACGGTGCAACTGCCGCTGGGCCCGCACAGCCGGCTGGCGGCCGAGTTGCCCACCCAGGCGCTGGGCGTGGTGTTCGACCCCGAGCACCTGCGCCGCGTGCTGGTGAACCTGCTGGACAACGCCCGCCGCCACGGCAGCAGCGAGCCGGGGGCCATCGTGCTGCGCCTGGCGGCCTTCGATGGTGAACAGGCCCTGCTGTCGGTGGCCAGCGACGGCGACCCTATTCCTGCCGAGGTGGAGCGCCACCTGTTCGAGCCCTTCTTCAGCACCCGCAGCCGCGGCACCGGCCTGGGCCTGTATATTTGCCGCGAACTCTGCGAGCGCTATGGCGCGCGCATCGACTACCGGCTGCGCGGCGGCGTGCGCCACCACAATGAATTCATCGTGGCCATGCAGCGCGCCCCGCTGGCCGTTGTTCAAGGCACCCTGCAAGCGCGCCCCACCTGATGAGCACCCCTTCGCACTACAGCCTGCTGGTCGTGGACGACGAGCCCGACCTGCGCATGCTGTACGAACTGACCCTCATCCGCGAAGGCTATGACGTGGAAACCGCCGGCAGCGTGGAAGACGCCTGGGCCCGGCTGGCCAACCGCACCTACAGCGCGCTGATCACCGACATGCGCCTGCCCGACGGCACCGGGCTGGACCTGCTGCGCCGGCTGGAACAGGCCGGCCGGCGCGAGAAGGCGGTGGTGATCACTGCCTACGGTTCGGCCGAGAACGCCGTGGAAGCTTTGCGTGCCGGGGCCTTTGACTATCTGACCAAGCCGGTGGACCTGCGCCAGTTCCGCAGCGTGGTGGCATCGGCGCTGGGGCGCGCGCCGGCGGCGCCCACCGCGCCAGCGGCAGCGTCCGCGGCCATTGCGCGCACACCGGCTCCTGTCGCGGCACCGGCCCCGGCGGCTGCGTCGACCCCAGCGCCACCGGCTGCGCCGCCCTCACCCCATCCATCCACCTTGGCGCCGCGCGCCGTGGAGGTGGTGGCCAACGAGCCTGTCACGGCGGCGGCGCATGGCACCTTGCTGCGCCTGGTGGGCCACAGCGAACCCATGCGCCAGGTGCGTGCCATGGTGGAGAAGGTGGCGCGCAGCATGGCGCCGGTGCTGGTGAACGGCGAATCGGGCACCGGCAAGGAACTGGTGGCGCGCGCCATCCATGGTGTCAGTTCGCGCTCGGCCCAGCCCTTCGTCGCGGTGAACTGCAGCGCCATCCCCGAACAACTGCTGGAAGCCGAATTCTTCGGTTACCGCAAGGGCAGCTTCACTGGCGCCAACGAGGACCGCGAGGGCTTTTTCCAGGCCGCCAGCGGCGGCACCTTGTTCCTGGACGAGATCGGCGACCTGCCGCTGCCCATGCAGAGCAAGCTGCTGCGCGCCATCCAGGAACGCAGTGTGCGCGCCATCGGTGCCATGGCCGAGGTGCAGGTGAATGTGCGCATCGTCAGCGCCACGCACAAGGACCTGGCCGCGGAAGTGCAGGAAGGCCGGTTCCGGCAGGATTTGTATTACCGCCTCAACGTCATCCAGATCCGTGTGCCGCCACTGCGCGAGCGGCTGGACGACCTGGCACTGATCTGCGGCGCGGTGCTGCAGCGCATTGCGGCCGACGCCGGCGTGTCGCCGCCGCCGCGGCTGTCCTCCCAGGCCCTCAGGCACCTGGAGCGCTATGCCTTCCCCGGCAACGTGCGCGAACTGGAAAACCTGCTGCACCGCGCGGTGGCGCTGTCGGGGGGCGAACTCATCGAGCCGGCCGACCTGGGCCTGCCCGAACAACTGATCATCGAAACCGCGCCCGGCGACCTGGACGCGCTGGAAGACACCATCGAACGTGTGCGACAGGCGCCCGCCGCAGGCGCCAGCAGCCCCGCGCTGCCCAGCGACCTGGCCGCCTACCTGGACGATGTGGAGCGGGACATCCTGGTGCGGGCGCTGGAGCAGCACCGATTCAACCGCACGGCCGCCGGTGCCAGCCTGGGCCTGAGCCTGCGGCAGATGCGCTACCGCATGGCGCGCCTGGGCGTGAACGTGGCCGACCACGTGGGCGAAAGAGATCCGTTCTGATGCCTTCGGCGGGCGCTTCAGTGCGCGGCTGGCGTGAGGGCTGGTGGCGCGAAGCCCGCGCCGTGGCCTCGCCCAATTTCGGCCCGCGTCCGGCCGACACGGCCATCACGCTGGCCGTGGTGCATTCCATCAGCCTGCCGCCGGGTGAGTACGGCGGGCCGCAGATCGAACAGCTGTTCACCAACCAGCTGGACTGGGATGCGCACCCCTACTTCCAGCAGATCCGCGGCGCCGAGGTGTCGGCGCACTTTGTGGTGCGGCGCACGGGCGAGCTGCTGCAGTTCGTGTCCTGTGAGCAGCGGGCCTGGCATGCGGGGGTGTCCAGCTGGCAGGGCGTGCCGAATTGCAATGACTACGCCATCGGCATCGAACTCGAAGGCCTGGAAGGCCAGACCTTCGAGGACGCGCAGTACGGGTGCCTGGCCCGGCTGCTGAGCGCCGCCGCGCGACGCTACCCGCTGCGTGACGTGGCCGGCCACGAGCACGTGGCCCCGGGCCGCAAGCACGACCCCGGTCCAGGCTTCGACTGGTCCCGCCTGGCGCAGGCCCTGAAGCACAGCGACCCACAGCTTGTCTTGCCAGCTTTGGCCTGATCGCACAAGTGCTTTGGTGCGGTGTGTCGCGCCATGCGCGACGGGGTTTTCCAGGGCTTCGGGTCGTCATCCGTTAGACTTGTAAAAACACTAGGGGTAGCGCTTGAAGCGGTGACGGACCCCAGATATAGTGTGCATCTGTGCCGCGTGGCACAGCCCTGGCAAGCCCAGCCGCAGCGCCCCTTTCACCCGCAAAGCAGCCGTTCTTCACCTCCATGCCGGGCCCCAACGGGGTCGGCGAGGTGCACCGCTGTATGGGTGTTGACTGCAGCCGGACCTTTGCCGGGCCTTCGTTCCAGAGGGTGGCGCTCCCGGGCCGCCCCGCATACCAACACCGCCTACCGCAGAGGGGATTACATGCAAGTTCAATCCAGCGTCAGCCCTGAGATCGCCGCCGCGTCGCGCAACCTGCCCGCCGCCAGCCCCGCGACCACGGCTTACAACGGCTACCAGATCATCCGCCGCAACGGCGCGGTGGTGGGCTTCGAGCCCAACAAGATCGCCGTGGCGCTGATGAAGGCCTTCCTGGCTGTGCATGGCACCCAGGGCGCGGCATCGGCCAGCGTGCGTGAGACCGTGGACGCGCTCACCGAGTCGGTGGTGCGCGCCCTGCTGCGCTCGCGCCCGGGCGGTGGCACCTTCCACATCGAAGACGTGCAGGACCAGGTGGAACTGGGCCTGATGCGCGGTGGCCACCACGAAGTGGCACGCGCCTATGTGCTGTACCGCGAACGCCGTTCGCAGGAGCGCCTGCGCCAGGGTCAGGCGCAGGTGACCAAACCCGCCGAAGTGCAGTTGCACGTCACCGACCGCGGCCAGCGCGTGCCGCTGGACTTTGCTGCGCTGCAAGCCTTGGTGGAATCGTCCTGCGCCGGCCTGGGCGCCGAGGTGAAGGCCGAGCCCATCCTGGCCGAAACCCGCCGCAACCTGTACGACGGCGTGCCCATCGACGAAGTCTACAAGGCCGCCATCCTGGCCGCTCGCACCCTGATCGAGAAGGACCCGGCCTACACCCGCGCCACCGCGCGCCTGCTGCTGCACACGGTGCGCAAGGAAATCGTCGGCGAAGAACTCACCCAGGCCCAGATGGCCACGCGCTACGCCGAATACTTCCCGCAGTTCATCAAGAAGGGCATCGAGGCCGAGCGCCTGGACGCCAAGATGGCGCAGTTCGACCTGGCCGCGCTGGGCGCCGCCATCCAGCCCGAGCGCGACATGCAGTTCGACTACCTCGGCCTGCAGACCCTGTACGACCGCTACTTCATCCATGTGGACGAGCGCCGCATCGAGATGCCGCAGGCCTTCTTCATGCGCGTGGCCATGGGCCTGGCGCTGAACGAGATCGACCGCGAGGCCCGTGCCATCGAGTTCTACAACGTGTTGTCCACGTTCGACTTCATGAGCAGCACGCCCACGCTGTTCAACAGTGGCACCCAGCGCTCGCAGCTTTCCAGCTGCTACCTCACCACCGTGGCCGACGACCTGGACGGCATCTACGAAGCGTTGAAGGAAAACGCACTGCTGTCCAAGTTCGCTGGCGGCCTGGGCAACGACTGGACCCGCGTGCGCGCGCTGGGCAGCTACATCAAGGGCACCAATGGCAAGAGCCAGGGCGTGGTGCCCTTCCTGAAGGTGGTGAACGACACCGCGGTAGCGGTGAACCAGGGCGGCAAGCGCAAGGGCGCAGTGTGCGCGTACCTGGAAACCTGGCACCTGGACATCGAGGAATTCCTGGAACTGCGCAAGAACACGGGCGACGACCGCCGTCGCACCCACGACATGAACACCGCAAACTGGATTCCGGACCTGTTCATGAAGCGCGTGATGGAAGGCGGCGACTGGACGCTGTTTTCCCCCAGCACCTGCCCCGACCTGCACGACAAGTTCGGCGCCGACTTCGAAGCCGCCTACACGGCCTATGAAGCCAAAGCCGACCGGGGCGAACTGAAGCTGTTCAAGCGCGTGCCGGCCAAGGACCTGTGGCGCAAGATGCTGACCATGTTGTTCGAGACCGGGCACCCCTGGGTCACCTTCAAGGACGCCTGCAATGTGCGCAGCCCGCAGCAACATGCCGGCGTGGTGCACTCAAGCAACCTGTGCACCGAGATCACGCTGAACACCAGCGACACCGAGATCGCGGTGTGCAACCTGGGCTCGGTCAACCTGGCGCAGCACCTGAAAGATGGCTCCATCGACCATGACAAGCTGAAGAAGACGGTGGCCACCGCGATGCGGATGCTGGACAACGTCATCGACATCAACTACTACGCGGTGAAGAAGGCGCGCGATTCCAACCTGCGCCACCGCCCGGTGGGCCTGGGCATCATGGGTTTCCAGGACGCGCTGTACCAGTTGCGCCTGCCCTACGCCAGCGCCGAAGCGGTGGAGTTTGCCGACCGATCGATGGAAGCGGTGTGCTACCACGCCTACGCGGCCAGCAGCGACCTGGCGGCCGAGCGCGGCCGCTACAGCAGCTACCGCGGCAGCCTGTGGGACCGCGGCATCCTGCCGCACGACACGCTGGACCTGCTGGCCCAGGCCCGCGGCGGCGCCGAGTTCGTGCAGGTGGACCGCAGCGCCACGTTGGATTGGGACGCGCTGCGCGCGCGCATCGCCCAGCACGGCATGCGCAACAGCAACTGCGTGGCCATCGCGCCCACCGCCACCATCAGCAACATCATTGGCGTGGACGCCTCCATCGAGCCCTGCTTTGGCAACCTGTCGGTCAAGAGCAACCTGTCGGGCGAGTTCACCATCGTCAACGAGTACCTGGTGCGCGACCTCAAGAAGCTGGGCCTGTGGGACGACGTGATGGTGATGGACCTGAAGCACTTCGACGGCAGCCTGCGCCGCATCGACCGCGTGCCGCCGGAGGTGAAGGCGCTGTACGCCACAGCCTTCGAGGTGGACGCGCAATGGCTGGTGGAAGCCGCGGCGCGGCGCCAGAAGTGGATCGACCAGGCGCAAAGCCTGAACATCTACCTGGCCGGCGCGTCGGGCAAGAAGCTCGACGAGATCTACAAGCTGGCCTGGCTTCGTGGCCTGAAGACCACCTACTACCTGCGCACCATGGGCGCCACGCACGCCGAGAAGAGCACGGTCAGCGCAGGCTCGATGAACGCGGTGCCGATGGCCGGTGCTGCGGGCGGCATGAGCGCGCTGGACGCAGCCGCTGCGCAGGCGCAGGCGGTGATGCAGGCGCAAGCCAACAACGCGCCGGCCACCGACATCAAGTTCTGTGCGATCGACGACCCCACGTGCGAAGCCTGCCAGTGAGCCAATGATGAAGCCGCACGCGCATGCGCATCGACAGCAACGATGCGCATGCGCTGCATGTGGGGTTCAACACATCGCGCCATCACTTCAACGATGCAAGGTCGCAACATCGCGCGACTTCAAAAGTCAAGAAGTGCTTGGTGTTTGAACACAACACTCCGATAATTCGCGACCATAGGAAGCACACACATGCTGTTCTGGGAAGAAGACTCTCGTCCCTCTTCGTCAACTGTCTCCAAGTTCACCGCGCCCGCCATGCCGCAGGACGCGCGGGCCACTGACCCCTCCGCTTCCGCTCACCCTGTGCCCCAGGTTCAACTGCAAAGCGCCGTGCCGGCGATGAAGCCGGTGGCCGCATCTTCTGCTGTCGCAACCGCTCGTCCCGCGGCCGCCGCCAGTGCCGTGGCACCCAGCACGCGCCGCGTGAACGTGGCCGAGAAGCGCATCATCAACGGCCAGACGGATGTGAACCAGTTGGTGCCGTTCAAGTACAAGTGGGCCTGGGAGAAGTACCTCGCCACCTGCGCCAACCACTGGATGCCGCAGGAGATCAACATGTCGCGCGACATCGCGATGTGGAAGGACCCGAACGGCCTGTCCGAGGACGAGCGCCGCATCATCAAGCGCAACCTCGGCTTCTTTGTCACGGCCGACTCACTGGCCGCGAACAACATCACGCTGGGCACCTACCGCCACATCACCGCGCCCGAGTGCCGCCAGTTCCTGTTGCGCCAGGCCTTTGAAGAGGCCATCCACACCCACGCCTACCAGTACATCGTTGAAAGCCTGGGCTTGGACGAAGGCGAGATCTTCAACGCGTACCACGAGGTTTCGTCCATCCGGCAGAAGGACGAGTTCCTGATCCCGTTCATCGACGCGATCATGGACCCGCACTTCCACACCGGCACGCCCGAAGCCGACCAGACGCTGCTGAAAAGCATCATCGTATTCGCCTGCCTGATGGAAGGCCTGTTCTTCTACGTTGGCTTCACGCAGATTTTGGCGCTGGGACGCCAGAACAAGATGACGGGTGCGGCCGAGCAGTACCAGTACATCCTGCGCGACGAGTCCATGCACTGCAACTTCGGCATCGACCTGATCAACCAGATCAAGGCCGAGAACCCGCAGCTGTGGACGCCGCAGTTCAAGGCCGAGATCAAGGCCCTGTTCGAGCAGGCGGTGGAACTGGAATACCGCTACGCCGAGGACACCATGCCGCGTGGCGTGTTGGGCCTGAACGCCAGCATGTTCAAGGGCTACCTGCGCTACATCGCCAACCGGCGCGCCACGCAGATCGGCCTGGAGGCGCTTTTCCCGAACGAGGAAAACCCGTTCCCCTGGATGAGCGAAATGATCGACCTGAAGAAGGAGCGCAATTTCTTCGAGACGCGCGTCATCGAATACCAAAGCGGTGGTGCGCTGAGCTGGGACTGAAGGCTGAGGCGCAAGCGCCTGATGGCGCGCCTCGATCTCCCGGCTTGGATGAGAAAGCAAGAAGTCAAAGGACCCGCGGTTCAGCAGACATGGGCTCGTCAGAAGCCCGGATGCTGACCGCATCAAGGTTCACTGGTGAAGGTTTGATGCCGCACACACAACGCGGCAAAGACCGATCTGGTGAATGGCCGGGCTGCAGGAACGGCAGCGCGGTGTTTCTCGTAACTTGATCAAGGAGATCGAAATGGCAACTGCAAAGAAGGCTGCGGCCAAGAAGGCCCCGGCGAAGAAGGCTGCCGCCAAGAAGGCGCCCGCGAAGAAGGCTGCGGCCAAGAAGGCCCCGGCCAAGAAGGCCGCAGCGAAGAAGGCCCCGGCCAAGAAGGCGGCTCCGGCCAAGAAGGCGGCCGCCAAGAAGGCCCCGGCCAAGAAGGCTGCAGCGAAGAAGGCCCCGGCGAAGAAGGCCGCGGCCAAGAAGGCGCCTGCGAAGAAGGCCGCTGCGAAGAAGGCGCCTGCGAAGAAGGCTGCTGCGAAGCGGCCTGCGACTCGCAAGACTGGCGCTGCTAAGAAGGCTGCAGCCAAGAAGGCGGCCCCTGCGCCTGCTGCCCCTGCGGCAAAGACGGCATTGAGCCCCGCTGCGGCTTGGCCATTTCCCACGGGAAATAAGCCTTAATTTGGTGCCAATTTAATGCATCCAGCCCGGCATTCGCCGGGCTTTTCTTTTTCCTGGTAGCACTGGTTCATTCATTCGAAAGAATCGGGATCCGGAATATTGACTGAAAGTAGCCGCAGCTTCTCTTGGAGGTCTCTATACTCTCTGAGATGGGATTTGGCCTGAGTGAGAAATTGTGCGCCTGATTCAAGATCTCCAAACATTCTGTATGTCCCGCTAATCCGCGCGCACGCAAATGCCAAATCATCAGGGTCAAATGCTGCTGAAATAGATTCTCTCGCTTGCGACAATATTTCCTTGGCGGCTTCCATTTCTCCTATATTCGCAAGTGCGAACGCAAGGTCAGCCTCTACGGTGGCGCGATTGAATGTAACTACGCCCGATGAAAGACCTTGCCTAAGCATAGCAACCGCTTCAGGAAATTCTCTTTCAATTACCAGTGTATGTGCTCTCAAAATACTCGGGCCTCTTGGTAGCGCTACGCCGTCAGCCAGTTCGTCGAAAGCTAGCGAAGATTTAAGTTCTAAGAGCAACGATTGATAGTCAGATGGTAATGGTAGATCAAATGCACTGGCAATACGGAATTCGTTCACTCGATATATCGTTATATTGAATAGCAATGCAGCCAAGGAAGCCTCATCACCTTCGGCTGTTGCATGAATTCTCGCTTTGTTTGACCACTTTCTTGCGTTATCTGGCTGGTTGGCGAAGCCATGGAAATTGGATGCAACCATTGCAGTACGGCACCGCGAGGGGTAATCGTCAACCTCTGAGAATCCTATCGAATATTGCAGATTTTGGACTGTACTTTCATAGTCTCCCTTGTGAAAATATATATGGGCCATCCATGCGCTACTTAGTGGTACTATGCTGATTATTCCTGCTGACTTGCCTATTCCAAGTGATCTTCGTAGTCTATCAAAGGACTTCTCGATATCAAAATCGAAGAAGCTTATTATCCCATCGGCAAGCAATATCCAAGCCCCCGATCCTGCATCCAATTCTGTCCCCAACTCCATGCGCAGTTTCGAAATCTCGCCCTTGGCTTCATCCAACTGATTCAATCGCGCCAAGTGAATCGCCCTCCGGCTGATCAGGCGAGAGCGTTCGGTGCGGTCCGTGCATTGCTGGAGTTGTTGATCCAGCGACTGAAGCAAGCGAGATTGGTAGGTCATGGCTGTGGCCGCGTGAGTTGGTCCATGGCGGTGGCGTAGCGCTCGATTGTTTGACTAACAACCTGATCGGGCAATGCCGGCGCGGGGGCGGTTTTCCCCCAGGGTTTGCCGTCCACCTTGGCCTGCTCCAGCCAGTCGCGCAGGTACTGCTTGTCGTAGCTGGGCGGGTTCACGCCTTCGCGCCAGCTCTCCAGCGGCCAGAAGCGCGACGAGTCCGGCGTCAGCACCTCGTCCATCAAAGTGAGCGTGCCCTTGTCGTCCAGACCGAACTCGAACTTGGTGTCGGCAATGATGATGCCGCGCGTGCGCGCATAGGCCGCGGCTTCGGTGTACAGGCGGATCGCGGTGTCGCGAACCTGGCTGGCCAGCGGTTCACCCACGATGGCCACCATGCGCGCAAAGTCGATGTTCTCGTCGTGCTCGCCCATCTCGGCCTTGGTGGCCGGGGTGAAGATGGGCTGCGGCAGTTGGCTGGCGTTCTTCAGCCCTGCCGGCAGGGCCACGCCGCAGACCTTGCCGCTGGCCTGGTACTCGGCCCAGCCGCTGCCGGCCAGGTAGCCGCGCACCACCGCTTCCACCGGCAGCGGCTTCAGGCGCTTCACCAGCATGGCGCGGTTTCGCACCTGCGCCACTTCGTCCGGTGCCACCACGCTTTCGGGGGCCTCGCCGGTCAGGTGGTTGGGCACCACGTGCTTCAACTTGTCGAACCAGAACAGCGCCATGCGGGTCAACAACTCGCCCTTGCCGGGAATGGGCTCGCCCATGATCACGTCGAAGGCCGAGATGCGGTCGCTGGCCACCATCAGGATGCGGTCGGCGCCCACCGCGTAGTTGTTGCGCACCTTGCCGCGCGCCATCAGCGGCAGCGAATGGATCTGGGGTTCGTGCAGGGCGGTGGCGGTCACGTGGAAGTCCTTGAAACGGCAGGGTTCGACAAAGCAAAAGGCCCACCTCGTGGTGGGCCTTGTATTGTGGTGCAGCGCACCTGGGGCGGCGGGTTTCAGCGCACGGTCTGCGCCAGTTCGCCCTTGCTGTAGCGCTGCGCCATGGTGGCCAGCGTCACGCCCTTGATCTTGCTGCCTTGGCCTTCGCAGCCGAACTCGATGTAGCGCGCCTTGCACACGGCCTTGGCGGCTTCACGCGCGGGCTTCAGCCATTCGCGGGCGTCGAACTTGTCGGGGTTCTCGGCCAGGAATTTGCGCACCGCGCCGGTCATGGCCAGGCGGATGTCGGTGTCGATGTTGATCTTGCGAACGCCGAACTTGATGGCTTCCTGGATCTCTTCGATCGGCACGCCGTAGGTTTCCTTCATCTTGCCGCCGAACTGGTTGATGACGGCCAGCAGTTCCTGCGGCACGCTGGAGCTGCCGTGCATCACCAGGTGCGTGTTCGGGATGCGGGCGTTGATTTCCTTCACGCGGGAAATCGCCAGGATGTCGCCCGTGGGCTTGCGGCTGAACTTGTAGGCGCCGTGGCTGGTGCCAATGGCGATGGCCAGCGCGTCCAGCTGCGTGGCCT
The DNA here is from genome assembly GCA_000244995.1 of Burkholderiales bacterium JOSHI_001. NCBI lineage: Bacteria > Pseudomonadati > Pseudomonadota > Betaproteobacteria > Burkholderiales > Burkholderiales bacterium JOSHI_001. The sequence goes on along the minus strand of CM001438.1, from coordinate 4,780,846 downwards.
TGACGAACTGCGCGGCCTCTTCGGGGTCGGTCAGCATCTGGCTGTGGTCTAGCTTGCCCACCGCGCCCACGCCGTCTTCTTCGCCGGCGTCGCCGGTTTCCAGGCTGCCCAGGCAGCCCAGTTCGCCTTCCACGGTCACGCCCACCTCGTGCGCCATGGCCACCACCTTCTTGGTGACGTCCACGTTGTAGGCGAAGTCGGCCGGGGTCTTGCCGTCTTCACGCAGGCTGCCGTCCATCATCACCGAGCCGAAGCCCAGGCCGATGGCGCCCTGGCAGATGGCCGGCGAGGTGCCGTGGTCCTGGTGCATCACCAGCGGGATGTGCGGGTAGGCCTCGCAGGCAGCCTGGATCAGGTGCTTGATGAAGCTTTCACCGGCGTACTTGCGGGCGCCGGCGCTGGCCTGAAGGATGACCGGCGCGCCGGTCTCGTCGGCCGCGGCCATGACGGCCTGCACCTGCTCCAGGTTGTTGACGTTGAAGGCCGGGATGCCATAGCCGTTGTCGGCGGCATGGTCCAGCAGCTGGCGCATGGAAACGAGGGGCATGGTGAACTCCTGAAGGGCGGTGAAACCGGTTCGTAACTACCGGGATTCTAGGTCGTCCCCCCGCGGGAAAGGGCCCCCCGGACCCCGGGTTTTCAGGCCACCCGGCACACCTTCAGCATGTTGGTGCCGCCGGGGTAGCCCATGGGTTCGCCGCAGGTGATGGCGTAGGTGTCACCGGGTTTCAGCACGCCTCGCGCCACCAGCAGGCGCTCGGCTTCCAGCAGGGCTTTGTCTCGGTCGGTCAGCGCGGGCATCAGCAGCGGGCGCACGTTGCGGTACAGGGCCATGCGGCTTTCCGAACCCACCTTGCTGGTCATGCCGAAGATGGGCACGTGGATGTTGTGGCGGCTCATCCACAGCGCGGTGCTGCCGCTTTCGGTCAGCGCGATGATGGCCTTGCAGCCCAGGTGGTGGGCGGTGAACAGCGCGCCCATCGCGATGCTCTGGTCAATGCGGCCGAAGATGCGGTCGCTGAAGTTGGCGTCCAGGCGCACGTCCTCGGCGCGCTCGGCTTCCAGCGCGATGAGGTGCATCTGCTCCACGGTTTCCACCGGGTACTTGCCGGCGGCGGTTTCGGCCGACAGCATCACCGCGTCGGTGCCGTCCAGCACCGCGTTGGCCACGTCGCTCACCTCGGCGCGGGTGGGCACCGGGTTGACGATCATGCTTTCCATCATCTGAGTGGCGGTGATGGTGAGCTTGTCCATCTCGCGCGCCATGCGGATCATCTTCTTCTGCAGCGCCGGCACGGTGGCATTGCCCACTTCAATGGCCAGGTCGCCGCGCGCCACCATGATGCCGTCGCTGGCGCGCAGGATGTTTTCCAGCTGCGGAATGGCTTCGCTGCGCTCGATCTTGGCGATCATCGCCGGCTTGCACTTGTAGGGCTCGCCGGCCACGTTGGCCAGCTGGCGCGCCATTTCCATGTCGGTGGCGTTCTTAGGGAAGCTCACCGCCACGTAGTCGCTCTGGAAGGCCATGGCGGTCTTGATGTCTTCCATGTCCTTGGCGGTCAGCGCGGGGGCGGTCATGCCGCCGCCCAGCTTGTTGATGCCCTTGTTGTTGGACAGGATGCCGCCCACCTTCACCTCGGTGAACACCTGCTCGCCGCGCACGTCGCGCACCGTCAGCACGATCAGGCCGTCGTTCAACAGCAGGGTGTCGCCGGGCTTCACATCGCGCGGCAGTTCCTTGTAGTCCAGGCCCACCGCGTTGATGTCGCCGGGCTCGGTGCGCGCCGCGTCCAGAATGAAGGGGGCGCCTTCCTGCAGGTCCACCTTGCCCTCGGCGAACTTGCCCACGCGGATCTTGGGGCCTTGCAGGTCGGCCATCAGCGCCACCGGCTTGCCCACGCGCTTGGCGCACTCGCGCACCAGGTTGGCCCGGTCGATGTGGTCCTGCGCCGTGCCGTGGCTGAAGTTCAGCCGCACCACGTCCACCCCTGCGCGCAGCAGGCGCTCCAGCACGTCAGGGCTGCTGGAGGCGGGGCCCAGGGTGGCAACGATCTTGGTGGCGCGTGGCATGGTGTGCAGGGCCCTTCTTGCTGGCGTGAAGCCGGTTGGCGTGTTTGGCGGAGCGATGTAACTTAGTTACCGGCGCGCATTATCGGCCCGCGCCGCCGGTTTGGGGTTACGGCTGGGTTTCAGCCTTCGGCGCGCTTGGCCAGGATCTCGAAGGCCGGCAGGGTCTTGCCTTCCAGCACCTCCAGGAAGGCGCCACCGCCGGTGGAGATGTAGCTGACGTCCTTTTCGATGCCGTACTTGGCAATGGCGGCCAGCGTGTCGCCGCCGCCGGCGATGGAAAAGGCGCTGCTCGCGGCGATGGCGCGGGCGATGGTTTCGGTGCCCTTGGCGAAGGCATCGAACTCGAACACGCCCACCGGACCGTTCCAGACGATGGTGCCGGCGGCCATCAGCTTGTCGGCCAGGATCTTGGCGGTCTTCGGGCCGATGTCCAGGATCAGGTCGTCGTCGGCCACGTCGGTGGCGGCTTTCACGGTGGCCGGGGCGTCGGCGGCAAAGGCCTTGGCGGTGACCACGTCCACCGGAATCGGCACCTCGGCGCCGCGCGCCTTCATGGCGTCGATCACGGCCTTGGCTTCTTCCACCAGCGTGCCCTCGGCCAGGCTCTTGCCGATGTGCAGGCCCGCGGCCAGCATGAAGGTGTTGGCAATGCCGCCACCCACCACCAGCCCGTCCACGTTCTTGGCCAGGCTTTGCAGGATGGTGAGCTTGGTGCTCACCTTGCTGCCCGCCACGATGGCCACCAGGGGCCGCTTCGGGTTGGCCAGGGCCTTGCCGATGGCGTCGATCTCGGCCGCCAGCAGCGGGCCGGCGCAGGCGATGGGCGCGAACTGGGCAATGCCGTAGGTGCTGGCCTCGGCGCGGTGGGCGGTGCCGAAAGCGTCGTGCACGAAGATGTCACACAGAGCGGCCATTTTCTTCGCCAGCGCTTCCTTGTTCTTCTTCTCGCCCGGGTTCAGGCGGCAGTTCTCCAGCATCACCACCTGGCCGGGCGCCACGTTCACGCCGTCCACCCAGTCGCTGCGCAACTCCACCGTGCGGCCCAGCAGTTCGGACAGGCGCTGCGCCACCGGTTCCAGCGAATCTTCGGGCTTGAACTCACCCTCGGTCGGGCGGCCCAGGTGGCTGGTCACCATCACCGCGGCGCCGGCGTCCAGGGCCATGCGGATGCAGGGCACCGAGGCGCGGATGCGGGTGTCTTCGGTGATGTTGCCGTTGTCGTCTTGCGGCACGTTCAGGTCGGCGCGGATGAACACGCGCTTGCCGGCCACACGGCCTTGGGCGATCAGGTCTTGGAAGCGGAGGATCTTCAGGGTCTGCGTCATGGTCTACGGCCTGGAAAGTTGAACAAAGCGACGAAGCGGTTTGGCGGCGATTGTCCGCCAGACGACGCTGCTTTCACCAACCCGGGCGCGGCCCGGGCGGGGTTACCAGCCCAGGCCGATGCGCAGGGCCAGCATCACCGCACTGCCGCTGACGATGGTGCCCAGCAGGGTGCGGCGCCAGAAGAACCAGGCGCTGCCCGCGGCGGCGGCAAACAGCCGCGCGTCGCGCCAGGTGTCGATGAGATGGCCCTGCTTCAGCACGATTTCCGGCACCGCCACCGCCACCAGCGCAGCCAGCGGCGCGTAGCGCAGGCCCTCTTTCAGCCAGTCGGGCAGCGGCAGTTCACGGTCCGGGATGATGAAGAAACCCCGGGTGACGACCGTGATGGCGGTCAGGCCGATGATGCACAGGATGGCCTCCCAGGTGGTCATCACACTTCCTTCATGTCCTGCGGCCGCAGGTGGTCCAGCACCACGCCGATGGCCACCGCGGCGGCAATGGCCACCACGATGTTCAGTTTCAGCGGCAGCGCATAGGCCGCCACGCTGGCCGCGCCGGCCACCACCGCGGCCAGCCAGGTGCCGCGGTCGTGCAGCAGCGAATAGGTGAAGCCCAGCAGCGCCAGCGTGCCCGCGAAGCCCAGGCCCCATTGCGTGGGCACCTGGTGCGCCAGGGCGATGCCCAGCAGCGACGACAGGTGCCAGGTGCCGCCGTTCACCGCCAGTCCGCCCCAGAAATAGGGCAACTGGTCGGGCGAGGGCCTGGCCACCGGGAAGCGCTTGAGGAACAGCGCGAAGTTCAGGTCGGCGCAGAAGTAGGACACGAACATCCGCCGGCCGCGCGGCAGGTGCGCCAGGTAGGGCCGCCACTGGGCGCTGAAGATGACGAAGCGCAGGTTCACGCAGGCGGCGGTGGCCCAGATCACCCACAGCGGTGCGCCGGTGGCGATGAGCGGCAACGCCGCCAATTGCGCCGTGCCGGCGAACACCATCAGCGACATCAGCGCCGCCAGGCCCAGCCCCAGGCCGCTTTTGGCCATGGCCACCCCGGTCACCAGGCCCCAGGCCGCCAGGCCCATGGCCACGCCGACCATGTCGGCGGCGCCGCGGCGGAATTCAGGGTGTCGGGCGGTCAGGCGCCAGTGCTGCCAGCTGAGCCAGTCGCCGTGGCGGGCGTCGTTCAGGGAACCGGAGGTCATTGCGGCGATTGTCGCCGCGGGCCGGCGTCAGCCCCCGTGCGCGGCCTTCTTCTCGCCGTGGCCGCTGTCTTTGGCGGTGTGCTCTTCGCCGGCTTCGGCAGCCGAAGCGGCGGCAGCGCGTGCGGCGGCGGCCGATGCAGCGGCCAGCGCGGGCGGCGGCAGTTCGGGCTTCACCGCGTCGATCTTGTTTTCGCGCATGTAGTCGTTCATGTCGCGCCAGCCGGCGAACACGGCGGCCTTGTCGGCCTTCTTGTTCAGCACGTAGCAGTCCTCGATGGCGCGGCCGGCGTGGCGGCAGGCGCCGCCCACGGCCTTGCCTTCGGCTTCCCGGCGCACGTTGGCGGCTTCAGGCGATTCAATGCCCAATTGGTCGCAGCCGGCCAGCAGCGCGGCGCAGGCCAGCAGCAGGAGGGGAAGAGGGCGCATGGGCATGGCGAGCAGGGGTTTCCTGCGCCTGTTATCGGCCCGGCCGGGCCAGCCCTTGAGGCACCGAAGGCCCGCATTTGACGGGCCTTCGGGCTGGTTTTCACGCCCGAGCCGGGCGCGGCGGGGTTTTCAGCGCCCGGTGGCCAGGGCCAGCAGGCGCTCCACCCGCTCTTCGGTCGAAGGGTGGGTGGAGAACAGGCCGCGCAGGCCACCGCCGGACAGCGGGTTCATGATCATCATCTGCGCCGTTTCCGGGTGACGCTCGGCCGCTTCCATGGGAATGCCGCCCTGCGCGTAGCGCTGGATCTTCTGCAGCGCGCTGGCCAGGGCCTGCGGGTCGCCGGAGATCTCGGCACCGCCGCGGTCGGCTTCGAATTCCCGCGCGCGGCTGATGGCCATCTGGATCAGGCCGGCCGCCAGCGGCGCCAGGATGGCCACCAGCAGGCCCACCAGCGGGTTGGCGGGACGGCCTTCGGAATCACGGCCGCCGAACATCATGCCGAAGTTGGCCAGCATGGAAATGGCGCCGGCCATGGTGGCGCTGATGGTGGAAATGAGGATGTCGCGGTGCTTCACGTGCGCCAGCTCGTGCGCCATCACGCCGCGCAGTTCGCGCTCGCTCAGCGTACGGATGATGCCCGTGGTGGCTGCCACCGCGGCGTGTTCGGGGTTGCGTCCGGTGGCGAAGGCATTGGGGGCGGCCTCGTCGATGATGTAGACGCGCGGCATGGGCAACTGCGCCTTGTCGGCCAGTTCACGCACCATGCGCACGAACTGCGGCGCGCTGGTCTCGTCGACTTCGCGCGCGTTGTACATCTTCAGCACCATCTTGTCGCTGAACCAGTAGCTGAAGAAGTTCATGCCCAGCGCCACCACCAGCGCCAGCATCATGCCGGTCTGTCCGCCCAGCATCTGGCCCAGCAGCATGAACAAGGCGGTGATGGCAGCCATCAGGATGGCCGTCTTCATGAGGTTGAACATGGTTCGTCTTTCCTTGGCAGTTCGGGCAAGCGGCCCGCAGCAGGTGCATAGATGCGGCCGGGGCCGCCAAGTTCAACGTGCAGGGTGCGCCAGCACCTGGCCCGCAGCCGGCGGCTGGGCCGCCACGAAGGCCGCCACCGGCAGCCGCTTGCCCCCCGGGCGTTGCAGTTCCATTGGCGCCAGGCCACCCTCGCCGCAGGCGATGACCAGCGGATGCGCAGGGTGCGCCACCACGGTGCCCGGCGCGGCGGCAACATCGGGGACCACGAGCGCGCGCCAGAGTTTGATGGCCTCGGCGCCCAGTTGGAAATGGGCGCCGGGGAAGGGGTCGAAGGCGCGCAGGCGGCGTTCGATCTGCCGCGCGTCCTGGCGCCAGTCGATCCCTGCCTCTGACTTTTCTATCTTGTGGGCGTAGGTCACGCCGGCCTCGGGTTGGCGTGTGCGCACCAGGCTGCCGGCCTGGGCCTGGCGCAGCGCGGGCACGATGAGTTCGGCGCCCAAGGCGGCCAGCTTGTCGTGCAGCGTGGCGGTGCTGTCGTCGGGCGCGATGGCGATGTCCTTCACCAGCAGCATGTCGCCGGTGTCCAGGCCTTCGTCCATCTGCATGATGGTGATGCCGGTGCGGCCGTCGCCGGCTTCGATGGCCCGGTGGATGGGCGCCGCGCCGCGCCAGCGCGGCAGCAGCGAGCCGTGGATGTTCAGGCAGCCCAGGCGCGGCAGTTCCAGCACCCACCTTGGCAGGATCAGACCGTAGGCGGCCACCACCAGGGCATCCAGCCGGGCGTCCTGCAGGGCCGCCAGGGCGGCGCGTGCGTCCTCAGGGTACTTGCCGTCCAGGCGCAGGCTGCGCGGCTGGGCCAGCGCCAGGCCGTGCTGCAGCGCCAGCGCCTTCACGGCCGACGGCTGCAGCTTCAGGCCGCGGCCGGCCGGGCGGTCGGGCTGGGTGAGCACCAGGCCGATGTCAAAGCCTTCGGCCAGCAGCCGCTGCAAGGCCGCCGCGGCAAATTCCGGCGTACCGGCGAACCCGATGCGCATGGGGGCGGCCTTCAGGCGCGATGGCGCGAAGAAGCCTGTTCCTCGCGCACCTTCTTCAGCATCTTCTGCTTGATGCGGTCGCGCTTGAGGGGGCTGAGGTATTCCACGAACACCTTGCCCAGCAGGTGGTCCATCTCGTGCTGCACGCACACGGCGGTCAGGCCGTCGGCATCGAATTCAAGGGGCTGGCCATCGCGCCCCAGCGCGCGCACCCGCACCCGGGCGTGGCGCTGCACCTTGTCATAGATGGTGGGCACCGACAGGCAGCCCTCTTCGTTGACCAGCAGGTCCTCGCTCGCCCAGATGATCTCGGGGTTGATCAGCACCCGCGGCTGGTCGTGGGTGTCGGAGGTGTCCATCACGATCACGCGCTCGTGCACGTCCACCTGCGTGGCCGCCAGGCCCACGCCTTCGGCGGCATGCATGGTCTCGATCATGTCGTCCACCAGTTGGCGGATGCGGTCGTCCACCGCCGCCACGGGCTTGGCCACAGTGTGCAGGCGGGGGTCGGGGTAGCGCAGGATGTTCAGCAGGGCCATGGTCAGAGGGTGCGGGTCGATCGGGCGGTTTCAACAGGCTGTCCACCGGGTGCCGCAGCGCCGCGCCGCTGCCGGCCATGCCGGCATCCGTGACAGGCTGCACACCTGGGCCGTGCCAGGGCGCATTTCATTGCGATATCAAGGGTTTATGGGCAGAATCTGCGGCAAAGCATGAGCATTGTGGATGTTGTTCCTGGGCGCTGCGCTCATGCGGCGGCAAGTCCTTTGCCGAAGGCTATTTTCTCACCGCCCACCCGGAGACCCTGTTCATGAGTGCACCCCAGTTCAACGCCATCGCCCGCCGCAGTCTCATGGCTGCCGCCGCCGGGGCCTTGCTGATGGGGGCGGGGGGCGCTGTAGCGGTGAACTACCCTGTCACGCCCGGCCAGCGCGGCACCGCCGAACAGGTGGCCCAGCAGGGCGTGCCGCTGTCGGAACTGTCGCCCAATGCGCCCGAGTCCCACACTGTGCAGCGTGGCGACACGCTGTGGGACATTTCCAAGCTGTTCCTCAAGTCCCCCTGGCGCTGGCCGGAACTGTGGGGCATGAACATGCAGCAGATCCGCAACCCGCACCTCATCTACCCCGGCCAGGTGCTGGTGCTGGTGAAGGAGGGCGGCCGGGCGCGCCTGGTGATGGGCCAGCCTGGCGCCGGCGCGGGCGGCACGGTGAAGCTGTCGCCGCGCAGCCGCGCCAACCTGCTGGACAACGGCGCCATCGCGTCGATCCCGCTGCACCTGATCAGCCCCTTCCTGAACGAAGCGGTGGTGTTCAACACCAACGAACTGGAGCGCTCGCCGCGTGTGGTGGCCACGCAGGAAGGCCGCGTGCTGGTCTCGCGGGGTGAAACCGCTTATGTGCGCGGCGACCTGCAGGGCGCGCGCGAATTCCGCCTGTTCCGCGAACCCTTGCCGCTGCGTGACCCCAGCACCAAGCAGATCCTGGGCTATGAGGCCAAGTTCGTCGGCACCGCCAGCCAGACCCGCGAAGGCGCGCCGGCGGCCGACAGCAAGCAGGCCCTGGTGCCGTCATCCATCATGGTGACCAGCATCCGCCAGGAGGTGGGCGTGGGCGACCGGCTGGCACCGGTGCCGGCCCACGACTACAGCGCCTACGTCCCGCACCCGCCCAGTGCACCCATCAGCGGGCAGCTGATCTCCATCTACGGCGAAGCGCTCACCGCGGGCCAGAACCAGATCGTGGCCATCAACCGCGGCACCAAGGACGGCGTGGAGCGCGGCCATGTGCTGGCGCTGTGGCGCGCCGGCACCAACAGCGTGGACCGCACCAGCGAAGACCGCCAACTGCTGAAGCTGCCTGACGAACGGGTGGGCCTGCTGTTCGTCTTCCGTGTGTTCGACCAGGTGTCCTACGCGCTGATCCTGCAGTCGGTGGACCCGGTGAGCCCGGGCGATCGCTTCACCCAGCCCTGAAGGCGGCGCCGTGACGGCGGCCGCCCTTCCCGACGAACTTGAACTGCGCAGCTGGCTGCGCCTGCTGCTGACGCCCGGTGTCGGGCGCGACGCCGCGCGGCGCCTGCTGGCGGCCTTTGGCAGTGCACAGGCGGTCTTCCGCGCAGGCATCGACGCGCGCAGCGCGGTGGTGAAACCCGACCTGGCGCGGGCCTTGGCGGCCGAACCGCCCCAGCTGGAAGCGGCCTGGGGGCAGACCCAAGCCTGGCTGCAGGGCGCGTCGAACCGCCACCTGCTCACGCTGGCCGATGCGGCCTACCCGAACTTGCTGCTGAACACCGCCGATCCGCCGTTTTTGCTGTTCGCGCAGGGGCGGCTGGCGTTGCTGAATGCGGCGGGCGTGGCCGTGGTCGGCAGCCGCCAGCCAACGCCGGCCGGGCGCGAGAACGCGCAGCGCATCGCGCGCGAGCTCAGTGCGAACGGCGTGACCGTGGTGTCGGGCCTGGCCGCGGGGGTGGACGGGGCGGCGCACGAAGGTGCCCTGGACGGCCCGGGTGGCACCATCGCCGTGGTGGGCACCGGCCTGGACGAGGTGTACCCGCCGCGCCACGCCGCACTGGCCCGCCGCATCGGTGAACACGGCCTGCTGCTGAGTGAATTCCCACTCGGCACGCCGCCGCTGCCGCAGCACTTTCCCATGCGCAACCGCATCATCGCGGGCGTGACCCGGGCCACGCTGGTGGTGGAAGCGGCGCTGCGATCGGGTTCGCTCATCACCGCACGCCTTGCGGCGGAGGCCGGGCGCGAGGTGTTCGCGCTGCCCGGTTCGGTGAATTCGGCCCAGTCGCGCGGCTGCCATGCGCTGATCAAGCAGGGCGCCACGCTGGTGGAAGGGGCGCAGGACATCCTGGCCGAACTGCAGGCGCTGCCCACGCTTCGCCAGCCGGCGGCCGAACCCGCCCCCGCGCAAGACGCCGTGGCCGAGTCGGCATTGCTGCAGGCCTTGGGCCACGACCCGGCCACGCTGGACGCGCTGCTGGCGCGCACCGGCTTGCCGGTGTCGCAGTTGAACGCGCAGTTGCTGGCGCTGGAGCTGGCCGGTGCGGTGGCGCGCCTGCCGGGCGGGCTGTTCCAGCGCTGCGGCAGCGCCTGAAGCAGCGCGGCAGCAGGGCCTTTTCCAGGCTTGCCGCCGGCGGCCCTCGGGTATAGTGGGTTCATGTTCGATGTGCTGGTCTACCTGTACGAAAACTACTGGCGGCCGGACGCCTGTCCGGACCACGACCTGCTGTCGCGCAAGTTGTCCGCGGTGGGTTTCGAGACCGACGAAATCCAGGAAGCCCTGACCTGGCTGGACGGGTTGGCGCAGGGCACGCAGGGCGAGACCCTGTCGCAGTCCCCCGGCAGCCTGCGGGTGTTTTCGGATGCCGAGCGTGAACTGCTGGGTGACGAATCCATCGGCTTCATCACCTTCCTGGAATCGTCCGGCGTCTTGCCGCCGGCCATGCGCGAAATGGTGATCGACCGCGCCAGCGCGGTGGGCACCGGCCCCATGCCGCTGGAAGACCTGAAGGTCATCGTGTTGATGGTCTTCTGGAGCCTGGGCGAAGAGCCCGATGCGCTGATCCTGGACGAACTCTTCGTCGCCCCCGAGGACCGCGCCATCCACTGACCCGCCGGCCATCGTGGCCAAGCGGCAGGTCGCGTCAGTTCAGCAGCCGGCTCGGGTCGCCATCCAGCTTGGCCAGCGCGCTGCGCGTGGCCCGCACGGTCAGGCTTTCGTCCTGCGCTGGCAGCAGCAGGCCGGCCTGCAGGAAGGCGGCCAGGCGCTGCTGCTGGAACAGCACGGCGCGCCCTCCCGGCGTGACGAACAGCGAAAGCTGGCGCTTCATGCCTTGCCAGGACAGTTGCACCGCTTCGTTGCGGTTGCGGTAGTCCAGCATGAACCAGCTGCCCACCTGCAGTTCACGCGCCCAGGCCAGCATCGCCGGGGTGGGCATGGAGCCGCCGGCGGTGACGACCTCGATGTCGGCGCTTTCGTGGCCCGACAGGTCGTGCATCATCGACTCGTCGATCTTCACGTCGGCCGCGTCGGGCAGCATTTCTTCCAGCGACTCCAGCCGCGACATCAACTCTTCCAGCCGCTCGCTGGGGATCACCGCCGCCTTGGCCGTGAAGGCCGCGGCCAGTGAGTTGTTCAGCGACTGCACGTGCTCGTCCTGCTTGTCCTTGGGCATGCCGGCCGAGGCCATGCCATCGCGCAGGCTCTTCAGCAGCGGCGGCAGGCGGCGGATGACCTCGGCGCGTTCTTCGCGCGACACCTTGGCGCTGGCCGACCAGATCAGGTCGGCCGCGGCGCGCTTCATCTGCTTGGTCTGGTCGCTCTGCGCGCCGAAGCGCACCGCGGTGGTGGCCAGCACGTCGGCCCAGACCTGGAACAGGAAGTTGCGCACGCCTTCCTGCACCGGCACCTCATTGAGCATGCGACGCAACTCGATGGTGAACTGGATGGCCAGCGTTTCGCGCTGCTCGATCTGCTGCGCCAGCGACACGCCCTTGCGGGTCATCTCGTTGGTGTTCTTGAAGTAGTGTTCGAGGAACTTCTCGAATTCGGTCAGCACGGTCTGGAACACGCGCCGGCCGGTGTCGGGGTAGGCCTCCACCACCTGCACCACGCGCTTGATTTCCTTTTCCAGTGTGTCACCGACGTTTTCGGAACTGGAGTCGAAACCCATCACACAGGCGCCCATGCGGTCGATCAGGCGGCGCGCCGGGTGGTCGGTGGTGGCGAAGAAATCGGGCTCGCTCACCGCCACCCGCAGCACCGGCATCTGCAGCCGCGCGAACCAGATGCGCACGGTGGCCGGGATGCGTTCTTCGGTCAGGATGCTCTGGAACATCATGGCCACGATCTCGATCGTGGCGCGCTCCACCGGGGTGGTGGCGGCCTGCTTCAGGGCCTGTTTGCGCTGTTGCAGGTCTTCCAGCAGCGCCGGGGTGGTGAGCACACCGCCTTCGCCCTGCGGCCCGGGGGTCATGCGCTCGCGCAGACCCACCTCGGCCTGGTTGATGGCATTGGCCAGGCCCGGCGACACCGGCCGGGCCACTTCGGTTTCGCTGAAGGCGGGCAGGTGGCGCGCAACCAGCTTGTTCAGGCGGCCCAGCACGGCCTCGGCGTGCTCGCCGGTGCGCGGCAGCGGGCCGGCGCGGGTCATCAGCCGGGTTTCTTCATGCACCACGGCGCGGCGGCCGGAATAGCCCGTGGTGGCGCCGCCGCCGGACATGCCGGTCATCGGGCCGCTGCCCTGCTGGGTGTAGGGGCCGGACATGGGCGCCGACAGCGGGCCGACGTCGGTGTTGCCTCCGCCGCCCCCGCCAGCCCCGCCGCCGACCGCGCCGACACCGTTCTTGGTGCGCCGGATGAAAGGCCGCAGGTCCACCTCGGGCAACACCCGGCGGCTGACCAGCCAGCGGTTCACCTCGTGGTAGGCCTCTTCGACCAGCAATGCGAATTCTTCGTGCAGTGCGGTCTGCACCTCGCGCCAGCCGTCGTGGGCCAGACCGGCGGTGCGCCAGGCGTCCAGCACCACGCGGGCCAGCACGTGGGCGCGCAGCATGTCGTGGGTTTCCAGTTCCTGGCGTCCTTCCAGCATCGCGATGCGCGAGCGCAGGTCGGTGAATTCCCAGGAGGCGCGGTCCATGATGGCCAGCGCCAGGCGCGAAGTGAGGATTTCGCGCTCGATGGTGTCGTCGTCCACCAAGGACAGCCCGGCGCTGCTGCTGCCGCGCGAACCGGGCGCTGGCAGGTCCACCGGGCGCGAGGCGGACACCCCGTACAGCAGGGCCTGGCGCATGCCTTCGGTGATGTGGCGCAGCCAGGGGTGGATGGCCTTGGGCAGTTGCTGCACCAGTTCTCGCCGGCGCAGCGACACCGCCGGCTCGGCCGCCTTGTCCAGCAGCACGCGGGCACGCTCCTGGATGGCCGTGGCCACTGCCGGCAGCCCTTTGATCAGTTGATCGGTGTAGAGCCGTCGCGCCTGGTTGGCGGTCTGGCTGGAGTCGGCGCCGGGGGTCATTGAGGCAGGGTGAAGAGTCTTGGAACTCTACACCACCGCCCCGGCGTTCGGATCGTTCGGGTCGTGATCCTTGGCGCTGAAATTGACCAGGTCTTCGCGCTTGACCCCCAGCCACATGGCGATGGCCGCCGCGACGAACACCGAGGAATAGATGCCGAACAGGATGCCGATGGTCAGCGCCACCGCGAAGTAGTGCAGGGTGGGGCCGCCCCAGATCAGCATGGCCAGCACCATCATCTGCGTGCTGCCGTGCGTGATGACGGTGCGGCTCATGGTGCTGGTGATGGCGTGGTCGATCACCTGCGAGGTGTTCAGCTTGCGGTATTTGCGGAATGCTTCACGGATCCGGTCGAAGATCACGACCGACTCGTTCACCGAATAGCCCAGCACCGCCAGCACCGCCGCCAGCACCGCCAGCGAGAACTCCCACTGGAAGAAGGCGAAGAAGCCCAGGATGATGATCACGTCGTGCAGGTTGGCGATGATGGCCGCCAGGGCGAACTTCTTCTCGAAGCGAAAGGCCAGGTAGACCATGATGCCCAGCACCACGAAGCCCAGCGCGTACAGGCCGTCCTTGTAGAGTTCCGAGCCCACCGCCGGGCCCACCACTTCGGTGCGCGACAGGGTCAGCGGCTCCACCCCGGCGGCCGTGGTGCAGGACGGGCGGCTGACCTGCTCGCCCTGCGGGGTGGTGTATTGCTTGGTGCCCACCTTGCCGGCCTCGGCCTGGCACAGCTGCGCGAACACCTTGTCCGCCACCTCGGTCTGTTTGACGTCCGGGCGCACCGGCAGGCGGATCATCACGTCGTGGCTGGAGCCGAAGGTCTGCACCTGCACCTCGCCGAAGCCCATGGCGTCCACCACCTTGCGGGTCTTGGCGATGTCGGCGGTCTGCGCATAGGCCACCTCCAGCACCGTGCCGCCGGTGAATTCGATCGACAGGTGCAGCCCGCGTGTGAGCAGGAAGAACACCGCCGCGGCAAAGGTGAGGAAGGAAATGACGTTGAACACCAGCGCATGCCGCATGAACGGGATGTCGCGCCGGATACGGAAGAATTCCATGGCTTGTCTCTTTTCCGTTCTTCAGGCCTTGGCCTGGGCGGGGTCGGCGGCGGGTTCGTCGGTCGCTTCGATGGCGTCGGCCTGGCCGGGCTCGGCGGCGGGCTTCCACACCTGGCCGATGGACACCGACTTCAGCTTGCGCTGGCGGCCGTACCAGATGTTGACCAGGCCACGGCTGAACACCACGGCCGAGAACATGCTGGTGAGGATGCCCAGGCAGTGCACCACCGCGAAGCCGCGCACGAAGCCCGAGCCGAAGGCCAGCAACGCCAAGCCGGCGATGAGCGTGGTGATGTTGGAGTCGAGGATCGTGCCCCAGGCGCGTTCATAGCCGGCCGAGATGGCCGCCTGCGGCGAGGCCCCGCCGCGCAGTTCTTCCCGCACGCGTTCGTTGATCAGCACGTTGGCGTCGATGGCCATGCCCAGCGTCAGCGCAATGGCCGCGATGCCCGGCAGGGTGAGCGTGGCCTGCAGCATGGACAGCACCGCCACCAGCAGCAGCAGGTTGAAGCCCAGCGCCAGCGTGGAGAACACGCCGAACAGCAGGTAGTAGGCGCACATGAACACCGCGATGGCGGCAAAGCCATAGGCCACGCTGCGGAAGCCCATCTCGATGTTGTCCTTGCCGAGCGACGGGCCGATGGTCTTTTCCTCGATGATTTCCATCGGCGCGGCCAGGCCGCCGGCGCGCAGCAACAGCGACAGGTCGTTGGCCGCTTCGGTCGTGCCCATGCCGGTGATCTGGAACTGGTTGCCGAACTCGCCCTGGATGCGCGCCACGGTCAGCACCTCGCCCTTGCCCTTCTCGAACAGGATGGCGGCCATGAAGTTGCCCACGTTGTTGCGGGTCATCTCCTTCATCTGGCGGCCGCCCTTGCTGTCCAGCGTGACGCTGACCGCGGGCTGGTTGTTCTGGTCCGGGCGCGGCTGGGCGTCGGTGAGCATGTCGCCCGAGGCCACCACGTCGCGGTGCACGATGACCGGCGCGCCACGGCCGATGCCGAAGCGTTCACGGCCAAAGGGCACCGGCGAGCTGCCGTCCAGCGCGGCGCGGGCTTCGGCCGACATGTCGGCCAGGCGGAATTCCAGGTTGGCGGTGCGGCCGATGATGTCCTTGGCCTTGGCGGTGTCCTGCACGCCAGGCAGTTGCACCACCACGCGGTCGGCGCCCTGCTGCTGGATGGTGGGCTCGGCCACGCCCAGTTCGTTCACGCGGTTGTGCAGGGTGGTGATGTTCTGCAGCAGCGCCTGGTCCTGCACGCGCTTGGCGGCTTCGGGCTTGAGCGTGCCGGTCAGCTTCAGCAGGTCGCCGTCGCTGCCTTCGACCCACACCATGTCGGGTTGCTGCTCGGCCATCAGGGTCTTGGCCTGCTGCTGTTGAGCGGCGTCGCGGAAGCGCACCACCACCGCGTCGCCCTCGCGACTGATGCCGGCATGGCGCGCGTTCTTGTCGCGCAGCAAGCTGCGCAGGTCGCCCACCGTGCCTTCGGCGCGCTTGGTCAGCGCCGCCTTCATGTCCACCTGCATCAGGAAGTGAACACCGCCGCGCAGGTCCAGGCCCAGGTACATGGGCAGCGCGCGGATGCTGGCCAGCCAGGCCGGCGAGCGCGACACCAGGTTCAAGGCCACGATGTAGTGCGGGTCGGCGGCGTCGGGGTTCAGCGCCTTGCTGATGGCGTCCTTGGCCTTCAGCTGGGTGTCGGTGTCGGCAAAGCGCGCGCGCACCGACGTGCCTTCCAGTTGCACGAAGTCGGCCTTGGTGCCGGCGTCGGCCAGGGCCTTTTCCACCCGCGGCAGCAGCGCAGCGTCCACCTTCAGCGTGGCCTTGCCGCTGGACACCTGCACCGCAGGCGCTTCGCCAAAGAAGTTGGGCAGCGTGTACAGCAGCCCCACCACCAGCGCGACGGCGAGGATGGCGTATTTCCAGAACGGGTATCGGTTCATCTCGGGTCCTTGCGCCAGCGCGCTGGCGAGCACCACACGGCGCGCAAGGCGCCGCGCGGGCGTAGAGGCTTATTTGGCGAGCGTGCCCTTGGGCAGCACCTGCACGATGGCACTGCGCTGCACCTGCAGTTCCACCCCGTTGGCGGCTTCGATGTGCAGGTAGCTGTCACCCAGGCGCGACACCTTGCCCAGCAGGCCACCGGCAGTGACCACCTCGTCGCCCTTGGCCAGGGCGTCGATCAGGGCCTTGTGCTCCTTTTGCCGCTTCATCTGCGGGCGGATCATCACGAAGTACAGCACCACGAACATCAACACGATGGGCAGCATGCTCATCAGGCTGTCGGTGCCGCTGGCGGCTGCGGCCGGGGCGGTCTGGGCAAAGGCTTCGGAGATGAACACGGCAGTCTTCCTTGTGATGCAAAGCGCGCCGCGTGGCGCGGCGACAAACATTCAATTCTAAGGGGCGGGCCCTGCGGCGATGTGCCCCACGGCTGCCCCGCAAGCCGGGGGCAAGCCCGGCCGGTGAAAAGTCAGAACAGCGCCATGGACAGCTTGCGCCGGTACTTTTCCACTTCCGGGTCGGTGGGGGCGGTGGCCGCCTTGCCGGCCAATTCCAAGGTTCCCTTGGGGGTTTCTGCGCCTTTGGCCACCTTGGGCTGGGGCTTGGTCATCAGCTCCAGGATGGCCACGTAGGTCTTGCGCGCCAGCTCGCCGTTCCAGGCCTTGTCGCGCATGATGATTTCCAGCAATTCGTCCATCGCCGGTGCAAAGCGCCCGGCGGCAAAGTGGCCCTGGGCCAGTTCGAAGCGGGCGTCGAAGTCGCGCTTGTTGGCGGCAATCGCCGTGGCCAGCGCTTCGGCGCTGCGCACGCTGGGGGCCTTCTCGCAGGCGTCCAGCCAGTGGCCCAGCGCGGCCAGGCGGGCGTCCAGCACCACCTTGCTGGCCACCGGCTCGAAGGCCTGGCGCGCGAGCGCCACCTGGCCGCGTTCGAGCAGCAGCTTCACGTAGTCGAAGCGGGCGCTGTCATTGGCCGGGTCGATGGCCACCGCCTGCTGCAGCTTGTCGAGCGCGGCTTCGGTGTCGCCCTGGGCTTCCAGCACTTCAGCGGCTTCCAGGTCTTCTTCGGCGGCCATCTCGTCGGGCGTGGGCACGTGGCGGTCCAGGAAGGCCCGCACCTCGGCCTCGGGCAGGGCGCCCACGAAGCCGTCCACCGGTGCGCCCTTGTCGAACATCACGCAAAACGGGATGGAGCGCACGCCAAAGGCCTGGCTCAGCTGGCCGGCGATCTCGGGCTGTTCGTCGCTGTTCAGCTTGGCCAGCTTGAAGCGCCCGGCATAGGCCGTTTCCAGCTTTTCCAGCACCGGGCCCAGGGACTTGCAGGGCCCGCACCAGGGGGCCCAGATGTCCAGCAGCACCGGCTGCTGCATCGACGAGGCGATCAGGTCGGCCTCGAAGTTCTGCATCGTGATGTCGATCATGGGAAGCGGCTCGAGAAAGAGGGCGGGGCGGATGCCCTTGCAGCGTCCGGGCGCAACCCGGTCATCTGGGGGCACCCGCCTACAATGCAAGGTTCATCTTGATCGGAGAGACAGGCTTGTCCAGCGCTCCTGCCGTGGTTCCGGAAGTTGCGGTGCTGATGGGTTCTTCCAGCGACTGGGAAACCCTGCAGCACGCGGCGCAGATTCTCGCCGAGTTCGGCGTGGCACACGAATGCCGGGTGGTTTCGGCCCACCGCATGCCCGACGACATGTTCGCTTTCGCCGAAGGCGCCGCCGCGCGCGGGCTGAAGGCCATCATCGCCGGCGCCGGTGGCGCGGCCCACCTGCCGGGCATGCTGGCGGCCAAGACCTGCGTGCCGGTGCTGGGCGTGCCAGTGGCCAGCAAGCACCTGCTAGGGGTCGATTCCCTGCATTCGATCGTGCAGATGCCCAAGGGCATCCCGGTGGCCACCTTCGCCATCGGCACTGCCGGGGCGGCCAATGCGGCGCTGTTCGCGGTGGCCATGCTGGCCAATGAACGGCCGGCGCTGCGCGCCAAGCTGGAGGCCTTCCGTGCGAAGCAGACCGAAGCCGCCCGCGCCATGAGCCAGGAGCTGAAATGAAAGGCCCGCTGATGCCCGGCGCCACTTTGGGCGTGATGGGTGGTGGCCAGCTGGGCCGCATGTTCGTGCACGCCGCCCAGGCCATGGGCTACCAGGTGGCGGTGCTGGACCCCGACCCCATCTCGCCGGCCGGCCGCGTGGCCGATGTGCACATCCAGACGCCCTACGACGACGAACAGGGCCTGGCGCAGCTGATGCAGCGGGCCCAGGCCATCACCACCGAGTTCGAGAACGTGCCCGCGCCGGTGCTCTTCACCCTGGGCGCACAGCGCGTGGTGGCCCCGGCCGCCGACGCGGTGGCCGTGTGCCAGGACCGCGCGCTGGAAAAGGCCTGCTTCGCCCGCTGCGGCGTGCCCTGTGCGCCGCACGCCGTCATCGACAGCGAAACCAGCCTGGCCGCGGTGGCCGATGAACTGCTGCCCGGCATCCTGAAAACGGCCAGCCTGGGCTACGACGGCAAGGGCCAGGTCACCGTGGCCAGCCGCGCCGAACTGGCCGCGGCCTGGGCCCAGTTGAAGAACGTGCGCTGCGTGCTGGAAAAGCGCCTGGCGCTGCAGCGCGAGCTGAGCGTGGTGCTGGCCCGCGACGCCTTCGGCGAGGTGGTGAACCTGCCGGTGCAGCAGAACCTGCACCGCGAGGGCATCCTGGCCGTCACCGAGGTGCCGGCGCCCGACATCCCGGCCGCGGTGCAGCAGCAGGCGGTGCAGCGTGCCGCGCAGGTGGCGCAGGCGCTGCAGTACGTGGGCGTGCTGTGCGTGGAATTCTTCCTGCTGGCCGACGGCTCGCTGGTGGCCAATGAAATGGCGCCGCGGCCGCACAACAGCGGGCACCACAGCATCGACGCCTGCGACCTGGACCAGTTCCAGCTGCAAGCCCGGGCGCTGGCCGGCTTGCCGCTGGCCGCGCCGCGCCAGCACTCGCCGGCGGTGATGCTGAACCTGCTGGGCGACCTGTGGTTCCGTGACGGCGCGAAGGAGCGCCAGCCCGATTGGGCCGCGCTGCTGGCCCTGCCGGGCACCCACCTTCACCTGTACGGCAAGAACGCCGCCCGGCCGGGGCGCAAGATGGGGCACCTCACGGTCACGGCCGCCACGGCGGCGCAGGCGCGCGAGGTGGCGCTGCAGTGCGCGGCGCTGCTGGGCATCGCCCCCTTCTAGGCCGCGCCAGCATGCCGGTGGCCAGCGGAAGCGATCCCGCGGCGGTGTTGGCCGCGGCCCAGGCCCTGGCGCGCGGCGACCTGGTGGCCCTGCCCACGGAAACCGTCTATGGCCTGGCCGCGCGGGCCGATGACGATGCCGCGGTGGCGCGCATCTTCGCCGCCAAGGGCCGGCCGGCCGACCACCCGCTGATCGTTCACGTGAGCGACGCCGCTGCCGCGCAGCGCTTTGCGGCCCGCTGGCCCGCCAGCGCGCAGCGCCTGGCGCAGGCCTTCTGGCCCGGACCGCTGACCCTGATCGTGCCGCGCGCACCGGGCCAGGCCGATGCCGCGGCCGGCGGGCAGGACAGCGTGGGCCTGCGCTGCCCCTCGCACCCGGTGGCCCGCGCGCTGCTGGCGCAGTGCGCTGCCGTGGGCGTGGCCGGCCTGGCGGCCCCCAGTGCCAACCGCTTTGGCCGCATCAGCCCCACCACCGCGGCGCACGTGGTGCAGGAGTTTGGCGACACCCTGCAGGTGCTGGACGGTGGCGCCTGCGAAGTGGGCATTGAAAGCAGCATCGTGGACTGCACGCGCGAGCCGCCGGTGCTGCTGCGCCCGGGGCGCATCACCCGCGCCGACCTGGAGCGGGTGCTGGGCGCGCCGTTGGGCGAACGCGACGGCCACAGCCCGCGCGCGTCGGGCACGCTGGCATCGCACTACGCGCCCCGGGCGCCGCTGCGCCTGATGGGCGCCACAGAACTTCAACAAGCTTTGCAGGCCTTGCCCCGGGGCGGGCAGGGCCTGGCGGTATATTCCCGCAGCCTGGCTGTGCCCAGTGCGGTGGCCCTGCAAAGGCGCATGCCGGGCGACGCCCGAGAGGCCGCGCACGAGCTGTTCTCGGTGTTGCGCGGCTTCGACGACCAGGGCGCTCAACTCATCTGGGTGGAGCAGCCACCCGACGAAGCCGCCTGGGACGGCGTGGCCGACCGGCTGCGGCGTGCCGCCACCCGATGACGGGCCGGCGCCTGTCCTTTTCCTTTCCCCACGTGCCCGACGGATCCGAAACATGATCGATTTCAAGCCCATCACGCGCCTGCGCACCTTCTTCGGCCTTGGCCTGGCGCGCGGCGCCGCGGCCCTGGGCCTGGCGGCTGCGCTGCTGGCGGGTTGCGGCGGTTCCAGCCAGGTGGAAAGGTTCGTGCCGCACCACCTGCATGTGTTTGGCGATGAGCTCACGGTGCTGGACGCCACCGGCCACCGCTACGGCATCAATGGCGTCAACACCAGCACCACCACCCCGGCCTTCGACTGCACCTTGCTGCCCATTTGGCCGCAGGTGGTGGCCGCAGCCCTGGGCCTGAAGTTCGAGCAATGCCCAGGCGCCACCACCACCACCACGTTCACCGCTTTTGGCCATGGGGCCTACGGCGCCACCGTGGCCACCGTCGAAGCCCAGTTGGATGCCCAGGCTGCGGTGCTGGTGGCCAACGACGTGGTGGCCATCCAGGTGGGCATGAACGACGTGATCGAGCTTTACACCCAGGTGGTGGCCGGCACCCTGACCCAGGCCCAGGCCGAGGTCGAGGCCGCAGCCCGTGGCAACCGCGTGGCCGCCCGCGTGCCGCCGCTGATCGACAAGGGGGTGAAGGTGGTGGTGGTGTCGCCGCCCTACCTGGGCAACTCACCGTGGGCGTTGGCGCAGGGCACCACCGCCGCCGCAGCCATAGGCCAAATCAGCGACGCGCTGGGGGCCGGCATCACGCTGGCGGTGGGCCAGCTGGATGCGCGGGACGTCATCCTGGCCAATGGCTCGGACGTGGTGGACAACTACGTCAACGGTTCCAACAACGGCTCGGGCATCAACGTCACCGTCGCGGCCTGCAAGCAGACCGGCACCGCATTGCTGGGCTGCCTGAGCAACGACCTGGTCGCGGCCACCACCACCACCGCCGCCGCCACGTCCACCACCTACCTGTGGGCCGATTCGCAGCGCCCGGGCTACCTGTTCCACAGCACGGTGTCGAGCAGCCTGCTGTCGCTGCTGAACTTCTTCTGACCTGGTAACCGGTCGCCAGGCCTCGTTCCGGCGGGGCTGTCAGGGCCGCCGGCGGGCGCGCACCGCCATCACCAGGATGGCGGTCGCCAGGGCCAGGGTGATGGCATTGGCCACGATGATGGGCGCGCGCCCCAGCGCCACGCCATAGGCCAGCCACAGGGCCACGCCCGCGGTGAAGATGGTGTACATCAGCACCGAGATGCCGGCGGTGTTGCGGGTGCGGAAGGTGTGCCAGGCCTGCGGCACGAAGGACGCCGTGGTCAGGGTGGCGGCCACGTAGCCCAGCAGGTCGGTGGCCGAAGCCGGGTTCATGGGGGGTGCTCCAGGAGGGGTGGACGGGCCTGGGCGCTTGCGCCTCAGCGGGCACTGGCTTCGTCGATCGCCCATTGTAAAAGCGCGTCCAGTGCAGGGCGGGCCGCGGGGGCTTTGGCGTGCTGCACCAGGGCCACCAGCAGCAGGCGCTGCCCCTGGGCGCCCACCACCACGCCGGCCAGCGCGGCCACATCGTCCAGGCTGCCGGTCTTCAGGTGCGCGCGTGCCGGCGTGGCGGCACTGCGGCGCAGCGTGCCGTCCACGCCATTGAGCGGCAGCGAGGACAGCAACTCCTCCGCCCAGGGCTGGGTCCAGGCCCATTGCAACAGCGCGGCGAGCTGGTTGGCCGACAGGCGTTGCGTGCGCGACAGGCCCGAGCCGCTGTCGACGACCGCGGTCTGCGGTTCCGCCACCGCGGGCAGGCGCCGCAGCAGCCATTGCTGCAACAGGGTGGCGGCCTGGGCTTCGCTGGCGCTGTCGGTGCCGGGCTGGGCCAGCGCCAGGCTCAGGAACAGCTGTTGCGCGGCCAGGTTCAGGCTTTGCTTGTTCATGGCGCGCAGTGCGTCGGCCAGGGGCGGCGACTGCAGCTCGAAACTGGGTGCCAGGCGCGTGGGCGCGGCGCCATCGCGCACCGTGCCTTCCAGCTGGCCACCCATCTCGCGCCACAGGGCCGTGAGCAACCGTGCATTGAAGCGTGCCGGCTCGGGGTAGGCCAGCGGCCAATGCTGCTCGCCGCAGGCGCCGGCGTAGCGGCCGCCAAAGCGCATCTGCAGCGGGTCGGCCGGCGTGGCCTGCAGCGCGGTGCGCCAGTCGCCGCAGGGGCCTTCGGCCAGGGGCACCGTGGCCTGCACGCGGTGATCGGCCAGCGCCGGCTCGGCCACCACGCGGGCCACGCCGGCCGCCGGGTCGGGCGTGAAGCGGTAGATCACCGCCTTGTGCGACAGCAGCAGCGCATCGGGCAGGGTGTTGTAGGGCTTGAAGGGCTCGCCGTCGAAGTCGCCCGGCGCGCGGTTGTTGGGCGCAAAGGCGCTGCGGTCCAGCACGATGTCGCCGGTGATGCGCTTCACACCCGCCTGCTGCACCCGCCGCAGCAGCAGCCACACGCGTTCCAGGGTCAACAGCGGGTCGCCCCGCCCCTGGATGACCAGGGAGCCGTGCAGCACGCCGTGGCGCACCGGCCCGGTCAGCCACACCGGCGTGCGCCAGGTGTAGGCCGGGCCCAACAGGTCCAGCGCAGCGGCGCTGGTGACCAGTTTCATCACCGAGCCCGGGTTCATGGGCCGCTGCGCTTGCCAGGCCAGCAGGTCGGGCTGGCCCGGTGGGGCAGAGCTGGGGTCCAGTCGGCGCACCACCACGGCCAGGGCCTCGGGCGGCACCTGGGCCTTGTCCAAGGCGGTCAGCACCGCGCCGGGCAAGGGGCTGCCAGGGGCGGCCGCGGCCGGGCCCGCCAGCTGCGCCAGAACCGAAGGGGTGAACGGGGCCAGCGCCAGCAGCGCCGCGCCCACCCGCAGGAGCCTGCGTGACATGGGCGGCAATGTTCGCACGGCTACACTGACCAGCCCCATGTCCACGTGCGCGCCGCCCTGTCTCCTGGCCATCGACACGGCCACCGAATGGCTCAGCGTGGGCCTGCTGGCGCCGGCCGGGCGCTGGGTGCGCGACGAGCCGGGCGGCGCCCTGGCCTCGGCCCGCCTGCTGCCGCTGGTGCGCGAATTGATGCAGCAGGCCAGCGTCGGCTTTGAGGCCTTGGATGCCATCGCCTTCGGCCAGGGCCCGGGGGCCTTCACCGGGCTGCGCACCGCCTGCTCGGTGGCCCAGGGCCTGGCCTTCGGTGCCGGCTGCCCGGTGCTGGCCCTGGACAGCCTGCAGATCGTTGCCGACGGCCATGCCCCGGCCGACGTCCCCACGGTGTGGGTGGCCATGGACGCCCGCATGGACGAGGTCTACGCCGGCCACTACCGCCGCGACGGCGCGCGCTGGCAGGTGCTGCAGGCGCCGGCGCTGTACACGGTGCCGGCGCTGTCGGCGCGCTGGCGGGCGGAAGCGCCGGCCGCCGTGCTGGGCTCGGCCGTCACAGCCTTCGCGGATCGGCTGCCCTTGGGCACCGCGCATTGCGTCGACGGCAGCGGCCAGCGGGCCGACGCCCTGTTGCGCCTGGCCCAGGCTGCATGGGAAGGCGGCGCACCGCGCCTGGACGCCGCCCAGGCCCTGCCGCTGTACCTGCGCGACAAGGTGGCGCTGACCACCGCCGAGCGCGAAGCCGCCCGGGCCGCGGCATGAGTGCGCAACTTCGCGGCGCGCCCGGTCCCGCGCTGCGGCCCCTGACCCTGGCCGACCTGGACACGCTGATGGCCATCGAGGTGCAGGCCTACCCGGTGCCCTGGACGCGCGGCAACTTCATCGATTCACTGGCCGCAGGCTACCTGGCCATGAAGTTGGTGGACACTCAGGGCCATTGGCTGGGCTACTACCTGGCCATGCCCGGGGTGGAAGAGATGCACCTGCTGAACCTGACCGTGGCGCCGCAGGAGCAGGGCCGTGGCCACGCGCGCGCCATGCTGGACGACCTGGTGCAACGCGCCCGGGACGCGGCGGCGGCCCAACTGTGGCTGGAGGTGCGCGTCAGCAATGAACGCGCGCGCGCGCTGTACCGCCGCTACGGATTTGCCGAGGTGGGGCGGCGCCGGGCCTACTACCCCGCGGCCCAGGGCCCGCGCGAAGATGCCATCGTCATGAGCCTGCCGTTGTGCCGGGGCCCCCATGCGCTGGTCTGAACGCCAGCGCGAGATGCTGCGCCAGATGGGCGTGGTGATGTGGTCCCCGCAGGG
The DNA here is from genome assembly GCA_000244995.1 of Burkholderiales bacterium JOSHI_001. Taxonomy (NCBI): domain Bacteria; kingdom Pseudomonadati; phylum Pseudomonadota; class Betaproteobacteria; order Burkholderiales; species Burkholderiales bacterium JOSHI_001. The sequence continues at coordinate 4,756,348 of CM001438.1, read as the reverse complement.
TGAGGCCGCCGGCGAAGCGCCCGCCGCCGCGCCCCCGGCGCCCGAGGCCCCGGCACCCGTTCGCACCCCTGTGGCGCCGCCGCCTGCCCCCCGGTCCCGCACGCCCGTGGCCGCGGCGTCGGCTGTCGCCCTGCCCACCGACCCGGCACGCGCCGCACACGTGGCCGCGCTGGCCTGGCCCGAGCTGCGCGAGGCCGTGTCCGCCTGCCAGGCCTGCGCGCTGTGCCAGGGTCGGCGCCAGACCGTCTTCGGCGTGGGCCATGAGCGGGCGCACTGGATGATCGTCGGCGAGGCCCCGGGCGAGCAGGAGGACCGCCTGGGCGAGCCCTTCGTCGGCGCCGCCGGCCAGTTGCTGGACCGCATGCTGCAGGCCCTGGGGCTGACCCGCTCCGGCGACGGCGAGCCCGCTCCAGGCCCCGAGCGCCAGGTCTACATCGCCAACACCCTGAAATGCCGCCCACCCGGCAACCGCAACCCAGCACCCGAGGAACTGGCCGCCTGCGACCCCTTCCTGCAGCGCCAGATCGCCCTGGTGCAACCCCGCATCGTGCTGGCCATGGGCCGCTTCGCGGTGCAGTCGCTGCTGGGCACGGGCGACGCCATCGGCAAGTTGCGCGGCACCGTGCACCGGCTGGGCGCCACCCCGGTGGTGGTGACCTACCACCCCGCCTACCTGCTGCGCAGCCCGGCCGACAAGGCCAAATCCTGGGCCGATTTGTGCCTGGCCGCCTCGGTGCTGACCCGCTAGCCAAACGCGGGCCGCACACTATCATCCGTTGCCTTGTGCGTCACAAGAGCAACACAGCGCAGGATGGCCTCCCCCACCGCCAGCGATGACACTGCCGCCGATGTGCGGCTGCGCGCCGACGTTGACCCGGCGGCGCACGACGAATTGCAGCGCTTTCGCCTGCTGGCCGACCATGTGCCGGCGCTGATTGCCTACTACGAACGCAACGGGTTCACCTGCCTGTGGTCCAACCGGGCCTATGCCCACACCTTCGGCTTCACGCCCGAGAGCATCGTCGGGCGCAGTTTCGCCGACGTGGTGGGGCCCGAAGCGGCGCTGCTGATCCAGCCGCATGTGGACGCCATGCTGGCAGAAGGCCGCACGGCGGGCTACGAACGCCATCTCACCACCGCCTCGGGCGAGCCGCGCTGGATCAGCGTCAGCCTGGTGCCGCACCGCCCGCCCGACGGCGACATCGTCGGCGCCTTCGTGCTCATCAGCGACATCACGCGGCACCACCTGGCCGAGGCCGCGCTGCGTGAAAGCGAAGACCGCATGGCCAAGTTCATGCAGGCCAGCGTGGAAGGCATCATCTTCCACCGCGACGGCGTGGTCAGCGACGCCAACGCCGCGTTGCTGGCACTGCTGAACGCGCCCTTCGAGGCCGTGGTGGGGCGGCACATCCTGGATTTCGTGGCCCCGGCGCACCGGGCACGTGCCCAGGCCATCATGGCCGCCGGGCGCGACGTGAACTACGAGATCGACGTGCTGGACAGCGACGGCCAGGTGCTGCAGGTCGAAGTGATGGGCCGCACCATCACGCGCCGCGGCGAGGCGTTGCGCATGGTCATCGTGCGCGACATCCGTGCCCGCCTGGCGGCGCAGGCGCGCATCCACCACCTGGCGCACCACGACGCGCTGACCGGCCTGCCCAACCGCCTGGCCTTCGAGCAACAGCTGGAACAGACCCTGGCCGGCGGAAGGACCCAGGCGGCGCTGCTGTTCGTGGACCTGGACCATTTCAAGCGCGTGAACGATTCACTCGGCCACCTGGCGGGCGATGCGCTGTTGCGCACCGTGGCCGAGCGCCTGCTGGCCACGTTGCGCCCGGGCGACGTCGTGGGCCGCTTCGGCGGCGATGAATTCATGGTGCTGCTGCCCGATGTGGTGGACCCCGCGGTGGTGGAAGACGTGGTGCAGCGCCTGCTGCACGCCATCGAAGTGCCGATGCGGGTGCAGGGCCAGGCCATCTCGGTCACGCCGTCCATCGGCGTGGCGCTGTACCCGCGCGACGCTGCCAGTGCCGAAGAACTGATCAAGAACGCCGACACGGCGATGTACTTGGCCAAGACCCAGGGCCGCGCGGGCTGCCGCTTCTTCGAGCCCGACATGGCGGCGCAGGCCTTCGACGCCATCGTGCTGGAAGGCGACTTCGCGCGTGCGCTGGAGCGTGGCGAGCTGATGCTGATGCTGCAGCCGCGCCAGCATCTGCAGCCGGACGGTCCGGCGCCCGTTCTGCCGACGCCTGGCGCCCCGTGCGCGGCGCGCGCGGTGCAGGCCCTGCTGCGCTGGCAGCACCCGCAGCGCGGCCTGCTGGCGCCCGAAAGCTTCAACGACGTGGCGCTGGAGCGGCGCATGGTGCAGCCCCTGGCGCAATGGGCGGTGGGCGAAGCGCTGCGACTGGGGCTGCGCTGGCGTGGCGCCGACGCTGCAAGCGCGGCGCCCACCCTGGTGCTGGACCTGTCGCCCCTGCCCCTCACCGCCGCGGTGCTGGCCGAGGCGGTGGCCGCCGCGCTGGCCGGGCACAGCCAGGGCAGCCCGCTGCCGGCCGGCTGGCTGGCGCTGGACCTGAGCGAACGCATGCTGGCCGAAGGCCTGGACGACGCCGGCCAGCCGCTGCAACAACTGGCCCGGCTGGGCGTGGCGCTGGCGGTCAGCGACTTTGGCAGCGGGCAGCTGCCGCTGTCGCAACTGCCGCGACTTCCGGTGCGCTGCCTGCGCCTGGGCGCTGCCCTGGTGGGTCGGCTGCCGCAGGACGGCCCCAGTACCACCGTGGCCGGCGCCATCGTGCAGATGGCGTGCGGCCTGGGGCTGGAGGTGTGCGCCGACGGCGTGAGCACCCCGGCCCAGCGCGACTGGCTGCGGCAGCAGGGCTGCACCATGGTGCAGGGGCCGCTGGTGGCCCGGCCCATGCCGCCGGCCATGTTCGAAGACTGGCAGCGCGCGCCACCGGCCTGACGCCCGGCGCCTGCCCCATCCAGGCGTCGTTTCAGCCCTTTTTCGGCGCCTTCTGTGGCCGGGTCCAGCCGGGCAGGCTGACCTGCTTGGCGCGCGCCACCGTCAGCTGGCCGGCCGGCGTGCTCTTGGCGATGGTGCTGCCGCCACCCACCGTGCCGCCGGCGCCGATGGTCACCGGCGCCACCAGCACGCAGTTGCTGCCGATGTGCACATCGGCCTCGATGACGGTGCGGTGCTTGTTGGCGCCGTCGTAGTTGGCGGTGATGCTGCCGGCGCCGTAGTTCACCCGCTCGCCCACCACCGCGTCGCCCAGGTAGGCCAGGTGGTTGGCCTTGGCGCCCTTGGCCAGGGTGCTGTTCTTCACCTCGACGAAGTTGCCGATGTGCACGTCCTCGCCCAGCTGGGCGCCTGGGCGCAGCCGCGCATAGGGGCCCACCTGCGCGCCCGCGCCGATGTGCGCGCCCAGGGTGTGGGTGAAGGCCTGGATCTCCGCGCCGGCGTCCACCTGGGTGTCGCGCAGCACGCAGTAGGCGCCAATGCGCACGCCGTCGCCCAGCACCACCCGGCCTTCGAAGATGCAGCCCACGTCGATGTCCACGTCGCGCCCGCATTGCAGCGTGCCGCGCACGTCCAGCCGCGCCGGATCGGCCAGGCGAACGCCGGCTTCCATCAGGGCATGGGCCTGGCGCCCTTGCAGGCGGCGCTCCAGGTCGGCCAGTTGCAGCGGGCTGTTCACGCCCAGCACCTCGGTTTCGTCGGGCGCCTGCGCCGCCACCACCGGCACCCCTTCGGCCACCGCCATGGCCACGATGTCGGTGAGGTAGTACTCCTTCTGCACGTTGTCGTTCTTCAGCGCCATGACCCACCGCTTGAGCATCGCGGTGGGCGCGGCCATCATGCCGGTGTAGACCTCCCGGATGCTGCGCTGGGCGTCGCTGGCGTCCTTGTGCTCCACGATGCCCAGCACCGGGGCCTGTGCGCCTTCACCCTGGCGCAGGATGCGACCGTAGCCGGTGGCGTCGGGCAGCACCACGGTCAGCAGTGCCAGCTTCTGGCCGCCGCAGGCCGCGGCCAGGGCCTGGGCCGTGCCGGCGGCGATCAGCGGCACGTCGCCGTTCAGGATGAGCGTGGTGCCTTGGGCCCCCAGGTGCGGCACCACCTGCTGGATGGCGTGGCCGGTGCCCAGTTGCGGCTCCTGGCGCACGCTGGCCGCCTGGCCGCCGGCCAGCATGGCTTCAACCGTGGGCGCACCGTGGCCGGTGATCACCAGTGTGCGCTGCGCCCCCAGGCCAGCACAGGTGTCCAGCACGTGCTGCAATAGGGGCTTGCCGGCCAGCCTGTGCAGCACCTTGGGCAGGTCCGACTTCATCCGCGTGCCCTTGCCCGCGGCCATGATCACGATGTCGAGGTTCATCACATTGCGTTTTCGTCTGGGTGGCTGGATTATCGCGGTGGCTTGCCTGCTGCTGATGCCGTGGCTGAGCGGGTGCAGCACGGTGCGCCTGGCCTACAACCAGGCCGACGACCTGGCCTACTGGTGGGCCGACAGCTATGTGGATTTCGACGGCGCCCAGACCCCGCGCGCGCGCCACGCCATCACTGAATGGTTTGCCTGGCACCGCAGCACCCAGCTGCCGGACTATGCCGCCCTGCTGGCGGATTGGGGCCGCCAGGCCGCCGGCGACATCACGGCCGCCCAGCTGTGCGCGGCCAATGACGAGCTGCGTGCCCGGCTGCAGCGCGGCGCCGAGCGCGCCCTGCCGGGCCTGGCCCAACTGGCCACCACCCTGGCGCCCGAGCAGTTGAACCACCTGGAGCGGCGCCTGGCCAAGAACAACGACGACTTCCGCCGCAACTACCTGCAAAGCGACCGTGAGGACCGCCGCGCCGCCACGCTCAAGCGCACGGTGGAGCGGGCCGAGACCTTCTATGGCACGCTGGACGCCCGCCAGCTGGCGCTGCTGGGCACGGGGCTGGCGCAGTCGCCCTTTGATGCCCAGGCCTGGTTTTCCGAACGGCAGACGCTGCAGCAGCAGGCCCTGGCCCAGCTGCGCCAGGCCCGGGCCGAACAGGCCGACAGTGCGCGTTTTGAAGCCTTGTTGCGGCAGTGGCTGGCGCATTCCCTGAAGTCGCCCCGGCCGGCCTACGCGGCCTACCAGCAGCGGCTGACCGAATTCAACTGCAACCTGTCGGCGCAGTTGCACAACAGCACCAGTGCCGCGCAGCGGCAGAAGCTGCGCGGCAAGTTCAAGGGCTGGGAAGACGACCTGCGGGCACTTGCGGCCCCGCCGCTGTAGGCCTGGGGTCCGCCTGGCAGGCGCTTTGCCGAGGCTTCAGGGCGTGGGCACGGTCACCGTGCGCGGGTTGATGCCCAGCCGCGGGAAGTCGGTCAGTGCGGCCTCGAACATGGCCTGGGCGATCTTGCTGTCCAGCGCGTACAGGCCTTCGCTGCTGGCGCGGGCCTCGAACAAGGGTTTGGCGCCATCGCGTTCACGCACCAGCAGGGCCACTTCGCGTTCCACCGATCGGTTGGAGGGGTAGGCGGTGCTCAGGCCGAAGCTCCACATCGGGCCGCGCCAGGGGCCGCGGCGGCCATAGCTGAAGCCGCCGTGCCACCAGAAGGGGTCGTCCCACACCGCCAGTTCGCTGCGGCTGTTGCGCGCGCCCACCTGCACCAGCAACTCGGGCGTTTCGCCGCTGGCCACCGGGGTGAAGCCGGCGCGGGCCAGCGCGGGGGCCGCAGCGTCTTCCAGGCGCTGTTGCTGGTCGGCCTGCGCCTGCTGCGAGGGCAGGCGCTCGAAGGCGTAGCGCCCTGGGGCCCGGCCCGCGGGCCATTCGCCGAAGGTGGACACCTGCACCGGCAGGCTGTTGATGGCGGCGCAGCCGCCCAAGGCCAGCAGCGTGGCCGCCGCGGCGGCTTTCAGCAAGTGTCTGCGCATGGTCTTGCTCCAGTTTGACCGGACAGCGGTTCAGTCGTCCCGCAGCAGCCGCAGCACCTGCGGCGCGGCGGCCGGGCCGCAGCCCTCGTCGTCGTCGAACGCGATGTCGCCACCGGCATGGGGCGTTCCTGTGGCTTGGACCGTGGTGAAAGGATAGAGTTTCCTGTCCATCATGTGCGACAGCGTGATGTTGCCCATGGCGCTGAACATGTTGTCGATGCGCCCGGGGTGCTGCCGGTCCCAGTCGCGGATCATCTGCTTGATCTGCACCCGCTGAAGGTTGTCCTGGCTGCCGCACAGGCTGCACGGGATGATGGGGAACTGTCGGTGCGCTGCCCAACGTTCCAGGTCGGTTTCAGCCACATAGGCCAGCGGGCGGATGACCACGTTCTTGCCGTCGTCGGACACCAGCTTGGGCGGCATGCCCTTCATGCGGCTGCCAAAGAACATGTTCATCAGCAGGGTCACCACCATGTCGTCGCGGTGGTGGCCGAGCGCGATCTTGGTGGCCCCCAGTTCACCCGCCACCCGGTACAGGATGCCGCGGCGCAGGCGCGAGCACAGGCTGCACAGGGTCTTCCCCTCGGGGATCAGGCGCTTGACGATGCTGTAGGTGTCCTGGTTCTCGATGTGGAAGGGCACGCCCAGGCTTTCCAGGTAGCGTGGCAGCACCTCGGCCGGGAAGCCGGGCTGCTTCTGGTCCAGGTTCACCGCCACCAGGTCGAAGCGGATGGGCGCGCGCTTTTGCAGGTTCAGCAGGATGTCCAGCAAGGCATAGCTGTCCTTGCCGCCGGACAGGCACACCATCACCTTGTCGCCGGCTTCGATCATGTTGAAGTCGGTGATGGCCTGGCCCACCTGGCGGTGCAGGCGCTTGCTCAGCTTGTTGGCTTCGAAGGCGGCCTTCTTCTCGGCCTGGGTGTCAGTTCGGGTGGCTTCCAGCGCGGCGGTGTCGGTGGGGGCGTTCATGGAGAAACTTTCTTGCTGCCGAACACTTCCACGCCGACGGCGTCGCAGTCCGGGTAGACATCGGGCTTTTCGGTCGAGACGCGCGCGGCACGCACGCCGGGATGGGCCAGCAGGGCGCGCAGCAGGTCGTCGGCCAGGGTTTCCTGCAATTCGATGTGGCCCCGGGCCACGCGCTGGTGGATGACTTCGCGCACGAAGTCGTAGTCCACCACCTCGGAAATGTGGTCGCGCTGCGGGGTGGACGCGGCCAGCGGCACGTACAGCTCCACATTGATGTGCAGGCGCTGCGGCGCGCGCTTTTCGAAATCGTGCACGCCAATGTCCACCCGCAGCTCGTGCTGGCGCAGGAACAGGCGCCGGCAGTCGGCATATTCAGGCAGGTGCAGCAGGCTGGTCATCGTGGCGCCACCAGGTGCAGCACGTCGCGCGGCTGGGGCAGCAGGTGCTGGCCGCCGTCCACCAGCAGGGTGGTGCCGGTGATGGCCGGGCTTTCCAGCAGGAAGCGCACCGCGCGGGCGATGTCGTCCGGGGTGGAACCTCGGCCCAGCGGCGTGAGCCGGTGCGCCGCGTCGAACTGCGCACTGGTCATCGGCCCCGACGGCAGGGTGATGCCCGGGGCCACGGCGCACACGCGCAGCACCGGCGCCAGGGCCTGGGCCAGCAGCGTGGTGGCGCAGTCCAGCGCGGCCTTTGAAAGGGTGTAGGACAGGTGGTCGGGGTTGAGGTTGGCCAGCTTCTGGTCGGTGATGTTCACCACGCCGCCCTGCGCGCCACGCCCGGCCAGGTGGGCGTGCAGCGCCCGGGCCAGCAGGACGGCCGGCGCGGTGTTGGCCTGCCAGTGGCGGGCCATGGCGGCGTGGCTGAAGCGGGCCACATCGTCTTCTTCGAACAAGGAAGCGTTGTTCACCACCGCGTCCAGCCGGCCGCAGGCGGCCACCGCAGCCGGTACCAGCGCGTTGCAGGCGGCTTCATCGGCCAGGTCGGCTTCCAGCACCTGCACCTGGGCGCCCAGGTGGCGCAAGTCGGCCGCCGTGGCATCGGCATCGGGGCTGGGGTGGTGGCAGTGCAGGGCGATGCTCCAGCCGCTGCGCGCCAGTTCCAGCGCGATGGCGCGGCCCACGCGGCGGGCGGCGCCGGTGACCAGCGCCACCGGGCGGGGCGAACTCATGGGAGGGGTTGAAGCCATGCTTCCTAGAATCGGGCGCATGCCTGCACCCGCGAACAGCGAACCCGACAGTTTATCGGCCGCACTTGAAGCCGTCGTCCACGGGGCCATCGCCGCCGCGGGCGGCTGGTTGCCTTTCGACCGCTTCATGGCCCTGGCGCTGTACCAGCCCGGCCTGGGTTACTACGCCAATGCTGGCGCCAAGTTCGGGCTGTGGCCGGGCTCGGGCAGCGACTTCGTCACCGCGCCCGAACTCTCACCCCTGTTCGGCCGCGCGCTGGCGGTGCAACTGGGCCAGGCGCTGGCGGCCTGCGAGGGGCACGCCATCATTGAATTCGGCGCCGGCAGCGGCGCCTTGGCCGAGCAGCTGCTGGACGCGTTGGGTGACCGGGTGCAGCACTACCAGATCGTGGACCTGTCGGGCACGCTGCGCGAACGCCAGGCCGCGCGCCTGGCGCGCTTCGCCCCCAAGGTGCAGTGGCTGGACCGCCTGCCCGAGGCCATCCACGGCGTGGTGGTGGGCAACGAGGTGCTGGACGCCATGCCGGTGCAACTGCTGGCTTTTGATGGCCAGCGGTGGTCGGAACGTGGCGTGGCCACGGGCGCGGATGGCGCGCTGGTGTTCGAAGACCGCCCCACGGCCCTGCGCCCGCCGCTGGACGCGCCCTTCGTGCCTGGCACGGTGACCGAGATCCACCCCCAGGCCGAAGCCTTCATCGCCAGCTTGGCGCAACGCCTGCAGCGCGGCGCGGCCTTTTTCATCGACTACGGCTTCCCGGAAGCCGAGTACTACCTGCCTCAGCGCCGCGGCGGCACGCTGATGTGCCACCGCGCCCACCGCGCCGACGACGACCCGCTGGCCGACCTGGGCCTGAAGGACATCACCGCGCACGTGAACTTCAGCGGTGTGGCGTTGGCGGCGCAGGACGCGGGCCTGGACGTGCTGGGCTACGCCACCCAGGGCCGCTTCCTGCTGAACTGCGGCCTGGCCGCAGCCATGGCCCAGGCCGATGCGCGCGAGCGCAGCGCGGCGCTGAAGCTGGTGAACGAGCACGAGATGGGCGAGCTGTTCAAGGTGCTGGCGCTGGCGCGTGGCTGCCACTTCGACCCGCTGGGCTTTGCGGCGGGAGACCGCACGCACACCTTGTAGCCGCGGGGCTACAGGCCCGCCAAGGCCGCTTCGCGCGCGCGCGCCACCGCCTGGCCGATGGCCGGGCCCTTCTGCCCCGCATCCATGGCCGCTTGCGCGGCAGCCTGCACGTCCACCTGCTGCACCCGGGCCAGCGCCTGCGCCAGCCGCTGGCGCTGCGGGTAGGGCGCGTCGTCGAAGCCTTTGCGCCCGCGTGCATCGCATTCGCAGGCCAGCAGCAGGCCGGCAAAGCGCTCGGGCCGGCGCAGCGCGTCACAGCGCTCCAGCAGGCGCAGCAGCGCTGCCTCCTTCAGATCGGCGCTGCGGTGCACGTTGCCGTGCTCGCGCGCGGTCACCACGGCCAGTTCGCGGCAGTCGTTGGGCACGCGCCAGCGTTCGGCCAGGGCGTGGGTCAGGGCCACGCTGCGCGCTTCGTGGGCGATGTGGCGCGGCCATTCCTCGCGCGGCGTGCTGCCCTTGCCCAGGTCGTGGCACAGGCAGGCGAAGCGCACCGGCAGCGGGGCGTCCAGCCTGGCGGCCATGTCCAGCACCAGCATCAGGTGCACGCCGGTGTCGACTTCCGGGTGGTGCACCTCGGGTTGTGGCACGCCCCAGAGGCGGTCCACCTCGGGCAGCAGCCTGGCCAGCGCGCCGCAGGCGCGCAGCACCTCGAACATGCGGCTGGGCTGGGGCTGCATCAGGCCACGCGACAACTCCTGCCACACGCGTTCGGGCACCAGGGCGTCCACCTCGCCGGCACCCACCATGGCGCGCAATTCGGCCAGGGTTTCGTCGGCGACAGCGAAGCTGTGAAAGCGCGCCGCGAAGCGCGCCAGCCGCAACAGCCGCACCGGGTCTTCGCGGAAGGCCGGGCCCACGTGGCGCAGCACCTGGCGCTTCAGGTCGGCCTGGCCGCCGTAGGGGTCCACCAGTTCGCCGCTGACCGGGTGCCGGGCGATGGCGTTGATGGTCAGGTCGCGCCGTGCCAGGTCGTCTTCCAGCGTGACGTCGGGCGCGGCATGGAAGGCGAAGCCGTGGTAGCCGGCGCCGGTCTTGCGCTCGGTGCGCGCCAGCGCGTATTCCTCGTGAGTGTGCGGGTGCAGGAAGACCGGGAAGTCGCGGCCCACGGGCAGGAAGCCGGCGTCCACCATCTGCTGCGGCGTGGCACCCACCACCACCCAGTCGCGGTCGGTGACCGGCAGGCCCAGCAGCGCGTCGCGCACCGCGCCGCCCACCAGCCAGGTGTTGGGCAACAAGGGTGCAGCGTCCGGGGCGTTCACGCCAGGTTGCCGCGTCAGGGCAGGGCGCTGTTCACCGGCGGGGCGGTGGCTTCGCGCGGGCCGATGGGCTGGCCCAGGCGGGACCGCAGTTGCGGCGCGCTCTGCCCGCCCAGCAGCGCGGCATAGACGCTGGCGTTGGACAGCACCTTCTTCACGTAGTCGCGCGTCTCGTTGAAGGGGATGTTCTCGATCCAGGCCGCGGGTTCCAGCACCGGTCCGTCGCGCCAGCGGCGTGGGCGGTTGGGGCCGGCGTTGTAGGCGGCGCTGGCCATGGCCTGCGACCCCGCCAGGTCGTCCAGCAGCAGCTTCATGTAGCCCATGCCCAGGCGCAGGTTGGTGTCGCGGTCGGTGATCTGTCCGTTGCTGTAGGGCAGGCCCAGCTTGTTGGCCGTCCAGCGCGCGGTGGCGGGCATCACCTGCATCAGGCCCGAGGCACCCACGCCGGAGCGCGCGTCGCTGACGAAGCGCGATTCCTGGCGGATCAGGCCGTACACAAAGGCCGGCTCCAGCCCGGCTTCGCGCGCGCGGGCGCTGATGGTGTCGCGGTGCGGGGTGGGAAAGCGCTGCGCCAGGTCCACGCCCTCGCGCATGCGTTCGCTGGTGCTGATGCAGCGGTCCCACACCTCGCGTTCGCAGGCCAGTTGGGCGGCGGCCAGCAATTCGCGGTCGCCCATCCAGCGCACGCTGAAGTTCCATTCGCGCACGCCTTCGCTGCGCAGGCCGATTTCCACCAGGCGCAGCGCGCGCGCCAGGCCGGGGTGGCGGCGCGCGGCGTCGCGCTCTTCGGCCGTGGGCGGGGGCGGCGGCGCGGGCAGGGCGGCTTCCAGGCCCAGGTCTTCGGCCGCCAGCTTGGCGTAGAAGCTCAGCGGCCCGGCCAGGCCCTGCATCAGGGCCTGGGCCTGGTCGCGCTGGGCCTGGCCGGCTTCACCCGCCGGGGCCAGGGCCTGCAAGGCGCGGGCCTTCCAGTACACCCAGGCGGGGTCGGCCTTGTCATTGGCTTCGGCCGCTTGCAGGGCCTGCACGCTGCGCAGCAGTGCGGCCCAGCGGTCATGGGCCTGTGGCGCGCGCAGCGCCGCGCGGGCGGCCCAGGCCAGGGTCTCGTCGCTCCAGCGCGGCATGGTGCCGCGCGGTTGCAAGGACCAGGCGCGCTGGTACAGCGCATGCGCGTCGGGCTGCAGCTTGTGGGCCGCCTGGCGCGCGATGAAGGCCCAGGCGTAGGCGGCACGCTCGCCGCTGACCTGGTCGGACCAGCGTTCGTCCAGCAGCGTGGCCACGGTGTCGGGGTCGTTGCCCACCAGGCGCAGCACGGCCAGCAGGGCCAGTTCAGCGTGCGTGGACGTGTTGGCGGGGATGGCCCGGCGCAGGTAGCGCATGGGGTTGTCCACCACCTCCGCGGCTTCGCGTGCGGCGTGCGGGCCGGCCAGGGTCAGGGTCAGTCGCGCCAGCCGGGGCTTGTTGTTTTCCGCCGCCTGCCGGGCCTTGCGCCACAGGTCATCGGTGCTGATCGCCCCCAGCGGCACCAGCAGGGTGGCCAGTTGCTGGCAGCCGTCGTCGGCTTCACGCTGGGCCAGCCAGGCGCTGCGGGCGGCTTCGCGCACGCCGCGGTCGGCGTCGGGTTTGAGTTGCAGCGCAGCGAGTTGGGCGTAACAGGCCACCTCGCGGTCGTCGTTCATGCGAAAGCGAGGGACGTCGCGCGCCAGGTTGGCCCAGTCGCGGCGCTTGCCCAGTTCCAGCAGCCAGTCGTTGCGCAGCCGGTCTTCCATGTAAGTGCCCGGCCAGCGGGCGTAGAAGGCTTCCACCTCGTCCACCGAGGCTTCGGGCAGGCGCAGGCTCAGTTCCCAGTAGTCCACCCAAGGCGCCAGCGGGTGCTGCGCGGCCAGCACGGCGGCGCGTTGCTGGGCCAGGCGGGCGCGGTCCTTGCGCCGCAGGGCTTCGCGGGCGTCCACGATGGGTTCGGCCGGGGCGGCCGCGGTGGCTTCTGCGCCTGGGCCTTGTGCCCGGGCCAGGGGTGTGGCCAGGGTGGCCAGCGCCAGCAGGCCGGCGGCCAGGGAGGTCAGCAAGAAGGGCTTGCGCATGAAGGGGTTTGGACTTTCGCGGCGCGGGGACGCGCCGGGCTTCAAACCACTGTAGCGCAGCCCCTTCGTCAGCGCTGCCCCGAGATTAGGGTTGGTCGGCCTTGGCAGGCCGGGGGCGGTAGGGTTCGTCGATGGCCACCCAGCGGTGCTCGGCCAGCGCGTCCTTCTCCCAGGCCGCCACGCCGGGGCTGGCCAGCACGGCACGCATGTAGTCGGCCACCCCCGGCGGCACGGGCAGCGCGTAGGTGCGAAGCCGCGTCACCACCGGGGCGTAGAAGGCGTCCACGATGCCGAAATCGCCGAACAGGAAGGGCCCGCCGCTGCGCTGCAAGGCGTCGGTCCACATGGCGACGATGCGCGCCAGGTCGGCCTGCACCGAGGCTTGTTCTGCCAACACGCGTGCGCCCACCTCGGGCAGGTGGGCTTCGATGTTCATGGTGCAGTGGCTGCGCAGGCCGGTGAAGCCGCTGTGCATTTCGGCGCTCAGGCTGCGGGCGCGGGCGCGCTGGGCGGCGTCGCGCGGCCACATCGCGTGCTGGGGGAAGCGTTCGGCCAGGGTTTCGGCGATGGCCAGGGTGTCCCACACGGTCAGGGGGCCGTCCACCAGCACCGGCACGCGGCCGGCCGGGGACACGGCGTTGATGGCCTGCTTGAACGCGCCGTCGGCTTGCAGGTCGTCGAAGTACAGCATCACCTCTTCGAAAGGGATGTTGAAGTGGCGCAGCAGCACCCAGGGCCGCATGGACCAGGACGAGTAGTTCTTGTTGCCGATGAACAGTTGCATCGCGCGCCTTTCTGGCAGGGGTGTTTGGAAAAGGGCCGCCGATGCTAGGCCAGCAGGGCCCGACCCTGGGTGCATTGTTTGCATCGGCGCCATGCGCAGCGCGCATCGGTGGCGGGCGCGAAGGGTCTCAGTCGCTTTCGCCCAGGTGGCCGTCGGCCGTGCTGGTGTCGTTGCCGCCCATGGCACGGCGGGTGGCGGCGGCGCGCTGGGCGATCCAGTCCGCCAGGGCCTGCACCTCGGGGCGTTCGGGGCCGTCGCGCCGGGTGCGGATGAGCCAGTAGCCGGCCGGGCTGTGCAGGCGCCGCGCCGGGCCGAAGGGTTCCACCAGTTCGCCGCGCTCCAACAGCTCGTGCACCAGGGCCAGGCGGGCCAGCGCCACGCCCTGGCCGGCCAGCGCGCCCTGCACCTGCTGGTGGGTGTAGTTCAGGTACACCCAGCGCTGCGGCGCCAGGTCGGGCTGGCCCTGCTCGGTCAGCCAGCGCTGCCAGCTGAGGTATTGCGCCGTGGCGCGCGGGTCGTCCTCTTCCAGCAGGGTGTGGCGGGCCAGGTCGGCCACCTGCGCCAAAGGCGGCGCCTGGCCCGCCTGGGCCTGTTCCAGCAGGCGCGGGCTGGCCACCGGCGACAGCACCTCGCTGAACAGCGGCTGCGCCCCCGCCGGCGCAATGCCGGGCAGGCCGTAGCGCAGCAGCAGGTCCAGTTCGGGGTCGTCCTGGTCGATCAGGCGGTCGCTGGCCGAGATGCGGATGTCGATGTCGGGGTGGGTCTTCTGGAATTCCGCCACCTGCGGCATCAGCCACAGCGTGGCGAAGGACGCGAAGGTGGACAGGCTCACCTGCTTGCGGGCGCCGCGCTGGCGGATGTCACGCACCGTGCGGTCCAGCTTGGTCAGCAGGGGCAGCACGCCCGCCTGCAGGGTTTGGCCCGCGCCGGTCAGTTCCACCCGGCGCGTGCCGCGGTGGAACAGCGGTGTGCCCAGATCGTCTTCCAGGCTCTTGATCTGCCGGCTGACGGCCGACTGCGTGAGGTGCAGTTCCTGCGCCGCGGCGCTGAAGGACAGGCGCCGTGCCACCGCCTCGAAGGCGCGCAGGAAGTCCAGGCTGAGCGGGCGGTGGCGCGGGTTATTCATGCGTTTTGTGAATGAATGGCAGACGCGGAAGTCGTTGGATGTTTGACCTCGGATCACCCAAACTCATTGGCATGGTGGCTTGAAGTTCCAGGCCGCTGCGAACGGGAGTGAATGATGATTTTGCATCAACCATCGGCACAACAGGTCTTGGGCGCCGTGGCGCGCGAACTGCGGCTGGACCAGCCCCTGCGGCTGCACGCGCGGCGCGACGGCTGGCTGCAGGTGAGCAGTGGCACGGTGTGGCTGACCCTGGACGGCGGCGGCCCCGACCATGTGCTGGCGCCCGGCCAGTGCCTGTGGCTGGGCCAGGGCGCGGGCGCGGTGGTGGAAAGCTGGCAGCCGGCCCTGGGCGCCAGCCGCCTGCAGTGGCGCCTGAGCCTGGCCGATCAGCCTCGGCCGGTCTTGCGGCCCGCCTTGGCAGGTTTGGCGTCCTGGGCGGTGGGCTGGCGCGCCGGGGCCTTCGGCGCTGCCGCGCGGGGCTTGCGTGCCGCCGCCGGGGCCTTGGCCGCCGCCGCACGCAGCGCCGAGGCCAGGGCCAGGCGCAGCCAGGGCTGCATCAGCGCGGGCGAGTCCATGGCCTCGTCGGGGGCGGTCCAGTAGGCCATCACGGTCACCTGGCCATCATGGCCGGCGTAACGGAAGGGCTGGCAGCCGGCGGCCTCGAAATCGGGCTGCACCCAGTTGTCGGCCTTCAGGTACAGCCGCTCGGACGACAGCAGCGCCACGAACAGGTCGTCCACGTAGAAACCGTGGCCGCCGAACATGCGGCGTCCCCGCACCCGGGGTGCGCCGCCCAGCAGTTCCATGCAATGGGCCACAAGTTCGGCGTCGGCAGCCATGGTGGGGCAGTGTAGGGCGCGCCCAGGCGCCATTGGGCACAATGCAGCGCATGACATTGCCCTTCAACCTGAACCCGCCGCGTGACAAGCAGGCGCTGCGGCGCCAGTTGCAGGCCGAGCGCCAGACCATGCTGGACCGCCACCAGTGCGCGGTGCACCTGCAGCAGGTGCTGCGGGTGTGGCTGGTGGCGCGGCAGGAAAACACCATCGGCGCGTACTGGCCCATCAAGGGCGAATTCGACGCCCTGCCGGCGCTGTACCGCTGGACCGAAGGCGGGGCGGGGCGCAAGATCGGCCTGCCGGTGATCGACCGCCAGACCAAGCAGTTGCGCTTCCATGTCTGGTACCCGGGCTGCCCGATGGAAGACGACGCCTTCGGCATCCCCAAGCCCAAGGACACCGAAGAGTTCCACCCGCAGATGCTGTTGGTGCCCTGCGTGGGATTTGGCCGCAACGGGGTGCGCCTGGGCTACGGCGGTGGCTTCTACGACCGCACGCTGGCGGCGCTGCAGCCCAAGCCCTACACCGTGGGCGTGGGCTACCACCACGGCTACGTGCCCTGGCTGGAGGCCGAGCCGCACGACGTGCCGCTGGACGCGGTGCTGACCGACCAAGGGGCTTTCTGGCAACGCCCCGAGTGAACATGAAAAAGGCCGCCCGAGGGCGGCCTTTCTGCTTGGGCGAAGCGCAGATCAGAAGCGCTTGCCGACGCCGATGCCGAACAGCACCGGGTCGACCTTGAACTTGCCAGGCTGCTCCACGCCGGCGATCAGCACCTTGGTGCTGATCTGAACCTTCTTGATGTCGACGTTCAGCAGCCAGCCGCCGCCCATCGGCACGTCCACGCCGGCCTGCAGCGACAGACCATAGCTGTTCTTCTTGATGGACGCGCCCGCCGCGGCCAGGCCCGGGTCGGTCACGTTCACCGACGAGAAGTGGGTGTAGTTGATGCCGGCGCCCAGGTAGGGACGGAATGCACCCAGGCCGGTGAAGTGGTACTGCGCCGACAGGGTGGGCGGCAGGTGCTTCAGGGTGGCGACGTTGACGCCGCCGGCACGCAGGTCGTGCTTTTGCGGATAGGTGAGGACCAGTTCGACGGCCACGTTCGGGGTGTAGAAGTAGGTGATGTCCACTTCCGGGATCACCTTGTTGTTCACCGACAGGTCGTTGCCGGTCGAGTCCTTGTTGGCTGCATCCAGATTCACGGCGCGTGCGCGCACGATCCAGTTGCCGGTGTCCTGCGCCTGGGCCGTGGTGAAAGCGGCCAGGGCCGCGGCGGCGATGAGCCAGCGCTTGTTCATAGGGGTTCCTCGGTTCGTAGATGGCCGGCCACATGGCCGTGGCCTCATTGAACGGGAAGCCTGTGTTTGTGCAGTTGGCATCGCTCAAGGCCCACCCGGCCAGCGCATCGGCGTGGCGGGCCTTTGACGCAAGTCAGCAGGGCTTGCAGCGTGCGCGCAACAGCCCCTGGATGGGTGTCAGGCGCTGGCCAGCAACTCCGGGCCGAAGACGTGGTTCTGCCCGCCGCGCTCGGCGATCTTGATCGCGCCGACGCGGTTGCCCAGGGCCACGCAGCGCGCCAGGTCCCAGCCCTTTTCCAGGCCGTACAGCAGCGCGCCGCGGAAGGCGTCGCCGCAGCCGGTGGGGTCCAGCACCGCCTTGGCGGCCACGCCGGGCACGTGGGTGCGCTCACCGCCCACCCAGACCTCGCAGCCGTCGGCGCCCAGCGTGACGATCACGCCTTTCAGGTGCGAGCGCGACAGCTCGGCCAGCGTGGTGCCGGTGCGTTCGCACAGCATGCGGCCTTCGTAGTCGTTCACCGCCACCCAGGTGGCTTGCGAAATGAAGCGCTTCAGGTCGGTGCCGTCGAACATGGGCAGGCCCTGGCCCGGATCGAAGATGAAGGGGATCTGGCGCGCGGCCAGTTGTTCGGCGTGCTGGACCATGGCGTCGCGGCCGTCGGGCGCCACGATGGCCAGCGCGATGTCGCTGCGGTCGGCGGGCACGGCGGTTTCATGGGCCTGCGACATGGCGCCAGGGTGGAAGGCGGTGATCTGGTTGTTGTCCTGGTTGGTGATGATGATGGCCTGCGCGGTGTAGGTGTCGCTCGCGCGGCGCACCAGGGACGTGTCCAGGCCCCAGCCGGACAGGCGCGCCAGGTAGTCGCCGCCGTCGTTGCCGAGCGCCGCCATCACCAGCGGCGTGCCGCCCAGCAGGCGCAGCGTGTAGGCGATGTTGCCGGCGCAGCCGCCGTATTCACGCCGCAGCGTGGGCACCAGGAAACTGACGTTCAGGATGTGCACCTGTTCCGGCAGGATCTGCTGCGCGAAGCGGCCCGGGAAGTTGGTGATGGTGTCGAAGGCGAGCGAGCCGCAGATGAGTGCCGACATGGGTGGGGAGGGCGCAAGGCCGGTTGGGGTTGAGGGAGCAGTTCAGGGGTAGAAGATCTCGACGGTGTAGCCCGCCAGGCGCCGTTCACCGGCACCCAGCAGGGCCTGCAGCGGCAGCTCGGCGCCGGGGGCTATTGCCGCCTGCGTGGCGCCCAGCTCGGTGGGCAGCAGCACGCGCCGGCTGACCAGCTGGCCGGCCGGGTCGGTGACGGCCAGCTCCACCGCCGGCAGCGCCAGCGGCAGGTCGGCCTTGTTGCGCAGCACCAGGGTCAGGCGGTACAGCGGCGAGCCCTCCACGCGGGTGAAGCCGCTGGATTCCACCGCCAGTTGCTCGATGCGCCGCGGCGCCTGCAGCCGGCAGCCCAGCCAGGCGCAGGCCTGTTCCAGCGCGGGTTGCAGCCCTGGCCAGCGGGCGGCGGCCAGGTCGCGCTGGGCCAGCAGGTTCTGCGCGAACAGCCCGGCCAGGGCCAGCAGGGCCAGCACGGACAGCAGCAGGCGCATGCCCGGGCGCTGCCAGCGTGCGGCGCGCTCCGCCCGGCGCACGAAGGACAGCTCGCGCGCGTCCGGGCCGGGTTCGGCCGCCGGGGCTTCGGCGGCGACCGGGGCCGCGGCCGGCGGCACGGCGGTGATCAGCGTGGCGCCCGCCGGCAGGATGAAGTCCGCGTTCACCGCCGTGGGCAGCTGGCGCGGCGGGGGTGCGGGCGGGGGTGGTGGGGGGGGCGGGGGAAGAGGCGCCACCTCGGGCGCGGGCTCGGGTGCCGCCGCCGGGGGCTGCGGGGCTGGCGCGTTAGGTGCCGATGCCGTTTGCAGGTCGTCGGCCTGGCGTACGGTCTCGGTCTCAGCCACGTTCTGGCCGTTTTCCTGGACCGTGGCGCCGGGGGCTTCGGTGTCCAGGTCGAACAGCGCCTCCAGCGCATTGAACACCTCGCCGCAGCGCCCGCAGCGCACCCAGCCGGCCGACACCTTCAGCTGGTCCTGCACCACCCGAAATGACGTGGCACAGGCGGGGCAGCGGGTGGCCAGACTCATGATTTTTCGATGATGCCACGCGAGCCGACCGGCTCCCGGCGCAGGCTGCTCAAGGGGCGCGCTGGCCCGTCATCAGGATCCAGCCATCTTCCTGGTCGCTGACCGACAGCGCGAGGAAAGGCGCGTAGGCCGCCTTCAACTCGTCGGCCTGGCGTTCCAGGATGCCGGCCAGCACCAGGTGGGCGCCGGGCGCCAGGTGGCCGGCCAGCAGCGGGGCCAGCAGTTTCAGGGGCGTGGCCAGGATGTTGGCCAGCACCAGCGGATAGGTGCCTTGCGCCGCATCCGGCAGGCCGGCGGCGAGCGTCACGCCATTGGCCTGGGCGTTGTCGTTGGTGGCGGTGACGGCCGCCGGGTCGATGTCCACCGCGTCAATGCCGCGCGCGCCATGCAGCGCCGCGCCGATGGCCAGGATGCCCGAGCCGCAGCCGTAGTCCAGCACGCGCTTCCAGCCCGGGGACAAGGTGGCGGCTTGGGCGGCGATCCAGCGCAGGCACATGCGCGTGGTGGGGTGGGTGCCGGTGCCGAAGGCCAGGCCCGGGTCCAGCCGAATCACCTTTTGTGCCGCGGCCGGCGCCTCGTGCCAGCTGGGTACGATCCAGAACGTGGGCGTGACATCCACCGGCGCGAACTGCGACTGCGTGATGCGCACCCAGTCCTGCTCGGCCACCTCGCGCAGCGCGGCCACTTCCAACTGCACGTCGTCCTGTGCCATGAGCAGCGTGGCGGCCTCGGTGGCCGCCTCCTCGGTCTCGAACAGCGCGGTCAGCACCGAATGCGACCAGCCCGGCTTGGGCGCCGGCATGCCGGGTTCGCCGAACAAGGCCTGCTCGGCCGCGGTGCCGGCGTCGGCGTCTTCCACCGACACCGACAGCGCGTCGCATTCACCCATCAGTGCGTCGGACAGCGCTTCCACGGCGCTTTCCGGCGCACGAACAACCAGTTCAAACATGCGGGACTAGCGTTTGTGTTGGGCCAGCCAGCCTTCGAGGTAATGGATGCTGGGCCCCCCCTCGATGAACTTGGCGTCCACCATCAGTTCCCGGTGCAGCGGGATGTTGGTGTTGATGCCCTCGACCACGGTTTCCGACAGCGCGGTGCGCATGCGCGCCAGGGCCTGGTCGCGGGTGTCGCCGTGCACGATGATCTTGCCGATCATCGAGTCGTAGTTGGGCGGCACCACGTAGTTGGTATAGACGTGCGAATCCACCCGCACGCCCGGGCCACCCGGTGGGTGCCACATGGTGATGCGCCCGGGCGACGGGGTCAGCTTGTAGGCGTCCTCGGCGTTGATGCGGCATTCGATGGCATGCCCGCGCATCTGGATCTGGCGCTGGGAAAACGGCAGCTTCTCGCCGGCCGCCACGCGGATCTGCATCTGCACGATGTCGATGCCGGTCACCATCTCGGTCACCGGGTGCTCCACCTGCACCCGGGTGTTCATCTCGATGAAGTAGAACTCGCCGTTCTCGAACAGGAATTCGAAGGTGCCGGCGCCGCGGTAGCCGATCTTCTTGCAGGCCGCGGCGCAGCGGTCGCCGATCTTTTCGATCACGCGGCGGGCCACGCCGGGGGCCGGCGCTTCTTCGATGATCTTCTGGTGCCGGCGCTGCATGCTGCAGTCGCGCTCGCCCAGCCACACCGCGTTGCGGAAGCTGTCGGCCAGCACCTGGATTTCGATGTGCCTGGGGTTCTCGAGGAACTTCTCCATGTACACGGCCGGGTTGCCGAAGGCGGCACCCGCTTCAGCGCGTGTGGTCTGCACCGCGTGGATGAGCGCGGCCTCGGTGTGCACCACGCGCATGCCGCGCCCGCCACCGCCGCCCGAGGCCTTGATGATGACCGGGTAGCCGATGACGCGCGCCGCGCGGATGATTTCCTTGTTGTCGTCAGGCAGGGCGCCTTCGCTGCCCGGCACGCAGGGCACACCGCTCTTGATCATGGCCTGCTTGGCCGAGACCTTGTCGCCCATCAGGCGGATGGACGCGGGCGTGGGCCCGATGAAGGCGAAACCGCTTTGCTCCACCCGCTCGGCGAAGTCGGCGTTTTCGCTCAGGAAGCCATAGCCGGGGTGGATGGCCTCGGCGTCGGTGACCTCGGCCGTGGCGATGATGGCCGGCATGTTCAGGTAGCTCTGCGACGAGGCCGCCGGGCCGATGCACACCGCTTCGTCGGCCAGTTTCACGTACTTGGCGTCGCGGTCGGCCTCGGAATAGACGACGACCGACTTGATGCCCATTTCTCGGCAGGCGCGCTGGATGCGCAGGGCGATTTCGCCTCGGTTGGCGATCAGGATCTTCTTGAACATCGAAGATCCTCGCTTATTCGATCACGAACAGCGGCTGGCCGAATTCCACCGGCTGGCCGTTCTCGGCCAGCACCTTGACGATGGTGCCGGACTTGTCGGCCTCGATCTCGTTCATGATCTTCATCGCCTCGATGATGCAGATGGCCTCGCCTTCCTTCACCGCCTGGCCCACGTCGGCAATCGGCTTGGCGCCGGGGCTGGATGCGCGGTAGAAGGTGCCCACCATGGGTGACTTCACCACATGGCCGCTTTCCACCGGCGCGGCGGCCGGCGCGGCTTCGGCCGCTGCGGCCAGCGGGGCCGGTGCGGCGGCCAGGGGCGCGGGCAGCGGGGCGGCAGGCGCGTAGGCCACCACGGCGCGCGGGTCGGCCTTGACGATGCGCACCTTGCCATCGGCTTCGGTGATTTCCAGCTCCGAGATGTTCGAGTCGGACACCAGGTCGATCAGGGTCTTGAGCTTGCGCAGGTCCATGTCTTGGTTCTTTCTGGGCCGCCGTGGGCGGCTTGTCGGCTCCCTGCCGGGACCGGCCTGCCGAACGCGGTCTTGCGCTCAACGGCCGGCTTCTGTTTGTATTTTGTAGCTGCCGCCCGATGCACACAGGGCATTGGTGCTGGGCTCCAGGGCAGCGCTGCGCGCGGACTTTACGCTTTTTCGCCGCTGTTCAGGACTTCTGGCGTCAAAATAAAGCCAGAAGATCGGCTTGACAGCATTCCATGCGCCTGGCGGCGGCAGCTGGCCATTTCAGGCCATTTCAGGGCCTTTTCAGGCCTGTTTGGCCCAGCCCGCCAATTCCTGAAAGTTGGTCTGGCCCAGTTTGCGCTGCACCACCCGCCCGTCGGCGGCGATGACCACGCTGTAGGGCAGGGCACCGCGGTCGTTGCCCATGGTGCGCACCAGCTCGAAGCCGTCCACCCCGGCCAGCGCCACCTCCAGCTTCAGCGGCATCTTGGCCAGGAACTCGCGCACCGGGGTGGGCGAGTCGATGGCCAGGGCCAGCACGGTCCAGCCAGCGGCCCGGTACTCGGCGTGGAAGCGGTCCAATTCGGGCAGTTCCTTCAGGCAGGGCGCGCACCAGGTGGCCCAGAAGTTCACCACCAGCGGCTTGCCTTTCAGGCTGGCCATGGCCAGCTGGCCGCCGCCGGGGCGCTCGAAGCTCAAGCCCCAGAGCGGGTCGCTGCCCAGACCGGCCGCGGCCGAAGCGCCTGGTGCGCCCGGCACGGCGGCAGGGGCCGCCGCGGCGACAGGCGAAGCGGCCGCAGGTTCGGGGGCGTCCGCCCGGTGGCGCCACCAGCCGGTGGCCAGGCCGGCGCCGGCCGCGGCGGCGGCCACACCCAGGCCCAGGGCGGCGTTGCGTCGGTTCATGTCAGCACCGCCCGGCCGTTCCGAAGGTGCTGACACAGCCCCCTTGGGGGGCAGTGAACGAAGTGAGCGTGGGGCTTGTCATTTCAGTTCTCCAGAAGGTGTTGCAGGGCGGTGGCGTTGCCGCGCCAGCTGCGACCGCGCGCGTCGGGTTTCAGCGCGCCGCGCAGGTCGTCGTGGTCCAGCACCGACAGGAACAAGGTGACCGGTTCGGGCCAGTCGGCGCAGCGGTCGGCCAGCACCAGCACCGGGGTGTCGTCCGGGCCGCTGGCGGTGTCGTAGACGATGTTCAGGTTGATGAGCGCGATCTCGGCCGCCTTGGGGTCGTCGCAATACAGGTCCAGGTGCAGGGCCGACAGGCGGGTGGCGGTGCCGCGCCAGGCGGCGCCGCCCAGGTGGGGGCGGAATTCGGCCAGCCGCAACATCCATTTCAGCGCCAGGCCGCGCAGCGCCGCCAGTTCGCCCGCCTGGGTGTCGGCACAGAACAGGGCAATGTGTTCGCGCACCGCGTCTTCCACCACTTCATTGCTGGGCAGTTCGGGCCGGCGCGCGCCCTGGCGCTGCACATCGCGCGCGGCGCGGCGCTTGGCGCTGGCGTATTCCATGCCTTCGTCCACCACCAGGCGGGCGGCGGCCACGGCGATCTCTTCGGTCAGGCTGGGGACCATGGGCTCATTCTAGGAAGCGGCGCCGGATGTGCTGCCCATGGGGTCAGAGGGCGTCCACCGCCGCCATGCGGGCCTGGATGGTGGCGGCACGACCGGCCACGTAGCCCGAAGCGGGGTTCTTCTCGAAGCGCTTGGGCGCTGGCAGCATCACCGCCAGCCGGGACGCCGCGCCGGGGCTCAAGCCCGCGGCGTCCACCCGGTGGTAGTGGCGGGCGGCGGCCTGGGCGCCGAACACGCCTTCGCCCCATTCCACGTTGTTCAGGTAGATGGCCAGGATGCGCTGCTTGTCCAGCAGGGCCTCCAGCATGAAGGTGATGGCGAATTCCTGCGCCTTGCGCAGCACGCTGCGCTCGCCGCTGAGGAAGAGGTTTTTGGCCAGCTGCTGGGTGATGGTGGAGCCGCCGATGACCTTGGGAACTTCGCGCGGACGCGACGCTGCCGCGGCCGGAGGCACACCTTGGCGTGCGGCCCGTGCCGCATCGCGCTTTTCCAGCTGCTCGTTGCGCTTCTCGGCCCGGGCCTGGGCGCGCTGGTTCTTTTCCCAGGCGGCCTCCAGCGCGTCCCATTCCACGCCCCTGTGTTCGGTGAAGTTGGCGTCTTCGCTGGCGATCACGGCGCGCTTCAGGTGGCGCGAGATCTGCGCGTCATCCACCCACTGCTGGCTCCAGACAATGCGGCCGTCGCGCAGCAGCAGGCGCCAGGCCTCGCTGCGCTGGAAGCTGGTGGACTGCGGGTCCAGCACCAACATCAAGGCCACCCGGGCCAGGAAGTACAGCTGCAGCGACACCGTGCACAGCAGCAGCAGCGCCCCGGCCCGCAGCAGGTTCTGCTTGATCGCGGCCATGCGCCCTCAGGCCTTGCCGGCCAGCCGGGCGCGCAGAGCGGCCAGCACCGGCGGCGTCAGCGGAAACACGCCCCGCCAGACCAAAAAGGCCTCGGCCGCCTGCTCCACCAGCATGCCCAGCCCGTCGCGCGCCTGCGCGCCATGGGCACCGGCCCAGTCCAGGAAGCCTTGCGCGCCAGGGCCGTACATCAGGTCCACCGCCAGCGCGCCGGGGCGCAGCACCTGCGCGCCGACCGGAATGGCCGCGCCCTGCAGGCTGCTGGCGCTGCTGTTGATGACGATGTCGAAGCCCGCGCCGGCATCGTCCAGGCCCCTCGCGCGCAGGCGCACGCCCAGGGCCTGCGCCAGTGCCTGGTGGCGCTGCACCAGTTCCTGGGCGCGGGCCGCGGTGCGGTTGGCCACCACCAGTTCGGCGGGCTTTTCGGCCAGCAAGGGCCCCAGCACGCCGGCCGCGGCGCCGCCAGCGCCCACCAGCAGCAGGCGCTGCCCGGCCAGCGTGGCCCCGGCGTGGTCGCGCAGGTCGCGCACCAGGCCGATGCCGTCGGTGTTGTCGGCGAACCAACCCGCTGCGTCAAAGCGCAGCACGTTGGCGGCGCCGGCCAGGGTGGCGCGCTCGCTCACCCGCGCGGCCAGGCGCGGGGCCTCGAACTTGAAGGGCACGGTGACGTTGCAGCCCCGCGCGCCACCGGCCGCGAAGCTGCGCACCGTGGCCTCGAAGGCGTCCGGCGCGCACTCCACGCGGCCGTAGTCCACCGCCTGGCCGGTCTGCCGCGCGAACTCGGCGTGGATGAAGGGCGACTGGCTGTGGGCCACCGGGTGGCCCAGCACCGCGTAGCGGTCGGGGGATGTGCTCATCGTTTCCTGGGTTCAGCGGGGTGCGGCGCCGCTGAGCGTGGTTTCGAAGCCGTCTTCACGCGTGAAGCGAAAGCGCGAGGTGACCACGATCTGGTCGGCCTGCGACTTCATGGCCGTCGAGAACGGGCCGAAGGGTGACGCGGCCTGCACGATGGCCATGGCGCGCCGGTCCAGCAGCTTGCTCTTGGACGGGCGCACCACCTCGGCTTCCACCACCCGGCCCTTGGCGTCGACGGTGACGTTCATGGTCAGCTCGCCGTAGAGCTTCTTGCCCTGGTATTCGGGGAAGTCGCGGGTGCCGCGTTCTTCGATCTTGCGCCGCAGGCTGTCGTAGTACAGGGCGTAGATTTCCTCGCGCGTGGCCGGGCTGATGTAGCGCTTCTTGGGCCGTGCGTTTTCTTCGTTGATGCGCTTTTCAATCTCGGCCAACAGCTTCAGCAGCTGGCGGCGACGCTCTTCCTGTTCGGTTTCCTGCGGCGTGCCGGCGTCGCGCCGCGGGTCGGGCGCGGGCATCAGCGCCATCTCGCGCCGCACCTGGGCCAGCAGCTGTTGCTGCTGTTCCTGCATCTGGTCCACCTGGCGGTGGGCTTCGTCGGGCGAATCGCCCAGTTCGGCAGTGGCCGACGCGGGCAGCGGCGTGGTGGCGCGGCCCTTGTCGGCTTCACCGCCACCGGCCAGGTTGGCCTGGGCGATGGCCTGGGCCTGGGTGGGCGCCTCGTCCGACTTGGCGTTGACCAGGATCACCTCCAGCGGCGTGTCCTTGAACACGCGGTTGAAGCCCTCGGGGTCCACGATGCGCAGCGTCAGCAGGCCCACATGCACGCCCACCGACAGCAGCAGCGTCAAGTGCAGCGTGGTCAGCCGGGGCCAGGCGGGCATGGGCGGTACGGCTCAGGGCGCGGCGGCGGCGGGGGCCGCTTCGGCGCTGTCGCCGGCATCGGCCACGTCGATGGCCAGGGCCAGCGGGGCGGCGCTGGCGGCATCGTCCTCGCTGTCGTCGGCTTCATCGGCCGGCGCGGCGGCTTCATCCAGCCGGGCCAGCAGGCTGGCGTGCAGCTCCAGTGTCAGCAGGTCGATGCCGGTGATGCGCAAGCGCACCTGCGCGCCGCGCGGCAGGGCGTCACAGCCCAGGGCCTTGAACACCAGGGGCAGGGTGTCGGCGCGCACCAGGCCGTCCTTCAGCACCGCGGCGTCGAGTTCGCTCACCTCGTTTTGCTGCAGCCAGCGCAGGGTCCAGAAGCGCTCGATGGTGTTCTGGTAGTCGTTGTAGGCGGTGTAGGCCGCGTCAAACGACGAGATCACCGAGAACAGCATCGCGTCCCTGGGCTTGAAGGGCGCGGCCAGGGCGGCGGTACGGCCGTGGCGGGCCACCGCGATGATCTGCCACTGGTTCACCAGGTCCACATAGCGCCGCAGCGGGCTGGTGGCCCAGGTGTACTGCGCCACGCCCATGCCGGCGTGCGGCGCGGGCTTCACGCCCATGCGCACCTTGTTGCCAGGCAGCAGGCTGGCCTGGCTGCGGTAGATGCCGGGCACGCCGTGTTCGGCCAGCCAGCCGCCCCAGTGGCTGTTGGCCAGGATCATGGCTTCGGCCACGATCAGGTCCAGCGGCGCGCCGCGTTGGCGGGTGCCGATTTGCACCGTCTCGCTGCCATCGGGCTCACCGCTGTGGCCCACCAGCTTGAAGCTGTAGTCCGGGCGGTTGAAGTTTTCGGGTTTGCCACGCACCACTTCGCGCTGGGCCTTCAGGGCCTTGGCCAGGCGGAAGGCGAAGGCCAGCTCCGGCGCGAAGGCATAGCCGGCCGGCGCCTCGCCGGTGAGGCTGGCCTCGGTGATCACGTCGTCCAGCTGGTCGTGGCGCAGGTTGGCGGTGATCGGCACCCGCTCCAGCTTGGTCTCGGTGGATGTCAGCGTCAGCGTGGCTTCGTCGTAGGTGGCGTACAGGCTCAGGGCCGGGCAGTCGCGGCCTTCGGTCAGGGTGTAGGCCTGCACCACCTCGTCGGGCAGCATGGTCAGCTTCCAGCCCGGCATGTACACCGTGGACAGGCGCTCGCGCGCCACCTTGTCCACCGGTGAATCCGGCGCAATGGCCAGGCCGGGTGCGGCGATGTGCACGCCGAACACCACGCTGCCGCTGCCCAGGCCTTTCACGCTGAGCGCATCGTCGATTTCGGTGGTGTGCGAATCGTCGATCGAGAAGGCCTGGACGGTGGCCAGCGGCAGTTCGTCCTTGATGGCCGGGGCCGACAGCGGCGGGAAACCCGTGCCCTTGGCGAACTGCTCGAACAGGAAGCGCTTCCAGTGGAACTGGTAGGGCGAATCGATGGCGCCGGCGCCCTTCAGCAATTCCAGCGGCGCGCGCTGCGAGCGGTGCGCGGCTTCCACCACGGCCTTGTATTCCGGGCCGTTCTTGTCCGGCTTGAACAGGATGCGGAACAGCTGCTCGCGCACCGGCGCCGGGCACTGACCGGCCACCAGTTCATCGGCCCAGGCATTGATCTGGGCGGCCACCTGCTTCTTGCGCTCGATGCCCAGCAGAGCGGCCTTCACGGTTTCTTCCGGAGCCTTGCGGAACTGGCCCTTGCCGATGCGGCGGAAATAATGCGGCGCGTCGAACAGGCGGAACAGGGCCGCCGCCTGTTGTTCGGGGCCGGCCTTGGCGTCGAAGTAGTCGCGCGCCAGGTCGGCGAAGCCGAAGTCGGCGTCGGGGGCGCATTCCCAGGCCAGGTCCAGGTCGATGTCGCCCGACAGGCTGCGGGCACTGGCCAGCAGCGCGGCCGGCTCCGGCTTGTCGAAGCGCAGCATCACGTTGGCGGATTTCACTTTCACGCGCTTGCCTGAGTCCAGTTCGACCTGGATGGAGGCATCGGCTTCGGAAAGCACACGTCCGGCGAGGAATTTGCCGGCTTCGTCAAAGAGGGCGTAGGTCACCCCGGTATTGTCCCATCCCGTGAAAGATGGGCGACCGTCAAACGGTCATGCCGCCAGAGACCTCGAGGACCGCGCCATTGATGTAGCTGGCCTCGTCGCTGGCCAGGAAGGCATAGGCGTTGGCAATTTCTTCCGGCTTGCCCAGGCGGTGCAGCGGCACCTGCGCGCGCATGTGCTCCAGCACCTTGTCAGGGATGGTGGCCAGGATGGGGGTCTCGATGAAGCCCGGCGCCACCGCGTTCACGCGCACGCCCTTGGGGCCGAGCTCGCGGCTCCAGGTCTTGGTGAAGCCGATGACGCCGAACTTGCTGGCGGCGTAGTTGGTCTGGCCGAAGTTGCCGTAGATGCCCACCACCGAGCTGGCGTTCAGGATCACGCCCGAGCCCTGCGCCACCATGGTGTCCACCACCGCCTGGGCGCAATGGAACACGCCGCGCAGGTTCACGTCGATCACGCTGTCGAACTGCGCCAGCGTCATTTTCTGCAGCCGGGCGTCGCGGGTGATGCCGGCGTTGTTCACCAGCACGTCGATGCGGCCGAACTGGGCCTTCACCGCGGCCACCATGGCATCCACCTGGCTGCGTTCGGTGACATTGACCACGAAGCCCTGCGCCTGGCCGCTGCCGGCGTCGCGGCAGGCGGCCACGGCGGCGTCCACGCCGGCCGGGCTCATGTCGCAGACCACGACCACCGCGCCTTCCTGCGCGAACTTCAGGGCCGTGGCCAGGCCAATGCCTTGTGCGGCGCCGGTGACCAGCGCGACCTTGTTCTTCAGTCTCATGATGGGTTCAGTTGCAGAAAGGAAAGGATGTCCGGCAGGTGGGCTTCGAAGTCCGACAGCGCGTGGTCGCTGCCCTCCAGCAGCTTGATGTGGGCGCCGGCATAGCGGGCCTGCATCTCGCGCCAGTCCAGCAGTTCGTCGCCTTTGGCGATGATGGCGAAGTAGCGTTGCAGCAAGCTGACCGTGGCCGGGCGCAGCGCGTGAAGTTCTTCCACATAGTCCGCGCGGAAGAAGAAGCGTTCTTCCGGGTTGTGGAAGGCGGTCTGCTCGCCGATGTACTTGGCCAGGTCGCGCGCGGGCTCCACCGCCGGGTTCATCAGCACCGCGGGGCAGCCGAAGTGTTCGGCCGCCACGGTGGCGTAGAAGCCACCGAGCGAACTGCCCAGCACCGCCATGCGCTCACGCGGCCAACCGGCGGTGCCGGCGCGCATCAGCGTCCAGGCGTCACGCGGGCTGGGCGGCAGTTGCGGGCACCACCAGGTCACGTCCGGCCGGTGTTCGGCCAGCCAGGCGGCCAGTCGCTGGGCCTTGAAGGACTTCGGTGAGGAACGGAACCCGTGCAGGTACAGCAGGTGGGTTGGGGCCGGCCGCGTCACTTCGCACCCAGGGCCGCCAGCAACTTGGCGTGAATGCCCCCAAAACCACCGTTGCTCATCACCAGCACATGGTCGCCGGGCCGGGCGGCGGCCACCACCTGGGCCACCAGCTTGTCCACGCTGTCGGCCACCTTGGCCTGCGGGCCCAGCGGGGCCATGGCCTCGGCGGCGCTCCAGCCGTAGTCGCCCTGCAGGCAGAAGACCAGGTCGGCTTCTTCCAGGCTCCAGGGCAGCTGGGCCTTCATGGCGCCCAGCTTCATGGTGTTGGAGCGCGGCTCGAACACCGCCAGCACGCGCTGCAGCCCCACCTTGCGCCGCAGTCCGTTCACCGTGGTGCGCATGGCCGTGGGGTGGTGGGCGAAGTCGTCATACACCTTCACGCCGCCGGCCTCCCCCTTCAGTTCCAGGCGGCGGCGCACGTTCTCGAATTTCGCCAGTGCGGCGGCGCTTTGTTCGGGTGTCACCCCCACGTGCTCGGCCGCCGCGATGGCCGCCAGCGCGTTCAGCTGGTTGTGTTCGCCCAGCAGCGGCCAGTCCACCCGCGCCAGCTTCAGGCTGCCGCGCAGCACGTCGAAGGTGTGCGGCTCACCACGCGCACGCAGCGAGCCGGGCTCTTCGCGCGCGCTGCCGAAGCGCTGCACCTCGCTCCAGCAGCCGCGTTGCAGCACCCGGGCCAGGGCCTCTTCGCGCGCGTTCACCACCAGCCGCCCTTGGGCCGGCACGGTGCGCACCAGGTGGTGGAACTGGGTTTCGATGGCGGCGAGGTCCGGGAAGATGTCGGCGTGGTCGTGTTCCAGGTTGTTCAGGATGGCGGTGCGCGGGCGGTAGTGGACGAACTTGCTGCGCTTGTCGAAAAAGGCCGTGTCGTACTCGTCGGCTTCGATGACGAAGGTTTTTCCGCTGCCCAGCCGCGCGCTGATGCCGAAGTTCTGCGGCACCCCGCCCACCAGGAAACCGGGCTGCTGGCCCGCGTGTTCCAGGATCCACGACAGCATGGACGTGGTGGTGGTCTTGCCGTGGGTGCCCGCCACGGCCAGCACATGGCGGCCGGCCAGCACGTTCTCGGCCAGCCACTGCGGGCCGCTGATGTAGGGCGCCCCGGCGTTCAGCACTGCTTCCATCAGCGGGTTGCCGCGGCTGACCACATTGCCCACCACGTACACGTCCGGGTTCAAGGCCAGCTGCTCGGCGCCGAAGCCTTCGATCAGATCAATGCCCAGCGCGCGCAACTGGTCGCTCATGGGCGGGTAGACGCCGGCGTCGCAGCCGGTGACCTGGTGGCCCGCCTCGCGGGCGATGGCGGCGATGCCCCCCATGAAGGTGCCGCAGATGCCGAGGATGTGAAGGTGCATGGTGGTGCCCGGCGCGCAGGCTGCGCGCCGGTGGGTCAAGCGTGAGATGCGGGTTGCGTGGTCAGCCGCGCAGCGCGGCGCCAGCGGCGGCCACGGTGGTGGTGATGTCCTCGGCCGTGTGGGCGGCACTGACGAAGCCGGCTTCGTACAGCGCCGGGGCCAGGTACACGCCCCGGTCCAGCATGCCGTGGAAGAAGCGGTTGAAGCGCTCCTTGTCGGTGGCCATGACCGTGTTGTATTCCTGGGGCAGTTTGTCGGCAAAAAAGAAGCCGAACATGCCGCCTTCGCTGTCGCCCACCAGGGGCACACCCGCGGCGCGGGCGGCGCCCTGCAGGCCTTCCACCAGCGATTGGGTGCGGGCGGCCAGCGCGTCGAAGAAGCCGGGTCGGGCAATTTCCTTCAGTGTGGCCAGGCCGCAGGCGGTGGCCACCGGGTTGCCGGACAGGGTGCCGGCCTGGTACACCGGGCCCAGCGGCGCCAGGTTCTTCATGATGTCGCGCGTGGTGCCGAAGGCCGCCAGCGGCATGCCACCGCCGATGACCTTGCCGAACACGCTGATGTCGGGCTTGAAACCGGGCAGTGCCTTGGCGTAGACGCTCTGCGCGCCGCCGAGTGCGACCCGAAAGCCGGTCATCACCTCGTCGAAGACGAACAGCGCGCCGTGCCGCGTGCACAGCTCGCGGATGCGCTTGACGAAGGGCACCTGGGCGCGCACGAAGTTCATGTTGCCGGCAATCGGCTCGATCATCACGCAGGCGATGTCCTGGCCCTGGGTGGCGAAGGCTTCTTCGATCTGCGCGACGTTGTTGTACTCCAGCACCAGGGTGTGCTGCACCACCTCGGGCGGCACGCCGGCGCTGGTGGGGTGGCCGAAGGTGGCCAGGCCCGAGCCGGCCTTCACCAGCAGGGCGTCGGCATGGCCGTGGTAGCAGCCTTCGAACTTGATGATCTTGCTGCGGCCGGTGGCGCCGCGGGCCAGGCGGATGGCGCTCATGCCGGCTTCGGTGCCGGAAGACACCAGCCGCACCTGTTCGACGCTGGGCACCAGGCGGATGATTTCTTCGGCCAGTTCGATCTCGCGCTCGGTCGGTGCGCCGAAGGAAAAGCCGTCCAACGCGGCTTTCTGCACCGCTTCCAGCACCGCCGGGTGGCCGTGGCCCAGGATCATCGGGCCCCAGGAGCCGATGTAGTCGATGTAGCGCTTGTCCTCGGCGTCCCAGATGTAGGCACCCTGGGCGCGCTGGATGAAGCGCGGCGTGCCGCCCACGGCGCGAAAGGCCCGCACGGGTGAATTCACGCCGCCGGGGATGACGCGCTGGGCGCGTTCGAACAGTTCTTGGTTAGTGGACACGGCGCGGTCCTCCTTTGCCCTTGGGGTCGTGCGGTTCATCGGTCAATTCGGTCAACGGGTCCACCGGCAGGCCATCGGCGCCGACTTCGCCTTCTTCACCTTCTTCGGGCGGCGGCAGGGCCCAGAAGAAGCGGTCGGGCAGCACGCTGCCCATGCCGGGGCGGAAGCCCGAGTCCAGCGCCTGGTCCATGAAGGCCAGGGCCTCGCCCACGGCGGCCTGCAATTCGCTGCCCACCGCCAGCAATGCGGCCAGCGCGGCCGACAGGGTGTCGCCGGCGCCGACGAAACTGGTGTCGAACATCTCGAACTTCTCGCCCGTGAGCGCGCCCTGGGGCGAGGCCAGCACGTTGTCGATGAACTGCTCGGTGCCCGCCTTGGCCGGCAGCATGATGCCGGTGACCAGCACGAAGCGCGTGCCGCGCTCGCCCGCGGCCACCGCCAGTTCACGCGCCGATGCGGGGCGCTCGGTGTCCCAGTCGGGCAGCAGGAAATCGGTCAGGGTCTTGTGGCTGCCCACCAGCACCTCGGCGGCGGGCAGGATCAGTTCACGGAAGGCGTCGTGGTAGCTCTGGGCGCTGTCGTCGTCCATCCAGCCCAGGTTGGGCAGGTAGGCCACGACCGGGGTGTCGGGGTAGTCGGACAGGATCTCGGCCACCGCGCTCACGCCCTCGGCATTGCCCAGGAAGCCCACTTTCCAGCCCGCCACCGTGACGTCTTCCAGCACGGTGCGGGCCTGCTCGGCGATGGCATCGGCGTCGATCTCGTGCTGGTCGAAGACCTCGGCGGTGTCGCGGATCAGGATGGCGGTGGTCACCGGCAGGGCGTGGGCGCCCATGGCGGCCAGGGTGCAGACGTCGCCGGCAATGCCGCCGGCACCGCTGGGGTCGGCGGCGTTGAAGCTCATCACACAGGCGGGCGCCGTGGCTTCGGCCGGGGCCGCGGACAACTCTTCACCGGCGGCGGTGGCAGGGGGCGCTTGGGGGGGCATGGGTGGGTTCCGGATGCATCCGGCCAGGGCTGCAAAAAGCGCGTGCAGCACCTCAGGCGGAGTGTGAAGAATGTTGCGTATGTGCCTACGGCGCTTTGGCTTTTCGCCAAAGTGCATGGCTACAATGGATTTTCATTGTAGTGACCTGTGAACAACACCGTGAGCGAACCGCGCACCTGGATGTGCCTGATCTGCGGCTGGATCTTTGACGAAGCCGCCGGCGACCCGGAGCATGGCATCGCGCCAGGCACGGCATGGGCCGATGTGCCGATGAACTGGACCTGTCCCGAATGCGGAGCCCGCAAAGAGGACTTTGAGATGGTGCAGATCTGATTCTGTTCCACATGCCCGAGGCGACATGAGAATCGCCCGCGGCGTTTCCCAGGGTGGCCCCGGGGCCAAGGAGAGTCGTCCGTGGACAAGCAGCAAGGCGAAGGGCGCGAGCCGCAGGCCGCCAAGGTCCTGGTCATCGACGACAGCAACACCATCCGGCGCAGTGCCGAGATCTTCCTGAAACAAGGGGGCTACGAGGTGGTGCTGGCCGAGGACGGTTTCGATGCGCTGTCCAAGGTGAACGACCACGACCCGCAACTGATCTTCTGCGACATCCTGATGCCGCGCCTGGATGGCTACCAGACCTGCGCGATCATCAAGCGCAACCCCCGTTTCCAGGACGTGCCGGTGATCATGCTGTCGTCCAAGGACGGGCTGTTCGACAAGGCGCGCGGGCGCATGGTGGGCTCCGAGGAGTACCTGACCAAGCCCTTCACCAAGGAACAACTGCTGAAGGCGGTGGAACAGTTCTGCCGCACCGGCCCCTGATTCAACCTGCCTGCCCCCGCACCCCGCCAGGGCGCGCGATGGCCCTGCAAGGACCGACCGCCATGACCATCAAGAAGATCCTGCTTGTTGACGATTCCAAGACCGAACTGCACCACCTGTCGGAGTTGCTGACCAAGCGCGGCTATGCGGTGCGCACGGCCGAAAACGGCGAGGAGGCGCATCGCCGCCTGGCCGAAGACAAGCCCGACCTGATCCTGATGGACGTGGTGATGCCGGGCCAGAACGGCTTCCAGCTCACCCGTGCCATCACCCGCGACCCCAAGTTCGCCGATGTGCCGGTGATCATGTGCACCAGCAAGAACCAGGAAACCGACAAGGTCTGGGGCATGCGCCAGGGCGCGCGTGACTATGTGGTCAAACCCGTGGTGGCCGAAGAGCTGATCGCCAAGATCAAGGCCTTCGACTGACCTCCCGCGCCCGTCGCCCCACCCGCCCGCTCAAGAACAAGCCCATGGCCAAGAAGGACGCGCTGCGCGACCTGCAAAACCGCCTGGCGCTGCGCATGCAGCAGGCGCGCGAGGAAAAGCGCGCCACCGCCTGGCTGGCGGTGGACGTGGCGGGCCAGGGCCTGCTGTTCCCGCTGCAGCAGGCGGGCGAGATCTTTGACGCTGACGGCATCCTGCCGGTGCCGCACACCCGGGCCTGGTTTGCCGGCGTGGCCAACCTGCGCGGCGGCCTGCACGGCGTGGTGGACTTCGCTGCCTTCCTGGGGCTGCGCCCGCACGAGGCCGCACGCGATGGCGCGCACCTCATTGCGCTGAACCCGAACCTGGGCCTGAACTGTGCGCTGCTGGTGGACCGCCTGGCCGGCCTGCGGCAGCGTGACGAACTGGAACCCCTGGCGGCAACGCCAGGCCCACTGCCCGCTTTTGCCGGTGCGCGCTGGCGCGACACGCAGGGCCGCACCTGGCAGGAAATTGAACTGGCCGCGCTGGCCGCCGACGGCCAGTTCCTGGCCATCGCCGGCTGAACCGCGCGGGCCCATCCGAGGGGCGAACACGCAGCGGCCCATCCCGCCGCCGTTCGAACAAATAGGAATGACGACCATGGCTTTTCTGGACCGTTTCAAGGGCAAGGCGCAAGACGACGCGGGGGCCACCACGCGCAGCGGGCCGTCCACCTTCGACGAACTGGACGCCATGCCGGGCGACGAGGGCGCGCGCGGCCACGGGGCCATGGACATGAACCTGTCCGCGCTGCCGGCCACCGCGGTGGGCGACACGTCCATCATTGCCGAGGCCGCACCGTCCGAACTGGCGCCTGAATTCGACGAAACCCGCCTGCCGGGCTCGGAAGCCATGGCCGGCGCGGCGGTGTCGGCACTGCCGCTGATCGGCAAGCGCCCGCTGGAACAGCAGCAACGCATCTTGTTCGTTACCGTGCTGGTGGCGCTGGCGCTGCTGGCGCTGGGCATCGTGGGCTCGCTGCTCACGGCCAGTCGTGGCGCCGGCCGGGTGTCGGCGGCCGGTCAGGCCCTGATGCAGTCGCAACGGCTGGCCAAGTCGGTGACGCAGGCGCTGGTGGGCAATGCCAAGGCCTTCGTCGAGGTGAAGGAATCGTCCGCGGTGCTGATGGCCAACGTGCATGGCCTGCGCGAGGGCGACGGTGTCATCGCCGCCGCACCCGCCCCGGTGCAGACCCTGCTGGAGCCCCTCACCCCGCTGGTGGACCGGGCCGACAAGAACGCCAAGATCGTGCTGGGCCAGGAGCGCACGCTCACCCAGGTGGGCACCGCGCTGCGCGCCATCAACCGCCAGTCCTCCGACCTGCTGGAAACCGCCGAAACCATCTCGTCGCTGAAGCTGCAGCAGAACGCGCCCTCGGCCGAACTGCAGGCCGTGGGCCAGTTGGTGATGCTGACCCAGCGCATCGGCAAGAGCGCCAACGAGTTCCTCACCATGGAAGGGGTCAGCCCCGAGGCGGTGTTCCTGCTGGGCAAGGACATGAACACCTTCAAGGAAGTGGCCGAAGGCCTGGACAAGGGCAGCGCCGAACTGCGCCTGCCCGGCACCAAGGACACCGCCACCAAGGAGCGGCTGCAGTTCCTGCTGAAGCAGTACGAAGAAACGCGGGTGCAGGCCGGCGCCATCCTGAACAACCTGCAGGGACTGGTCAGCGCGCGTGAAGCGCAGGCCGCCATCGTGGCCGACAGCGAAAACCTGCGCACCGGGCTGGAACAGGTGCAGGAACGCCTGGGCTCGGGCGGCACCGGCCTGCTGCAGTGGCTGCCGCTGCTGCTGGGCGCGCTGCTGCTGGCCGCCGCCGGCTGGGGCCTGCTGCGCCTGTTCGTGCAGGACCAGCGCTCGCGCGCCCAGATGGCCGAATCGCAGAAGCAGGACGCCGAGCGCGACCAGCTGGAAGCCAAGCGCGTGAACGACGCCAACCAGGCCGCCATTCTTCGCCTGATGAACGAACTGCAGACGGTGGCCGAGGGCGACCTGACGCAGCAGGCCACGGTGACCGAGGACATCACCGGCGCCATCGCCGACTCGGTGAACTACACGGTGGAAGAATTGCGCAACCTGGTGGCCCAGGTGCAGGGCACGGTGAGCCGGGTGACCGAAACCACGCTGCAGGTGGAAAGCACGTCCACCGAACTGCTGGCCGCGTCCACCGAGCAGCTGCGCGAAATTCGCGAAACCGGTGAATCGGTGCTGCAGATGGCGTCCCGCATCAACGAGGTGTCCGCCCAGGCGCAGCAGTCGGCCGAGGTGGCGCGCCAGTCGCTGCAGGCCGCCGACTCCGGCCGCCAGGCGGTGGAAAACTCCATCGGCGGCATGAACGCCATCCGCGACCAGATCCAGGAAACCTCCAAGCGCATCAAGCGCCTGGGTGAAAGCTCGCAGGAGATCGGTGAAATCACCGAACTGATTGAAGACATCACCGAGCAGACCAACGTGCTGGCGCTGAACGCCGCCATCCAGGCCGCGTCCGCCGGTGAGGCGGGCCGGGGCTTCTCGGTGGTGGCCGAGGAAGTGCAGCGGCTGGCCGAACGCTCGGGCGACGCCACGCGGCAGATTGCGGCGCTGGTGAAGACCATTCAGACCGACACCCAGGACGCGGTGGCCGCCATGGAGCGCAGCACGCAGGGTGTGGTGGAAGGCGCGAAGCTGTCTGACGCGGCCGGCAATGCGCTGGGCGACATCGACCGCGTGACCCGCCAGCTGGCCGAACTGATCGAAAGCATCTCGCGCCAGACCTCCCGCGAAGCCGAGTCCGCCAACGTGGTGGCCAGCAACATCCAGCACATCTTCGCGGTGACCGAACAAACCGGCGAGGGCACGCGTTCCACCGCCCAGATGGTGCGTGAATTGTCGCGCACCGCCGAAGAACTGAAAGCGTCGGTGGCGCGTTTCCGCATCGCCTGACCCACCGGCCTGAAGCCCCACACCGAACCGACATGGCCGCCAACCGCGACATCGATGCCTCCGGCGACCTGAGCACGCTGGCCTGGGTCAGCGACGAACTGCGCCGCTCGCTGGAAACCGCGCACAAGGCGTTGCGCCGCCACCTGAAGGAAGCCGAATCCCACGCCGGGTCGGACACCGACGTGGTGGACCCGGCCATCCTGCGCCAGGCGCGCAACCTGGTGCACCAGGGCGCCGGTGCGCTGGAGCTGGTGGGCCTGTCCACCGCGTCGCAGATGCTGCGCGCGGCCGAAGCCGCCATTACTCGCATGGGCGCCAAGCCCAAGCTGATGACCCCGGCCGCGGTGGCCGCCATCGAGCGGGCTTCTTTCGCCCTGCTGGACTACCTGGGCCGCATGCTGGCCGGCAAGGCGGTCACGCCGCTGGCCATGTTCCCGCAGTACCGCGCCTTGCAGGAACTGGCGGGCGCCGCCCGCGTGCACCCGGCCGACCTGTGGCCGCTGGACTGGCAGTGGCGCGAGCTGCCCGCCAGCGCCGGCCTGGACCCTGCGGCCCCGCTGCCGGCCAACGAAGCCACCGGCGCGCTGGTGGAAGCCGAAATGCTGGCGCTGATGCGGGGCCTGGCCCCCCAGGCCACCACGCGCATGAGCGCGCTGTGCGCCGGCCTGGCCGCCGGCTCGGCCGGCCGGCTGCGCACCTTCTGGGCCCTGGCCGGGGCTTTCTACGAAGCCCAGTCCGACGGCCTGTTGAAACCCGATCTCTACGGCAAGCGCGTGGCGTCCCGTCTGCTGGCGCAGGTGCGTGCCGGCGCCCAGGCCGACCCGCCGGACCGCCTGGCGCAGGACCTGATGTTCTTCTGCGCCCACGCCTCGGCCAAGCCGGCGCAGGCCGCCGGGCCCTTGCTGCGTGCGGTGCGCGACGCCTACCAGGTGGCGCCGCAGGCGCCGGTGGACTATGAAAGCAGCCCCCTGGGCCGCTTCGACCCCGCCGTGCTGGCACAGGCGAGAAAGCGCGTGGCCGGCGCCAAGGACGTGTGGTCGGGCGTGGCCGGCGGCGACCTGCACCGCCTGCCCAACCTGAACGAACAGTTCGCGCTGGTGGGCGAATCGCTCACCAAGCTGTACCCGCAGGGTGAACTGCTGGGCCACGCCCTCACCAACGCTGCGGCGCAGACCGTGGCGGGCAACGGCGCCCCGCCGGCCGAACTGGCCATGGAGGTGGCCACCGGCCTGCTGTACCTGGACGCGTCGCTGGAAGACGGCGAACTGGACCACCCCGAGCTGTCCGGGCGCATCCAGCGCCTGGCGCAGCGCGTGGACAGCGTGCGCCAAGGCCGATCGGCCGGCCCGCTGGAGCCCTGGCAGGAAGAGCTGTACCGGCGCGTGTCCGACCGCCAGACCATGGGCAGCGTGGTGCAGGAGCTGCGCGCGTCGCTGTCGGACGTGGAAAAGCAGATCGACCAGTACTTCCGCAACCCGGCGCAGCGCGAGGTGCTGATCCCGGTGCCCGGCCAGCTGTCGTCGATGCGCGGCGTGCTGTCGGTGCTGGGCATGGACGCCGCCAGCCAGGCCGTGGTGCGCATGCGCGACGACGTGGACGCACTGGCCCAGACCGAGGTGGACCCCCAGCGCGCGCAGGCCGCCGGCACCTTCGAGCGCCTGGCCGACAACCTGGGCGCCTTGAGCTTCCTGATCGACATGCTCAGCGTGCAGCCGCAGATGGCCAAGTCGCTGTTCAGCTTCGACGCGGCCACCGGCAACCTGAACGCGGTGATGGGCCGCACCCACCGCCATTCCACCTTCGGCACGCTGGAAGCCACCACCATCGAGCCCCAGCTGGCGGAGAAGGTGCAGGCCGTGGCCGCCCACGCCGCCCAGCCCGCCACCGACCGCATCACCCTCACGATGGAGCTGGACAGCCTGGCGCGCGAAGCCACGGTGGCCAACCAGCCGGTGCTGGCCACCCGCGCCGCCCAGGCCAGCGCCGCCATCGCCAAGGCCGACGACACCATCAGCCTGGAAAAGGCCTTCAACGACACCGCGCACTCGATGGCCGATTTCCTGGCCTCGGTGTCGGGCGGGCTGGACGGCGCGCCGTCGGCCCCCGCGCCGCTGCCGCCCGCGCCCGCCCCTGCGGTGGTGGCCAGCGGACTGGAAGACGACGCCGAGATGCGCGACATCTTCCTGGAGGAAGCGCGCGAGGTGGTGCAGACCGCGCGCGACGCGCTGGCCCAGCTGGCCCGCCAGCCCGACGACAGCGGCGAGGCCACCACGGTGCGCCGCGCCTTCCACACCCTGAAGGGCAGCTCGCGCATGGTGGGCCTGGCCGATTTCGGTGAAGCCGCCTGGTCCTGCGAGCAGCTCTACAACGCCCGCCTGGCCGACAACGCGCCGGCCGATGGCGACCTGCTGGGCTTCTCCGGCGAGGCGGTGGACTACTTCGCCCGCTGGGTGGACGCCATTGCCGCCGGCAACGTGGCCGGCTTTGCGCCCCAGCACGTCAGCGTGCCGGCCGATGCGCTGCGCCAGGAACGCCGCCGCCTGCCGGTGGGGCCGCTGGCCGAGCCGGCCGCTTCGGTGGCCGCCGAAGCCGCCAAGGACACCGCGCCGGAACGCACCCTGGTGCTGCCGCACCC
The DNA here is from genome assembly GCA_000244995.1 of Burkholderiales bacterium JOSHI_001. Lineage (NCBI taxonomy): Bacteria > Pseudomonadati > Pseudomonadota > Betaproteobacteria > Burkholderiales > Burkholderiales bacterium JOSHI_001. The sequence continues at coordinate 4,716,781 of CM001438.1, read as the reverse complement.
GGCGCCTGCCGCGCCCGAGCCGCCCGACGCCGCCCCCGCGTCGGCCCTGGGCGAGCTGGCCCTGCGCATTCCCGACCTGCCCAGCGCCGCCGACCTGGACCTGAGCCTGCCCGGGCCGGACGCGGCGCCGCCGCCGGCGCTGCAGCCCCAGCTGACCCAGACCACGCTGGCACCTGTGGATTTCGCGATCGACCTGACCGCGCTGGACGCCGAACCCGTGGCGCCGATGATCCAGCCGCTGGCCCCGGCCGGTCGCCCTTCCGAAACGCCGGACGACGCGGTGGACCTGCTGCTGGACGGCGAAACGGCCGAGCCCTCGCAGGCCGCGGCGCCCGACCTGGACCTGAGCCTGCCCGAGCTGCCCGCAGCCTTGCCCGACCTGGCGACGGCCCAGCCGGAAGAAGCGCCGGCGCCGGCTGTGGCGGCCTTGGCGTCCGCGCCCACGGACTGGCCCGAGCCGGTGCCCGAGCCGCACGTCACGCTGCTGGATGCCACCGACCTGGCCGAGGCCGGGCCGGAAGCCGACCTGGCGCAGGCCGCGGCCGAAGAAGAACAGGTGAAGGTCATCGGGCCGCTGCGCATCAGCATCCCGCTGTTCAACATCTACCTGAACGAGGCCGACGAGCAGTCGCGCCGCCTGGCCACCGAGGTGGCCGAGTGGGGCCATGAACTGCAGCGCCCGGTGGGCGAAACCGCGGTGGCGCTGGCCCATTCACTGGCCGGCAATTCGGCCACCGTGGGCTTTGCCGACCTGTCGCAACTGGCGCGCTTCTTTGAACACGCGCTGATGCGCTCGCACGAGCATGGCAGCGGCACGCCCGACGAGGCACAGTTGTTCAACGACGCGGCCGAAGAAATTCGCCGCCTGCTGCACCAGTTCGCCGCCGGCTTCCTGCGCGACGCCGACCCGCTGCTGTTGCAGCGCCTGTCCGACCACGAGCACCTGCATGCCGCCCTGGCCCTGCAGGCCGCACCGGACGAACTGCCCACGCGCCTGGACGCCCTGCCCGAGGACCTGGCTGCGCCGACGCCTTCGCCCCTGCCCCTGCCGGTGGCCGAGGTGGCGGAGCCGGCCCCTGTCGAACCCGAACCCGAAGCGCTGGCACCCGCCGAAGCCGCCGCCCAACCCGAAGCGGAAGAGCCGAACACGGCCTTCGCCACCCAATTGGGTGGCCTGGCCATGGCCGAGTTCAGCGAACTGGGCCAGACCCAGCTGCATTCGCTGGCCGACCTGCCGGCGGTGGCCGGTGGTGGCACCCTGGCGCGCGCCGACGCACTGGACGACGCCGACGACATCGACGTCGAGGACGCGCTGGACGCCGACCTGTTCCCCATCTTCGAGGAAGAGGCGCTGGAACTGCTGCCGCAACTGCAGCAGCGCATGCGCGACTGGGCTCGCCGCCCGGGCGATGCCGGCGCCGCCAGCGCCTGCATGCGCACCCTGCACACGCTCAAGGGTGGGGCCCGCCTGGCCGGCGCCATGCGCCTGGGCGAAATGGCGCACCGGCTGGAAACGGCCATCGAGCACACGCTGGCCCGCGGGGCGCTGGACGACACCGCCGTGGCCCCGCTGCTGGGCCGGGTGGACGCCATCGACGCCGCTTTCGACGCCCTGCGCCGCGGCGAGCCGCTGGTGTCCGCACCCGCACCACTGGACGCGCTGCCATCCACGCCGGCGGCGCTGCATGTGGTGGACGAATCGCTGCCCATGCCGCTGGCCGACGAGGCCCCGGCCGTGGCGCCCGTGGCCGAAACCCCGGCCGCCCCCCACACCGCCGGCAGCATCGACTGGGCCAGCCTGTCCCTGTCCGCCGTGGCGCCGCAGGCCGAAGCCGCCCGCAGCGCCAGCGCCAGCCAGGCCGCGGTGCGTGTGCGCGCGCCGTTGCTGGACCGCCTGGTCAGCCACGCGGGCGAGGTCAGCATCACCCGCGCGCGCATCGACTCCGATGTGGGCCAGATGAAGGGGGCGCTGGGCGACCTGACCGAGAACCTGGAGCGCCTGCGCCGCCACCTGCGCGACATCGAACTGCAGGCCGAAACCCAGATCAGCACCCGCATCGAAGCCGCCAAGGCCGCTTCGCAGGCCTTCGACCCGCTGGAGATGGACCGCTTCACGCGCTTCCAGGAGCTCACGCGCATGATGGCCGAGTCGGTGAACGACGTGGCCACCGTGCAGCGCGGTCTGCAGCGCACCCTGCAGTCGGCCGAAGACGAACTGGCCGCCCAGGCGCGGCTGACGCGCGACCTGCAGGACGACCTGCTGCGCACCCGCATGGTCGAATTTGAAGGCCAGAGCGAACGCCTTTACCGCGTGGTGCGGCAGGCCGCCAAGGAAACCGGCAAGCAGGTGCGGCTGGACATCGTGGGCGGGGCCATCGAAATGGACCGTGGCGTGCTGGACCGCATGACCGGTGCCTTCGAGCACCTGCTGCGCAACTGCGTGACCCATGGCATTGAAAGCCCTGAGGCGCGCAGCGCCGCCGGCAAGGACCCCGTCGGCAGCATCACCATCGTGCTCAGCCAGGAAGGCAACGAAGTCGGGGTGGAATTCCGCGACGACGGCGCCGGCCTGGACATGGCCCGCATCCAGGCCAAGGCGGTGGCGCAAGGCCTGCTGCCGGCCAACGCCCAGCCGGGCGAGGCCGAACTGGCCAACCTGATCTTCACCCCCGGCTTCACCACCGCCGAAACCATCACCGAACTGTCCGGCCGCGGCGTGGGCATGGACGTGGTGCGCTCGGAAGTCAACGCCATGGGCGGGCGCATCATCACGGCCACGGCCGCTGGCAAAGGCACCAGCTTCCGCCTGGTGCTGCCATTGACCACCGCGGTGACGCAGGTGGTGATGGTGCGCGTGGGCGAGGTCACCGTGGCGCTGCCGTCCACCCTGGTGGAACTGGTGCGTCGCACGCCCGCGGCGGAACTGGAACAGGCCTACCGCAGCAACGCTCTGGTGCACGACGGCCAGCCGCTGCCCTTCTTCTGGCTGGGTGCGCTGCTGCACAACAGCCCGCGCGGCCACGCCAGCGGCCGCAACAGCAATGTGCTGATCATGCGCAGCGCGGCCCAGCGCATTGCGCTGCACGTGGACGAAGTGGTGGCCAACCAGGAAGTGGTGGTGAAGAACCTGGGCCCACAGCTGGCGCGCCTGCCCGGCCTGGCCGGCATGACGCTGCTGCCTTCGGGCGCCCCGGCGCTGATCTACAACCCGGTGGCCCTGGCCACGCTGTACGGCGAAGCCGCCTGGGCCCGCACCCGCGACGCCCTGGCTGCGCCGCAGCCGACGCAGGTGCAAGTGCTGAAGCCTGCCGCGCCCGCCGCGCCGCTGGTGCTGGTGGTGGACGATTCGCTCACCGTGCGCCGCGTCACCCAGCGCCTGCTCACCCGCGAAGGTTATCGGGTGGAACTGGCCAAGGACGGGCTGGAAGGCCTGGAGCGCCTGGCCGAAGAGCGGCCCGCGGTGGTGCTGTCGGACATCGAGATGCCGCGCATGGACGGCTTCGACCTGCTGCGCAACATCCGTGCCGACGCCCAGTTGAACAGCCTGCCGGTGGTGATGATCACCTCGCGCATTGCCCAGAAGCACCGCGACCACGCCACCGAACTGGGCGCCAACCACTACCTCGGCAAGCCCTACTCGGAAGAGGAACTGCTGGCGCTGGTGGCCCAGTACGCGCGCGCGCCGGTGTCCGCATGAGAAACCCGGCCACCGGCACGGGCCGGGCCCGCGCATGCGGCGGGCGGCAGGTAACATCTGCGGCCCATGTCCAAGGTTGTTGACCACCTCGCCGAGCTGACCGGTCTGCGCGACCGCGATCTGCTGGACACCACGCTGGCCGGTGCGCTGCGCGACCTGCTGGCGCCGCGCCAGGTGACCATCCTGCGCGCCGTGGGTGCCGACAACGACCGCCGCTGGCTGCTGCGCGCCCAGCTGGGTGAAGACGATGTGGCGGCCACCAGCGACACCGTCTGGGGCGACTACGAAGAACTGCTGCCGCTGGACGCCGAGCCGCTGCGCCTGCGCTGCATGGCGCAGCAGGACGTGGTGGCCGTGGACGGCGCGCCCGCGCTGACGCTGTTCCCGCTGTTCGGCGACCGCGATGTGGCCGGGGTGGTGGAATTGCGCACCGACGCGGCGCTGTCCAGCGCCGAGATGCGCATGGTCAGCAGCATGCTGCGGGTGTACCGCAACTTCGAAAGTGTGCTGGACTACAGCGAGCGCGACACGCTCACGGGCCTGCTGAACCGCAAGACCTTCGACGAAAGCTTCTACAAGAGCACCGCCCGGCTGCCGCAGTCGTCGGCCGGGGACGTGCGCCGGCGCGACCCCGCGCGCGCGCGCCTGCCCTACCTGGCGGTGGTCGACATCGACCACTTCAAGCAGGTGAACGACGTCTGGGGCCACCTCATCGGCGACGAGGTGTTGCTGCTGATGTCGCGCCTGATGCGTGCCTGCTTCCGCTTCCACGACCTGCTGTACCGCTTCGGCGGTGAAGAGTTCGTGGTGCTGTTGCGCTGCGGCGGCGACGAGGACGCCATCAAGGCCTTCGAGCGCCTGCGCCAGGCCGTGCAGGCCTATGCCTTTCCGCAGGTGGGGCACATCACGGTGTCGGTCGGCTTCACCGAGGTGCGCACCGGCGATTCGCCCAGCGCCGCGTTCGAGCGTGCCGACCAGGCCGTGTACTGGGCGAAGAAGAACGGCCGCAACCGCGTCAGTGGTTTTGCCGACCTGGTGGTCAAGGGCGAACTGAACGACGAGTCCAAGGCAGGCGACGTCGAACTGTTCTAAAGTGGCCGCCTTGCGGCCGAGCGCGGCCGATGGACTCCCAAGGTGCCCATGCGTTTTCCCTTGCGCCCCACGGCCTGCCTGGCCCTGTCTGTTGCGCTGGCCGCCCTGGCCGCCGATCCCAAAACTGCCCCTCCGTCGCCCGGCGCGTCTGCTGCCGCCCGCCCCACGCTGAGCGTGTCCCTGGTGTCCCCGCGCACGGCCGACTGGCCGCAACTGCTGGCGGCCAATGGCAATGTGGCGGCCTGGCAGGAAGCCGTTCTGGGGGCTGAGTTGGGCGGCTTGCGCCTGGTGGAGGTGAACGCGGCGGTGGGCGACCGGGTCAGGCGCGGTCAGTTGTTGGCGCGCCTGGCGTCCGACACCCTGAAGGCCGACGCCGACGCCACCCGCGCCAGCCTGGCCGAGGCCCGCGCCCTGGGCGATCAGGCCAAGGCCGACGCCGAGCGCGCGCGTTCCTTGCGCAGCGACGGCATGGTCAGCGCGCAGCAACTGCAAAGCGCCATCACCGCCGAAGTGAGCGCGCGGGCGCGCATCGATGCGCTGCGCGCCCGCGTGGCGGCCGACGACGTGCGCCTGGCGCAAACCCGCATCCTGGCCAGCGACGATGGCGTCATCTCGGCGCGCGCAGCCACCGTGGGCGCGGTGGTGCAGCCGGGCCAGGAGCTGTTCCGCCTGATTCGCAAGGAACGCCTGGAGTGGCGCGCCGAGGTGGCGGCCAGCGAGCTGGCGCGGGTGAAGCCGGGCCAGACGGTCACCGTCACCCCGGCCGGCGGCGCGCCGGTGCGCGGTGTGGTGCGCATGGTGGCGCCCACGGTGGACGGTGCCACCCGCAATGGCCTGGTCTATGTGGACCTGCCCGCACCGGGCGCGGCGCGCGCGGGCATGTTCGCGCGCGGTGAACTGGAACTGGGCCGCGACAGCGCGCTGACGCTGCCGCAGACAGCGGTGCTGCTGCGAGATGGATTCGCCTATGTGTTCCTGGTGGGCGCCAACAACAAGGTGGCGCAGGTGAAGGTGGGCGTGGGCCGGCGCGTGGGCGACCGGGTGGAGCTCACCAGCGGGCTGCAACGCGAAGCGCGCGTGGTGGCCACCGGCGCCGGCTTCCTGGCCGATGGCGACACCGTGCGGGTGGTGGATGCCCCGCCAGCCGCCACGGCCGCTGCCGCGGCCCGGTCCAACTGACGCCGCGTTTCAAGCGCCATGCAGCTGAACGTTTCCGCCGCCTCCATCCGCAACCCGGTTCCGGCGATCCTGCTGTTCGCCATGCTCACGCTGCTGGGCCTGTTCGGCTTCCAGTCCATGCGCATCCAGCAGTTCATGGACATCGACCTGCCCATGGTCACGGTCACGGCGGCGCTGCCGGGCGCCGCGCCGGCGCAGCTGGAAACCGAGGTGGCGCGCAAGCTGGAGAACTCGATCGCGTCGGTGCAGGGCGTCAAGCACCTGTACACCGCCATCAGCGACGGCGCGGTGAACATCACGGTGGAATTCCGGCTGGAGAAGCCCACCCAGGAGGCGCTGGACGAAACCCGTGACGCGGTGCAGCGCGTGCGCTCCGACCTGCCGGGTGACCTGCGCGACCCCATCATCCAAAAGGTGGACCTGGCCGGCATGCCGGTGCTCACCTACACCGTGGCGTCCACGCGCATGGACGACGAGGCCCTGTCCTGGTTCGTGGACAACCAGGTCGCCAAGGCCATGCTGGCGGTGCGTGGCGTGGGCGTGGTGGCGCGGGTGGGCGGGGTCAGCCGCGAGGTGCGGGTGGAACTGGACCCGTCGCGCCTGGCGGCTTTGGGCGTGACCGCGGCCGACGTGTCGCGCACCCTGCGCCAGGTGCAGCAGGAAGGCTCGGGCGGCCGCATGGACCTGGGCGGCGCCGAGCAGAGTGTGCGCACCCTGGCCACGGTGGCCAGCGCGCAGGAACTGGCGGCGTTGGAAATCCCGGTGCAGGGCAACGAGGGCGCGCGCCACATCCGGCTGGACCAGGTGGCCACGGTGGCCGACACCGTGGCCGAGGTGCGTTCGGCCGCCCTGTTGAACGGCAAGCCGGTGGTGGGCTTCGAGATCACGCGCTCGCGCGGGGCGAGTGAAATCGACGTGGCCAAAGGCGTGCGCGCGGCGCTGGACAAGCTGAAGACCGAACATCCCGACATCACCGTGACCGAGGCCTTCAACTTCGTCGACCCGGTGGTCGAGAACTTCGAAAGCAGCATGGCCCTGCTGCTGGAAGGCGCGGTGCTGGCGGTCATCGTGGTGTGGTTCTTCCTGCGCGACTGGCGCGCCACCTTCGTCTCGGCGGTGGCGCTGCCGCTGTCCATCATCCCCACCTTCGCGGCCATGTACTGGCTGGGCTTCACGCTCAATGTGGTCACGCTGCTGAGCCTGAGCCTGGTGGTGGGCATCCTGGTGGACGACGCGATCGTGGAGATCGAGAACATCATGCGCCACCTGCGCATGGGCAAGACCCCCTTCCAGGCCGCGATGGAAGCGGCCGACGAGATCGGCCTGGCGGTGATTGCCACCACCTTCACGCTGATCGCGGTGTTCCTGCCCACGGCCTTCATGAGCGGCATGGTGGGCAAGTTCTTCGTCCAATTCGGCTGGAGCGCGGCGCTGGCGGTGTGGTTCTCGCTGGTGGTGGCGCGCATGCTCACGCCCATGATGGCGGCCTACCTCCTGAAGCCGTCGAACAAGCCGCACCGCGAGCCCGGCTGGATGCCGGGCTACCTGCGCCTGGCCGCCTGGTGCCTGAAGCATCGGCTGTGGACCCTGCTGGCCGCGACCGTGTTCTCGGTGGCCAGTTGTGCGCCCCTGGTGGCCGGCAAGATCGCCGGCGGCTTCCTGCCGCCGGACGACCTGTCGCAGACCCAGGTCTACCTCACGCTCCCGCCGGGCAGCACCTTCAAGGAAACGCTGGCGCTGGCAAAACGCGCGGGCGAGATCGTCGCCGCGCACCCGCACGTGAAGCTGGTGTATACCGCGGTGGGCGGCGGCACGGCCGGCGGCGACCCCTTCGCCGGCAAGGCCGCGGCCGAGGCGCGCAAGGCCACGCTCACGCTGAACCTCACCCCGCGCCACCAACGCCAGGGCATCACCAAGCAGAAGGTGGAAGGCGAATTGCGCAAGGCGCTTGAGGTGCTGCCGGGCGTGCGGGTGCAGGTGGCCTTTGGCGGTTCGTCCGAGAAGTTCGTGCTGGTGCTGGCGGGCGAGAACGGCGAAGCCCTGGCCGCCCACGCGCGGCTGGTGGAGCAGGACCTGCGCACGCTCAAGGGCATTGGCAACGTGGTGTCCACCGCCAGCCTGCAGCGGCCCGAACTGGAAGTGCGGCCGGACAACGCCCGCGCCGCCGACCTGGGCGTGACCACGGCCGCCATTGCCGACACCCTGCGCATCGCCACCGCGGGCGACTTCGACCAGGCCCTGGCCAAGCTGAACCTCAGCCAGCGCCAGGTGCCGGTGGTGGTGCGCCTGCCCGACGCAGCCCGCCAGGACCTGGCCCAGCTGGAACGCCTGGGCGTGCCGGGCCGCAACGGCGTGGTGGCGCTGGGCAACGTGGCCACGCTGAAGGTGGGCAGCGGGCCGGCGCGCATCGACCGCTACGACCGGCTGCGCAACGTGAACTTCGAGGTCGAACTCAACGGCCAGCCGCTGGGCGAGGTGCAGGCCCAGGCCGACGCACTGCCCAGCCTGGCGAACCTGCCCGCGGGCATCATCAAGACCGCGGTGGGGGATGCCGAAGCCATGCAGGAGCTGGCCAGCGGCTTCGGCCTGGCCATGGCCACCGGCGTGGCCTGCATCTACATCGTGCTGGTGCTGCTGTTCCATGCCTGGGTGCAGCCGGCCACCATCCTGGTGGCGCTGCTGCTGTCGATCCCGGGGGCCATCCTGGCGCTGTTCGTCACCGGCACCGACCTCACCATGCCCGCCATGATCGGCATGATCATGCTGATGGGCATTGCCAGCAAGAACAGCATCCTGCTGGTGGAGTACGCGGTCATGGCGCGGCGCGAACACGGGCTGAACCGCTGGGAGGCGCTGCTGGACGCGTGCCACAAGCGCGCCCGGCCCATCGTCATGACCACCATCGCCATGGGCGCCGGCATGCTGCCCATCGCGCTGGGCTTCGGCACCGATCCGAGCTTCCGCTCGCCCATGGCCATCGTGGTGATCGGCGGGCTGATCACCAGCACCTTCCTGAGCCTGCTGGTCATCCCCGTGGTCTACACCTTCGTGGACGATTTCGTGCAGTTCTTCGTGCGGCGTTTCGGTCGCAGCCCGCAAGCGTCGCCTTTGCCCGGCACGGCCTCGCCGCTGGGACCGGCCGACCCGCACTGAGGCGCAGCGCCCTCGTCGGGCATTGGCCAAGCCGCACAATGCGGCCCTGAGCCCGCCAACCGCTGCCGTCGCCGACCATGCCCATCTACGAATACGCCTGCCAGGACTGCCACCACGAATTCGAAGCGCTGGTGCGCAGCAGCACCGTGCCCGAGTGCCCGCAGTGCCACTCCATCCAATTGGCCAAGAAGCTGTCGGTGCCCGCGCCGGCTGTGACCGAAGGCGCCGCGCCGCCCCTGCCCGCGGGCTGTGGCGGCTGCCCCGCGATGGGCAACCCGGCGAACTGCGCCATGCACCACTCGGCCTGAGGGCCAGGTCAGCCGCCGCGCACCGCGGCAAAGCGCTCCAAGGTGCGCTGGCGCGCCAGGTCGTGGTCCACCACCGGCTGCGGGTAGTCGCGTCCCAGCTCCAACCCGGCCGCCGCCAGTTCCAGCGGCTTGGCCAGCCAGGGCGCGTGCACGTCCTTGGCCGACAGTTTCGCCAACTGGGGGAGGTAGCGCTTGATGAACTTGCCCTCGGGGTCGAACTTCTCGCTCTGACTCACCGGGTTGAAGATGCGGAAATAGGGCTGGGCGTCGCAGCCGGTGGACGCAGCCCATTGCCAGCCGCCGTTGTTGGCGGCCAGGTCGAAGTCGTTCAGGTGCAGCGCGAAATAGGCTTCGCCGCGCCGCCAGTCCAGCCCCAGGTCCTTGGTCAGGAAGCTGGCCACCACCATGCGCAGGCGGTTGTGCATGTAGCCGCTGTCGTTCAGCTGGTGCATGGCCGCGTCCACCAGCGGGTAGCCGGTGCGGCCTTCGCACCAGGCGGCGAACAGGGCGTCGGCGTGTTTGCCGTGGTCCCACTTGAGGCGGTCGTATTCGGGCTTGAAGCAGTGGCCCACCACGCGCGGGTGGTGGTGCAGGATCTGGTGGTAGAAGTCGCGCCAGATCAGTTCGGACAGCCACACCTCGGCCCCACGCGAACCGCCCTGCATACGCTGCCAGGCCTCGCGCGCCAGGCGGCGGATGCTCACCGTGCCGAAGCGCAGGTGGGTGCTCAGGTAGCTGGGGCCGCGAATGGCGGGGAAGTCACGGTGCTCGGCGTAGCGGTCGATGCGTTCGAGGAAGTCGTCCAGCAGCTCGTGCGCGCCGCTGCTGCCGGTGGGCAGTTTCAGCGCGCGCAGGTTGGTCGGCTCGAAGCCGATCTGCGCCAGGCTGGGAATGCCGCCGCGGCCTTCCGGCAAGGCCGCCAGCGCCGCCGCGTGGCGCGCCACCGCGTGCGCCGCCAGGTCGTCGGCCTGCACCCGGCGCAGCCAGGCGTTCTTGTAGGGCGTGAACACGTTGTAGGCGCCGCCCGCGCCGGTGAGCACCTCGCTGCGCTCGAACACCACCACGTCCTTGAAGCTGCGCAGCAGGATGCCGGCATCGGCCAGTGCACCCAGCACCTTGGCGTCGCGCGCCAGCGCGTCGGGCTCGTCGTCGTGGTGGCTGAACACCGCCTGCACGCCCAGTTCGGCGGCCAGCCGGGGCAGGGCGGCCGTGGCGTGGCCGTGCAGCACGATGAGGCCGGCGCCGTCCACGCCATGGCTCTGGCCCAGCGCCCGCAGCTGCGCGTCCAGGTCCACCAGGCTGTGGTGGATGAACTCCACCCGGCGGTCGGCGCGTGGCAGGGTGTCCAGGATGGCGCGGTCGAAAACGAAGGCGCACCACACCTGGTGCGCCGAACGCAGCGCCTGCGACAGCGCGGCGTGGTCGTCGGCGCGCAGGTCGCGCCGGAACCAGACCAGGGCGCGGTCGAAGGGCTTGTCCCGGGCGGGGTGGGCGTTGTTTTCCACGCCGCGGAGTGTCGCCGAACTAGAATCTTGCCCATGCCCGCGGACCGGATCAACCTGACCAACCAGTTCCTGATCGCCATGCCCGGCATGGTGGACGAGAACTTCGCCCGCACCGTGGTCTACCTGTGCGAACACAATGAAAAGGGTGCGCTGGGCCTGGTGATCAACCGGCCCATCGACATCAAGCTGAAGAACCTGTTCGAAAAGGTGGAACTGCCGCTGGACCGCGACGAACTGGCCGAGCAGCCGGTGTACTACGGCGGCCCGGTGCAGACCGAACGCGGCTTCGTGCTGCACGAAACCCAGGGCGACCAGCCCAGCCCCTACAGCAGCACCATGCCCATCCCTGGCGGCGGACTGGAAATGACCACCAGCAAGGACGTGCTGGAGGCCCTGTCCAACGGTGTCGGACCCAAGCGCGTGCTGGTCACCCTGGGTTATTCCGGCTGGGGCGCGGGGCAGTTGGAAGATGAGATCGGCCGCAACGGCTGGCTGACGGTGGACGCCAAGCTGGACATCATCTTCGACACCCCGGTGGAACAGCGCTACGACCGCGCGCTGTCGCTGCTGGGTTTCGATCCACTGATGCTGAGCCAGGAGGCCGGGCACGCATGATGGCCGCCCCCGCGCTTGCTGCCTTGTCTGCCCGCCCCCAGTCCCTGCTTTCCTTTGATTTCGGCACCCGCCGCGTGGGCGTGGCCACCGGCAACACGCTGCTGAAAAGTGCCCAGCCGCTCACCACCGTCCATGCCGAAGGCGACGCACGTTTCGAGCGCATCGCCAAGCTCATCGCCGAATGGCAGCCCGACGCGCTGGTGGTGGGCGTGCCCTTCCACCCCGACGGCGCGCCCCACGACAATACCCGCCGCGCCCAGCGCTTTGCGCGCCAGCTGCACGGCCGCTTCCAGCTGCCGGTGCACGAGGTGGACGAGCGATACACCACCACCGAGGCCCTGGCCGGCGGTGCGCCGGATGTTGATGCGGCCAGCGCAGCACTGATCCTGGAACAGTACTTCCGAGAACACCCATGAGCACATTGGCATTGGACGCCGAAGCGCTGTACGCCGAGTTGTTGAATGGCGTGCGCAGCCTGATGAAACCCGGCACCGAACTGCTGGGCGTGTGGTCCGGCGGGGCCTGGCTGGCCGAACGGCTGCACGCCGACCTGGGCCGGCCGGGCGCGGCGGGCGTCATCAGCAGCACCCTGCACCGCGACGACTTCGGCGAGCGCGGCCTGTCCAGCACCACCGACGCCACGCGCATTCCCTTCGCGGTGGACGGCGCCCACATCCTGCTGGTGGACGACGTGCTTTACACCGGTCGCACCATCCGCGCGGTGCTGAACGAGCTGTTCGACTACGGCCGCCCGGCCAGCGTAACCCTGGCCGTGCTGGTGGACCGCGGCGGGCGCGAACTGCCGGTGCATGCCGCGCTGGCCGCCGCGCGCGTGGTGCTGCCGGCCTCCCAGCGCCTGTCGCTGGCCCGCACCGAGAACGGCACCTTCACCTTCACCCTCGGGGGGGATGCCTGATGCTGGCCCGCCGCAACCCGCAGCTGAACAAGCATGGCGAACTGGTCCACCTGCTGTCGGTGGAAGGCCTGCCGCGCGAGGTGCTCACGCACATCCTGGACACCGCCGGCACCTTCTTGAGCGTGAACGACCGCGAGGTGAAGAAGGTGCCGCTGCTGCGGGGCAAGAGCGTGTTCAACCTGTTCTTCGAGAACAGCACCCGCACCCGCACCACCTTCGAGATCGCGGCCAAGCGCCTGTCGGCCGACGTGCTGAACCTGGACATCGCGCGCAGCAGCACCGCCAAGGGCGAAAGCCTGCTGGACACCATCGCGAACCTGTCGGCCATGCACGCCGACATGTTCGTGGTGCGCCACAGCGAAAGCGGTGCGCCCTACCTGATCGCCCAGCACTGTGCGCCGCATGTGCATGTGGTGAATGCCGGCGACGGGCGCCATGCCCACCCCACCCAGGGGCTGCTGGACATGTACACCATCCGCCACTTCAAGAAGGACTTCACCCAGCTGCGCGTGGCCATCGTGGGCGACATCGTGCACAGCCGGGTGGCGCGCTCCGACATCCATGCCCTCACCACCCTGGGCGTGCCCGAGATCCGCGCCGTCGGCCCCAAGACCCTGGTGCCCGGCGACCTGGCCGCGATGGGCGTGCGGGTGTGCCACGACATGGTTGAAGGCATCACCGACGCCGACGTCATCATCATGCTGCGGCTGCAGAACGAACGCATGAGCGGCGCCATGCTGCCCAGCGCGGGCGAGTTCAGCAAGACCTTCGGCCTGACCCAGGACAAGCTGCGCCTGGCCAGGCCCGACGCCATCGTGATGCACCCGGGCCCCATCAACCGCGGCGTGGAAATCGACTCCAGCGTGGCCGACGGCAAGGCCAGCGTGATCCTGCCCCAAGTGACTTTCGGTATCGCGGTGCGCATGGCCGTCATGTCCATCATCGCCGGGAACGACGCATGAAAATTCTTGTTCAAGGTGGTCGCGTCATCGACCCCGCCAGCGGCCGCGACCACCCGGCCGACATCGCCATCGCCGCGGGCCGCATCCTGGCCATCGGCGCGGTGCCGGTGGACTTCAAGCCGGCGCAGGTCATCAACGCCAGCGGCCATGTGGTGGCCCCCGGCCTGGTGGACCTGGCCGCGCGCCTGCGCGAGCCCGGGCATGAACACGAAGGCATGCTGGAAACCGAGCTGAACGCGGCGGCGGCCGGCGGTGTCACCAGCCTGGTGTGCCCGCCCGACACCGACCCCACGCTCGACGAGCCCGGCCTGGTGGAGATGTTGAAGTTCCGCGCCCGGCAGCTGAGCCTGTGCCGCCTGTTCCCGCTGGGCGCGCTCACGCGCGGGCTGGCGGGTGAGGCGCTCACCGAGATGGCCGAGCTCACCGAATCGGGTTGCGTGGGCTTCTCGCAGGCCGAAATGCCCATCAAGGACACCCAGGTGCTGCTGCGCGCGCTGCAGTACGCCGCCACCTTCGGCATCACGGTGTGGCTGCGGCCGCAGGACGCCTGGCTGGGCAAGGGCGTGGCGGCCAGCGGTGCGGTGGCCACGCGCCTGGGCCTGTCGGGTGTGCCGGTGCAGGCCGAGACCCTGGCGCTGCACACCATTTTCGAGTTGGTGCGGGCCACCGGCGCGCGGGTGCACCTGTGCCGCATGTCCAGCGCCGCGGGCGTGGCGCTGCTGCGCGCCGCCAAGGCCGAAGGCCTGCCGGTGACGGCGGACGTCAGCATCAACTCGCTGCACCTCACCGACGTGGACATCGGCTACTTCAACCCGGAAATGCGCCTGTCGCCGCCCCTGCGCCAGGGCCGCGATCGCGACGCGCTGCGCGCCGGCCTGGCCGACGGCAGCATCGACGCCCTGGTGTCCGACCACATGCCGGTGTCCAGCGACGAGAAGAACCTGCCCTTCGCCGAGGCCACGCCCGGCGCCACCGGGCTGGAACTGCTGCTGGGCCTGGCGCTGCGCTGGGGTGCGGACAGCGGCGTGGGCATCTCGCGCGCGCTGTCGGCCGTCACCGCCGACCCGGTGCGGGTGCTGGGCAATGCGCTGGGTTCGCTGTCGGCCAGCGCTGGGCGCCTGGTGGAAGGCGGGGTGGCCGACCTGTGTGTGTTCGACCCCGAGGCCCGCTGGGCGGTGACCCCCGACGCGCTGGCCAGCCAGGGCAAGCACACGCCCTTCGCCTTCGACCTGTCGGGCTTTGAACTGCACGGCCAGGTGAAGGCCACGCTGGTGGCGGGCACCGTGGCCTACCTGCGGCGCTGAACGCCCCCGCATGCGAACGCTGCTTGCGCTGTGGCGCCTGGCCCGCCTGGTGCTGCACCTGCTGCACGGGCTGGCGGTGATGGGGCTTCGTTTCGGGTCGCTGAACGCCGCCGGGCGCCAGCGCCGCATCCAGTGGTGGTCGGCCGGTGTGCTGCGCTGCCTGGGCCTGCGGCTGGAGGCCCAAGGCTCCCCGCGGCCCGGTGCCACGCTGCTGGTGGCCAACCACGTGTCCTGGCTGGACATCGCCGCGCTGCACGCGGTGGCGCCTCAGGCGCGCTTCGTCTCCAAGGCCGACGTGCTGCACTGGCCCTTGCTGGGCTGGCTGGTGCGCGGCGCGGGCACGCTGTTCATCGAGCGCGAACGCAAGCGCGACGCGCTGCGGGTGGTGCACCAAATGGCCGACGCACTGCGCCGCGGCGACATGGTGGCGGTCTTCCCCGAAGGCACCACCGGCACCGGCCCCGAATTGCTGCCCTTCCACGCCAACCTGCTGCAGGCCGCCATCGTCACCGAGACGCCCATCCAGCCTGCGGTGCTGCGCTTTGATGACGACAGTGGCCACTTCTGCGAGGCCGCCACCTTCGTGGGCGACACCACGCTGGTGCAAAGCATGTGGCGCATTGCCTGTGCCCGTGGCATGGTGGTGAACGTGCGCCTGCTGCCACCCCTGCAAAGCGCGCATGCCGACCGCCGCGCGCTGGCCGCCACCCTGCAGCACGAGATTGCCCACCACCTGGCACCCACCGCATGAAGCCTGCCCTGTTGCTGCACTTCGACGACGAGTCCGGGCTGGCCACGTCGCTGGCGCAGGCGCTGGGTGTGCCCAAGGCCCTGGTCGCCCGCCACCGCTTCCCCGATGGCGAAAGCCGCCTCACGCTGCCGGCGGCGCTGCCCACCGACGTGCTGCTGCTGCGCGGCCTGCACCAGCCCAACGAAAAGCTGGCCGAACTGGCCATCACCGCACCCGCTGCGCGCGCGCTGGGTGCCCGGCGCCTGGTGCTGGTGGCGCCCTACCTGGCCTACATGCGGCAGGACATGGCCTTCCACCCGGGTGAAGCGGTCAGCCAGCGCCATGTGGCCGGCCTGTTGGCGCACCTGTTCGACGCCGTGATCACGGTGGACCCGCACCTGCACCGCATCGCCTCGCTGGACGAGGTGATGCCGGGTTCGCGCGGGGTGGCGCTGTCGGCCGCGACGCTGCTGGGGCACTTCATTGCGCAGCAGGTGCCCGGGGCCTACCTGGTGGGTCCGGACGAGGAGTCGCGGCAATGGGTGGGGGTGGCGGCCCAAGAAGCGGGGCTGGACCACGCGGTGTGCGTGAAGCAGCGGCGT
Organism: Burkholderiales bacterium JOSHI_001; assembly: GCA_000244995.1. NCBI lineage: Bacteria > Pseudomonadati > Pseudomonadota > Betaproteobacteria > Burkholderiales > Burkholderiales bacterium JOSHI_001. Next base: position 4,700,718 of record CM001438.1, on the reverse strand, counting down.
GGCGACCGTGACGTGCGGGTCACGCTGCCCACGCCACTGCCCGTGCCGATGCAAGGCCGCGCGGTGGTGCTGATCGACGACGTGGCGTCCACCGCCCGCACCCTGATCGACGGCGCCCGCGCCTGTTTCCAGCGCGGTGCCGCCACGGTGGACGCGGCGGTGACGCATGGTCTGTTCATCGGCGACGCGATGGACAAGCTGCGCGAAGCCGGTGTGCGCCAGGTCTGGAGCACCGACGCCGTGCCGCACGCCAGCAACGCGCTTGCGCTGGCGCCCCTGATCTCGTCGGCGGTCAGCGCCTTGTAGCCCTGCGGGCTAGCCCTTCGTGCCCTGCGCCGCCACCGCGGCAGCGGCCGCGGCGGCCGCCGCCGGGTCGCCCAGGTAGTGGCTCTTGATGGGTTTCAGGTTCGCATCCAGTTCGTACACCAGTGGAATGCCGTTGGGGATGTTCAGGCCCACGATGTCGTCGTCGCTGATGCCGTCCAGGTACTTCACCAGCGCGCGGATGGAGTTGCCATGCGCGGCGATCAGCAGGCGCTGGCCGCTGGTGATGGCCGGGGCCAGCACCTCGTTCCAGCAGGGCAGCACGCGCGCCACGGTGTCCTTCAGGCATTCGGTCAGCGGCACCTGGGCGGCCTGCAGCTTGGCGTAGCGCAGGTCGCTGCGCTCGCAGCGCGGGTCGCTGGCTTCCAGCGAGGGCGGCGGCGTGTCATAGCTGCGGCGCCACACCAGCACCTGCTCGTCACCGAACTTCTTGGCGGTTTCCGCCTTGTTCAGGCCCTGCAGTGCGCCGTAGTGGCGCTCGTTCAGGCGCCAGTCGTTCACCACGGGCAGCCAGGTGCGGTCCATCTGGTCCAGCGCGTGCCACAGCGTCCACACGGCGCGTTTCAGCACCGAGGTGTAGGCCACGTCGAACTCGTAGCCGCCTTCCTTCAGCAGCCGGCCGGCCTGCTGGGCCTGGGCCACGCCGGTGGGCGTGAGGTCCACGTCGGTCCAGCCGGTGAAGCGGTTTTCCAGGTTCCAGGTGGATTCGCCGTGGCGAACGAGCACAAGCTTGTACATGGTGCGTGGGTGGGTCTGTTGCCAAGACGGCGAACCGCGAATTCTATAATTCGTCCTTCGCCCGCCACCTGGTCACCTGCCCGTGCAATTCATCATCGACAACGCGCTGCTCATCCTGATGGCCCTCACCTCGGGCGGCCTGCTGCTGTGGCCGGTGCTGCAGCAGCGCAGCGGCTCGGCCATCGGCACGGCCGACGCGGTGCAACTGATCAACCGCGAGAAGGCGGTGCTGGTGGACGTGAGCGAGCCGGACGAATACGCGGCCCAGCACGCCGGCGGCGCCCGCAATGTGCCGGTGGGCCAGTTGGAGGGCAGCAAGGACCTGCCGGGCAACAAGACCCTGCCGGTGGTGCTGATGTGCCCCACCGGCGCACGCGCTGGCCGCGCGGTGGCCGTGCTGAAGAAGGCAGGCTACGAACGGGCCTGTGCCGTGCAGGGCGGCACCGCCGCCTGGCGCGAGGCCGGACTGCCGCTGGAGCGCGGCACCAAACCGGGCAAGTGATGTGCTGGGCCAGGTCGTGACATCGGTCATGCCCCAGCGCGGGCATGGCTTTGGGGCCGCCTGCACAATCGCGGCTTCGTTGGCTTTGTGACCGCCTGCCCATGAACGCTGTGCGCATGTACACCACCCAGGTCTGCCCCTTTTGCGTGCGGGCCAAGGCCTTGTTGAAGCAACGCGGCGTGCAGCACATCGACGAAGTGCGGGTGGACACCCACCCGGCCGAGCGCGACCGCATGATCGAACTCACCGGCCGGCGCACCGTGCCGCAGATCTTCATCGGCGACACCCACGTGGGCGGCTGTGACGACCTGGTGGCGCTGGACCAGCGCGGCGGCCTGATGCCGCTGCTGCAAGGCCCCGCTTCGGCCTGAACGCGATGCCCTTGCGGCCGGATTGCGGCGGGATGCCGCAGCCCTCGAACCCCTGACGCAGGGGCCCCTGGCACGGGGCCCTGCGCGATAATCCGCCTTTTCCCCCGACCGCTGCACTTGCTTGGTCGCGGGCGTTTTCACGCGCCGCTGGGCGCCGTTTTCCTTTCACACCCGAGACATCCACCATGGCCGACCAAGACGACGCAACCCCGGTGTTCCAGATCCAGCGCATGTACCTGAAGGACCTGTCGCTGGAACAGCCCAATTCGCCGCAGATCCTGCTGGAACAGCAGCAGCCCCAGGTGGACATCAACCTGGCCATGGGCGCCGAGGGCATTGCCGACGGCATCTTCGAGGTGACCGTCACCGCCACCGTCACCGCCAAGCTGAAGGAGCGCACCCTGTTCCTGGTGGAAGCCAAGCAGGCCGGCATCTTCGAGATCCGCAATGTGCCGCAGGACCAGATGCAGGGCATCATCAGCATCGTCTGCCCGCAGATGATCTACCCCTACCTGCGCGCCATCGTGTCGGACGTCTGCACACGCGCCGGTTTCCCGCCCATCCTGCTGACCGAAGTCAATTTCCAGGCCATGTTCGAAGCCCAGCAGGCGCAGGCCGCGGGCAACGGCAACGGCAGCAGCATCATCACCAGCGCGAACTGACCGCGCGCCGGCCGCGCTTCGTCCGCGCATGACCCTGCGCATCACCGTGCTCGGCGCCGGTGCCTGGGGCACCGCGCTGGCCGTGGCCGCGGCGGCGCGGCACGAGGTGCTGCTGTGGGCGCGCGACGCGTCGCAGGCCGCGGCTTTGGGGCGCGAGCGCGTGAACACGCGCTACCTGCCCGAGGTGGCGCTGCCGCAGGCCCTGGGCATCACGGCCGACCACAGTGCTGCGCTGGCCCATGCCGGCGGCAACGACGGGCTGCTGGTGCTGGCCACGCCCATGGCGGCCTTGCGCGAACGCCTGGCGGCGCTGCCCGCAGGCCTAGGCGCGCTGTGGCTGTGCAAGGGTTTCGAGCAGGGCAGCGGCGCGCTGGGCCATGAAGTCGCCGCCCAGGTGCGCCCGGGCGAGGCCGCCGGGGTGCTCAGCGGCCCCAGCTTCGCGCTGGAAGTGGCGCAGGGCCGGCCCACCGCACTGGTGGTCGCCAGCACCAACCTGGCCCTGCGCCAGCGTGCGGTGCAGGCCTTCCATGGCGACGCGCTGCGCGTGTATTCCTCCGACGACCCGGTGGGCGTGGAAGTGGGCGGCGCGGTGAAGAACGTGCTGGCCATCGCCACCGGCATTGCCGATGGCCTGCAACTGGGCTTGAACGCCCGGGCCGCGCTCATCACCCGCGGCCTGGCCGAAATGACGCGCCTGGGACTGGCCCTGGGCGCACGGGCCGACACCTTCATGGGCCTGTCGGGCCTGGGCGACCTGGTGCTCACCGCGACGGGCGACCTGTCGCGCAACCGGCGCGTGGGCCTGCTGCTGGCGCAGGGGCTGGCGCTGCCCGATGTGCTGGCGCGCCTGGGCCATGTGGCCGAAGGCGTCTACAGCGCGGCCACGGTGGCCGAACGGGCACAGGCCCTGGGCGTGGACATGCCGCTCACCGCCGCCGTGGTGGCGGTGCTGCAGGGGCGTTTGTCGCCACCGCAGGCGCTGCAGCAGTTGATGGCGCGCGAGGCGCGTGCCGAGGGCGCCTGAGGTCCGTCAGCCCAGCGCTGCGGCGCCGGCATAGCCGTTCTGGCGCCAGGCTTCGAACACCGCCACCGCCACCGCGTTGCTCAGGTTCAGGCTGCGTTGGCCTTCGCGCAGCGGCAGGCGCAGGCGCTGCGCCGGTGCCACCGAATCCCGCAGGGCGGCGGGCAGGCCAGCGGTTTCACTGCCGAACAGCAGCCAGTCGCCGGGTTGGAACCGCACCTGCCCCAGGTGGCGCGTGCCGCGGGTGGTGAAGGCGAACACCCGCGCCGGGTCGGGCGTCTCCGCCGCCTGCCAGGCCGCCCAGTCGGCATGGCGCTTCACCTCCGCGTACTCGTGGTAGTCCAGGCCGGCGCGGCGCAGCAGCTTGTCGTCCATGTCAAAGCCCAGGGGCTCGATCAGGTGCAGCCGGCAACCGGTGTTGGCTGCCAGCCGGATGACGTTGCCGGTGTTGGGCGGGATCTCGGGGTGCACCAGCACGATGTTGAACATGGCGTGCATTGTCGGCGTGCGAGGCGCCCAGGGGGCCGTCAACGTTCTTCGGGCGGCGGCGTGCGCGCCAGCACCCACAACTGCACCTCGGCCGCGCCGCCGTCCAGCAGGCATTGCGCCGCGGTGGCGGCGGTGGCGCCGGTGGTCAGCACGTCGTCCACCAGCGCCACCCGCTGGCCGGCCAGGGCCGCGGCCTGGCGTGGTTCCACCAGGAAGGCGTGGCGCAGGTTGGCCAGGCGCTGGGCGCGGGTCAGGCCGGTCTGGTGGGGCGTGTCGCGCAGGCGCAGCAGCAGGTCGGCGCGGGCCTGCAGGCCGGGGGCTGGGACCTGCAGCAGCGCCGGCAGCCGCCGTGCCAGTTCCCAGGCCTGGTTGTAGCCGCGTTCGCGCAGGCGCTCAGTGGCCAGCGGCACCGGCAGCAGCAGCCCCGGCAGCGGTGGGCCCGCGCCTAGCACCGCGCGCGCCAGCAGCCGCGCCAGCGGCGTGGCCAGTTCGGCCTGTCCGCTGTACTTGAAGGCCGACAGCAGGCGGTCCCAGGGGAAGCCATAGTCGGCCACCGTCACGGTGCGGGACAGGCGGGGCGCTTCGTGCAGGCAGTGGCCGCAGGCGGACAGCGCCTGCGCGGTGCGCAGGCCGCAGCGCAGGCAGCGGGGCACGGCGGTCGCGAACCGCGCAGCGCAGTCGGCACACAGGCCGCCGTCACCCCAGACCCGGCACACCAGGCAGGCGCCGCCCGGTGCGGGGGAAAGTGCCTTCAGAGCCCGCAGCATCGGCTCAATATACTGCCCGCCCATGCCGGCCTCGCCCGTGGTTCCAGACCCTTTGCCCGCGGTGCCTCCGGCCGGCCCGCGGGCCGCGGCCTGCGACCTGGCCCTGCGCCGCCTGGCCCGCCTGCCGCAGGCGCCCTGGCTGCACACCGAGGTGGCCCGGCGCATGGGCGAGCGCCTGGAGGTCATCCGCCAGGTGCCGCAGCAAGTGCTGGACTGGTCGGCCTTCCTGGGGGGCGGCGCGGCAGCCTTGCGCGCGGCTTATCCCAAGTCAAGCATCGTGGCGGTGGAGCCGACGCCAGCGCTGCTGGCGCGCAGTGCTCCGGCGCGCGACTGGCGCTTCTGGCAGCGCGCGCCGGCACCGCTCGGTGCTGAGGCCGTGCCGCCTGGCAGCGCGCAGTTGCTGTGGGCCAACATGGCGCTGCATTTTTCGCCCGACGCCCCTGGGCTGATGGCGCAGTGGCAGCGCGCGCTGGCGGTGGACGGCTTCCTGATGTTTTCCACCCTGGGCCCGTACACGCTGCGCGAACTGGGCGGCCTGTACGCCGACGCCGGCTGGGGCCCGCCCCAGGCGCCATTGACCGACATGCACGACCTGGGCGATGCGCTGGTGCAGGCCGGCTTTGCCGACCCGGTGATGGACCAGGAGATGCTGACGCTGACCTGGTCCAGCCCGCAGGCGGCGCTGGACGAGTTGCGCCAGCTGGGCGCCAACGCCCACCCGGCACGCGCGGCCGGGCTGCGCACGCCGCGCTGGCGCCAGCGCCTGTTGGACGCGCTGGCCGCGCGCGTCGATGGCCAGGGGCGCATCGCCCTGGGTTTCGAGATCGTGTACGGCCACGCCTTCCGCCCCGCGCCGCGTGCGCGCCTGGGCGGGGAGGGGGGCGTGTCGGTGGACGAATTGAAGCGGACCTTGGTGCAGCGGCGCACCGACGGCGGGCGCCAATAATCTGTCCGCTAGAATCTTTGTTTGATCTGCCTTAAGGGTCTGTCATAAGCGCAAGGGCCTGCCCACTGGGGCGATGCCTGAGCCGGGACGGCATGCCTCTCCCCTACAGTGCAGCAGCTTCCCTGTTCACCCATGACCGCCGCCTTTGCCCCCGCTCCCTGGCCAGCCACTGCAACACGCAGTGCGGTGTGGCGTTTCGGTCGCGAACTGGATTTCGGCGGTGCCCAGCGCGCGGTGCAGTGGGTGTTGAAGCGCAACTGTTCGATCGCGCCGCGCCAGCTGCTGGCGGTGTACGCGTCCCTGTGCGTTGTGTCGCTGGGCATTGGCGGCGGCTTCTGGTGGCAGGGCGCCCCCGCGGTGCTGGCCTTCGCCGGCCTGGAACTGGCGGCCCTGGGCCTGGCCCTGCTGGTGTTTTCCCGCCATGCCGCCGACCGCGAAACCATCACGCTGGACGGCCACGACCTGGCGGTGGAACACCGCTGCGGCAGCCGCACCCGCCGCACCCTGTTCCGCAGCGCCTGGGTGCGTGTGGAGCCGCAGGGCGCGCAAGGCTCGCTGGTGGAACTGTCCGGCGAGGGCAGCTCGGCCTGCGTCGGCCGCTACCTGCCCGCCCACCTGCGTGCCGATCTGGCGCAGGAACTGCGCACCGCGCTGCGTCAGCGCCGCACCGAACGTTGATGGCCCGCCTACTCCGAACTCCAGTCCTTCGAACCCGAGTGATGACGACGATGAAAACCATGAAGACGATCCAGCATCGCCTGGCTCACGCGGCCTTGGCCGCGGGCGCCGCCCTGAGCGCGCTGCCGGCGCTGGCAGTCAACAGCCTGCCCGGTGGACCGGCGGTCAATCAGTTGGACCTGCACCCGCCGGTCACCCGGGTGGCCGCTGATGTGCAGTCGCTTCACAACTGGTTGATGGTGGTGTGCCTGGTCATCTTCGTCGCGGTGTTCGGGGTGATGTTCTATTCCATCCTGAAGCACCGCAAGTCGCTGGGCGCCAAGTCGGCCAACTTCCACGAAAGCGTGGCGGTTGAAATTGCCTGGACCATCGTGCCCTTCCTCATCGTCACCGGCATGGGCTTCGCGGCCACCAAGACCGTGGTGGCTCAAAAGGACACCAGCAACGCCGAACTCACCATCAAGGCCACGGGCTACCAGTGGAAGTGGGGCTATGACTACCTCAAGGGTGAAGGCGAAGGCATCGGCTTTCTGTCCACCCTGGACCCGACCCAGCGGGCCATGTCCGACGCCGGCAAACCGGAGGGTGACAACTACCTGCTGAAGGTGGACAACCCCTTGGTCGTGCCGGTGAACAAGAAGGTGCGCATCATCACCACCGCCACCGACGTGATCCACGCCTGGATGGTGCCGGCTTTCGCTGTGAAGCAGGATGCCATTCCCGGATTTGTGCGCGACGCCTGGTTTCGGGCCGAACAAACGGGCGACTTCTACGGCCAGTGCGCCGAACTGTGCGGCAAGGAACACGCCTACATGCCCATCCACGTGAAGGTGCTGTCCGCCGAGGACTACACCAAGTGGGTGGACGGCGAAAGGAAGAAGATGGCCGCCAAGGCCGACGACCCGAGCAAGGTGTGGGAGCTGCCTGCGCTGCTGGCGCGCGGCGAGAAGGCCTACGCCGCAAACTGCGCGGTGTGCCACAAGCCCGACGGCAAGGGCGGTGGTCCGATCAAGGCGCTGGACGGCTCGCCGGTGGTGACCGACGCCGACAAGGGCAAGCAGATCGCGGTGCTGCTCAATGGCCAGAACAACGGTGCCATGCCGGCCTGGAAGCAACTGTCGGACACCGAACTGGCCGCCATCATCACCTACACCAAGAACAGCTGGGGCAACAAGACCGGCCAGGCGGTGCAGCCGGCCGACGTGCTGGCCGCCCGCAAGTGATTCACCGCATCAAGGTTTGAAGGAAAAGTCATGAGTGCAGTCCTGCCCCAACACGGTGATCACGCCCACCACGACGACCACGCGCACGACCACGGCGCCCCGCATGGTTGGCGGCGCTGGGTCTATGCCACCAACCACAAGGACATCGGCACGATGTACCTGCTGTTCAGCTTCGCGATGCTGATGGTGGGCGGCGTGCTGGCGCTGGGCATCCGGGCCGAGCTGTTCAAGCCCGGCCTGCAGTTGGTGAACCCCGAACTGTTCAACCAGTTCACCACCATGCACGGCCTGATCATGGTGTTCGGCGCCATCATGCCGGCGTTCGTGGGCTTCGCGAACTGGATGATCCCGCTGCAGATCGGCGCTTCGGACATGGCCTTCGCGCGCATGAACAACCTGAGCTTCTGGCTGCTGATTCCGGCGGCGCTGATGCTGGTGGGCAGCTTCTTCATGCCTGGCGGCGCCCCGGCCGCGGGCTGGACGCTGTACGCGCCGCTGACTTTGCAGATGGGCCCCAGCATGGACGCCGGCATCTTCGCGATGCACATCATGGGCGCCAGCTCGATCATGGGTTCCATCAACATCGTGGTCACCATCCTGAACATGCGCGCCCCCGGCATGACGCTGATGAAGATGCCGCTGTTCGCCTGGACCTGGCTGATCACCGCCTACCTGCTGATCGCCGTGATGCCCGTGCTGGCCGGCGCCATCACCATGACGCTGACTGACCGCCACTTCGGCACCAGCTTTTTCAACCCCGCCGGCGGCGGCGACCCGGTGATGTACCAGCACATCTTCTGGTTCTTCGGCCACCCCGAGGTCTACATCATGATCCTGCCGGCATTCGGCATCGTCAGCGCCATCATCCCGGCCTTCGCGCGCAAGCGCCTGTTCGGCTACACCTCCATGGTGTACGCCACTGCGTCCATCGCCATCCTGTCGTTCATCGTGTGGGCGCACCACATGTACACCACCGGCATGCCGCTGACCGGGCAGTTGTTCTTCATGTACGCCACCATGCTGATCGCTGTTCCCACGGGCGTGAAGATCTTCAACTGGCTGGCCACGATGTGGCGCGGCTCCATGACCTTCGAGACCCCGATGCTGTTCGCGGTGGGCTTCCTGTTCGTGTTCACCATGGGCGGCTTCACCGGCCTGATCTTGTCGATGGCCCCGGTGGACCAGCAACTGCAGGACACCTACTACGTGGTGGCGCACTTCCACTACGTGCTGGTGGCGGGCTCGCTGTACGGGCTGTTCGCCGGCTTCTACTACTGGTCGCCCAAGTGGTGCGGCGTGATGTACAACGAGACGCGCGGCAAGATCCACTTCTGGGGTTCGCTGATCTCCTTCAACGTCACCTTCTTCCCGATGCACTTCCTGGGCCTGGCCGGCATGCCGCGCCGCTATGCCGACTACCCGCTGCAGTTTGCCGACTTCAACATGATCGCCTCCGTCGGTGCCTTTGCCTTCGGCCTGATGCAGGTGTATTTCTTCCTCTTCGTGGTGGTGCCGGTCATGCGCGGCCAGGGCGAGAAGGCGCCGCAGAAGCCCTGGGATGGCGCCGAAGGCCTGGAATGGGAAGTGCCGTCGCCGGCGCCCTTCCACACTTTCGAGAACCCGCCCAAGCTGGACGCCACGGCCACCAAGGTCCTGGGTTGATGGCCATGGCCCTGTCTGAATCCCAACGCAAGGCCAACCTGCGGCTGGCCTTGATCCTGGCCTCGGTGGCGCTGTGCTTCGCACTGGGCTTCGTGGTCAAGGTGATTCTGCTGTCGGGGCATTAGCCGTGCGCAAGCCTGGGGCACTGGATGGTCGGGACAGCGTGCGCGGGGACAACCGGCGCATGCTGGGCAAGCTGGCGGTCGTGGCCGGGCTGATGTTCGGCTTCGGCTATGCGCTGGTGCCCATGTACAAGACCATCTGCGACGCGCTGGGCATCAATGTGTTGTCGCTGTCCGACCAGCGCACGGGCATCACGTCGGGCAGCGGCAAGCGCCCCGCCAACACCCAGGTGGACACCACCCGGCTGGTGACGGTGGAGTTCGATGCCAACGCGCGCGGGCCCTGGGACTTCAAGCCCGCTTTGCGTTCCTTGCAGGTGCACCCGGGCGAGTTGGCCACGGTGATGTACGAGTTCCGCAACATGCAGAACCGCACGATGGCGGCGCAGGCCATCCCCAGCTACGCACCCATGGTCGCGGGTTCGCACTTCAACAAGCTGGAGTGCTTCTGCTTCAATGAATACACGCTCAAGCCGGGTGAGAGCAAGCAGTGGCCCGTTGTGTTCTACCTGGACAGCAAGCTGCCCAAGGACGTGACCACCATCACCTTGTCCTACACCTTCTTCGAGGTGGGTGGCAAGGTGCCGGCAGCGCCCAGCGCGTCGCTGGCTGTGCAGGAGAAGCGCTCATGAGCGGGGGTGACGTGCCCAGCGGCAGCGTGCGCAAGCCGTCCTTCCTGGACACCATGCGCACCGTGGCCTGGTCGTTCTTTGGTGTGCGCCGCAGCAAGGACCACGAACGTGAAACTGCCAGGCTGAACCCGGTGCACGTGATCGCGGCCGGTGTGCTGGGGGCGGCGCTGTTCGTGCTTGTGCTGGTGCTGCTGGTGAACTGGATCGTGGGTTCGGGGGCGATGCGCTAGCGCACGCCACCCGTCGCCGAAGTTTCGAGGTCGAGAGTTTTCAGGAATTCTGGAGAGCAACAAGATGTCTGCAGCTGCCAAACACGGCGCAACGCCCTACTACTTTGTCCCCGCGCCATCGCCTCGTCCGGCCATGGTGGCCTCGGGCCTGTTCTTCGTGATCCTGGGCGCCGGCCAGTGGGTGAACGGTGCCGGTTGGGGCAAGTGGTCGCTGTTGCTGGGCCTGTGCATCTGGCTGGGCACCCTTTACAAATGGTTCGGCGACGCCATTGGCGAGAGCCAGGGCGGTTTGTACTCCGACCGCGTGGACGTGTCCTTCCGCTGGAGCATGAGCTGGTTCATCTTCTCGGAGGTGATGTTCTTCGCTGCCTTCTTCGGCGCGCTGTACTGGGCCCGCGCCCATGCGCTGCCGATGCTGGGCGACTTCAACCACCAGCTGCTGTGGCCCGACTTCAAGGCCGTGTGGCCCACCGCGGGCGGCACCGCGTCGCCGGCCGGCACGGTGGAGCCTTTCGCCACCATGGGCCCGTTCTGGCTGCCCACCATCAACACCGCGCTGCTGTTGAGCTCTGGCGTCACGCTCACCATTGCGCACCACGCGCTCATCGCCAACCAGCGCAGTAAGACCATCGCCTTCATGTGGCTGACCGTCATCCTGGGCGTGGTCTTCCTGTGCGTGCAGGGCTACGAATACGCCCATGCCTACAGCGAGATGAACCTGAAGCTCAGTTCGGGCATCTACGGCAGCACCTTCTTCATGCTGACCGGCTTCCACGGTTTCCACGTCTTCGTGGGCATGCTGATGCTGCTGTTCATCACCCTGCGGCTGATGAAGGGCCACTTCACGCCCGAGCGCCACTTCGGCTTCGAAGGCGCGGCCTGGTACTGGCACTTTGTGGACGTGGTGTGGCTGGGCCTGTACTTCCTGGTCTACTGGCTCTGAGCGTCCAGCGGTGCCCCAGGCAAGCGCCGCGGCCCGCCGCGGCGCTTTTGCTTTGGGGCCCGTGCCTGCAGCGCCCTGTCAGCGTCCCAGGGGCAACCCGGTGGGCTGGATCCAGCCCATCCACCAGGCTAGCAGCACCAGCAGGAAGGCCGTGATCGACAGGCCCACCCGCAAGGCCAGCACCCAGGCCATGCGCGTGTCGCGGTCCAGGCCGGGCTTGTGCCGGGTCATGACCCAGCCGGCGCTGGCCAGGGCCAGCAGCACCGCCAGCAGCAGAATGACGATCACGACTTTCATGCGCCATTATCCGTGGCCCTTGTGCATGCCCACAGCCGAGACATTGACATGAGCCTGGCAGGTCGTTCCTGGTTGGTGGCCCTGGCGGCGCTGGTGGCCGTGCTGGCCTGCGCGCGGCTGGGCTGGTGGCAGGTGCAGCGCGCGCAGCAGAAGCAGGCCATCCAGCGCCAGCTTGACGAACGCCAGGCCCGGCCCCCATTGCCCGCGACGGACCTGGCGCAGGCGGCCGCTGAGGTGCCGGGCCAGGTGCAGCGCACGGTGCAGGTCAGTGGCCGCTGGCTGATGGATCGCACGGTGTACCTGGACAACCGCCAGATGAACGCGCGCGTGGGCTTCTATGTGGTCACACCGCTGGAACTGGCGCCGGGCGATGTGGTGCTGGTTCAGCGCGGCTGGGTGCCGCGTGACGCGCGCGACCGCGGCGCCCTGCCGGCCCTGCCGGCCCAGCCGGGCACGGTGAGCTTGGTGGCACGCATCATCCCTGAGCCCTCGAGGTTGTTCGAGTTCCAGGCCGAGTCGTCCGGCCTGATCCGGCAGAATCTGGACCTGCAGGCTTTTGCGCGCGAGACCGGCCTGGCCCTGCGTCCACTGGCGCTGATGCAATTGCAGCCCGCCACCCCCAATGATTTCCTGTTGCGGCAATGGCCGGTGGTCGCCGCCGACCTGTCCAAGCACCACGGTTACGCCTTCCAGTGGTTTGCGCTGTCTGCGCTGATCGCGGGTCTTTATGTCTGGTTCCAACTCATCCGCCCCCGCCGCCATGCCGCCCGAAGCGCTTGAACCCGTCGCCCTGACGGTGCACACGCTGCCCGCCGCGGGCGTGGACGCGCCGCAGCAGCGCACCCGGCGCGGTCGCTTTGTCATGCTGCTGGTGCTGGCCGCCTGCGCGGCGCCGGTGCTGGCAAGCTATTTCCTGTTCTACGTGGCGCGGCCGGCTGGTGGCGGCGCGGCCTATGCCAGCCTGGTGCAACCCACGGTGGCCTTGCCCGACGTGCTGGCCACCGACCCCCAGGGCCAGCCGCTGCGCCTGCCCACGCTGAAAGGCCAGTGGCTGCTGGTGGCGCTGGTGGATGGCCCCTGCAACGCGGCCTGCGAAAAGCGCCTGTACCTGCAGCGCCAACTGCGAGAAATGCTCGGCCGCGACCGCGACCGGCTGGACAAGGTGGTGCTGCTGAGCCAGGCCACCGTGCTCAAGCCCGAACTGCTGGCCGCGCTGCAGACCGCGCCGGCGGCCCAGGTGCTGCGCGTGCCCGGGGATGCGTTGTCGGCCTGGTTGAAGCCCGAGGCCGGCCACGCGCTGGTCGATCACCTCTATGTGGTGGATCCCATGGGCCAGTGGATGATGCGCGCGCCCGCGGCGCTGGACGCCAGCCGCTTCAAGCGCGACCTGGACCGCCTGCTGCGTGCGTCGGCCTTCTGGGACACCCCGGGGCGCTGAGGTCGTGGACACCAACCTGGTTGATTTCAGCCCCGTGCTGCGCCTGCTGGTGCTGGCGGCGCTGCTGGCCTTCGGGCCACTGGCTTTCTGGGCCTGGCGCCAGCGCCATGCCGCGCCCCGCGAGCGCCTGCGCGCCCTGCTGGCGCTGACGGCCATGCTCACCTTCGACCTGGTGGTGTTCGGCGCCTTCACGCGCCTGACCGATTCAGGCCTGGGCTGCCCCGACTGGCCCGGCTGCTACGGGCACGCCAGCCCCTTCGGTGCCCAGGGCCACATCGCCGATGCCCAGGCGGCGCTGCCCAGCGGCCCGGTCACGCACACCAAAGCCTGGATCGAGATGGTGCACCGCTACCTGGCCATGACCGTGGGCGCGCTGTGTGTGGCCCTGCTGGGCCTGAGCTGGCGTTGGCGGCGGCTGGCGCCCCAGGCGCCTGCCTGGGCGGCCGCCACCCTGGTGTGGGTGCTGGTTCAGGGCGGCTTCGGCAAGTTCACGGTCACGCTGAAGCTGGCGCCGGCGGTGGTGACGCTGCACCTGCTGGGCGGCTTGCTGCTGCTGATGCTGTTGTTGGTGCAATGGAGCCGCCTGCGGCCGGGCGCGTCGCCGTCGGCGGGCGTTTCGCGCGGGGTGGTGCTGTCCGCGCTGGCGCTGCTGCTGGGGCAGGTGGCCCTGGGCGGCTGGGTCAGCAGCAACTACGCGGTGCTGGCCTGCCAGGGCTTTCCGCAATGCAATGGCGCCTGGTGGCCTGAAGGCATGGATTGGCAGCATGGCTTCACGCTGTGGCGCGGCCTGGGCCGCGACGCGCAGGGCCAGTGGTTGCCGGCCACGGCGCTGGTGGCCATCCACATGGCGCACCGGCTGATGGCCGTGCTGGTGCTGGCCGTGCTGGCCGCGCTGGCCTGGAAGCTGTCGCTGGGCCCGTTGCCACGCCTGGGCCAGGCGCTGGCGGCCCTGCTGGCGCTTCAGTTTTTCAGTGGCCTGACGAATGTGGTGCTGGGCTGGCCCCTGCTCGCCGCCCTGCTGCACACCGCCGGTGCGGCCGCCCTGGTGGGCTTGCTGGCGCATGTGGCGGTGCTGGCGGGCCGGCCGCAAACGCAAACCTCGCGTGGCACCGCTGCCACCTGGAACCCTCGCCTGTCATGAGCACCCGAACCGACGCCCAGCCCAGCCTGCCGGCCGCAGCCCCCGCCGCGGAGCTGTCGCGCTACGCCCAGTACAAGGCGCTGACCAAGCCGCGCGTGGTGCAGCTCATCGTGTTCTGTGCCGTCATCGGCATGCTGATGGCCGAACCGGGCCTGCCCGACTGGCGCGTGGCCCTGCCGGCGGCGGTGGGCATCTGGCTGGTGGCCAGTGCGGCGGCGGCCTTCAACTGCCTGGTGGAGCAGAAGCTGGACAGCAAGATGAGCCGCACCGCCTGGCGCCCCAGCGCCAAGGGCCAGCTCAGCAGCCTGCAGAACTTCGTCTTTTCCACCGTGCTGTGCTCGGCCGGCAGCGTGCTGCTGTACGGCTGGGTGAACCCGCTGACCATGTGGCTGACGCTGGGCACCTTCGTGGGCTACGCGGTCATCTACACCCTGGTGCTGAAGCCGCTGACGCCGCAGAACATCGTCATCGGCGGCGCTTCCGGTGCCATGCCGCCGGTGCTGGGCTGGGCGGCGCTGCGCAACGACGTGGGGCCTGAAGCGCTGCTGATGTGCCTGATCATCTTCCTGTGGACCCCGCCGCATTTCTGGGCCCTGGCGCTGTACCGGGTGGAGGACTACCGCAAGGCCGGCCTGCCTATGCTGCCGGTCACGCATGGCAACGAGTTCACGCGCCTGCAGGTGCTGCTGTACACCCTGGTGCTGTTCGCGGCCACGCTGTTGCCAGTGGCGCAGGGCATGAGCGGCTGGATCTACCTGGTGTGCGCCATGCTGCTGGGGGCCGGCTTCACCTTGTACGCCTGGCAGCTGTGGCGCAGCTACAGCGACGCGCTGGCGCGCCGCACCTTCCGCTACTCCATCCTGTACCTGTCGCTGCTGTTCGCTGCGCTGCTGCTGGACCACTACCTGATGCCATGGCTGTCTTGACGCCTTCCGCCTTCTCCCGTCGCCAGTTGCTGGCACTGGCCGGCGCGGCCGCGCTGGCGGCCTGCGACAGCAAGCCCGGTGGCCACACCTTCCATGGTGTGGACATCACCGGCGCCGACTACGCCCAGGCGCTGTCGCTCACCGACCCCGACGGCAAGGTGCGAACCCTGGCCGACTGGAAGGGCAAGCTGGTGGTGGTGTTCTTCGGCTATACCCAGTGCCCGGACGTGTGCCCCACCACGATGGCCGAACTGGCGCAGGTGCGCCAGGCCTTGGGGCCCGACGGCGACAAGCTGCAGGGCGTGTTCGTCACCGTGGACCCCGAGCGCGACAGCGCAGCGCTGCTGAAGGACTACGTCAACAACTTCGGCGCCGGCTTCGTGGGCCTGCGCGGCACGCCCGAGCAGACCCTGGCCACGGCCAAGGCCTTCAAGGTGTTCTTCAGCAAGGTGCCGGGCAAGACCGACACCAGCTACACCATGGACCACACGGCCGGCTCCTACGTGTTCGACACCCAAGGCCGCATCCGACTGTTCGAGCGCCACGGCACCGGGGTGAAGTTCCTCACCGAAGACTTCAAGGCTTTGCTGGCGGGCGCCTGAGCGGCCGTACCGGCTGGGCATGAAAAACGGCTCCCGCGGGAGCCGTTTCAGGGAGCGCGAAGCGAGGTTCAGGCGCTTTCGGTCTCCAGCGCCTTGCGCATCTTCTTCATCGCCGCCACCTCGATCTGGCGGATGCGCTCGGCGCTGACGCCGTACTCGGCCGCCAGTTCGTGCAGCGTCATGCCGCCGGAGCTGTCGTCGTTCACCTTCAGCCAGCGCTCTTCCACCACC
This sequence comes from Burkholderiales bacterium JOSHI_001, assembly GCA_000244995.1. Classification (NCBI taxonomy): domain Bacteria; kingdom Pseudomonadati; phylum Pseudomonadota; class Betaproteobacteria; order Burkholderiales; species Burkholderiales bacterium JOSHI_001. Next base: position 4,684,773 of record CM001438.1, on the reverse strand, counting down.
CGGCGGCTGCGGTCGTCCAGCACCGCCAGCGCGCGGCTGATGCCGTCGCCCGACATCGCGTCGCGGCGGCGGGCCTCGATCAGGCGGGTGGGTTCCTGGGTGTCGTCGGCCAGGTAGGCGATGGGGGCGAAGGCCTGCTCGCCGTCGTCGTCGCCCTGGGGTTCCAGCGCCACGTCGCCGCCGGACATGCGGGTTTCCATCTCCACCACTTCCTCGGGCTTCACGTTCAGGTCGCTGGCCATGCGGTTCACCTGGTCGGGCGTGAGCGCATTGCGGTGGGTGTCGCCATCGGCGGCGCTGGCCTTCATGCCCTGCTTCATGGAGCGCAGGTTGAAGAACAGCTTGCGCTGGGCCTTGGTGGTGGCCACCTTCACCATGCGCCAGTTCTTCAGGATGTACTCGTGGATCTCGGCCTTGATCCAGTGCAGCGCGTAGCTGACCAGACGCACGCCCTGTTCGGGGTCGAAGCGGCGCACCGCCTTCATCAGGCCGACATTGCCTTCCTGGATGAGGTCGCCTTGCGGCAGGCCGTAGCCCAGGTACTGGCGCGACACCGACACCACCAGCCGCAGGTGCGACAGCACCAGGCGTCCGGCAGCGCCCACGTCGCCCTGGTCGCGCAACTGCCGCGCCAGCGAGCCTTCCTCTTCCGGCGTGAGCATGGGAATGCGGTTCACGGCCGAGATGTAGGCGTCCAGGTTGCCCAGCGAGGGCACCATGCGCCAGGGGTCACGCAGGGCGACGGCGGTGGAACGGAAGGGTGTGTTCATGGCAGGCTTTGAGCGCTTGGGGGCACCTTGGTTCCGTTGATACTAGCACTCTCTGGCGGTGAGTGCTAAGCGACCGAAAGCCGCGTGGAGAGATGTTCCACGAGAACAAGTTTGTAATTGCTTACATACAAGGAGACAAGATGAACTCGGACCACCTTCCTGCCGGCCGCCGCCGTGCTCTGCAAACCGCTGCCGCGTCCATCGGCGCCGCCGCCGGCCTGGCCGGCTGTGCCAGCGCGGGCGGCGGCGCCGCCACGCCCTTCGCGGTGCCCGGCACCTACATTCCCATTGCCGACAGCAGCCTGCGGTTCCCGGTGCGTCGCATCTACTGCATCGGCCGCAACTACGCGGCCCATGCGCGCGAAATGGGTTCGGACCCCACGCGCGAGCCGCCTTTCTTCTTCCAGAAGCCCACCGACGCCATCCAGAACGTGGCCCCCGGCACCGTGGGCGAACACCCCTACCCGCCGCTGACCAAGAACTACCACTACGAAGTGGAACTGGTGGCGGCTTTGCACAAGGGCGGGCGCGACATCCCGCCCGAGCGCGCGCTGGAGCATGTGTACGCCTATGCGCTGGGCCTGGACATGACGCGGCGCGACCTGCAGCGCGCCATGGGCGACGAGAAGAAGCCCTGGGAGATCGGCAAGAGCTTCGACCGCAGCGCCCCCATCGGGCCGTTGCACCTGGCTTCGAAACTGGGCCATGTGACCAAGGGCGCCATCTGGCTGAAGGTCAACGGCCAGTTGAAGCAGAACGCCACGCTCGAACACATGATCTGGAACGTGGCCGAACAGGTCAGCCGCTTGTCGGCCGCGTTCGAGCTGATGCCGGGCGACATCATCTACAGCGGCACGCCCGAGAACGTGGGCCCGGTGGTGCGCGGCGACCGCATCGACTGCCACATCGACGGGCTGCCCGAACTGTCCATCCGCATCACCTGAGGTTCAGGCGGCGCCGCGGGCTTCGGGCATGATGGCCGCCGGATTCAACCCGGTGTGTTCCCGCATGGAAGGTCTTCCCGAACAGGCGCTGCAGCAGGTGGCGGCGTATTTCCAAGCGCTGTCCGAGCCCACGCGGCTGCAGATCCTGAACCTGCTGCGCCAGGGCGAACGCAGCGTGGGTGAACTGGCGCAGGCCTGCGGCTGCACGTCGGCCAACGTGTCGCGCCACCTCACGCTGCTGGCGCAACACGGCCTGGTGCAGCGCGAAAGTCGCGGCAACAGTGCCTTCTACCGCATCGCCGACCCGGCGGTGTACCAGCTGTGCGACCTGGTGTGCGGCAACATCGCGCGCCAGATCGAGCGAAGCACGCTCGAGCGTGCGGTGTTCATGCAAGCCGCCGCCGTTTCCCCCTCACGCTCCCCGTCACGCGCACGAGCGCCCCGCAGGACCCGATGACCGCCTTCAGCCAACCCGCCGCCACCTGGAACAGCCGCTTCGAAGCGGCCGAGGGCTACCTGTTCGGCACCGAGCCCAACCTGTACCTGCGAAGCCAGGTGCAGCGCCTGCGCCGCGGCGGGCGGGTGCTGTGCGTGGCCGATGGGGATGGCCGCAACAGTGTGTGGCTGGCGCGCCAGGGTTTCGTGGTGGACGCTTTCGACATCGCCGAGGTGGGCGTGCACAAGGCCCAGGCGCTGGCCCGCGAAGCGGGTGTGGTGGTGAACCACGAAGTGGCCGACGCCGACACCTGGGCCTGGCCGCAGGCCCGCTATGACGCGGTGGTGGCCATCTTCATCCAGTTCGCCGACCCGGCCCAGCGCGCGCTGCTGTTCGACCGCATGGCGCAGGCCCTGCGGCCCGGTGGCCTGCTGGTGCTGCAGGGCTACACGCCCAGGCAACTGGACTACAAGACCGGCGGGCCGCCGCTGCTGTCGCACCTGTACACCGAAGCCCTGTTGCGCGAAGCCTTCGCGTCGCTGCAGATCGAGGAGCTGCGGGTCTATGAAGACGAACTGGCCGAAGGCACGCAGCACCGCGGGCGCTCGGCCCTGGTGGGATTGGTGGCTCGGCGGCCGGCCTGATTCACGCGCCCTGGGCGGGCGTCAGAACGCCAGCTTGAAGCCGGCCGACACCAGCCTGGCGCCGTTCGACCCGCCCTGGCGGGCCCATGACGCGTTCACGCTGATGGCGTCCGACGCGGCCCAGCGAACGCCCAGGCCAACCCAGGGTTCGCTGCGGTCGTCGCCGTAGAGCTCGGCGCCCAGGTCCACGCCGGCGCCCACGGCCTTCTCGGCCGCCAGGGCCCAGGTGGTGCTGGCCTGGTGGCCCAGGCGGCTGTGGGCGGTGCCCAGGTTGGCGTGGGCTGTCCAGCCGTTGCCATACACCTGGCTGGCCACCAGGTTGGCGTAGACGGTGTCGAACTTGAAGCTGCTGCCCGGTTCTTTCAGGGCGGCAGCGCCCCAGGCCAAGGTCCATTGCAGTGGTGCCTTGCTGTCGCCGCCCAGGCGGGTCTTGCCGTTCAGGCCGAGGCTCCTGGCGGTGTCGCCGCCGGCCTTGGCTTGCCCGTAGGCCAGGCCGAGCTGGGTGCGCAGGCCCAGGCCGCAGGCCAGTTGCGTGCTCAAGGCGCGGGCGGTGTCGGCCCCCGGGGACTTCAGCCGCGCGCTGAACCCTTCCCACTCGCAGTCGCGAGGCTCCAGCACGCCCGTGTCTTCGGTGCTGAAGGGGCGGCCCGCATGGGCCGGGGCGGCCAGTACAGCCAGTACTAGCAGCAGACTGCACTGCAGCCCGGCAGGTTGTGATGACATCAAGACTCCCTTGTCCATGGTGTTCGAGCCTGCGCCCGAAGCCTTGGCGGCCAAGCGGAATGCGGCAGACTTTGGACATTATCGGCAGCCACATTGGGCGGCTTAAATCTGCATGAAAGAGTACCGATTGCCGGGATGAGCGATACCCATTGAATCTGGGGGCGCAATGCGCCACATTTCTCGCTTCATTTCGCCGTTGAGCGGCCGTGGGGGATCAAGTGCATCACGGCCAGGCCGATACCCAGGCATGACTTTCTTGCGCATCATCCCCCGCGTCCTGGGCCTGTTCCTGCTGAGCCTGGCGCCCTGGTCGGCCCAGGCACAGACCACCGAATGGAGCTGCTGGTACAGCCTGGACCAGCACGTGTCCTGCCAGCTGCTGCAGGCCCCGGTGGCCACGGACCTCTCCGACGCCGAAGCCGTGGTGGTGCGCATGGCCAATGCGCCGTCGGCGCCCGGCTTCACGGTGGCGGTGCTGCGCGAACGGCCCTATGCCTTGCGCAGCCTGCTGATGCGCATTCCCCTGTGGACCGAACCGGTGGACCGCAACGCCCTGGGTGAACTGGCGCAGGCCGTGATGTGCGGCACGCGCCTGGATTGCACGGCCAGCTACGGCAGTGGGCCCGTCAGTTCGCTGGCGGCTGCGGCGGCCATGGCCGATGCCTGGGATCCGCTCTTGCAGCCCCTTCGTTGATGCAGCGGCCGCTGCAGGCTGGAGGGCCTGTGCCGCCACACCCTGAACGTGGGTATTGCCCCGCACCGGCGGTGCCTGGGCTGCCACTACACTGAAACATTCCTCGCAGGCCCCGGCCCGCCCATGTCCTCAGTGCTAGACAACGACCTGTCGCCGACTGCGGCCGACGCCACGGCCGAGGCGCCCCCGCGTGGGCGTGCGAATGTCCCGGCCAAGCTGCAGGGCATGGGCCTGGCCTTGATGGTGTTGGTCTGCGGCCTGCTCACCACCTTTGTGCTGTGGCAGGCCAGCAGCCAGCGTGCCACGCGCGCGGCCGAGGCGCGCTTCGAATACCGCGTCGAGCGCATCCGCACCACGCTGACCCACCGGCTGGAGGAGTACCAGGCCACGCTGCTGAGCGTGGCCGGGCTCATTGGCGCGCGGCCCGGCCTGGAGCGGGTGCACTGGAAGCGCTTTTTCGAGAAGTCGCCGCTGTCCAACGAATACCCCGGCCGCATGCTGGTGGGCCTGGTGCCGCGCCTGGCCTGGGCCGACCGCGAGTCGCACGAGCAGCAGGCGCTGGCCGATGGCATGGCCGGCTACCGGATTCAAAGTCAGGGCGGTGCAGCGCGCGGCGTGGTCTATCCGCTGGCCTTTGTGAACCGGGTGGCGCCCTCGCCCAACCTGGGCGCGGGCATGGACCTGGCGGATGACCCCGGCGTGCGCGTCGCGATGGAAAGGGCCGGGCGTGACGCCTTGCCGGTGATGGCCGGGCCCCTGGCGGTGTCCAAGAGCCTGGCCGAGGAAGACCAGATCTGGCTGCTGGTGGTGCCGGTGTACAGCCCCAGCGGCGTGCCGGACCTGCCCGAGCAGCGACTGGCGGCCGTCACCGGCTACCTGGTGGAAGCCTTCAACCCGATGAACACCGCGGGCAGCTCGCTGGGGCCTGATGCCAAACTGATCGGCATGCGCGTGCACGACGGTGCCCTGCCGCTGTTCACCTGCCCGGAGATGAAGCGGCACCTGTCGCTGGGCTTCCAGCCCACGCTGCGCCGCAGCGCCGCATTGACCTTCGCCGAGCGCACCTGGACGCTGGAATTCGTGGCCTTGCCGGGCTACCTGGCCCAGGCCGAGCCCGACCAGCAGCCGCGCGTGGTGGCCAGCGCGGGGCTGTTGATCACGCTGTTGCTGTCCGGCCTGATGGGCGTGGTGGCCCGACAGCGCGCCCACGCGGTGGAACTGGTGGCCGAGCGCACCGGCGAACTGCGCCAGGCCCTGGCGCGCAGCGAGTCCAGCCAGACGCGCATGCGCGCGGTGGTGGACCACGCGCTGGACGCCATCATCACCATCGACACCAAAGGCATCATCCAGACCTTCAACCCGGCGGCCGAACACACCTTCGGTTATGCCGCGTCCGAGATCGTGGGCCGCAACATCAGCGCCTTGATGCCCAGTGGCGACCGGGAACGCCATGACGGGTATCTGCACAACTACCTGTCCAACGGCCAGCCCCGCATCATCGGCATCGGCCGCGAGGTGACCGGCCTGCGCAAGAACGGCAGCACCTTCCCGATGGAACTGGGCGTCAGCGAAATGCGCATCGGCGAGGCGCGCTACTTCTGCGGCATCGTGCGCGACGTCACCCAACGCCGCCAGACCGAGGCCGCGCTGCAGCAGGAGCGCGACCTGCTGGAGTCGCGGGTGCGCGAACGCACCGAAGGCCTGCAGCAGGAAATCACCGAGCGCAACCGCATTGAAGGCGAACTGGTGGCCGCGCGCGAACAGGCGCTGGCCGCGGCCGAAGCCAAGGCAGGTTTCCTGGCCAACATGAGCCACGAGATCCGCACGCCAATGAACGCCGTCATCGGCATGACCGCGCTGCTGGAGGAAACCCCGCTGTCGCCGGAACAGCGCGGCTACGTGGAAACCATCCGCATCGGTGGCGACGCGCTGCTGGGCGTCATCAACGACGTGCTGGACTTCTCCAAGGTGGAGTCGGGCATGCTGGAGCTGGAGCGGCGGCCTTTCGAGCTGGGCGTGTGCATCGAAGAAGCGGTGGACATGCTGGCGCCGCGCGCCGCCGACAAGGGCGTGGACCTGCTGTACGTGATGACCGACGAGGTGCCGCGCTGGATTGCCGGCGACGCCACCCGCCTGCGCCAGGTGCTGGTGAACCTGCTGTCCAACGCGGTGAAGTTCACCGAGCACGGCGAGGTGTGCCTCACCGCCAGCCTGCTGTCGGCCGAAGGCGGCAAGGTGCGGCTGCGCTTTGCGGTGCGCGACACCGGCATCGGCATTCCCGAGTCCAAGCGCGGCCACCTGTTCAAGGCTTTTTCGCAGGCCGATTCGTCCACCACCCGCAAGTACGGCGGCACCGGCCTGGGCCTGGCCATCTGCCAGCGCCTGACCCAGCTGATGGGCGGTGAAATCTGGGTTGAAAGCGAAGAGGGCAACGGCTCCACCTTCGTCTTCACCATCAGCGCCGACCGGGCCGAGCCGCCGGCCGGCGGCTCGCGCTATGTGAATGACGTGGTGCCTGAATTGGCGGGCAAGCGTGTGCTGCTGGTGGACGACAACCCCACCAACCTGCACATCCTGCACACCCAGTGCCGGCGTTGGGGCATGCAGGTCACCACCGCCATCGACGGCCCGAACGCCCTGGCGGTGCTGGACGGCGACCGCGGCTTCGACGTGGCGGTGCTGGACCTGCACATGCCGGGCATGGACGGCGTGCAATTGGCGCACCAGATCCGCTGGCTGTGTCCGGGGCTGCAGCCGGCACTGGTGTTGTTGAGCTCCAGCGCGCAGCGGCGCAGCGGCGTGGAGCGCGATGACCTGTTCGCCGCCTGCCTGGCCAAGCCGGTGAAGCATTCGCAGCTCTTCGCCACGCTGGGCCAGGTGCTGCATCTGCAGCGCCAGTCCAGCGGCCCGGCCGAAGGCCCGCGGCGCCTGGACCCCACGCTGGCGCGGCGCCTGCCGCTGCGCATCCTGGTGGTGGAGGACAGCGCCATCAACCAGAAGCTGGCGGTGGGCATCCTGGCCAAGCTGGGTTACCCCAGCGACGTGGCCGGCAATGGCCGCGAGGCGCTGGAACTGATGCGCCACCAGCCCTACGACCTGGTGTTCATGGACCTGCAGATGCCCGAGATGGACGGCCTGGAGGCCACGCGCCAGATCGTGGCCGAGCAAAGCGCCCTGGTGCGTCCGCGCATCGTGGCCATGACCGCCAACGCCCTGGCTGGCGACCGCGAACGCTGTCTCGCCGCCGGCATGGACGACTACATCGCCAAGCCCATCCTGCCGGTGGACGTGCAGAGCATCATCGAACGCATGAGCGGCACCGCCGGCCCGATGCCTGAAACCCACGAGAACGAAGCCGCACCGCTGATCGACCACCGCATCGTCACCGAACTGGGGGCGCTGGACGAGCCCGGTGCGCCGTCATTGCTGCGCGGTGTGATGCGTGACTACCTGGATGAGGCGCCGGCCATCATCAGCGACATCAAGCGCCTGGCCGACCAGCGCGAAGCGGTGCAGTTGTCGGCGCGTGCGCACAAGCTGGGCGGCGTGTCCGCCAGCATCGGCGCGGCCGGCATGGCCGATGTCTGTCGGCGTATCGAGCAGCAGGTGAGCGCGGGCGACCTGACCGGCCTGCCGGCCATGGTGGACCAGCTCGAACTGCGCTTCGCGCGCACCCGTGCCGAACTGCAGACCCTGGTCTAGCGGGTGGCGCCCCGGGCCGCCTGGGGCGGTTCGGCGCAGGCCGCGGGAAACTACCTGACGGCGGTCAGGTGCGACACCCCGCCGAAGCTGCCCACCCACAGGCTGCCGTCGGCGCCGGTGGTCATGCTGAACACGGTGTTGGAGAACAGCCCGTCGTTGGTGTTGAAGACCTTGTACTTGTTCTCGGCCTCGCGCTTGGCCAGGCCGTTGTTGGTGCCGATCCACAGCGTGCCCTTGGGGTCCAGGTGCAGCATGAAGACGTGGTTGCCGGGCAGGCCGTCGGCCACGGTGTAGTGGTTCCAGGTCTTGCCACCAAAGCGCGACAGGCCACCGCCCCAGGTGCCGGCCCACACCGTGCCGTCCTTTTCCACCGCCAGCGAGACGATGTAGTTCGGGTTGTAGGCCGAATCGATGCCCTGCAGCCCCATTTCCTGCTTCTGCCTCGCGTGGTGGCTGGACACCTTGGCCGGGTCGTTCTTGAAGGCGATGTCGTTCTTCACCTTCTCATACGGTGCGCCCAGGCCCTTGGCATGGTTCCAGTTGTCCCACTTGCCGTTGTCAAAGCGCGCCAGGCCGCCTTCGGTGGCCAGCCACACGATGCCGTCCTTGCCTTCGGCCAGGCCATAGACCCAGTCGTTGGGCAGGCCGCCCTTGGTGCTTTCCACGGTGTGCAGTTCCCAGGCGCTGCGGTCCTTCAGCTTGCCGCCCTTGATGCGGTTCACGCCCGACCAGGTGGCGATCCACACGTCGCCGTTCTTGGCCTTCAGCAGGTCGTAGACGAAGGCGTCGCCCAGGCCATCGGGGATGTTGATGGTGTCCCACTTGCCGGTCTTCTCGTCCAGCAGCGACAGCCCGCCGCCGTAGGTGCCCACCGCGATCTTGCCGTCCAGCCGGCTGACGTGGAAGATGCCGTTGGACAGCAGGCCCGAGCGGTTGTCGAACAGGTCGTACTTGTCGGTCTGGGTGTCGTAGCGGATCACGCCGCCGGAGGTGCCCACCCAGGTGACCGTGCCTTCGCTGTAGATGTCCTTCACGTTGCGGTTGCCCACGCGGAAGTGCACGAACTTGGCGTTCGGGTCCACCTGCACCTTGCCCTGGCGTTCGGGCGCCTGTGCGGCGGCCTCGTGGCCGGGCGTGCCCGGGCCGCCCGGGGCGCTGACGCCGGCCTGGCCGCCGCCCACCGGCGGGTGGCCGGCCGGGGCCTGCACGCCCTCGCGAAGGGGGCCGGCCGACGGGGGTTGGGCCTGCGCCACCTGGGCCATGGAACCGCGTGTGGGCACCCCCGCGTGCGGTGCCGCCGGGGCGCTGGTCCTGGCATCGGCCGGTGCGGCCTGGCGCTGGCCCAGCGTGTAGGCGCCGGCCACCGCGCCGCCCAGCGCAATGAGGGCCAGGCCCAGGGTCTTGTGTCCGATCTGCATGATGGTCCTCAGGGATGTCTTGGTCATGGCCTTGGTGGGCGGTTGGCAGTGGGGGGCGCGGGCGCGCGAGACGGCGTGGTTCAGCCGCGTCCGATGCGGGTGACGCCGCGGCGCGTGCCGGCCCAGACCTCACCCGAGGGCGCCACCGCGATGGCGTAGACGTTGTCTTCCAGCAGCCCCTGGGCACGCCCGAAGGTCTGCCAGGTCTTGCCGTCGTAGCGCGACACACCCCGGTTGGTGCCGAACCAGAAATTGCCGTCCGAGCCCCGGGCGATGGCGTAGACGATGTTGCCAGCCAGCCCGTCCTTGGTGGTGAGGTTGGTCCAGCGCTTGCCGTCGAAGCGCGAGACCCCGCCGCCCCAGGTACCGGCCCACACGCTCTGGTCGGGCGCCACCAGCATGGCGAAGGTGTAGTTCGGGTTGTAGGTGGCCTTGCCTTCGGTGCCGGTGGTCAGGTCGTGGCGGGTGCGGGTGCCCAGGCCGGTGTTGGCCGAGAAGGGCAGGTCCTCGCTGTTGGGGGCGCCCAGGCCGTCCTTGTGGGTCCAGCTGCGCCAGGTCTTTCCGTCCAGCATGGACACGCCGCCTTCGGTGCCGAACCAGACGCGGTCCTTGGCGTCCACCGCCAGGCCGTAGACCCATTCATTGACCAGTTCCTTCACGTAGGTGGTGAACTTGCCGGTCTTGGGGTCCACCTTGTTGGCGCCAGCCCAGGTGCCGATCCACAGCGTGCCGTCCTTCTGCGACGCGAAGCTGTAGATCCAGTAGTCGGCCAGGCCGTGCATGGGGAAGAAGGTCTTCCACTGCCCGTCCTTGAAGCGTGACGCGCCGCCGGCATTGGTGCCGAACCACTTGTGGCCCTGGTGGTCGATGCCCACCGCGAACACGTATTCGTTGGCCAGGCCTTCCTTGCGGGTGAAGGTGTTGCGCGGCTTCAGCGTGGCCAGGTCCACCTCGTGCACGCCCACCGAGGTGCCCACCCACATGGCGCCGCGCGCGGGTTCGGGGGTGATCGCACGCACGTAGGCGGTCTTGCCCACTTCAAAGGTGTCCACCACCTTCCAGGGCTTGGCGGCGTCGTTCTGGGCCCGTGCCGGCAGGGCGCCCAGCAGGGGCAGCGCCAGCAGTTCGCGGCGCGTCAGGAAAGCAGCACTCATCGGGTGAGGGTCCTCAGGTGGGCGGTCACGTCCAGCAGTTCCTTTTCTTTCAGCACGCCCAGGTAGGCCGGCATCACACCCTTGCCGTAGCGGATGGTGGACAGCAGTTGGGCGTCGGGTTTCAACAGGCTGGCCGTGCGGCGGAAATCCGGCGCGCCCGGCCAAGTGGGAGCGCCCTGTTTGCCGTGGCACAGCTCGCAGTGCTTTTCGTACAGGCTGCGGCCGTTGCCGGCGTCGGCCGCGAGGGCCGGCGCGGCCAGGCACAGCGCGGCCAGGCACAGCGCCATGCGGCCCGCGTGCCCTGTTCCCGAATCCGGGAACAAGGGTGCGCGGCGGCCCATTTTCGGGACCGTCACGGCACGACCTTGCGCGCCGGGTCGCGCAGCGACTTGGCCAGGGCCTGCAGGCGGGCCGCTTCCTGGGGGTTCTTGGCCAGGCCCAGCGACCCTGTGCGGTAAGCCGCGGCCAGCGCTTCCAGGGCGGGCGGAAAGTTCTTCTGCGCGGCGCGCTGGAAATGTTCCAGTGCCTTGGCCGGGTCCTTGGGCACGCCTTTGCCTTCCACGTGCATGCGGCCCAGGCCGTGGTCGCCGGCGGGTTCGCCCTGATCGGCCGCCTTCTGGTACCACTGCACGGCTTCTGCGTTCAGTTCGGAGGCTTCCATCATGTCGCCCATGCGCGCCTGCGCCGGGCCATGGCCGGCATCGGCCGCCTTGCGAAACAGCTGCATGGCGGTGATCAGGTCGCCATTGCGCAAGGACGCTTCGCCCTGGGCGGCGTCCTCGGCCGGGCTGGCCAGGGCCAGGCCGGCCACCATCGAGCCGGCCACCGCCAGCGCGCGGGCCAGGCGGCGGGCGGAGAAGGCAGGAGGCTTTGGGTTCATCATGGGCGGCTCAGCCGCAAAAAGCGGGCCAGTCGCATCCTACGCCAGGGCGCCGCGCCCCAGGAACCGAGGGCCCCGCAATGGGATGGCACGGGCCCGCCCGTGGCGGCGGAACGCGTTACGCTCGGGTTTGTGGGCTTGGAGGCGCCAAGGTACCGCCCGTCAAGGGGCGGGCCCTGGCGCATGGGCGCCCGACGAATCCAGGTGGGAGGTTGTGAAAGATGGAGTCTGCATTCGGAACCAGCCTTGGCTGGCTGCTGGCTGGGGTGTTCCTGGGCTGGCTGGGCAACTGGCTGTTCGACCGCCTGTACCGGCGCGACGGCCCGGCTGCGGGTGAATTGACCGCCCTGCGCCTGGAAGGCCTGGGCTCCGAAATCGATGGCCTGCGCGGCGAACTGGACATGCTGCGCCGGGCCGGTGCGGGGGCAGCGGCCGGGGCCGGTGTCACGCTGTCGCTGGCGGACTTTCCGAGCCGGGTGGCGCCCCAGGCGGCCGACGTGGTGGACGTGGCCTCCCTCGCGCCCGACGCGGTGGTGGCGCCGCAGGCGGCCGCGCCGTCGGCGCAGCAACTGGCAGAGGCCACCACGCCCGAGGCTTGGCCGCCGGCCATGCCGGCGGTGGTGTCGCCGGAGGTGGAGCCCCAGCCCGCCGCCGAACCCGAAGCGCCCATGGCCAAGCTGGCGCGCCTGGCCCAGGCGGGCAAGCAGCCGCCCTGGTCGGTGCAGGAAGATGCCGCTGCCAAGGCCCGATTCGAGGCCCTGCGCGAATTCCAGAACCCGACCGACGGCAGCAAGCCGGCCTCGGCCTCATGACCCGGTCGCGGGCCCAGTTGCGCACCGCGCGCACCTGGCGCGACTACGACCGGGCCAACTTCTGGGTGTCGGTGGCGCTGTTCGGCGTCTTCGCGCTGTGGATGCTGTGGAGCCAGACCCACCCCGAAGAGGACGCACCGCCGGCGCTGGCGGACGGCCCGGTGCAAATGCGCAAGGCCCCCGCGACCGCCGCGGTCGCCGGGCTGGACCTGCGCGTGGTGGGGCTGAAGCTGGTGTTGACCGGCAGCGTGCCCGATGACGAAGCCCGCCGCGCCCTGCGCGCTGCCGGTGAAGCCGCCTTCGGTGCCGGCCAGGTGGACGACCGTTTGAACCTGGACCCGCAGGCCGACCCCATGGCCTGGCGCGACCACCTGCCCGACATGCTGCGCACCTTGCGCACCACCGGCGGCGACGCGGCCATGCGCATCGACGGCAAGCAGGTCACGCTCACGGGCGAGGTGCCGGTGGACAGCGTGCGCAGCGCGCGTGAACTGGTGGTGCAGAACTGGTTCGGCCGCAGCACCAAGGTGGACAACCAGTTGCGCGTGGCCGCTGCCGCGTCGGCGCCCGTGGCCAGCGCCTCGGCTTCGGTACCCAGCCTGTCCGACATCGTGGTGGGTGCAGGTCCGGCTGCAGCGCCCGCGGCCATGCCCGCTGCGGCGCCGGCGTCCTTGCCGGGCGCTGCGGCTGCTGCACCCAATCCGGCCTGCGCGCCGCTGGCGGCGGGCGTGGCGGTGCGTTTCCACCCCAACGCCCCGGCGCTGACCGACGAAGGCCGGCGCACCCTGCGCGAGTTGATGCCCTGCCTGACCGAAGGCCGCTGGACCGTGGGCGTGCACACCGACTCCAACGGCGACCCCGCCAGCAACCAGGCCCTCACCCAAGGCCGGGCCGAGGCGGTGGTGGCCTACCTGGTGGGCCGGAAGCTGCCGGCCGAGCGCCTGTCGCCCCAGGGCTTCGGCTCCAGCCGGCCGGTGAGCGGCAACGACACCCCGGAAGACCGCCTGAAGAACCGACGCGTCACCTTCGAACGCCAGCCCTGAGCCGTTGCGCGGATACTGCGGGGTCAGAACGAGGAGACCACCGTGACCCATGCCTTGACCCTGACCGTGAACGGCCAGCCGGTGGTGCTGGACGTGCCAGCGAACCTGCTGCTGGTGGACCTGCTGCGGGAGCGGCTGCAACTGACCGGCACCCACGTGGGTTGCGACACCAGCCAGTGCGGCGCCTGCACGGTGCTGGTGGACGGGCAGTCGGTGAAGAGCTGCACCTTCCTCGCGGTGCAGGCCCAGGGGCGCAGCGTCACCACCGTGGAAGGCTTGGCGCGTGACGGCCAGCCCCACCCCATCCAGCAGGCCTTCATGGCCTGCCACGGCCTGCAGTGCGGCTTCTGCACCCCCGGCATGATGATGACCACCGCCTGCCTGCTGTCGCGCGACCCCAAGCCCAGCGCGCAGGCCATCGGCCTGGCGCTGGAAGGCAACATCTGCCGCTGCACCGGCTACGCCAACATCGTGGCGGCGGTACAGCAGGCGGCGGATGTTCTGGCCAAGGAGGGCGCGCAATGAGCACCACCACGTCACCCGACCCGCTGCGCTTCGGCAGCGGCCAGGCCGTGCAGCGCGTGGAAGACCCCGCGCTGGTGGCCGGCCGGGGCCTGTTCACCGACGACGAGGTGCTGCCCGGCCAGGCCTACGCGGCCTTCGCGCGGGCCAACCATGCGCATGCGCGCATCGTGTCCATCGACGTCGACACCGTGCGCCAGATGCCCGGCGTGCTGGCCGTGTTCACCGGGGCCGACCTGGTGGCCGCGGGCGTGCAGCCCATCGCCGGGGCGCCGCTGCCCGGCCCGGGCGGCCGGCCCGGTGCCACGCCGCCACGGCGCGCGCTGGCGCATGAACGGGTGCGCTATGTGGGCGAGCCCGTGGCCCTGGTGGTGGCGGATTCGCGCGACGCCGCGCACGCCGCCGCCGAGGCGCTGTGGGTGGACGTGGAAGAGCTGCCCGTGGTGGTGGACCCGCTGGCCGCCATCCTGCCCGGGGCACCGGTGCTGTGCCCGGAGGCGCCGGACAACATCGCGCATGAGATGTTCCACGGCGACGCCGGTGCCACGGCAGCGGCCTTCAAGGAGGCCGCGGTCACCGTCAGCCTGGCCATCCACAACCAGCGCCTGGCGCCCAGCCCGATGGAGCCGCGCGCGGTGAACGCGCGCCTGCGCGATGACGGCCGCCTGGAAGTGCGCCTGTCCAGCCAGATGCCCACCGGCGTGCGCGACGGCCTGGTAGCCTGCATCCCCGGCCTGGCGCCTGAGAAGGTGCGGGTGGTGGTGGGCGACGTGGGCGGCGGCTTCGGCATGAAGACCGGCATCTACCCCGAGGACGTGGCCGTGGCTTTCGCCGCGCTGCAGTGCAAGCGCCCGGTGAAGTGGCGCGCCGACCGCATCGAGGAATTCCTGTCCGCGGTGCATGGCCGCGACGTGGTGGGCCGCGCCGAGATGGCGTTTGATGCCGGCGGCCATGTGCTGGCGCTGCGGGTGCGCTCCTGGGCCAACGTGGGCGCTTATTGCACCGCGGCCGGGGCCTTCATCCAACTGGCCATCGGGCCCTGGGTGTCCACCAGCATCTACGACATCCGCACCATCGACCTGCGTTTTTCCGCGGTGCTGACCAACACCGCGCCCACCGGCCCCTACCGCGGTGCCGGCCGGCCCGAGGCCATCTACCTGACCGAACGCCTGATGGACGCCGGCGCGCGCCGGCTGCAGATGGACCCGGCCGAACTGCGTCGGCGCAACATGATCGCGCCCGGCCAGATGCCCTACACCAACGCCATGGCGCAGACCTACGACAGCGGCGCCTTCGAGCAGGTGCTGGACCAGGGCCTGGAACTGGCGGATTGGGACGGCTACGCGCAGCGTCGCGAAGCCTCGAAGGCCCGCGGCAAGCTGCGCGGCCGCGGCCTGGCCACCTTCCTGGAATGGACCAGCGGCATGGCCTTCGAAGAAAACGTCAGCGTGGACGTGAAGGCCGATGGTGTGATCGAGATTTCATCCGCCGTCCAGGGCATGGGCCAGGGCATTGCCACCAGCCTGACGCAGCTGGCGGTGGACACCTTCGGCCTGCCGGCCGAACGCATCCGGGTGCTGCTGGGCGACACCGACCGCGCCAATGGCTTTGGCAGCGCCGGCAGCCGCAGCCTGTTCACCGGCGGCTCGGCGGTGCAGGTGGCGTCGCAGAAGACGGTGGAACTGGGCAAGGACCTGGCCGCCAGCGCGCTGGAGGCCGCCGCCACCGACATCGAATACCAGGCCGGCCGCTACACCGTGGCCGGCACCGACCTGGGCATTGGCCTGTTCGACCTGGCTGCGAAGCAGGACGGCGCGCGGATCCACGTCAACAGCACCACCACCGCCGGTGGGCCCACCTGGCCCAACGGCTGCCATGTGTGCGAGGTGGAAATCGACCCCGACACCGGCGAGGTGCAGATCGTGGCCTATGCGTCGGTGAACGACATTGGCCGCATCGTCAGCCCGGCCATCGTGCGTGGGCAGATCGAAGGCGGCGCGGTGCAGGGCATTGGCCAGGCCCTGATGGAGCGCGTGGCCTACGACCCCGACAGCGGCCAGGCCCTCGCCGCCAGCTTCATGGACTACGCCATGCCGCGCGCCGATGGTTTCGTCGGCTTCAAGACCGGCTTCGACACCCGCGTGCCCTGCACCACCAACCCGCTGGGCGTGAAGGGCGTGGGCGAGCTGGGCACCATCGGCGCCACGCCGGCGGTGGTGAATGCCATCGTCGACGCGCTGGCCGCGGCCGGTCTGGGCGCCGCCGCGGAAGCCATTCAGATGCCGGTGACGGCCGAGCGGGTGTGGCAGGCGCTGAAGCACCGGTGCTTCGACGCGCCGGTGTTGCCCGCAGCCTGACCCGGATTCAGCTGGCCGTGGAAGTGGCGGGCGCCGGGGCGCCGCCTTCGCGGTCGGACTCTTCCAGCTTGCGGTACAGGCTGGACAGGCCGATGCCCAGGCGCTGCGCGGCGGCGCGGCGGTCGCCGTGGCAGTCCTCGATGGCGCGCAGGATCAGGTTGTGCTCGAACTGGCGCACCTGGTCGCGCAGCGGGCCCACGCCGGCCACCAGCAGGCTGCCGGCTGAAGGGGGCACCCCGCCGGTGTGGACCAGCGGCATCGCCGGCGTGATCTGCGGCGGCAGGTCGCCCACGGTGATGTGGCCGTCCTCGGCCAGGATCATGGCGCGGTGCAGCACGTTTTCCAGCTCGCGCACATTGCCCTGCCAGTCGTTGGCCACCAGGATTTCTTCGGCCTCGGGGTCGATGGTCAGGCGCTGGCTCAGGCCAAAACGGCTGGCACCCTTGGACAGCAGGAAGCGGATCAGGCCGGGCAGGTCCTCGCGCCGCTCGCGCAGCGCCGGCACGGTGATGTGAAAGCCCGACAGGCGGAAGTACAGGTCTTCGCGGAAGCGCCCGTCGGCGGCCAGGGCGCGCAGGTCGCGGTTGGTGGCAGCCACGATGCGCACGTCCACCTTGCGGGTTTGTTCACTGCCCAGCGGGCGGATCTCCTTGGCTTCCAGCACATGCAGCAGCTTCACCTGCAAGGCCAGCGGCAGTTCGCCGATCTCGTCCAGGAACAGCGTGCCGCGGTCGGCTTCCAGGAACAGGCCCTTGCGCGCCTTGTCCGCGCCGGTGAAGGCACCCTTGGTGTGGCCGAAGAATTCGCTTTCCAGCAGGTTTTCGGGAATGGCGCCGCAGTTCACCGGGATGAAGGCCTGGCGCGCGCGGCTGCTCTGCTGGTGGATGCGGCGTGCCACCACGCCCTTGCCGGTGCCCGACTCGCCAGTGACCAGCACGGTGGAATCGGTGGGTGCCACCTTGGCCACCAGCCGGTCCACCACCTTCATGGCGGGTGAACTGGCGATGCACAGGTCTTCCCCCGAGCCCACCACCAGCTTGCGCAGCGCGTCGTTTTCGCCCTTCAGGCCGCGCAACTCACCGATCTGCAGCAGGCGCTGGGCCAGCTCTTCGGTGCGCAGCGGCTTGATCATGTAGTCGAAGGCGCCGGCCTTCATGGCCTCGATCGCGGTGTCCACCGACGAGTAGGCGGTCATCATGATGAAGGTGGTTTCCACCCCGGCGGCGCGGGCCTGGCGGATGACGTCGATGCCCGTGAGGTCGGGCATGTTCAGGTCGCACAAGGCCACTTCCACGTCGCCCTTGAGCAGGCGGGCCAGCGCTTCGTGGCCGCTGGCGGCCACGTCCACGGCATGGCCGGCGCGGGTGAGCGCGGCGGTGAGGATCTGGCGGATGGCCGGCTCGTCGTCGATGACGAGGGTCTGCAGCGAGCTCACGGCGGGGCTTTCGGCGCTGCGTTTCAGACGCTTGCGCGCGGCGTGGGCGCCGGCGTCTGCAGCGGCAGGGTCACCTCGACCTGCATGCCGTCCAGGCTGCCGGTCGGCAGGCCCGCGGCCGTGGCCGTGGGCGTGATGCGGATCTGGCCGCTGTGCTGGTCCACGATGGAACGGCACAGCACCAGGGCATGGCCCGCGCCACGCGGCGCGGGGGCGTCGGCGGGCTGCGGGTCGAAGGCGTGTTTCATCAGGTCTGGGTTCATGGCAGGACCATTATCCGAAACGACCAGACGCACATGGTCGCCGATTCCCATGGTCTTGACATTGATCAATGGCTTGTCAACCGGCGCGTTTGCCGCGGCCGGCGTGCCGCGCGGCGCCAGGGCGGCCTCGGCAGCCAAAGTGGTGAGGCTCATCACCAGTTGAAGCAGGCGGTCGGGGTGGCCGTGCACGGCGGGCAGTTGTGCATCCAGTGTGGTGTCCACCCGCACGCCGGACAGTCGGGGGTCGAAGTGCAGCATCAGCAGGGCCGTGCGCACCACGTCGTTCAGGCTGAGCAACTGCGCCCGCGAGGGTTGGGCCGATGCCAGCTGCGCGATCTGGCGCGTGATGACCTGCAGCCTGGCGGTTTCATGCAGGATGAGCGCGGGGTCGATCAGGCCCAGGCCCGCTGCGGTGTGCGGGGCCACGGCGCTGTCGGCCTGTGCGTCCTTCATCGCGCGGGCAATGCCGTCGATGGCGGCGATGGGGTTGCCGATGTCGTTCAGCACGCCGGCCGCCAGCGCGCCCAGCGCCGCCATCTTCTCGTGGTGGAAGGCGTTGCGGCGTTCGATGTCCAGTTCGGCCTCGCGCGCCGCGAGCGAGCGCACCAATGTGGCCAGGGCCTGGCCCAGGTCGCCCAATTCATCATGGCGTGGCGGAACGGCCACGGGTTCTCGGCTGCCGCCCACCACCGCCAGGGCGCTGTTGCGCAAAGCGCCGATGTCACCCGACAGCTGGGTGAAGAACAGCACCACCACCATGCCGATCAGCACCACCCCCAGGCCAGCGCTCACGGCCATGGTCACGGCCACGGCGCGACCGCGTTCGCGCATTTGCAGGGCACGCGCCTGAGCCTGTTCCTGGGCCTGTTGCACCGCATGGGTCTGGGGGGCCTGCGCCAGCACCTCGGCCTGCATGGCCAGCAGGGCGTCGAAGTCGGCTTCCGCGGACGCCTTGTAACCCAACACCAGGGCGCCCAGCAGGGCGATCAGGCCCAGCACCGCGCCCATGGCCAGCAGGCCCTTCTGGCGCAGCGTGAGGGCCGGCGCGGCCGGGTTCGGTTCCTGCGGCGGCGGCGCCGAGGTGCGGGTCGCGCCCTCGTGGTCGTCGCCGAGCAGGGAAGGGGTCATCATCATGGCCGCGCGTCCCCCCGGCCCGTCGACGGCGCCGTGTCGGCCAGGGCCATCAATTGCCGCTGCAGGGCCGGCTGGTCCCAGTCGCGCTCACCCGGCCAGCGCCCCAGCACGCGACCGCTGGGCGCCACCAGCCAGGTCTGGGGCAGGGTGCCGCTGGCTTCCAGCCGCAGCGATTCGGCCGGGGCCAGGCGCCACACCGGCAGCGCCAGGCGCAGCGCGGTCACGTACTCGCGCAGTGCGAAGGGGTCTTCCTCGACCGCCAGGGCCAGCACCTCGATGTGTTGAGCGCCCAGCCGGGTGGCCAGTCGCTGCAGGCTGGGCAGTTCGCGCCGGCAGGGGGCGCACCAGCGTGCCCACAGGTTGATCAGGCGCGGCGTGGGCGCCTGGGCCGCCAGCGCCTGGGGCTGGCCGGTGAGCGAATGCACCGGCAGCACAGGCCACTGCGCGGGCACCAGGGGGGCACTGGCCGGTCTCAGTGCCAGCCACAGCGCCGCGGCACCCGCCAGCGCCGCGGCGCCGCCGCCCAGGGTGAGCGCGCTGCGGCGGTTCATGGTCGCAGCAGCAGCCCCGGCGTGCCGAGTTGGCCCAGCAGGTAGCCCAGCAGGGCGCAGCCCAGTCCCAAGGCGATCCAGCGCACCAGCGACGGGCCGAAGCGCCGGCGGGTGCGCCACAGCGCGAAGGGCAGGCCGAAGAACAGCCACACCGAGCCGCCAGCGAACAGCCGGCGCAGATCGTCCAGCAAGGGGCCGTGCAGCACAGCCAGCGACAGCGCGCACAGCAAGGCCAGTGTGAAGCCGGCAAAGCCCAGCACCATGGCGCTGTGCAGCCACAGCTGCTGGGCGCGTTCGTTGGTGCGCTGGTGGTTGAAGCACCACAGCGCCAGCAGCAGGCAGGCCAGCACGCCGAGCTTGCCGCCCAGGTGCCAGCCCCAACCCAGCTGATGGTTCAGTGTGGCACGCAGCGCCTGCGGCATGCCCGGGGCGCTGGACATCAGCCACAGGTCCAGCAGCAGCGCCGCCACCACCAGCGGCAGCACCACGGCGCCGGTGCGGCGGGTGTGCCAGGCCTGGTCGATGCGAAGGCAGGCCAGCACCGCCACCGTGGCGGCCCAGGTGGGGGCTTCGTAGGCGAGCGCGAACACACCGGGCGCGCCGTGGCGCGGCCAGGCCGTGTCCAGCGCGCGCAGGCCCGACGCGCACAGCAGCGCGAAGGCGCCGGCCAGCGCCAGGCGGCTGGCCCAGCGCCAGGCGCCGGCCTGCGGCGCCAGGTCCAGCGCCAGGTACAGCGCCGTGGCCCATGCCAGCAGGCCCGCGCCCAGGATGCTGACGTGCATGGACAGCGCCGCGTTCAAGCCGGCCCAGTGGGCAGGGCGCGGCGCGAAGGCCAGGACCAGCGTGGCCAGCACCGCCCAGGCTGCAGCGGCCACCCAGGGCAGGTCGAAGCCGTTGCCGTTGCGCGCCGGGCTGAGGGTGTCGCCGCCCGCGGACGCGGCGGCACGGGCCAGGGTCATCACGGCACCACCCCGTCGATGACCAGGCGCAGGTCCTTGGCGCCCGGCGCCAGCGGCCCCAGCGTGCCCATCAGGTCGCCGCTTTGTGGGGTGGCATTGCCGCTGCGCGAGATGCGCGCGGCCAGCACCACGGCGCGCTGCTGCGACAGCCGGCGATCAGGCTGCATGGCGCTGCTGTCGTCCAGGGTGAAGGCCACCGGGCCGGCCGCCGCCGCGCCGGCGCTGACGCGCGCGATGGCCACCGGCATGCGCGGGCCTTCGGCCGCGCGGGCGAAGATGAACAGGGTGTCGCCTTCCTGGATGCGGGCCTTCAGGTTGTCGGCCACCTGGACCTGGCCGCTCAGCGTGGCGCCGCCGGCCGGCGCGGCGGCGGTGCCGGCGGGCGCAACCGCGGCACCGCCCAGCTTGGACTGAGCCTCGGCGATGCTGGCGACCACGCGGCGGGCCATGTCGCTGTTCGGGGCCAGGGTGGCCTGCAGGCGCTGCCAGTAGGACAGCGCCGCAGCGAAGTCCTGGCGGTTGTAGGCGGCGGTGCCGGCCAAGGCCAGCGCCTTGGGGTGGCGTGGGTTGTTCTCCAGCGCCGCGTCGATCAACTGCAGCGGCCGGCCTTCGAGCTTGCGGCCGTTCACCGCGCCCAGCACGTCGGCGTAGTCGGCCAGCAGGTCGGGGTTGGTGGGTTGCAGCGCGGCGGCGCGGTCGTAGGCCTGGGCGGCGTCGGCCAGGCGGCCAAAGCTGGTGTAGGAGCGCGCCAGCATGTGCCAGCCCTCGGCGTCGTCGGGCTGGGTTTTCAGGCGCTCGGCCAGGCGCGCCACCATGCCCTGCATCTGCTCGGGCGTGAGGGCGTGGCCGCCTTCGGTGGGGGCGGCCGGGTTCACGCTGCCGGGCTGGCCCAGCAGCAGGTAGATGCCGAGCGCCGCGGCCGGCAGCAGCAGCGCCGGGGCCCAGGCCACGGCCCGGGGCAGGGCGGGCGCCGCGGCCAGGCCCGCGGCCGGGTCGGCATCGGGCAGGTCTTCCAGCACGCGCCGTTGCAGGTCGGCGCGTTCGCTGGCGTGTTCGGCCGGGCTGAGTTGGCCCCGGGCCAGGTCGGCGTCCAGTTCGGCCTGGCGCTCGCGGTGCAGCGCCAGGGACAGCGCCGGGCTGCCCGCCAGCGTGGCCGACGAGCCGGATTCGCCCGGACCTTCACGCCGCAGCAGCGGCGGCAGCACGAACAGCAGCGCGCCGGCCAGCAGCAGCGCCACGCTGCTCCAGAAGGCCATCATCGCGGCTCACCACCGGCTTGCAGCAACGCGCTGGCGCGCTGGCGCTGTTGGTCGTCCAGCCCCTGTCCAGCCACTTCACTGCGGTGGCGGCGCAGGCGCCGCAGCAGCGCCCAGGCGCCCCCCAGCAGCAAGGCGAATGGGCCGAACCACAGCAGCGTGGTGCTGGCCTTGACCGGCGGGCGGTAGAGCACGAAGTCGCCATAACGCTCGACCATGAAGTCCAGCACCTGCTGGTCGTTGCGGCCGGCCTTGAGCTGTTCGCGGATTTGCTGCTTCAGGTCGTTGGCCAGGCCGGCATGCGAGTCGGCGATGGTCTGGTTCTGGCACACCAGGCAGCGCAATTCCTCGGACAGCTTGTTCACGCGCGCTTCCAGCACCGGGTCGGCGGCCAGCGGGGCGGCTTCTTCGGCCTGGGCCAGGCCCAGCGCTGCGGCCAGCAGCACCACACACAGCCAGGGCGCGCGCAGCCGTTTCATCCCTTGGCCTGCGCCACCGTGGTGGCCGGCGGGCTGCGCCGCAGCAGGGCCTCGGCCGCAGGGCCGGCTTGTTGCAGCAGCAGCGGCCCCGGCAGAACGAAGGGCCCGCCGCCGCTGAGCTTGCCGCGCAGGCCGAGCATCACGCGCAGCTCGGGCTCCAGCCAGCGCGCCAGAAAGGGCCCGGCCGGCAGCGCCAACCAGGCATTCGGCTCGCCCCAGGATGCCAGCGTTGCCGGCTCCAGCAGGCCCGAGGCCGTCATGGCATGGTCCAGCAGGTCCGGGGCGGGCGGCGCGGCATGGCCTGACGCGGTGGGCGTGTGATCGAGCAGGGACAGCGGGAAGGGCAATGCCACCCAGGCGGCGGCCTCGCGGCACAGGATGGCCACCACCATCAACAGCACCAGCAGCGGCAGCACCAGCGGAAACCAGCCCCGGCGCGCGGGCAGGGCAAACAGCTTGGGGCGTGCAGCGGCCATCATGCGGCCTCCGCGACCGGGCCCAGCGCCGGGGCGCCGCCGGCGGGGGCGCCGCGGGCGGCGCGCTCGCGCAGGCGGTAGCGGCGGTCGCTGGCGGCCAGCAGCCCGCCCAGCGCCATGACCACGCAACCGCCCCAGATCCAGCTGACCAGGGGCTTGATCTGCAGCTTCACGCCGAAGGCGTCGTCACCCACCGAGTCGCCCAGGGACACGTACAGGTCGCCCGACAGCCGCGCCATGATGGCGGCTTCGGTCATGGGCATGCCGCTGCTGTTGTACAGGCGTTTTTCGGGTTCCATCACGGTCACCATGCGATCCCCTTCGCGCACACTGATCTGCGCCTTGAGTGCCCGGTAGTTGGGACCCTGCACTTCGCCCAGGCGGTCGAAGTGGAAGGTGTAGCTGCCCAGCGTGGCGCTGCTGCCGGGCTTCATGCGCACGGTCTTCTCCTGCTCGAAGCTCTTCACCCCGGCGACACCGACGATGAACACCGCCACCCCCAGGTGCGCCAGCCACATGCCCCACCAGTGGCGCGGCTGGGCGGCCAGCGCGGCCAGGCGGCGGCCGTTGGCGTTCTGGGTGGCCTGCAGCAGCGCCACCACCGACGTGGCCACCACCCAGGCCGCCAGCAGCATGGCCAGCGAGGTCCACAGCGACAGGTGGCCGGTGACGATGGGGGTGGCCACTGCGGCCGCCACGCCCACGCCCGCGGCCCAGGCAACGCGGCGCGACAGTTCGGGCAGGCTGGCGCTTTTCCAGCGCGCCAGCGGCCCCAGGCCCATCAGGAAGACAGCCGGCGCCATCAGCGGCGCGAACACGGCTTCGAAGTAAGGCGGGCCGACCGAGATCTTGCCCAGGCCCAGGGCGTCCAGCACCAGCGGGTACATGGTGCCCAGCAGCACCGCGGCGCAGGCCACCGAAAACAGCAGGTTGTTGGCCAGCAGCAGCGATTCACGCGACACGGTGTCGAAGCCGCCGCCCAGGCCCACCTTGGGCGCGCGCCAGGCGAACAGCGTGAGCGATGCGCCCACCACCACCACCAGGAAGCCCAGGATGAAGATGCCGCGCTTGGGGTCCACCGCGAAGGCGTGCACGGAGGTGAGCACGCCCGAGCGGACCAGGAAGGTGCCCAGCAGCGAGAGCGAAAACGCGAAGATGGCCAGCAGCACCGTCCAGCTCTTGAAGCTGCCGCGTTTTTCGGTGACGGCCAGGGAATGGATCAACGCGGTGCCCACCAGCCAGGGCATGAAGCTGGCGTTTTCCACCGGGTCCCAGAACCACCAGCCGCCCCAGCCCAGTTCGTAGTAGGCCCACCAGCTGCCGATGGCGATGCCCAGCGTGAGAAAGCCCCAGGCCACCGTGGTCCAGGGCCGCGACCAGCGCGCCCAGGCGGCGTCCAGCCGGCCCGACAGCAGCGCCGCGATGGCGAATGCGAAGGCCACCGAAAAGCCCACGTAGCCCATGTACAGCAGCGGCGGGTGAATGGCCATGCCGGGGTCCTGCAGCAGCGGGTTCAGGTCGCGCCCGTCCACCGCCGCGGGCAGCAGGCGCGCGAAGGGGTTGGACGTGAACAGCAAGAAGGCGTGGAAGCCCGCCGCCACCAGGCCCAGCACACCGACCACGCGCGAGACGATCTCCAGCGGCAGGCGGCGCGAGAACAGCGTGACCGCCCCGGTCCAGCCGTTGAGCATCAGCACCCACAGCAGCATGGAGCCTTCGTGGCCGCCCCACACCGCCGCCACGCGGTACACCAGGGGCAATTGGCTGTTGGAATGCTGGCTGACCACCAACACGGAAAAATCGTTCTGGGCGTGCAGCCAGGCCAGCGCAGCGAAAGCCAGGGCCACGAACACCGCCTGGCCCTGGGCGGCCGAGCCACTGGCCTGCATCAACTTCGATGTGCCGCGGGATGCACCGGTCAGGCCCATGACGCCTTGCAACAAGGACAACACCAGGGCGATGGCCAGACAAACGTGGCCCAGCTCGGCGATCATGACTGGGAAAAGGAGGGGTGCATCGGCACCTGGGACGCAGGCTTTGTGCCAACGCGGCCCTGAAGTCGGTGTCCGCTTGTAAGGGGCTGCGACGTCTTGGCGCAGTGCCAGGCTTCCCGCAGCTTGGAAGCCAGGTCGTACGAGTTCTCGAAATCGGGAACCGGTTCAGCGCGGTGCAGGCGCGCTGGCGGCGTGGCGCCCCAGGCGGGTTTCCCATTCCCAGAGCGCGGCGCGTGCGCGGGCGCGGCGGGCAAGGTCGTCGGCGCTGGACAGGTGCAGGTAGGTGCGCATGGCGCCCAGCGCGCCTTCCAGGTCGCCCTGTTGCTCCAGCACCGTGGCCAGGCCCCAGTAGGCATTGGCCTGCTGGGGCCGCAGGTCGATGGCCTGTTCAAACGAGCGCCGCGCCGCGCTGCCATGGCCCATGCCCAGCAGCGCAAAGCCCATGTTCGCGTGGGCCTCGGGCAGGCGAGGCGCCAGCGCCAGCACCTGGCGCAGCGCAAGGGCGGCGTCTTCGTAGCGCCGGGCCTGCAGCAGGCCGGTCGCGTTGTTGAACTGCTCGCGCAGTTCACGCGCGTGGGCGTCCTTCATGGACGTTTCGGTCGCGACCGGTTCGGGTGCGGCCGGCGCCGGGTGGCGCTGCCAGGCCATGCTGCCCAGCAGGCCCACCAGCGCCAGCAGCCCCAGGGCCAGGCCGCGCCGTGCCGCCGGGGTCCAGTCGCGCAGGGCCATCACGCCGCCGGTTTTCACACCGCACCCTTGTGCGGCGCCGCGCTGACGAAGGGCACGCCGAAGAAGGTGAGGAAGGCCAGCACAAACACCGCCACGATGAGCCCCGCCCCGGCGCGCGGTCCCAGCGTGCCGCGCAGCCGCGTGTGCACCGCAGCCACCAGCAGCAGCCAGGTGAGGAAGGCCCAGGTCTCGAGCGGATCCCAGGCCCACCAGCGACCCCAGGCGTCCTGGGCCCACACCGCGCCGGCGATCAGCATCAGGCTTTCGAACACCAGCGCCACCAGCATCCACTGCCAGGCCAGGCTGTCCAGTTGGGCATCCGAAGGCAGGCGGGCAAAGGCGCGCCGGCCCAGCGCCCAGCGGCGCAGCAGCAGCACACCAGCCAGCCCGGTGGCCAGCAGCGCGCAGCCCAGGAACACCTTGCCCAGCAGCACATGCACCCACAGCACCGGGGTGTCGTAGGTGGCGGGGAAGTGGGTGTCGGCCGGGTTGGTGGTCAGCAGCCAGGCGCCCATCAGCGCCAGCAGCGGCAGCACCAGCGGCGCGGTGCGGCGCAGTTCGGGCCGCAGCACCGCACCCACGCTGAACACCAGGCCCAGGCTCAGCAGGCTGCTGGCCAGGATCTCGAACATGTCGATGAAGGGCCCGTGGCCCAGGCGCGCCCAGCGCAGCCCCAGGCCCACGGCCACCGCCAGCAGGGCCGCGCCCAGCCATCGCAGGCCGCCGCGCGCGGCGGGCTCCAGGTCTGGACCCGGCGCTGCGCTGGCGCGCAGGCCGCCCAGCAGCCCCAAGGCCGCACGGCCCGCGCCCATCATCAGCAAGGCCACGCCCAGCCACAGCCAGGGCAGTTCTTCGGGGGCTAGGGGGTGCCAAGGGTTCAAGCCAAGCGCTCCAGGCCGGCTGGGGTCGCAGGCGACCGCTGCGGCGCCAGGTTGCGCGCCAGCCGCGGCCACACGTGCCAGGCCAGGCCCAGCACGCCCGCCAGGGCCAGCACCAGCAGCGGCAGCATGGCGGGGTCGCGGTGGATGCGGTAGCCCATCCAGCCGTCCAGGCGTTCAAAGCGCAGTTGGCCCCAGGGGCCGTTGATGGCCTCGCCCGCGCGCAGGCTGTGGCGCTGGCTGGCCACTTCCAGCACCAGCGTGGCCGCCATGCGGCCGGGCGCCAACGTGAAGGCGCGGTCGGTGGGCAGTGGGGTGTCGGGGTGCACCCACAGCTTCATGGCCGGCCCGCCGGGTGGGGTCCAGGCCTGCAGTTGCTGCCAGTCGAACAGCGGGTAGGCCGGCATGTGCAGGTGGCCGCTTTGCGCCGCCTGCCCCGGCGCCTGCCAGGTGAGCAGGGGCGCAAAGCCCTTGTTGTGCGTGGTGTAGAAGCGCCAGCCGCCCAGCTTCAGCGCCTGGTCGTCGCCCACCGACTGGCTGCTGCCGTCGGCCAGTTGCAGTTCGCTGTGGGTGCGGGCGCGCTTCACGCCGGCGGCGTAGTTCACCTCGAAGCGGCCCTGGGTGAATTGCAGCGCGGCCAGCGCCTGGCGATCGTGCCAGGGGCCCTGCTCGGTGGGCATGACGGCCGCCACGTCGAAGGCCGTGCCTTCGGCCAGTTCCACCCGGCCATCGAAATGCGTGAGCCGGCCCCAGGCCAGCAGCCCCAGGCAGCCCAGCAGGCAGACATGGAACAGCCCCAGCCCACCGCGACGCAGGCGGGGCCGCAGCGCCATGGCCGATGCCAGGTGAAGCGCCAGCAAGCCCAGCGGCGCTGCCACCGCGGTGTCGGGCAGGCGCACGTTCACATGCGAGAACAGCACCGCCAGCGCCAGCAGCCCGAACAGCCAAGGCGTCAGCCGCGTCGAACCCAAGACACGCAGCGGTACCAACCAAGCGATCGCCGCGGATCCGGCTCCGCCGGTCCGCCAGCGATGCCCCCTGGGGGGAGGCGCCGCAGGCGCTTCGGGGGGGGTGTCCTTCATGGCGCGTTCTGGCAGTTCTCGCTGGAGTCGCGCATCCAGTCGCGTCCGGACGCGCCATTGCCGGGCGCGCCCACCGAGCCGCAGTTGCTTTGGTCCCAGTTGCCGCTGGTGGCGAAGGTGCGCACCTTCAGCACCGCGTTCAGGTAGTAGGGTGGGTTGGTGTAGGGCGTGGTGGTGTTGTTCTTCACCTGTGTGCCGGCGGGCAGGCCCACTTCCGGACCCACGTCGTTCAGGTTCACCAGCAGGGCCTTGTTCTTCCAGCCGTGCGGCACCGCCACATGGCACCAGGTGCAGCGCAGGTGCTGGATCTTGTCGGTGTGGTAAGCGTGAAGGTTGCCGCGGCTGCTGTTGTAGAAGCCGGTGGTGCGGTTGCTGATGCCGCCCAGGCCGTTGCGGT
Source organism: Burkholderiales bacterium JOSHI_001 (assembly GCA_000244995.1). NCBI lineage: Bacteria > Pseudomonadati > Pseudomonadota > Betaproteobacteria > Burkholderiales > Burkholderiales bacterium JOSHI_001. The sequence goes on along the minus strand of CM001438.1, from coordinate 4,657,041 downwards.
CGGCGTAATTGCTGTTGGTGTGGCACTTGAAGCACAGCGCGTTGGCGGTGTAGGCCGCGTCGCGTCCGTTGGTGCCGGTGTTGGCACTCCATTCGCCCTTGAGGATGAAGTTGTTGGTGCTGCCATGCGGGCCCCAGGGGTTGCCGTTCTCGCCGCCGTCGGGCACCACGGTGTTGCCGGTGGTGTTGCTGCCGTGGCAGTCGCTGCAGTACATGGTCTGGGTGCCCACGTCGGCGTTGCCGCCCCAGGGGGCCTGGAACGAACCCGGCACGGTGCCGCGGATGGCGTTGGTGCGGCCGGTGGGGCCGATCACCACGTGCCAGCCGCGGTGGTTGTTGGTCTGGAAGTTCACCGAGTAGCTTTGGCCCGGGGGCGTGCCGGCGAAAGCACCGCTGTCAAAGGTGGTGAGCTCGCCACGGTGCCCGGCCGGGGCCTGGAACTCCATCGCCTGGTTGGTGAACTGGGTCAGGCCATTGGTGCCGCTGGGGGTGCCGCCGCCGCTGCTGCCGAGCGCGGGCGGGGTGTCGTAGGCGTGGTTGCTGTGGCACTTCAGGCACACCTGGTACTCGCGCGTGACCCAGGTGCTGCCCGCCGCAGTGTTGGCGTTCACGCCGCCGTCGCCGCGCTTGAAATCGAAGCCCACCGGCACGCTGCCGAAGGCCGCGCTGGCATAGACAGGCTCCACCCCGGTGATGCCCTTCAACACCCCGCTGGCCAGGTTGGTGTGGCCGGCGTTGTGGTCGTGCGTGCCGGCGGCGTCGGGCACGGCGGGGTTGGCGGCGAAGCTGCGGTTCTTGATGACGCGGTGCGGGTTGTGGCAGTCGGTGCACTCCACGTGCCGGTTCTGCGATGCGCCCTTGCCCAGCAGGGTGGGTGATTCGACGAAGTCCTTGCCGCGCTGGGTGCCGGTGCCGGTGCCGATGTCATGCACCTCGGTGCCGCCCTGGTCGGAATCGGTGATGGGCATGCGCCGCGGCAGTGAAAAGTCGGTGCGGATGTTGGGCACATTGCTCACGTTGGTGAGGATGCTGCCTTCGGCGATGCTGCTGTGGCATTGGTAGCAGGTCTGCTCGATCGCCGAATTGCCGCCGCTCTTGGGCGTGGCGCTGGAGTCGGTGCCTTCGCGCAGCAGGCGGCGTGCGCCCTGCACGGTGTGGGTGTCGTGGCAGTTCAGGCAGGCGCCCTTCCACACCGGCTGGTTGCTGGGGAATTCGCGCAGCGCCGCCGCGCTGGGGTTGTACAACTCGTCGGCCACCTGCGGGTGGGCGTGGGCCGAGAAGGCCCAGGTGGTGCCGGCCTTGTCGTGGCAGGCCAGGCAGACGATGTCGGCGGCTTCGTTGAAGGGCCCGCCGTTGGGCGCAATTTCCTGGAAGCGGTTCACGCGCAGGAACTTCGCCGGGCCCTTGGCCGGGTCGGTTTCGCGCAGGTGCGGGTCGTGGCAGGCGTTGCACTGCATCTTGCCGGCTTCCAACGGCAGCTTGGGCTTGGTCTGGCCGGCCACCCGGGTGCCCACGGTCACGCCGTCGGGCGTGCGCAGCTCGCCGTCGGCGGCGGCCAGCGCGGCGTCGTAGGTGAAGCTGATCGGGTGGTCGTTGGTCAGGTCCACGCCCAGGTTGCGGGTGAAGCCGGTGGCCGTGCCCGCGCCCACGGCCATGGTGCCGCCGGGGCCGGTGCCGCCCAGTGTGATGCTCTGGTCGGCGCGGCCATTGAGCACGTTCACGTTGCCGATGGCCATGGTGCCGTCGTGGCAGCTGAGGCACAGCTTGCTGGTGCCGCCCGGGCCGGCGGCCAGTTCGGCTGCGTTGGCCTCGATGGAACTGGAGGTGTAGGTGGTGTAGGTGGCGCCCGAGAGCTTGCGGTTCCACAGCGGCGCGGCCGGGATGTTCTCGGCCGCGTGGGGCGTGTGGCAGAACACGCAGATCTGGGTTTCGGTGCTGGCCTTCAGCGTGCCCGGGCCGGTGACCGACAGGTTGTGCTTGGTGTTGGCGACATCAGGCACCTTGGCCGCGCGCACGCCGTCCACCTGTGTGAACAGCAGGCCGGCCGCCAAGGCCAAGACCATTCCCATGGATGCGAACCAGCGCATCAACCACCCCCCAGGAACTGAAACACCACCACCCGGCCGTTGAACATGTCGGCCACGAAGACGCGGTTTTTGCCGTCCACCCACACACCGGCGGGCAGGTAGAACTTGCCCACGTCGCTGCCGGTGCCACCGATGGACAGCAGCAACTGTGCCTGGTTGTCGAAGACCAGCAGGTTGTCGTGCATGGATTCCACCACGTAGACATTGCCCTCGTCGTCGGCGGCCACGCCCTTGGGTCGCACCAGGTTGCCCACGTACAGGCCGCGCTTGCCGAACTGGCGCTGCGGCACGCCGGCTTCGTCGAAGGCCACGATGCGTGCGTTCATGGTGTCGGCCACATACAGCACGCCCTGGGAAAAGGTGAGGTGGGTGGGCGCGTTCAGGTCGCCATGCGATCCCCCGGGCGGCTCGTTGCCGTTGTCGCCCTTCTGGCCCCAGGTGTCGATCAGCCGGCCGGCATCGTCGAAGACCTTGATGTCGTGGGCGCGGGTGTCGGCCACGAACAGCCTTTGCTGCAGCGGGTCGCGCGCCAGACCCGTGGGCCGCTGCAGCAGGCCGGCGCCCAGGGCACCCAGGGGCTGGCCTTCGGGGCCCAGGCGGAACACCCGGCCCAGTTCGGCATCGGCCACATACACCTGGCCGTCGGGGCCGGCGGCAATGCCCACCGGGGCGACAAAACGCTGCGTGGGGCTGGCCTGTTCCCACACCGCCAGCTTGCCCTGGGCCTCGTCGAAGACGAACACCGCGCCGCGGCTGACATCGGTGACCAGCACGCGGCCACGGGCGTCCACCATGCCGGTCTGGGGGCGCTGCAGCACCACCGAGGCCGGCTCGCGCTCGGTCAGGCCCACCAGCCAGGACCAGGCCTTGCGCAGGCCGCTGCCGGCGCCATCACGGACGGCCAGCTGGAAGTTCGCCTCGCCGGTGAGCTGGCCGATGTAGCGGTAGCGTGGCACTTCCAGGGTTTGCGGCGCGGGCCAGACCCGGCCGTTGCTGCCGGCGTCCTCGCCCGCGGCGTCCATGCGCATCACCGTGGGGCCGGCGGCGCAGCCGGCCAGCACCAGGCACGCCACGAGGGCCAAGGCGCGCAGCAGCCAGCCCGTCATCGCCCGACCCCCAGCGAAGGCGGCGCGATCAGCATCACCGCCAGCCGCGCGTTGCGGCTGTCGGCCACGTACAGCTGTGCGCCGTCGGCGCACATCGCGTCGATGCGACCGAAACGGCCCGGCGCATTGCCGCTGCCGCCCACCAGGGCCAGCCGTTCGCCGTCAGCCGAGAAGGCCTTGATGCGCTGGTCGCCGTCGTCGCCCACGTAGACGCGGCCGTGCAGGTCCACCGCCAGGGCGCGCGGCTGCAGCAGGCTGTCGTCGCCAAAGGTCTGCAGCACCCGGCCGCCGCGGTCGAACACCAGCACCTGCTGCGCCAGCCGGTCCAGCACCACCAGGCCCTGCGGCCCGGCGGCCATCGCCGAGATGCTTTGCAGCACCCCGCCGCCTACGCGCGTGAGCGCGCGGCCGTTGGTGGTGAACACGGTGACCAGGGCCTCGGTGCTGTCGCCCACATACACGTCCAGCGAGCCGGGCAGCTGCACCACCGCCACCGGGCGCGAGGCCCGGGCGGTGTCGCGCAGGGTGCGGCGCACGCGGCCCTGCGCGTCGATGTTCAGCACTTGGCCGGCCAGCGGCTCGGCCACCCACACGCTGCCGTCGGCCAGCACCTGCAGGCCCATGGCGTGGTCGGCTGCAATGGGCGCGCCCACGCTGCCGGGGGTGGACATCGGGATCAGCCGGTCCTGCGTGCGGTCCCAGCGCAGCAACTGGCGCAGGCCGGCGTCGTACAGCACCACGCGTTCGTTGAAGGCGGCCACACCCATGGGCTGCTGGAACTGCAGGCGGGCCAGCGGCACCGGCGGGGCCGGCAGGGCCGCGGCGGTGGCATCGCTGCCGCGCCAGCCGCCGTTCACCGTGAGCCAGGGCGTGAGCAGCGGGGTGCCGGGCACCGGCGCCCCACCGCCGGCGGGTTGGATGGTGCCGCCCAGCAGCGCGGCCGGCGCGGGCATGTCTTCCACCGCGGCGCAGCCGGGCAACAGCGGCGCGCCAGCCAAGCCGCCGCAGGCCGCCAGCCAGCGGCGGCGAGACAGGTCGACGGGGGTGCGGCCTACCATCGCCCCGGCCCCTTGGTTTCGGCGCCGCCCACGATGCCGGGCGGCAGGCCGCGCTTGCCGGAGTGGCACAGGTCGCAGCGGTCCGGGCCCCAGGCCACCTGGTTGTTGTGGCACATGCCGCAGAACTTGCCGTCGATGATGTCGGCCATGGTGACCTGGTTGGAACCTGCGCGCATCTGGAAACCCAGTTCGGAGTGGCACACCTTGCAGCGAAAGCGGATGCGGTGGAACCAGTGCGGAAACACCACCGGCCGCACGCCTTCTTTCTCGGCGCGGTGGTTCAGCACCACATCGCCATACTCGGGCACGGCGTCGCCGGCTGCGGCCAGCGCCAGGGCGCACAACAGCGTGCGCGCCCAGGCCTTCATGGCTTCTTCGCCTGCAGCACCAGACCGCTGCCGAAGGCCTGGGCCTCGGGGCTGCCACGCTGAACGCTGTGGCAGCGCAGGCACTCGGTGAGCGGGAAGGACACCGCGCCATGGCACAGCCCGCACTTTTCGCCCGACAGGATGGCGAACATGTTGATCTTGGTGGCCCCGGCCTTCTGCTCGAACAGCTGGTCGTGGCAGTTCTTGCAATCGAGCCAGGCGGTGTGCTGGCGGTGCGGGAAGCGCACCATGGGCATCTCGCCGGTGTTCTTCAGCAGCACATCGGTTTCGCGCAGGTTGACCTTGGTTTCGGGCAGGATGTTGGTGCGCGGGTTGATGTGGCCTTCGTCCAGCGCCCGCACCCACAGCACCAGGTTGCCGGCGTGGTCCGGCGGCAGGCTGGCCAGGGCCTCGGCGGGTTCCTGCAGCACCCCCACGGCCGGGCTGGCCGGGTCGTGCACGCCATCTTGCGCCAGCGGCTTCCAGCGCGACGCGGCGAAGGCGCCCAGGCCCAGCAGCAGCAGCACGGCGGCCAGCCACCAGCGGCGAGAAGGGCGGGGAGACGGGCATCGGAAGGGCGGCATCGTCGGGGTGGGCGTGCAGGGGTGCTGTGGTCAGCCCGGGATGTAGACACCGGCGGCCCGGATGGCCTTGACCAGCGAGCGGGTGGATTCTTCCAGCGTCTTCACGCCGGCGTCGAAGTCCTTGCGGCGGGCCATGTCGTCGGCCTGCTGTCGCAGCTGGGCCGATTCGTCCATGGCCTTGTTGATCATGCTGTCCATGGTGGTGTTGCCGGCGCGGCGGTCGGCCAGCAGCACCTGCACCAGCATGCGGTGGGTGTCGTTGCGGTCCACTTCGTAGTGGAACTCTTCTTCCTTGTTGGCGAAGTTCAGTGAACGCACCAGCGTGTCGCCGCTGCGCAGGCCGCCCACGGCGGCGCGCGTGGCGCCGTAGGCCTGGTCCAGCACCACGCGGGCGTCGGCCAGCTTGCCGGCCTGGGCCAGGCCGTTGGCCTGGTCGATCTGGCCTTCGATGCGCTTGACCAGTTCGGCATTGCCCTTGCCCTTTTCACTGGCAATGCGGCGCGCCGCGTCCAGCAGGGTGCGGGTGGATTCCAGCCGGGCGTCGAAGTCGGTGCGTTCCTTGCGCGCGGTGATCTGCTCGGGCGAGGCCTTGGCCACCGCTTCCATCAGGCTCTTGGCCACCGCGTACAGCAGCTTGTTGGTGGCTTCCATGTCGCCGGCGTCGAAGGCGGCCTGGGCCTGCGCGTGCTGCTCACGCGCCAGCTTCAGCTTGGCCAGCGCTTCGGGCTTGGCGCTGGCCTCCACCTGCTTGGCGCCCGAGCTGGTGGTGATCAGCGTGGCGGTGCTGGCGATGCGGCGCTGCACCTGGTCGCGGTTGTTCGACGGCGGGGCCGACGCCGGGGCCGAGCCGGCCCCCGGCGCGGGCTGGGCCGGTGCCAACGCCGGCAGGCTGGCCAGCAGGGCCACCGCCAGCGCGCATCGCAGCCAGAAGGTGGCGCTCATTGCGTGGCCATGGTCTGCGGCACCGACAGGCCGGCGGCGAGCAAGGCCCGTTGCAGGGCGTCGGTGGCCTCGTTCAGGGTCTGCACCGCCTGCGCATGGTCGTTGGCCGCGGCCTGGGCCTCGGCCTTCGCGCGCAGGCTGCGGCTGCTTTGCACGTAGCGGTCGATCAGCGCCACGGCTTCCTTGCTGGGCCGGTACTCCAGCACCGCCAGCGGCACCAGGCTGTCGTAGCTGCGCTGGCGTTCCAGCTCGTAGGCGAATTCCTGCTTCACGTCGGTGAAGCGGCGGTCGTACACCACCGTCTTGCCGTCGATGCGCCCGAGCGCGTCCTTCAGCAGCAGGGCCAGGGCCTTTTCCAGTGCGCTGTTGGCTTCCACCAGCTTGCTGGTTTCGGACAGCACTCGGGCCTGTTCCACCTGGGCCATGGCGCCCTTGACGTTACGCTCGGCCGGCGAGTCACCCGAGAGGGTGATGGCGCCGGGGCCGGTGACACCCAGCTCGTAGGTGCGCAGCAGCGCGTCCACGCTGCCTTTCAGTTGCTGGTAGCGCGAGCGTTCTCCGGCCATGCGCGTGGCCTGGTCGGGCACCAGGGTCTGGGCCCGGCTCAGTTCCCAGATGGCCTCGTTCAGCAGCAGGTCGGCACCGCGCAACTGGCCGCTGCCGGCCAGGGCCTTGCCGTGCGTGTAGTACTCGCGGGCGTTGTTGAAATGGCGCCGGGCTTCGTCGTTCTTGCTGCTGCCCACGCGCGCGGCCACCGGTGAATTGAAGATCAGCCGGTCCACCATCTGCGCCTTCTGCTCGACCGCTTTGGCGGAGACCTCGGCGCGGGGGGTGCCGGGGGCCGTCTGGGCCGCCAGCGGCGCGCACAGCGTCAGGCCCGCCGCCAAGGCCAGGCCGCAGAGCAGGGAAGGTGTTTTCATGCTTGTCTCCTTTCGGGGCCGCTCGTGGGGCGGGGGCCTCAGTTCGGCGCGGACGCCGCCGCGGCGGCCGTGGCCGTGGCCTTGGGCTTGCTGTGGCACAGCCGGCATTCCGACACCGGGAAGGCCACCTTGCCATGGCACACGCCGCACTTCTGGCCCAGCAGGATGGACGCCATGCTGATCTGGTTGGCGCCCTTTTGCGGGATGAAGATGGCCGGGTGGCAGTTGCTGCAGTCCAGCCATTCGGTGTGCTGCTTGTGCGGGTAGACCACGTCGGGCATGGAGCCTTTGACTTCACGCACGATGTTCAGGTCCATCACCATCGGGGCCACGGCCGGGTCCAGCCGGTCGGCGCGCGGGGCGATCTTGGTTTCGCCCAGGGCCTTCACCCAGTCGATGCGGTTGCCGGCGTTGCTGCGCGGCAGGCCGTTGAAGGCGGTCAGCGGCGGTTGCAGCGCCTGGGTGCCGTCGTTTTCGGGGTCGTGGATGGTGTCCTCGGTGGGTGGCAGGTTGCGCTTGCCTGGCGCGCGCAGCAGGCGGTTGAAGGTGTTGGCGGTGTTGGCCGCGGCCACCGGAGCGGCCGCCGCGGCCGGTGCCGCCGCGGCGGCCGGAGCCGGCGCGCTGCCGTCGGACAGCGACACCATGTGGCGCACCGCGGCCTGCACCGCGGCGTCGGCCAGGCTGGTGTTGCCGCCCTTGGCCGGCATGGCACCCTTGCCCTTCAGGGCGCTGGTGTACAGCGCGGGCAGGCCGGCCTTGATGCGAGGCGCCCAGGCCGCGGCGTCGCCCACCTTGGGCGCACCCGCCACGCCCGAGGCGTGGCAGGCGATGCAGCCGCCTTCGTAGGTGGCCTTGCCCTGCGGGTCCTCGGCCGCGTGGGCGGTCAGGGCCAAGGGGGCCAGGGCCAGCGCGGTCAGCGCGGCGCCGGTCAACGCGATGAAGTGCTTGCGCATGGCGGGCCTCACTTCTTGGCGGGCGCTGCGGGCGCGGCCGCAGGCGCTGCCGCTGCAGCAGGTTGGGCCGCGGCCGGTGCCGGGGCGCCGCCCTTGAGCACCAGTGCATGCACCGTGCTCTCGTGCACCTGGGTCGGGGTGTTGGGCTTGGCACTGTGGCACATGTTGCAGTTTTCCACCGACCAGGCCACGTCGCCGTTGTGGCAGGCCCCGCAGAACTGGCCGTCGATGATCTTCACCATGTTGATCTCATTGCCACCGGCCTTGAACTTGAAGCCCAGGTCGGCGTGGCACACCTTGCAGCGGTAGCGGATGCGGTGGAACCAGTGCGGGAACACCACCGGGCGCATGCCCGCGGCGTCGGAGTAGTTGTTGATGACCACGTCGCCGTATTCGGCATGGGCCGGCGAGAGCGCCGGGCCCAGGGCCCAGGCGGCCAGGGCCAGTGCGGCCAGCATCAGGGTGCGCAGGAACCGTCTCGGGAATGTCGGGACCATGAAATCGTCTCCGGTGTGTTCTTGAAGGCTGTCGATGAAGATGCAAATTCTGCGGCGTGCGTCATTCGCCGAAATTACGTTGTACCCGCAGCGTCAGGGTTCGGCGCCAAGCGCCGTCGCTTTCGCCAAATCGCATCAGCACGCCGCTTTCCAGGCGGCCGACCTGGTAGTCCAGGCGGTTTTCCCAGCTCAGGGTTTCGCGGTCGCTGATGGACGCCAGCGCGGAGCGCAGGCTCTGCCGGTCGCCCGACACCCGCAGGCGTGTGACGAAGCGCAGCCGCGGCACGCCGAAGGCCCGGTTGTGGCGGTAGCTGACCTCGCCGCTGGCGCTGTGCGCGATCTGGCGGTCGAAGCCCAGGGGGTCGTCCGGCAGCGGCGTGACCGTGACCGAGCGCTGGAAGACGCGCTGCACGCTCAGGTCGCCCGACCAGTTGCTGTAGCGGTCGATCTCCAGGTTGCCTGACAGCTGGAAGTTGATGAGCTGGAAGCGCGATTGTTCGCCGTCCAGTTGGCGGGCGTCGGACACGGACAAGCGGGCGAAGGCGCTGCCTTCGGTGCTGCCGCGGTTCCAGGTGGCCGAGGCCGAATGCAGCAGGGTGCGCGACAGCCCACGGTCCAGCGCGGTGCCCTGGGTGACCCCTCTGTCGCCGCCGGCGCCGTGCGAGTAGCCCAGGCTCAGCGTCTGCCCCAGCGACAGGGACAGGCTGTTGCCGCCGCCGTCGCGCCACACGCGCGACGCGTTGTGGCCGAGTTGGGTGGAGAGGGACTCGTCGGAACTGCTGCCGTTGCGCGTGCCGCTGAGGGCCGCGCCGGTGTACCAGTCGTAGCTCCAGTCGCCCAGTTGCTGGGTCGGCCCCTGGTAGTTGGCGTTCATGTTGCCGACCCAGGAGCCCTGCGATTCACCGTTCAGGCGCGTGAAGGTGCCGCTGGCGCCCAGGCGCAGGTTGGGGGTGAATTCATAGGTGCCGCCCAGGCTGACCGAGTAGTTCTCGGTGTCGCCGCCCACGCCGCCGTTCATCACCAGCGCGCGCACGCTGGCATTCACCGTGTAGGGCTTGTCCTGGGGCCGCCACACCGCCACGGTGGACCATTGCGCCAGCGTCACCTTGTTGTCGCTGTCCACCAGCTTGTCGGCCGAGTGGGCCCAGTTCACGCCCGACTCCACCGTCAGCGCGTCGTCGGGCGAATAGGTGTGGCGCCCGGACAAGGTGGTGAAGTCGCTTTCCTCGGCCGTGCGGCGGCGTTCGTTGAGGGTGTGGGTCAGGTTCACCATCAGGGCCTGGCGTTTCCAGCGCGCGGAAAAGTCACCCAGCAAGGACTGCTGCAGGTCTTCGCCGAACGAAGCGCCCTCCTGCGCGCGGCGTTCGTAGCTGGCGCTGACGTTGAATTCACCGTTGGCCGGCCGGTAGCGCTGGCTCAGCGCAAAGGTGCGCGAGCTGTAGTCGGCGTTGCCGCCCAGGCTGGCGTCGGTGCGGCTGTCGGCCACTTCGTAGCGGACCTCGGCGGGGAAGCGGCTGCGGGGGAACACGTTCACGCGCACGCCGCCGGTGATGAACTGGTCGGTGGTGGCCGGTGTGGCCGGGCTGGCGTTGTGCGATTGCGAAAACCCCACCTGCCCGGTCACCGTGGCCAGCCAGGGCTGGTAGATGTAGCTCATGGCAGCGAGGTTCAGCGTCAACAGGCGGTTGCTGCGGCGCGGCGAGTCTTCGGACTGTTCATTGCGCTGGTCAAGCGCCACGGACCCGCCCCAGGCCAGAGGTGGCAGCCGCCAACGCAGGCCCGAACCTGCCGCGGCAGGCGCCGCGGCCGCGGGTGCCGCAGCTGTCGCAGGTGCGGCTGGGGCCGCGGCGGGTGTTGGGTCGGCCGCCGACGGCCAGGGCGATGTTGCGCCAGGTGGCCCATCCTGGGCCCAGGCGAGCGACGTGACGCAGCACAGCAGCAACCCGAACCGGTTCCGCCGCACGAGGCTGGCCCTACTTCACCGTCGAGGCCTTGGCCTGACCGACGGCGGGCGCAGGCGCGGCGGCCAGCGGCAGCAGCTTGGTGTCGTTGACCTTGGTGGGGGTCTGTTCGCGCAGTTGGGCCAGCAGGGCCGCCCAGGCCTGGTCGCCGCGCTCGCGCTGCAGCAGGTCCTGGGCGCGCTGGCGCACGGCGGACAGGGGGTTCAGCTTGGCCGGCTTGCGGTCGTCCAGCCGGAAGATGGCCACGCCTTCGAGCAGGGCCACCGCGTCGCTGATGGTGCCGGGCTGCAGCTTGTCCACGGCGGCCTGGGCCGCGTCGGGCAGCATGCCGCGGTGCAGGTAGTCGAACTGGCCGCCCTTGGCCGCGGACGCGTCGCCGGAATGCAGGTGGGCCAGTTGCGCGAAGTCGGCGCCATTGCGCAGGCGCTTGACGATGGCGGCGCCTTCTTCCAGCGCCCCGTCCCATTTGGCCTGGGGCGATGCCGGGTCCACCTTCAGCAGGATCATCGACACCTTCACCTGTTCCGGTTCGGTGAACTTGTCCTTGTTCTGCTCGTAATAGGCCTGCACCTGGGCGTCGGTGGCCGGGCCCACGTTGCGCGCGCTGGTCTTGAGCTGTTCCAGCAGGGTGTTGTCTTCCAGCTTGGCGCGCAGCGGGGGCAGCAGCTTGGCCTTGTTCTGCTGCCACATGGCGCTGTCCTTGTAGCGCTGCTCGTAGACGTCGATTTCCTTTTGCACCGCAGCATGGTCGGGTTGCAGCTTGCGGCGCTTGGCCTCCTTGGCCAGCAGGATGTCATTGATCAGGTTGTCGGCCACTTCGCGCTGCAGCCGGGCCACTTCGCCCTCGGGCGGCTTGCCGTGGTAGAACTTGTTGCGCGCGGCGGTGGCGAAGGCGGCGTCGAAGTCCTTCTGCAGCACGACCGTGTCGCCCACGGTGGCAAACACCTCAGCAGGCTCGGCAGCCCGCGCCTCGGCCACGAACAGCGCCGCCCAACCCAGTGCGAGCAAAAGCCCCCCCCAGCCGGTCCAGCGCCTGGGGCCGGTCGGCGTGCGAAAGCTTTGGGACGGGTTGGCGTGCATGGCAGGCTTTCGATCGGGTCTCGTTTGCGGAAAAAAAGCGGGGGACGCTTGTGGCGTCCCCCGCTTCATTGCAAGTGCCTTGCCAGGCGTCAAGCCATCACTTCGTGTGGCAAGCCAGGCACACCGCGCTGCCCGCGTTGGAAATGCGCAGGAAGGTGGAGTTGGTGGTGTGCGGATCGTGGCAGCTGGCGCATTCCACGAAGGGTTCCGGCTCGGACTGGCCGGTGTAGCCTGAACCCGCACCGGCTGCACGGGTGTACAGCAGCATGTCGGTCTTCTGACGGGTGTTGTTCGGGGCGGCTTCGGTGTCGACCCACCACACGCGGTTGGCGCCGATCACGGCACTGGAGGCGGTCTTGAAGTCCGGGTCGCGGGTGGCAGCCGTGGGCGACGTGTCGGTGATGCCACCGCCGCCGTACTGGATGCCGATCGGGTGGTCGTTCTTCAGGTCCTTGCCGATGTTGGTGATCAGCCCCGGCGCGATGGCGCCGTTGACCTGGTTGGCACCCGTCCAGGTGCCGGCTTGCCAGGCGGCGTCGCCGGTCAGGCCGGAGCCCGGTGCGTTGATCACGGCGCTCATGGACGTGACACCGTCGTGGCAGGACAGGCAGGCGATGGACACCGAACCCACCGGTGCGATCTTGCCGTCCAGGGTGGACGTGCCCAGGCTGTCATAGGTGGTGAACGTACCCGGAGCCGGCAGGGTGCGGTTCCACAGCGGGACCGACGCGCTGGTGTCGGCACCGTGAGGCGTGTGGCAGAACACGCAGATTTCAGCGGTGCCACTGAACTTGTTGACACCGGTACCGCCGGGCGTGGTGCCCAGGTTGTGTTTCGTGTTGGTGATGCCGCCGCCCGCGGCCTGGGCGGCCACGTCCGAGCTGAAGCTCAGGCCGGATACCGCCACCACCAATCCCGCTGCCAAAGCGGCCAGGCCGGAACGGCTGGCGCTTGCGCGATCCCAAAGCTTGAATGTGCCCATGAATGATCTCCGTATCGTTTAAGCGCCGCTTTCACGGCTGTAGCGGCCTGTTTGGAAACCGCCCAACCGCTTGGAGGGCAATAGCAGCAGTTTCTGTGCCACTGTCGCCATTGGTCCGTGTTGGGGAACAAGGCCGAATCGGTCTGGTTTGGCTTGACTGCGATCAATCCTTAAGCTGCGACTTCCCGAAAGCGGGAACGGGCCGTCGGAAGCATTCCCAAAGCGTGGATCACTTGGCGGCGGCCACGCCGTAGGCGGCGCCGGCGGCCAGGTCGGCGGGGCGGAAGACCTCCACCTTGCGGAAGAACTGGTCCACCATGTAAATGCGCCCGTCCAGGTCCACCGCGATGCCCGACGGCAGCATGAACTTGGCTGGCCCGTCGGCGGGTGCGCGGGTGCCCACGTCCAGGAGCAGCCGGCCCTCGGGGTCGAAGATCTGGAAGTTGCCGAAAGCGGTGTCCACGATGTAGGCGTTGCCCTGGCGGTCCAGCGCAATTTCCTTGGGCCGGGAGAACTGCCCGGACTGGCGCCCCACGGCGCCGAAGCCGCGCAGGAACTTGCCTTCGGCGCTGAACACCTGCACCCGGAAGTTGCCGCCGTCCACCACCAGCACCTCGCCGGCCGCGTTCACCGCGGCGTCGCGCGGCAGGTTCAGCTCGCCCGGTGCGCTGCCGCGCTGGCCGAAGTCGAACAGCAGCTTGCCGCTGTCCATGTCCAGCGCCCAGACCTTGTGGTCCGGCTTGTCCACGCCGCCGGCATCCACCACATAGATGCGGCGTCTTGCGTCGTCCAGCGCCATGCCGGCGGGACGGCTCCATTTGATGTCGGCGCCCAGGGTGCGCAGGTGCTTGCCTTCGCCGTCATAGACCTGCACCCGCTTGGCCGAGCCGTCCACCACGTACAGGTTGCCCGCGCTGTCCAGGTCCAGGCCGAAGGGCATGCGCAGGGCGCCGGGCTCTTCGGTGCCGATGCGCTTGTAGCGCCGCTGCTGCAGGTCGTACAGCACCACCATGCGGCCCACGGTGTCGCCGATGTAGATGCGCCCGGCACGCGCCGCCACGCCATAGGGCTTGCCCAGGCCTTCGCCGCTGCGCACTTCACCGGTCACCAGGCGGCGCAGCGAGCCGTCGTTGTCGTCGGGCAGCACATCGGCGCTGCTGCGCAGGGTGCGTTCCCAGATGAAGCGCGGCTTCTCGGGCGGCGGCGGGTAGACCGGGATCTCGATCGGCTTGGTCGGTGCGCTGGGTGCTTCGGCACAACCGGACAGGTAGGCTGCGCCAGCCCCGGCGGCCAGCGTCAGCAACAGGCGACGTTCAGGGTTCATGGCGTGTGGCAGTGAGGGGGAAGCGTGCATCGGCCTGGCGCAGCAGGCGCGCGGGCCCCTCGGGACGAGCAGGGCATTCGGCGCCAGAATGGGGTGAAAAGGCAAGACGCATGCCATTGGTCGTGGCACCGAACTTGCACCTTCGGCCCTGATTGTCAATTTGAGGAGAAGTGATGCGGGTCATCACCCGGGCGTTGCTGTTGTGGTGCTTGTTCTTCGCCCCGGCGGCGTGGTCGGCCCACCCGACCGATGCCAATTCCCCGCCTTCGGCGCTGTACCACAACTACTGCTCGGTGTGCCATGGCGATCGCGGTGACGGCGACAGCCGCGCCAAGGGCAGCCTGAAGCCGCCGCCGCGCGACTTCACCACCCCGCTGGCCACCACCGAGTTGACGCGAGCGCGCATGATCGCCGCGGTGAAGGGCGGCGTGCCCGGCACCGCGATGGTGGGTTGGGGTGCACAGCTCAGCGACAAGCAGATCGAAGCGGTGGTGGACTATGTGCGTGACACCTTCATGCGCCCGGCCACCATGGCCGACTCCAGCCGCGGGCGGCAGCTGTATGCGCGCATCTGCTCGGTGTGCCACGGCGACCGGGGGGGCGGTTCGGTGTGGGCCAGCGCCAACCTGAAGCCTGCGCCGCGCGACTTCACCGCGGCGGGTGCCGAACTCACGCGCGAGAAGATGCTCATCGCCGTGGCCGGTGGGCGCCCCGGCACCGCGATGTCGGCCTACGCGCCGCGGCTGTCGCAGGCCGACATCGAAGCGGTGGTGGACTACGTGCGCGGCGCCTTCATGGGCGTGGGCCGCGAGGCCGGCATCTCGGGCACCCATGCCCACGGTGCGCCCACGGGCGAGGCCGGCGCGGCGGCGGCAGCATCGCCGCACGCGGTCGCCCCGGCCCCGGCGCCTGCGGCCCCTCCGAGCCCGCCCCTGGCCAAGGTGCAGGCCGACATGAGCCTGCCCATGCCCAAGGGCCTGGTGGGCGACGCCACGGCCGGCAAGAAGTTCTACGACGCCAACTGCGCCACCTGCCACGGCGTGAAGGGCGACGGCAAGGGCCCGCGGGCCTACTTCATCAACCCCAAGCCGCGCGTTTTCATCGCGCCCGAGGCGCGCGCCACCTTCAACCGGCCGGCGCTTTTTGCCGCCGTCTCGGCGGGCAGCCTGGGCTCCGAGATGCCGGCCTGGGACAAGGTGCTGGACCCCCAGCAGATCGCCAATGTCAGCGAGTACGTGTTCCAGGCCTTCATGGCGCCGGGCACCGTCAAGGCCGCGGCGCGCAAGCCATGAGCAGGACGTGGCGGCGCCGGCTGGCGCTGCTGGTGGTGGGGGGGCTGGCGCTTTGGGTCTCGGCCTGCACCCGCCAGGACCAGGCGGCCCCGGCGGCCCCGGCGGCCGTTGCGGCCGTTTCGGCGGCGCCCGCACCCGCCTCCCCGGCCGCCTCGGCGGTGGATGCCGCGGCCGGGCATGAACTGGGCCGCAAGATCTGGAACTTCCGCTGCTACTTCTGCCACGGCTATTCGGGCGACGCACGCACGCTGGCGGCCACCTACCTGACGCCCAAGCCGCGCGACTTCACCCAGGTGGCGCCGGGCAGCCTGACGCAGGACACCATGCAGCAGGTCATCACCCACGGCAAGCCGGGCACGGCCATGAAGGGCTTCGCCGGCATCCTGCAGCCCCATGAAGTGGCGGCGGTGGCGGCCTTCGTGCAGAAGGAATTCATCGAATCGCGGCGCGAGAACACGCGCTACCACACGCCGGAAAACGGCTGGCCGGACCACGAGCGCCATGCCGACGCCTTTGCCTTTGCGCGCGGGCAGATCGCGGTGGACGCGCCGTGGGAGACGCTCAGCCCCGAGCAGCAGCGTGGCAAGCGCCTGTTCATGAGCACCTGCATCACCTGCCATGACCACGGCCGGGTTCAGCAGCCCGGCGCGGTGTGGGAAACGCGCGCCCTGAGCTACCCCCGCGACGCCTACTGCACCAGTTGCCACCACCGTCCCAATGGCAGCTGGGACCAGCCGGGCGCGGTGCTGCCCTCGGGCCATCCGGACGAAGGGCGGCAGCGCGACGCCCAGACCGCGGCGGCCACGCCGCCCGCCGCGGCGCGGGCGCCCCAACTGCCCGCCGTCCTGCCGGCCGATGTGGCGCAAACCTACAAAGTGCACGACCGCAAGCCTGTGTTGCAGCGGCCCAGCGCGCAGGAGCGCCGGGGTGAGCACCTGTTCCAGGCCAACTGCGCCTTCTGCCATGCCGCCGACGGTACCGCCAAGAGCTGGATCGGCCGCTTCCTGGAACCGCATCCGCGGGACCTGACCGACCCGCAGGCCATGCGCGGCATGAGCCGCGAACGCCTGCAGGGGGTGATCGCCAACGGGCTGGACGGCACCTCCATGCCGGGCTGGAAGCACGTGCTGGCACCGGCCGACATCGACGCGGTGGTGGCCTACATCCACCGCGCCTTCCACCCGGTGCAGGGGCTGTGATGCGCCGGCACCCCGTGGTCACCCGGCGCGCCTGTGTGCTGACGGCCGCCCTGGTGGCCGTCGGCTGTGCCGGGCCGCCGGAAAAGCCCGGCGAGGACGACCTGGGCGATCGCCTGTGGCCGCGCCCGCCCGAGTTGCCCCGCTTTGCCTGGGAAACCGACCTGCGCTCGGCGGCCGACATCTTCGAGGACAGCGAAGAAGGCCGCCAGCGCCGCCTGCTGACCGGCGAGCGCCTGCCCACCGAGCGGGCCTTCGAGAAGCCCGTGGCCGTGGCCGCGCGGGCCGGGCGCATCTACGTGGCCGACAGCGTGCGCCGCCACGTGGTGGTGTTCGACGTGCCGCGGCGCAAGGTGTTCCTGATGGGTCTGCGTGCACCGGGCACCCTGGTCAAGCCCAGCGCCATGGCGCTGGACGCCCAGGGCAACCTCTACGTGGCCGATGCCACGCTGCGCAAGGTGCTGGTGTACGACGCGCTGGGCCTGTTCCTGCGCAATGTGGGGCAGCCCGAAGAGCTGAAGCGGCCCACCGGCGTGGCGGTGTCACCCGACGGCAAGCGCGTGTACCTGGTGGACCGCAGCGACAACGACAGCGACGACCACCGTGTGCTGGCCTACGATGGCCAGGGGGCGATGTTGCGCCAGATCGGCAAGCGCGGCAGCGAGCCCGGGCAGTTCAACATCCCGGTGCAGGCCGCGGTGGCCCCTGACGGCACCCTGTGGGTGCTGGACGCCGGCAACTTCCGCGTGCAGGCCTTCGACCCCGACGGCAAGTACCTGCGCGCCTTCGGCAATGCCGGCACCGGCATCGGCCAATTTGCCAGGCCGCGCGGCCTGGCCTGCGACGGCGACGGGCGGCTCTACGTCAGCGACGGCTCCTTCGGCAATGTGCAGGTGTTCAACCCGCAGGGTGAACTGCTCATCGCGCTGGGCAGCGGGTCCCGGCGTGACGCCCCGGGACGCTATGGCCTGCCGCATGGCGTGGCCGTGGACGAAACCGGCCGCGTCTACGTGGTGGACCAGCTGTTCAACAAGGTGGAAGTGCTGCGCCGCGTGGGCGAGGCCGAAGCCCGCGACCTGGTGAAGCAGGCCGCGGCGGCGGCCAGCCGCTGAGCGGCGCCGGCCTTACTTCACGCTGGCCAGCATGAAGTCGATGGCGGCCTTGATGTCGTCATCGCTCAGCTTGGCATTGCCGGCCTTGGGCGGCATGGCGCCCTTGCCGGTGAGCACCGACTTCAGCAAGGCGTCCTTGCCGGTGGCCACGCGCGGGCCCCAGGCGGCCTTGTCGCCCAGCTTGGGCGCGTTGGCCACGCCGCTGGCGTGGCAGGCCACGCAGGTGGCTTCATAAACGGCCTTGCCGTCGGCGGCCAGGGCGGGCGTGGCCGCAACCAGGGCGGCCAGGGTGGTGGCCAGGGTGAGGGTCTTGCTCATGCTTGGGGAACTCCTGCTGGTAAGGGTGGGACATCGGTCTATGAACCGAGGCCTCCTGACAGCAAGCCGCATGCCGCTCGCCCGGCGCTCAACCCAGGGGAAACCCGAGTGGGCGGCCCCTCGGATTCCCATCGCAAAGACAAACACACTCCCATTCCCGAAACCGGGAAGGCTGCCGCTCACTTGGCGTGACAGGTCAGGCAGAGCGCGCTGCCGGCGTTGTTCACGCGCAGGAAGGTGGGGTTGAAGGTGCTGCCGGCGGCGCCAGAGGGCACGCCATGGGGGTCATGGCAGGAGGCGCATTCCACCTCGAAGCCTTCGCCGGTGTCGTACAGGCGCACTTCGCGGGTGTCGGGGAAGCCGTTGCCGTTGGTGTCGAACCAGCGCATGCCGGTGCGCGTGGCGGCGGGCTGGTTGAAGTCCACGCCCGGGCCGGAGGACGGGAATTGCACGCCCACCGGGTGGTCGTTGCGCAGGTCCTGGCCGATGGCGAAGACGGTGAAGTCGGTGGCCGTGGCGCCAGGCAGGCCACCCGAGGGCGAGTGGCAGGACAGGCAGCTGGTGGCGCCGGCCGGGTTGGGATCCAGCGAACCGTGGGCCCCGGCGTTCAAGCCGCTGGGGTTGGCCCAGGCGTTCAGGAAGGTGTTGTTCTGCGAGGTGGCCTGCGCTGCCAGGTAGCGGCCCGAGCCGGGCATGTTGATCACGGAGTCGATGGCCACCTGGCCGTCGTGGCAGCTCAGGCAGGACAGGCTGTTGGCGCCCGGTTGGGTGACCGTCTGGGTCAGCGTGCTGGTGCCCAGCGCGGCGTAGGTGGTGTAGGTGGTGGCCTTGATCGTGCGGTTCCACAGCGGCAGGGCCACGTTCGAGTTCGACCCGTGGGGCGTGTGGCAGTAGACGCAGACCTCGCCGTAGTTGTTGCGCGAGGAATCCATGGTGATGCCGTTCGGACCGCCCGTGGCCTGGCGCTGGGTGAGGTTGTGTCGCGTGTTGGCGATGCTGCCGCGGTTGTCGAACCGGGTGGGCAGGTCGCCTGCGGCGAGGGCCGGCGCCACGGCGCCGATCAGGCAGGCCAGCGCCCCCAGGTGGGCGGCCAGACGGGATCGAAGCGCATTCTTGTTCTGCATGGGGACCTCTCCTGCTTGGAATCAGGCTCATGCAAGCAATCTGCGCGCCACGGAAAGACGGCTTGATTTTCGGTAACCGCCTTAAGCCAATGCGCCAAGTAACCGTCTTAAGAATGGGCCGAACGGGCGGGTACGCCGCCCGCCGTTCAGTCTTTCGGCCGCAGCACCTTGGGCACCGGCGCCGGGCGCAGCCGGAAGGCGTCGGGCAGGCCCGAGCCCAGCAGCGGGCGCAGGTACAGGCGGAAGGCGTCGGTGACGTCGGTGCCGGACGCGCTGATGAAGGCGTCGTCCATCACCCGGGTCTTGCCGGCCACCGCTTCCAGCGGCAGCAATTCGTAGTCCACGCTGTAGAAACCGGTGCGCTTGATGGCCACCGACCCGTCGGTGTCGCCCCACATCGCGTACTGCACGGCCTTTTCGCCCACTTCGCGCGCCTCGCGGGCGTCCACGTCGCTGACGCAGCCGATGAAGCTGCGCTGCACATAGCCAAAGGTGTCGCCGCGAACGCGCTTGATCTTCAGCTGGGCCTTGATCTCCTCGCACAGCAGGTCGGCCAGCGCGCCGCTGCCCGACAGCTGCACGTTGCCGTGGGCGTCGTGCTCCAGGTCCTTGGCCAGCTGGGCCGCGATGGGCCGGCCCGAGCCGTCGTGGATGCCCTCGGACACCGCGATCACGCAGCGCCCGTGGCGCTCGTTCATGGCCTTCACCTCGGCCAGGAACTTCGGGATCTCGAACGGCCGTTCGGGCACGTAGATGAGGTGCGGGCCGTCGTCGGGGAATTTCTTGCCCAGGGCGCTGGCGGCGGTCAGGAAGCCGGCGTGGCGGCCCATCACCACCGCCACGTACACGCCGGGCAGGGCGGCGTTGTCCAGGTTGGCGCCGGCGAAGGCCTGGGCCACGAAACGCGCGGCCGACGGGAAGCCGGGCGTGTGGTCGTTGCCCACCAGGTCGTTGTCGATGGTTTTCGGGATGTGGATGCAGCGCAGCGGGTAGCCCGCCGCGCGCGCTTCCTGGGCCACGATGCGCACGGTGTCGCTGGAGTCGTTGCCGCCGATGTAGAAGAAGTGACCGATGCCGTGGGCCTGCAGCACCTTGAAGATCTCCTGGCAGTAGGCCAGGTCGGGTTTGTCGCGTGTGCTGCCCAGGGCCGAGGCTGGTGTGGTGGCCACCAGTTCGAGGTTGTGGCTGGTTTCCTGTGTCAGGTCGACGAAGTCTTCGTTGACGATGCCGCGCACGCCGTGGCGCGCGCCGTACACCCGGGCTATGCCGCGGTGGCGGCGGGCTTCCAGCACCACGCCCACCAGGCTCTGGTTGATCACCGCCGTGGGGCCGCCGCCTTGGGCCACCAGGATCTTCGTGCCGCTCATGCGCTGCTCCTTGTCGGGTCAAGGCACAGCGTAACGCGGCCGGCCCCCCTGCACCAGCGGCGGCGCGGCGTCCCTAGTCCAAGGGGCGGCCGATGCGCGCACCCCCTGCAGGTGAAGGATGCGCGCCGCACCGGCCTGACCTACCTTGGAGACATGGGTGCCGGCCGCGTGGCGGCACTTTCGCAAGACCAGGGAGCTGTCAAGATGAGCATCGCGCTGTACCAATTGCGCCTTTACTGGGACGGGGCCCAGGGCGCCGCGCGCCGCGGTGCCCGCCTGCTGAAGCTGACCCAGGCACCGCAGTTGCCGGGCCTGGAAGGCGCGCACTTTTCGGCCATCGATTTCGCACCCGAGGTGCACTTGGCGCAGCTGCGCGACGACCGCGGCCATTGGCGCGAGATGACCGGCGGCGAAGTGGCCGGCGCGCGCGCGCTGCTGGCAGCGCTGTAGCGCGCACGGCGGCGAATCAGCCGAACGCGGTTTCCTGGGCGTCCAGCAGCCGGTCCACCAGGGCCAGGAAACCGGGCACGTTCACCGGCTTGGTCACGTACTCGGTGGCGCCGGCGGCGAAGGCTTCTTCGATGCGGGCGGTGGTGGCATCGGCCGAGACCACCACCACCGGGATGCCGTCCAGCTGGGGGTGGGCCTTCAGGTGGCGCAGCAGTTCCAGCCCGTCGATGTCCGGCAGGTGCATGTCCAGCAGGATCAGGCTGGGCGGCGAGCGCAGGATCGCCACCAGTGCATCCAACCCGGCGCTGGAGACTTCCATGTGCACCTGCGGACGCTGGCTGAGCACGCCGCGCATCACCTCGGCGTTGGTCTCGTTGTCCTCCACGTAGTGCACCACGCGCTGGTGGTAGTCCAGCAGCTCGCCGGGGCCGGTGCTGGGGGTCAGGCCGCTGCGCTCGGTCGGCCAGGCGCGCGGCAGCGTCAGGGTGAAGGTGGAGCCATGGCCGGCCACGCTGCTGGCGCGCAGGGTGCCGCCCATCAGCTCGGCCAGGCGCTTGGCAATCACCAGGCCGATGCCGGTGCCTTCGGTGCTGCTGGTTTCGCGGCCCAGGCGGTTGAAGGGCTGGAACAGGTCGGCCAGTTGGGTTTCGGTCATGCCCAGGCCGCTGTCCTGCACGGTGAGCACCACCATGTCGTCCAGGCTGGCTTCGGTGCTGACGCTGACCTGGCCGCCCGCGCGGTTGTACTTCACCGCGTTGGTCAGCAGGTTGGTCACGATCTGCTTCACCCGGGTGGCGTCACCGCGCACCGCCAGCGCGTCGGGCGCCAGCCGGGTCTGCACCCCGATGCCGCGTTCGGCGGCCGGGTTCTGCACCATGGCCACGCAGGCGCCCAGCAGCGCGTGCAGGTCCACCGAAATGATCTCCAGCCGCACCGCGCCCGATTCGATGCGCGCCAGGTCCAGCGTGTCGTTGATCATGTGCAGCAGGTGCCAGCCGGCCTGCTGGATCTGCGCGGTCCATTCGCTCTGGTGCTTGGCCAGCGCCGGGCGGCGGTCCAGGTCCAGCAACTGGGCAAAACCCAGCATGGCGTTCAGCGGGGTGCGCAGCTCGTGGCTCATGCGCGAGACGAATTCGCTCTTGGCATGGTTGGCGGCCTCGGCGGCGTCGCGCGCGCGCTCGGCGTCGGCCAGCTTCAGGTGTTCGGTGATGTCCTCGAACACGCCCACCAGGCGCTGCTGCTGGCCGGCTTCAGCGCGCAGCAGCGTCAGGCTGGCCTGGGCCCACAGGGTGCTGCCGTCCTGGTGCTGCAGGCGCAGGCGCTGGTGCAGCACCGGGGGCAGTTCACCGTGGCCCAGGGCCAGCAGGCGGCGCTGCAGGCCGGCGCGGTCGTCGGCATGGGCCAGGTCGGCCAGTCGCATCTGCAGCAGCGCCACCAGGTCGTGGCCCACCATCGCACGCAGCTTGGGGTTGGCGTCGTGCAGGCGCCCGCCGGTGTCGGCATAGACCACGCCGATGGGCATCTGGTCCACGATGGCACGCTGGCGCTGTTCGCTGTCGCGCAGGGCGCCTTCGGTGCGTTCACGCTCCTGCACTTCATGCCACAGGTCGGCGGTGCGCTCGGACACCGCTTGTTCAATGCGCAACGTGCGCCCGGTCACCAGCAGCAGCAGCGCGCCCAGGGCCCCGGCCCCCAGCATGGCCACGGCCGCCAACAGCCAGGCGTCGGTGCGCTGTGCGCCCGGTATGTCCTGTGGCGGCGCGTGCAGCGACAGCAGCCAAGGGCGCCCGCCCAGGGTCATGGCCTGGGTGTGCGCCAGGGCCTGCGCAGGAGGGTGTTCGCAGCCCGCCGGGCCGGCCAGGCGGCGCTGCGGTGCCTGGGGGCTGTTGTCCACCAGGCACCAGCGCAGGTAGGGCGGCGCTGCCGCTTGCGCCGCGTTCAGCAGGGCCTGCACGCGCAGGGTGAGGAAAACCACGCCGCTGAGATCGTCCGCGCTGGTCGTGCGCGCCGCGCCGGCTGGATACCTGCGGTACAGCGGCTGGTACACCACCACCCCGGTTTCGTTGCTGGTGGATTGGGTGAGGCGAAAACCCGCGGTGGCCACCGGCGTGCCGATGCGCACGGCGGTTTCAATGGCGCTGCGTGCCTGCGGCACCGACAGGATGTTCACCCCCAGCGCGGGTTGGTTGCCGGCCAGGGGCTCGATGTACTTGATCGCCAGCAGATGGCTGTCCTGCGCCAGCAGGCCCGGTGGGGCGTCCAGGCGGTCGAACACGCGGTAGCCGGGTTGGCCGCTGGCGCGCACCTGGGCTTCGAAGCGCGGCAGGTCGGCGCGGGCCACGCGCTGGCCGTAGCCCAGTGCCTGCAGCGGCTGTTGGGCCCCTTGGGTCGTGATGGAGGGGGCCATGCCGGCGCTCAGCCAGTGCCGCACCGCGGTGGCGAACTCGCCGGCGTCCACCTCGTCCGAGCCGAGGAACAGGCTTTGCATCGCCGCCAGCGCATGCAGCGGCTCCTTCAGGCGGGCGGCCATGGCGCGCGCGGCGGCCGAGGCGTCCCGTTCGAAGGTGTCGTGGTTCTGCCGGGTCTGCCAGGTGGCCGCCTGGTGGCTGGCCAGGCCCAGCAGCAGCGACAGCAGCAGCAGCGGCAGCCCCACGGTGAGCCGCCGCGGACGCCAGATGGGCAGCGGCCGGCCGATCAGGGTCAGCGCCACCGGCGCGGCGATCAGCACCCCCAGGGTGTCGCCCAGCCACCAGGTCAAGGCGTTGGCGGCCATCTCGCCGGTGGCCAGCCTGCCGCTCCAAGTGAGCACCAGGGTGGACAGCAGCGGGTTGACCATGCAGGCCAAGGCGCCCCCCAGCAGGAAGAAGCTGGCGATGTCGCGGCTGTTGTCCAGCATCAGGGGCTGGCGCACGAAGCGCCGCACCAGTGCGCCCGCCGCGCCCGCCTGCGCGGCGGCGCCGCTGCCCAGCACCAGCCACAACCAGGGTGGGCTGGGGGCGTCGCCGAAAGTCAGGCCCAGCACATGGGCCAGCAGCACGCCTGCCACCACGCCCAGCAGGGCGCGCTGGCCATAGGTCAGCACCGCGGCCAAGGCGATGCCGGCGGCCGGGAACAGCGGGGCGGCCTGCAACTGCGAGACCTGGGCCATGCGGGTGGCCGCCAGGCTGGCCAGCCCGTAGGCCAGGGCCACGCCCAGCACCGGCCACCAGCTGCGCCGGCTGGCCGGCGGGGTGGCGGACGCGCTCGGCAGCGCACTGTCGGGCCCGCCGCGCGTGGCCGGCGCATCGATCAGCGTCGAAGCGGTGCCGGCCGGAAAGCGGGAGGTTTCGGGCGCAGCGGCATCGCCATCGCCATCACCATCACCGTCTTGGCGGCCCGGTGGCTGCATGCGGGCCGCCTAGACGTTGAACAGGAAGTTCATCACATCGCCATCGCGCACCACGTACTCCTTGCCTTCAGCGCGCATCTTGCCGGCGTCCTTGGCGCCCTGTTCGCCTTTGAACTGCACAAAGTCGTCGTAGGCGATGGTCTGGGCGCGGATGAAGCCGCGCTCGAAGTCGGTGTGGATGACGCCGGCGGCCTGCGGCGCGGTGTCGCCGATGTGGATGGTCCAGGCCCGCACCTCCTTCACGCCCGCGGTGAAGTAGGTCTGCAGGCCCAGCAGCTTGAAGGCGGCGCGGATCAGCCGGTTCAGCCCCGGCTCGTCCTGTCCCATCTCGGCCAGGAACAGGCTTCTGTCCTCGTCGCCCATGTCGGCCAGCTCGGCCTCGGTCTTGGCGCAGATGGCCACCACCGGCGCGTTCTGCTGGGCGGCAAAGTCCTTCAGACGTTCAAGAAAGGCGTTGTTTTCGAAACCGGTCTCGGACACATTGCCCACGAACATGGCCGGCTTGGCGGTGATCAGGCACATCGGCTTGAGGATGACCTGCTCTTCCTTGCTGAAGGCGATGCTGCGCACCGGCTGCGCCTGGTCCAGCGCGGCCTGGCACTTTTCCAGCACCTTCACCAGCGCGGCGGCTTCCTTGTCGTTGCCCGAGCGGGCGGCCTTCACGTAGCGGTGCAGGCTTTTTTCCACCGTGCCCAGGTCGGCCAGGCAAAGCTCGGTCTGGATGACCTCGATGTCGGCGATGGGGTCCACCTTGCCGGCCACGTGGATGACGTTCTCGTCCTCGAAGCAGCGCACCACGTTGACGATGGCGTCGGTCTCGCGGATGTGGCTCAGGAACTGATTGCCCAGGCCTTCGCCCTTGCTGGCCCCGGCCACCAGGCCGGCAATGTCCACGAATTCCACAATCGCCGGCACCACGCGTTCGGGCTGCACGATGGCGGACAGGGCGTCCAGGCGAGGGTCGGGCAGTTCCACCACGCCGACATTGGGCTCGATGGTGCAGAAAGGGTAGTTCTCGGCGGCGATGCCGGCCTTGGTGAGGGCGTTGAACAGGGTGGACTTGCCCACGTTGGGCAAGCCCACGATGCCGCATTTCAGGCTCATGGGGTGCTGCTTTCGAAGCGCTGCGGCCCAAGGCCGCGGAACCGGGAATTCTAGGCGGCGGCCCGGCCTGGAATCTGAAGGGCCCCTGTTGCGGTACCTGGACCACAGGGCCCGCTGCCTACAATCGGCCGATGAACAGCTTTGATGTGGCGGTGCGGGGGGCCGGGGCCGTGGGCATGAGCCTGGCGCTGGCCCTGTCGCGCCAGGGCCTGCGCGTGGCGCTGGTGGAAGATGTCGCCGGCCCTGCGCCTGGCGGCGCCGACATCCGCGCCTACGCCATCAACGCCCAGGGCCAGCAACTGCTGGCGGGGCTGAAGGTGTGGGACGCGCTGCCCACCGATGCGGTGACGGTGGTCAACGACATGCAGGTCCGGGGCGACGCGCCGGGCGCGGCCCTGTCTTTCTCAGCCTGGGAACAGCAGGTCAGTGCGCTGGCCTGGATCGTGGACACGGCCGAACTGGAAGCCGCGCTGCGCGCCGCCGTGCGTTTTGCGCCGCATGTGCAGATCCTGAGCCAGGAGCCGCCCGCCGCGCTGCGGGTGCTGGCCGAAGGCAAGGCCTCGGCCACCCGTGAGGCGCTGGGGGTGAAGTTCCATCGCCACCCCTATGGCCACAGCGCGCTGGCGGCGCGGCTTTGCAGCAGCCTGCCGCATGCCGGCGTGGCGCGGCAGTGGTTCCGCAGCCCCGACATCCTGGCCCTGCTGCCCTTTGACCGGCCGGTGCCGGGCCACGGCTACGCCCTGGTGTGGTCGCAACCCGAGGCGCAGGCGCGCCACTGGCTTCAGGCGCCCGCGGCCGAACTTGAACAAGCCTTGAACGACGCCACCGGCGGTGCCGCCGGCACGCTGCGCCTGGACGGTGAACGCGCCCTGTGGCCGCTGGCGCTGGGCCAGGCCGAGCGCGTCCACGGCCCCGGCTGGGTGCTGGTGGGCGACGCCGCGCACCTGGTGCACCCCCTGGCCGGCCAGGGCCTGAACCTGGGCCTGGGCGACGTGGCCACGCTGGCGCGCGTGGTGGCCCAACGTGAAGCCTGGCGGGCCCTGGGCGACGAACGCCTGCTGGCCCGTTACGCGCGGGAGCGGGCCCTGCCCAACTGGGCCATGGCCCGTGTCACCGATGGATTGCTGCATCTTTTTGCCCATGAACAGCCGCTGCTGCGGGAACTTCGCAACCGCGGGCTGACTCTGCTGAACCACCTGGCGCCGGTCAAACGCGCCCTGACCGCCCGCGCCCTGGGCCAGTGAAGGAAGAACCCGATGAAGTCCACCCACTCCCTGATGGGCCTGGCCGCCGCCGCCCTGTTGTGTGCCGCCAGCGTGGCCCAGGCCGACGAGGCCGTCATTCGCAAGAACCTGAGCGAGCGCATTCCCGGCCTGTCCCGCATCGACGAAGTGAGCAAGATGCCCTTCCCCGGCCTGTGGGAGGTGCGTGTGGGCGCCGACATCTACTACACCGACGAATCAGGCAACTACCTGGTGGACGGCCAGGTCATCGACACCCGCACGCGCGCCAACCTCACCGAGGCGCGGGTGAACAAGCTCACCGCCATCGATTTCGCCGCGCTGCCGCTGAAGGACGCGGTGGTGGTCAAGCAGGGCACGGGCGCGCGCAAGCTGGTGGTCTTCGGCGACCCGAACTGCGGCTATTGCAAGCGCCTGGAAAAGGACCTGCTCGCGGTGAAGGACGTCACCATCTACACCTTCCTGATGCCCATCCTGGGGCCGGACTCCACCGCCAAGTCGCGCGACATCTGGTGTGCCAAGGACAACGGCAAGGTCTGGCGCGACTGGATGGTGGACGGCTCGGCCATTCCCAAGAGCATGGCCAAGTGCGACACCTCGGCGCTGGACCGCAACCTGGCCATGGGCCAGAAATTCAAGATCAACGGCACGCCGGCCGTGGTGTTCGAGGACGGCACCCGCTCGCCCGGCGCGCTGCCGGCCCAGCAGATCGAAGTGCGCATCCAGGCCGCGGCCAAGAAGTCCTGACCCGCGCCTGAAGCCTTCTGCGGCCCCCCGTCTGGCCCTTCCTGATTTGCCCCGCGGTGCAGGTGGGCCCCGCCGGCGCCACAATGGCAGGCCATGAACACGACCGTCATCCCCGCCCCCGGCCCTGGCCCTGCGCCGGGTTCCGTCCCCCTGCCCGAACTGGCCACCCGCCTGGGCCATGCCGGGCTGGTGCCCTTCGTGATGGGCGCGGTGCTGGTGTGGCTGGTCAACCCCGAGGCGCACCCCTATGTCACGCTGGCGCTGTCGGCCTACGCGGCGGTGATCGTGTCCTTCCTGGGCGGCATCCACTGGGGCATTGCGGCGCGTGAACCGCAGGCCGACCCCAGGCAGTTCGCCTGGGGCGTGGCGCCCTCGCTGCTGGCCTGGGTGGCGGTGGTGATGCCGGCCAACGCCGGCCTGGCGCTGGAAGGCATGGCCCTGGTGGCCTGCTACCTGGTGGACCGCCGCGTGTACCCGCGCCACGGCATGGCGCAATGGCTGACGCTGCGCTTCCGGCTCACCGCGGTGGCCGCGCTGTGCTGCTTCCTTGGCGCGGCCGGAACCTGATCCCCATGCTGCGTTACCGGGTTGATGTGGGCGATCTGCACGCCCACCAGTTCGAAGTGAGCCTCACCCTGCCCGCACCGGCGGCCTGCCAGCGGGTGTCGCTGCCGGTGTGGATTCCCGGTAGCTACATGGTGCGTGAATTCGGCCGCCACCTGCATGGCCTGCAGGCCCGCCAGGGCACGCGCGAATGCGCCATCACCCAGGTGGACAAGACCACCTGGGACGTGGCCTGTGGCGGCCGGGGCGCGCTCACGCTGCGCTGGCGTGTCTATGCCTTCGACACCTCGGTGCGCGCCGCCTTTCTGGACGCGCGGCGAGGCTTCTTCAACGGCACCGGCCTGCTGCTGCGCGCGCATGGGCGGGAAGCCGGTCCGCATGAGCTGCGCATCGGCCGCCTGCCGCGCGGCTGGTTCGTGGCCACCGGCATGACCGCGCACAAGGTGGACGCGCGCGGCGTGGGCAGCTACCAGGCCGCCGACTACGACGAATTGGTGGACCACCCCGTGGAGATGGGCGCCTTCTGGCGCGGCCGCTTCACCGTGCGCGGCGCGGTGCATGAACTGGTGGTGGCCGGTGCGCTGCCCAGCTTCGATGCCCAGCGCCTGCTGGCCGACACCCGCCGCATCTGCGAAACCCAGATCAACTTCTGGCACGGCCCGAATGGCAAGCCGCCCTTTGCGCGCTACGTGTTCATGCTGAACGCGGTGGAGGACGGCTACGGCGGGCTGGAACACCGCGCCAGCACCGCCCTCATCGCGGCCCGGCGCGACCTGCCGCGCCTGGGCATGACCAGCGTGCCCGACGGCTACGTCACGCTGCTGGGCCTGATCAGCCACGAATACTTCCACACCTGGAACGTGAAGCGCCTGAAGCCGGCGGAGTTCGCCCGCTTCGACTACACGCAGGAAAACTACACCCGCCTTTTGTGGTTCTTCGAGGGCTTCACCTCCTACTACGACGACCAGATGCTGCTGCGCGCCGGCCTGATCGACGCGCCGCGCTACCTGAAGCTGCTGGCCAAGGGCGCGGCTGCGGTGCAGTCCACGCCCGGACGCCAGGTGCAGAGCGTGGCCGAAAGCAGCTTCGACGCCTGGGTGAAGTACTACCGCAGCGACGAGAACACGCCCAACGCCACCGTCAGCTACTACGCCAAGGGCTCGCTGGTGGCGCTGGCGCTGGACCTCACCTTGCGCACGGGCCGCAGCGCCGCCACGCTGGACGAGTTGATGCGCTGGCTGTGGCAGCACAGCGCGGGTGGGCCCATCGACCACGACCTCATTGCCCAGGGCCTGCGCGAACTGGGCAAACGGTCCTTCGGCAACGAACTGGCCGCTTGGGTGGACGGCCGCAGCGAACTGCCGCTGGCCGAACTGCTGCGCGACCACGGTGTCACGCTCACGCGCGACAAGCCCGGCTTCACCGCCGCGCTGGGCCTGCGCCTGAGCGAAGGCGCGGTGTCGGGTGTGCAGGTGAAGCAGGTGCTGGCCGGCAGCGCGGCGATGGCCGCGGGACTGAGCGCCGGAGATGAATTGCTGGCGGTGGACGGCTGGCGCATCCGCCGCTTGGACGACGCCGCCAACTGGGTGGCCAGCGGCCAGCCCTTCGACCTGCTGCTGGTGCGCGACCAGCGCGTGCTGACGCTGCGGGTGGACCCGCGCGCCGGATCAACGGCCCTGGAGACCCTGACGCTGGCGCTGGCCGAGCGGCCCACGGCGGCGGTGGCGCAGCGCCGCCGCGCATGGCTGGGGGCCTGACACCCACGGCAACATTGCCGCGCTGGCCGCGCCGACTGGGTGGCCTGGGCCTGGCGCTGGGGGTGCTGGGGCTGCACCTGCTGGCCGGCAACGAAGCGCTGCTCAGGGGCCGCTTCGGTGGCGACCTGAAGGACAGCGACCTGCCGCGCCGCATTGAAGTGGCCTTCGTGCGCGACCTGCTGCCCAGCGCCACGACGCCGCTGGCCCCGGCGCCTGCGCCCGCCGCGAAAAAGCCCAGGCGCCTGCCGGCGGTGGCGCCGCAGGCGCAGGCCGCGTCCCAGCCGGCACCGCCCGAGCCGCCGAGGTCGGTCGAGCCCACGCCAGCGCCGGAGCCTGCCGTTGACGCAGCCGAGCGGGTGGTCCAGGCCATTCCCGAGCCCGCGGCGTCGGCCGTGGCGGTGGACGACGCCGCCTCGGCCACCGCCGCCGCCGAGGTGCCGGCCGTGGCGGCGTCCGCGGCATCCGCCGCCAGCGCTGCCGCACCGCCTTTCGCCTGGCCGCCGTCCACCCGGCTGAGTTATGTGCTGAACGGCAACTACCGCGGCGAACTGCAGGGCCGCGCCAGCGTGGAGTGGGTGCGCGAGGGCAGCCACTACCAGGTGCACCTCACGGCCCTGGTGGGCCCCAGCTTCGCGCCCTTGATGGCGCGGCGCCTGTCCAGCGACGGCGAACTGGGCGAACAGGGCCTGCTGCCAAGGCGCTTCGACGGCGAGCAGCGCGTGGGATTTTCCAAGCGCCAGTGGACGCTGCACTTCAACGAACGGCACATCACCCTGGCCGATGGCCGCCAGGTGCTGGCGCAGGCGGGGGCGCAGGACGAAGCCAGCCAGTTCGTGCAGCTGGCCTGGCTGTTCACCACCCAGCCGCAACGCCTGGTGGTGGGCCAGGCCGTGGACCTGCCGCTGGCCCTGCCGCGACGCGTGGACCGCTGGGTTTACGACGTGGTGGGCGAAGACCAGCTGAGTCTGCCCTTCGGCCCGCTGCCAGCCTTCCACCTGAAGCCGCGCCGGCCCGGCCGGGGCGGCGAGATGACGGCGCAGATCTGGATCGCGCCCACGCTGCAGTACCTGCCGGTGCGCATCCTCATCCACCAGGACGAGCAGACCTGGGTGGACCTGATGCTGGAGCGCGCCCCTCAGCAGGAAGCGCCGAAGTGACAGCGCCTGGCCCGGCGGGCTGCGTATAGTGTCCGGCGTAACAACCCGGAGACCTGTGTCATGGCTTACGAGAACATCCTGGTGGACGTGCGCGGCGACGGCGAGCGCCGTGTGGGCGTGGTCACGCTGAACCGGCCCAAGCAGTTGAACGCGCTGAACGACGCGCTGATGGACGAACTGGGGGCGGCGCTGAAGGCCTTTGATGCCGACGACAGCATCGGCTGCATGGTCGTGACCGGCAGCGAAAAGGCCTTCGCTGCCGGGGCCGACATCGGCGCCATGGCCACCTACAGCTTTGTCGATGTGTACAAGGGCGACTACATCACCCGCAACTGGGAACAGCTGAAAAGCGTTCGCAAGCCGGTCATCGCCGCGGTGGCGGGTTTTGCACTGGGCGGCGGGTGTGAGCTGGCGATGATGTGCGACTTCATCATCGCGGCGGATTCAGCCAAGTTCGGCCAGCCGGAAATCAAGCTGGGCATCATCCCCGGCGCCGGCGGCACCCAGCGCCTGCCGCGCGCGGTGGGCAAGGCCAAGGCCATGGACCTGGCACTCACCGCCCGCATGATGGACGCCACCGAGGCCGAACGCGCCGGCCTGGTCAGCCGCGTGGTGCCGGCCGACAAGCTGATGGACGAGGCCCTGGGCGCCGCCCAGGTCATCTGCGCCATGAGCGGGCCCAGCGTGCTGATGGCCAAGGAATGCGTGAACCGCGCCTTCGAAGGCCCGCTGGCCGACGGCATCATGTTCGAGCGGCGCATGTTCCACGCCCTCTTCGCCACGCAGGATCAGAAGGAAGGCATGGACGCCTTCGTCAACAAGCGCAAGCCGGCCTTCCAGCACCGCTGAGGGTCAAGGCTGGACCCAGCGGCCGCCGGTGTCGTCGAACAGCGCGCGCCGATGGCCTTCGGCGTGCAGTTCCATCCAGTCCATGGACAGCACCCGGGCCGTCACCACCGCGAAATGTTCGCGCGTGGCGCGCTCGGGCCGGGGCGGATCGCCCGTGCCCAGCGTGGCGCCGGGCGGCAGCGGCGACAGGTAGTCCTGTGCGCTGGGCGACATTTTCATCAGGGCCCAGCGGGAAGACACCTCCAGCCCGCTGGTCTGCACCGTCAGTTCCACCGGCATGCGCAGCTGCCACGACAACTGGCGGCTCCACGCCACCAGCACGCCTTGCGGTCGCAGCCGCATCTGTTCCACCTTGGGGCTGCGGCTGTCGGTGTAGAACACCAGCTCTTGCGCGTCCGGCATCACGTCGCGGATCACCACCAGCCGCGCGTCGGCCTGCGCCCCATTGGCCGTGGCCAGGGTCATGACACGCCATTCATGGAGGCGGTCGCGCGCGCATTGCTGCAGCGTGCGCCAGCAGGTGGCCTGCACTTCGGCCAGGGTCTCGATGCGCTTGCTCATGGTGGGATCGGTTGTACGCGGTGGAACGCCTCAGGGCAACCCGGGGCACGCCTGAGGTGGATTGATGCTTGTCAACCCTCGCGACGCAACGCGGGGAACAGGATCACATCGCGGATGCTGGGCGAATCGGTCAGCAGCATCACCAGGCGGTCGATGCCGATGCCGCAGCCGCCGGTGGGCGGCATGCCGTATTCCAGCGCACGGATGAAATCGGCGTCGTAGTACATGGCTTCTTCGTCGCCGGCTTCCTTGTTCTTGGCCTGGGCGTTGAAGCGCGCGGCCTGGTCTTCGGCGTCGTTCAGTTCGGAGAAGCCGTTGCCGTATTCGCGCCCGGTGATGAAGAGCTCGAAGCGTTCGGTGATGGCCGGGTTGGCGTCGGATGCGCGCGCCAGCGGCGACACCTCCACCGGGTACTCGATGATGAAGGTCGGGTCCCACAGCTTGTCTTCCACCGCGGCCTCGAACAGGCCGAACTGCAGCTCGGCCAGTGTCCAGTGCGCGGGCGGCTCTTCGCCCAGGGCGCGAAGCTTCGCGTGCAGCACCTGGGCGTCAGCCGCTTCGGTTTCGGTGAGACCGGCGTACTTCACCAAGGAATCGCGCACCGTCAGGCGGGCGAAGGGCTGGTCCAGGTCCACGGTCTTGCCGGCGTAGCTGAGCGTGGCGCTGCCGGTGGCCTGTCGGGCGGCGTGGCGCAGCACGTTCTCGGTGAAGTCCATCAGGTCGTGGTGGTTCCAGTAGGCCGCGTAGAACTCCATCATCGTGAATTCGGGGTTGTGCCGAACGCTGATGCCTTCGTTGCGGAAGCTGCGGTTGATCTCGAACACGCGCTCGAAGCCGCCCACGATCAGGCGCTTCAGGTAGAGCTCGGGCGCGATGCGCAGGAACATCTGCTGGTCCAGCGCGTTGTGGTGGGTGACGAAGGGCTTGGCGTTGGCGCCACCGGGAATGGGGTGCAGGATGGGCGTTTCCACCTCCAGGAAGCCGTGCTCCACCATGAAATTGCGGATGGAGCTGACCGCCTTGCTGCGGGCCACGAAGCGCGCGCGCGCCACCTCGTCGGTCATCAGGTCCACGTAGCGCTGGCGGTACTTCTGTTCCTGGTCGGTCATGCCGTGGAACTTGTCGGGCAGCGGACGCAGGCTTTTGGTCAGCAGGCGCAGCGAGTTCACCTTCACCGACAACTCGCCGGTCTTGGTGCGGAACAGCACGCCTTCACCGCCGACGATGTCGCCCAGGTCCATGTGCTTGAAGCCGTCGTACGAGGCGTCGCCCACGTTGTCCTTGGTGACGAACAACTGGATGCGGCCGGCGGTCTTGCCGAAGCTGCCGTCCTGCAGCGTGCCGAAGCTGGCCTTGCCCATCACGCGCTTCAACATCAGGCGGCCGGCCACGGCCACCTTCACGCCCAGGGCTTCCAGCTCTTCGTTGGGCAGTTCGGCGTAGCGCGCCTGCAGGTCGGCGGCATGGTGCTGGGGCTTGAAGTCGTTCGGGAAGGCCACGCCCTGGGCGCGGATGGCGGCCAGTTTCTCGCGCCGCTCGGCGATGAGCTTGTTGTCGTCGGGGGGCGGCTGCAGGTGGTCGGTGGTCATGGCGGGCGTGGCAGGCTTGGCGAGGGATGGACCCGGGTGCGCCGGGCGAAACCGCGCATTTTAGGCGTGGGGGATAATTCTTTCCCTCCATTGCAGTCGATCCATGCACGCGCGCAAGGCCCCCGTCAATCACCGCTTGGTCCGCTTCGCCCGTGCCCAGGCGCTGCGCGCGGCGCCGCGAGCGTGACCGCTCCGCCAGGCGACGGCGTGGACTACGCCGCGCTGTACGACGCCCACCCCGAATACGCCGCGCGGCGCGACGCCACGTCCTTCGAACGCCAGCAGGTGGACCTGGAGGTGCGGCACTTCAAGCTGCCGCACCTGGTGGCGCTGCTGCAGGGTGAAGGCCTGACCAGCGTGGTGGAAATCGGCTGTGCCACGGGCGAGTTGATCGCTGCCTTCCCATTGGCCGAAGGCGGCCGCCGCCTGGGGCTGGACATTTCGGCGCAAAACATCGCCGCCGCACGCGAGCGTTTCCCCGAGGTGGACTTCCAGGCCGGGGACTTTCGCCACCTGGCGCTGCCGACTTTTGATGCGGTGGTGCTGAGCGACGTGCTGGAGCATGTGCCCGACGACGCTGGCTTCCTGGCCGATGCGGCGAAGCTGGCGCCGCGCGTGCTGGTGAATTTGCCCCTGGAAGACAACTGGACCAATCGCGGCCGGGCCTATGGGCCTGGCGACCCGTCCGGCCACCTGCGGGCCTATTCGCTGGCCGAGGGCCTGGACCTGGTGCAGCGCGCCGGCTTGAAGCCACTGAACTGGCAGCAGGTGTGGATCCACGAAACCCCGGCCGAAGGCTTGCGGCGCGACCTGCGCGCGCGCCACTTCGGCCAGGCCTATGCCGGGGGAGCGCTCGGGCGGCGGGTGCGGCAGGCGGTCTTTGCCACGGCACGTGCCATCCAGCCACTGGGGCGGGCCTTGTTTGCGTCCAACCTGTTCGTGTTGGCAGGGCGGCCTTGAAGCTCAAGCGCGACCTGGTGCGCACCCTGCTGCTGCAGGCGGGCGGCGGCGCCGCCACGCTGTTGGCCGCCCTGTGGATAGGCCGTGCGCTGGGGCCGGCGCAGCAGGGGCAGTTCAACCAGCTGAAATCCCTGGTGGACCTGGGCGCTGCGGTCGCGGCCCTGGGCATGCCCCAGGCGCTGTACGTGTATGCGCAGAACGGGCGCATCGCGCTGCCGGCGGCGCGCCGCCTGGCGCTGCGCGTGGCCCTGCTGGGCCTGCCGGTCGGTGCGGGGCTGGCGTTCTGGCACCACGGCTGGCAGGCGGGGGCCGTGGCGGCGGCGCTGGCCGGCGCCGTGGCGCTGTCAACGCTGCAGGCGCAATGGCGGGCGCTCACGCTGCTGGGGCCGGCCACCTGGCGCTTCAACCTGGTCACCGTGGGGCCGCAGTTGCTGTTGTTGCCGCTGGCCGCTGGCGTGGTGGCGGCTGGCGGCGCGTTGGCCGCCAGCGTGGCCCTGGCCTTGGCAGCGGTGTGGCTGGCCGGCTGCGCGCAGGCTCGCTGGGCGCTGGCGCACACGCCCGCATTGCCGGTCCAGGGAACGCCCATCCCGCTGCGCACGCTGTTGCCGCATGGCCTGGCCACCTGGGCCACGGCCAGCTTCGCCACCCTGGGCGTCGTGCTGCTGCAGGCGCTGGCGCAGCGCTGGGCGGGGGCTGTCGGCCTGGGCCAGTTCAGCCTGGCGCTGCTGCTGGTGCAACTGCCCTTGACGCCGCTGAACTACGCCGTGCCGCTGCTGCTGCGCCACCGTCTCACCACCACCGGCAGTGCCCAGCTGCGCAGCCGCCTGCCCTGGGTGCTGGGGCCGATGCTGGCGCTGGCCGGCGCGGTCGCCTTGCTGGGCGCCTGGCGCAGCGACCTGGGTTTGGGCCCGGGCTACGCGGGCCTGCACACGCTGCTGGCCATCCTTTTGCTGGCCGGCGCGGCCGAAGCCGGCATGCGTTTGGTGGCGGTGGACAAGCAGGCCGACGGCCGTCCCGCCCACAGCGCCGTCGCCGAGGGCCTGCGGGTTCTGCTGCTCTTGGTGGCCGTGGCGGCCCCGGTGACGCCCGACCTGCTCACCCTGGCCGTCGCCTGGGCGGCCGCCAGCTGGGCCGCGCTGGCCCTGCTGACGGGCTGGGGCCGACCCGCAGGAGCCCGGGCATGAGCGGAGGCCGCTTGCACATCGCCCTGCTGGGCCAGGCCAACTCCATCCACCTGCAGCGTTGGGCGGTGGCGCTGCACGAACACGGCCGGCGCGTGAGCGTGCTGTCGCAGCAGGTGGACGACGCCCTGCCGCTGCCCGCCGGCGTGGCCTTCGTGCCATTGCCGCACCGCGGCTTCGTGGGCTACTTTCGCAACGCGCTGGCCTTGAAACGTTGGTTGCGCGCGCACCAACCTGATCTGTTGCATGCGCACTACGCCAGCGGCTACGGCACCACGGCCATGCTGGCCCGCTACCGGCCCACGCTGCTGTCGGTGTGGGGCAGCGATGTCTACGATTTCCCCTTTGAAAGCCGCCTGAAGGGCTGGCTGCTGCGGCGCAATCTGCGCGCGGCCGATGCCCTGGCTTCCACCAGCCTGGCCATGGCGCAGCAGGTGAAGCGGCTGTGGCCTCAAGCGGGCGAGATCGCCATCACGCCATTCGGCGTGGACGTGCGGCGCTTCGCGCCCGCCACCGCGCCTGCCGGCCCCTTGACGATCGGCACCGTGAAGACCCTGGCGACCAAGTACGGCATCGACACCCTGCTGCGCGCCTTCGCGCTGATCGCCCCGCGCAGTGATGCGCGGCTGCTGATCGTGGGCGATGGCCCGCAGCGCGACGAACTGAAGGCCCTGGCCACCAACTTGGGGGTGGCCGCTCGTGTGCAATGGGCCGGCGCCGTGCCGCATGCCGATGTGCCGGGCTGGTTGCAGCGGTTGAACATCTATGTGGCCGCCAGCCGGCTGGACAGCGAAAGCTTCGGCGTGGCCGTGGTGGAAGCCATGGCCTGCGGGGTGCCCGTGGTGGTGTCCGACGTGGGCGGGCTGCCCGAGGTGGTGGTGCCCGGCCACAGTGGCCTGGTGGTGCCGCGGGATCAGCCCCAGGCGCTGGCCGAAGCCCTGCTGCGGCTGCTTGACGACGACACCCTGCGCCGGCGCCTGGCCACCGCCGGCCGCGCGCGGGCCGTGGCCGAATACGCCTGGTCCACCTGCGTGGACCGCATGCTGGCCTGCCAGGACGCGGTGGTCGCCCGCCACCGCTTGCGTGGCCAACGCGCATGAACATCCTGCTGATCAACCACTACGCCGGCAGCCCCACCCTGGGCATGGAGTACCGGCCCTACCACATGGCGCGCGAATGGGTTCGTGCCGGCCACCGGGTGCAGGTCGTCGCGGCCACGCAGTCGCATGTGCGGGCGCGCCAGCCGCAGGCGGGCGATGAGCTCATCGACGGCATCCACTACCGCTGGCTGCCCACGCCCGCCTATGGCGGCAACGGCGTCGGGCGGGCCTGGAACATCGCCCATTTCCTGGCTCGGGCCTGGGCACAGACGCGCCGGCTGGTGGTGGAATTCAAGCCCGATGCGGTGATCGCCAGCAGCACCTACCCGATGGACATCTGGGTGGCGCGCCACATCGCGCGCCGTGCCGGTGCCAAGCTGGTGTTCGAGGTGCACGACCTGTGGCCGCTGAGCCCCATCGAACTTTCCGGCATGAGCCCGAAGCACCCCTTCATCCGCTTGTGCGCCTGGGCCGAAGGCAACGCCTACCGCGACGCCGATGTGGTGGTGTCCATGCTGCCGAAAGTGCACGGCTACATGCAGGGCCGCGGCCTGGACCTGAAGCGCCTGGCCATCGTGCCCAACGGCATTGCACCGGACGACTGGCAGCAGGCCCCGACAGCGCTGCGCGACGACGTGGCGCAAGCCCTGCAGGCCGCACGGGCGGCCGGCCGCACCGTGGTGGGCTACGCGGGCTCGATGGGCCTGCCCAATGCGCTGGACACGCTGTTGGACGCCGCCGCGCTGCTGCGCCATGAACCCCTGCAACTGCTGTTGGTCGGCGATGGCCTGGAACGCGAACGCCTGGCCCGCCGCACGGTCGACGAGGGCCTGGCGAAGGTGCAGTTCCTTCCGCCCATACCCAAGGCCCAGGTGCCGGCATTCCTGTCGGCGATCGATCTGGCCTACATCGGCTGGCAGCGGGTTCCCATCTACCGCTTCGGCATCGCCCCCAACAAGCTGATGGACTACATGATGGCCGGCTGCGCCGTGCTGCACAGCGTGGAAGCGGGCAACGACCCGGTGGCCGAAAGTGGCTGTGGCCTGACCGTGGCGCCGGAGGACCCCGCTGCGGTGGCCAACGGCCTGAAGCACCTGGCCGCGCTGCCCGCCGAAGAACGCCGTGCCATGGGCCAGCGCGGCCGCTCGTTCGTGCAGGCCCACCACACCTACCCGGTGCTGGCGCAGCGCTTCGTGGATGCGATGCAGCGATGAGCGACGACACCGAAGCCCGGGCCGTGGCCCAGCGCTACGCCCGCCGCGCCGCCAGTGACCGCTACAGCCCCTTGCGGCCGGAAAACTGGCAGACCTTGCAGGAACGCCAGCGGGCGATGGTCGGCTTGTTCCACCAGGCCGGGCTGAGCGACCTGGGCAGCCTGCTGCTCACCGAAGTGGGCTGCGGCAGCGGCGCCAACCTGCTGGAACTGCAGCGTCTGGGCTTTGCGCCGCAGCACCTGAGCGGTGTGGAACTGCTGCCCGAGCGCTTCGCCCAGGCCCGTGCCGAACTGCCCGCCGCGGTGCGGCTGATCGAGGGCGACGCCTGTGCAGCGCCCATCCCAGGCGCCAGCCAGGACATCGTGCTGGCTTCCACCGTGTTCTCGTCCCTGCTGGATGACGGGTTCCAGCAGCGCCTGGCTGCGGCGATGTGGGGCTGGTTGAAGCCGGGTGGGGCGGTGCTGTGGTACGACTTCACGGTGAACAACCCGCGCAACCCGGACGTGCGAGGCGTTCCCCTGCCGCGTGTGCGGCAGCTCTTCCCGCAGGGGACAATCACGCACCGGCGCGTCACGCTGGCACCGCCGCTGGCGCGCCGTGTGTGCGCCTGGAACCCGGCGCTGTACAGCCTGCTCAACACCGTGCCCTGGCTGCGCACCCATGTGCTGGCCTGGATTGCCAAACCGAACCCATGACCGACCCGAAAGAGCCCCTCCTGCCCTTCCTTCCGTTCGCCCTGCCCGACATTGGCGACGAAGAAATCGCCGAGGTGGTGGACACGCTGAAAAGCGGCTGGATCACCACCGGCCCCAAGGCCAAGCGCTTCGAGGACGACTTCACCGCCTTCCTGGGCGAGCCCGGCTTGCACAGCATCGCGGTCAATTCCGCCACCGCCGGCCTGCACCTGGCGCTGGAAGCGCTCGGCATCGGCCCGGGTGACGAGGTCATCACCACCACGCACACCTTCACCGCCACCGCCGAGGTGGTGCGCTACCTGGGTGCTGACGTGAAGCTCGTGGACATCGACCCGGCCACCATGAACATCAGCCCGGCGGCGGTGGCAGCGGCCATCACGCCACGCAGCAAGGCCATCATGCCGGTGCACTACGCGGGCCTGGCGGCCGACATGCCGGCCCTCCTGGACATCGCCCGGCGCCACCAGCTGAAGGTGGTGGAAGACGCGGCGCACTCGCTGCCCAGCACCTGCGGCGGGCGGCTCATCGGCACGCTGCAAAGCGACGCCACGGTGT
Source organism: Burkholderiales bacterium JOSHI_001 (assembly GCA_000244995.1). NCBI lineage: Bacteria > Pseudomonadati > Pseudomonadota > Betaproteobacteria > Burkholderiales > Burkholderiales bacterium JOSHI_001. The sequence continues at coordinate 4,617,659 of CM001438.1, read as the reverse complement.
TCAGCTTCTACGCCAACAAGACCATCACCACCGGCGAAGGCGGCATGCTGGTGATGCGCGACGCGGCCCTGGCCCAGCGTGCCCGCACCATGCGCCTGCACGGCATGAGCCGCGACGCCTTCGACCGTTTCACCGCCAAGGTGCCCAGTTGGTACTACGAAATCGTGGCGCCGGGCTTCAAGTACAACCTCACCGACATTGCGGCCGCACTCGGCCTGCAGCAATTGAAGAAGGCGCGGCGCTTTGCCCAACAGCGCCTGCAGGTGGCCCAGTGGTACGACCAGCACCTGGCCGGCCTGCCGCTGTTGCTGCCGGCCCACGCCCCTGAGGGCGAGCAGCATTCCTGGCACCTGTACGTGGTGCGGCTGGCGCCGCAGGCGAAACCGTCTCGCGACGCGGTCATCGACGCGCTGTTCGCGGCCGGCATCGGCTGCAGCGTGCACTACATCCCGCTGCACCTGCACCCCTACTGGCGCGAGCGCTACCACCTGTCGGCCACACTGTTCCCGCACAGCCAGGCGGCCTATGAACACCTGATCAGCCTGCCCATGTATTCGCGCATGACCGAAGCCGACGTGGCCCGGGTGGCTGCCACGCTGCGCCGCGTGCTGGGTGCCTGAAGGCGGTTGCGACGATGACCAAACGCGCGCTGGACCTGCTGCTGGCCTGCATCGGCCTGCTGCTGCTGGCGCCGCTGTTCGCGCTGCTGGCCCTGGCCATCAAGCTGGATTCGCCCGGCCCGGTGTTCTTCCGCCAGGAACGCATCGGCCGGCACGGCCGGCCGTTTCGCATCTTCAAGTTCCGCACCATGGCGGTCACGCCGCCCGGCAGCGGGCCGCAGATCACCGTGGGGGCGGACGCGCGCATCACCCGCGTGGGGGCCTTCCTGCGCCGGACCAAGCTGGACGAACTGGCACAGCTGATCGACGTGGCCCGCGGCACCATGAGCCTGGTCGGCCCGCGGCCCGAGGTGCCGCGCTACGTGGCGCAGTACACGCCCGAGCAGCGCGCGCGCGTGCTCAGTGTGCGCCCGGGCATCACCGACTTCGCGTCGCTGCGCTACCGCCATGAAAGCGACCTGCTGGCCCGAGCCGCCGACCCCGAGCGGGAGTATGTGGAAGTGATCATGCCGGAGAAGCTTCGCGTGGCCGGCAACTACGTGGAGCACGCCTCCATGGCGGCCGACCTGCGCGCCATGGGCCTGACCCTGCGCACCGTGTTCGTGCCCGATACTCCGCTGCGCAAGGTGCGCAGCTTCATGAACCACAGCCCCTTCTGGAAACGCGTGGAAGCCCGGATGATGACCGCGGGCCCGCGCAGCCGTGCCTGGGCCCTGCTCACCGACGCGCTGGTGGTGCTGGCCTGCTGGCACATCACCTACCTGTTCCGCCTGGGTTTCGAGCGATGGCAGCCGGGCCGGCCCTGGTACGACGACTACGTGTCCTTCGGCGTGGTGGCGGCCTATCTGTTGTGCCTGGAACTGTTCGGCGTGCGCCAGGCGCTGTGGCGTTATTTCGCGCTGGACGACTTCCGCCGCATCGGCCTGGCCTGCATCACCGCCGGGCTCATCAGCGCGGTGGCGGTGCTGATGGCGCAGCTGGTGGGGGTGGCGCGTGCGGTACTGGTGCTGCACCCGGTGTTCACGCTGCTGAGCCTGGGCGGGGTGCGCATGGCCTGCCGCATGTTGTGGGAACACGCGCATGCGGCCGCCGGGGGCGAAGACACCGAACGCCGCTACGTCATCGTGCTGGGTGCGGGCGAAACCGCGCGCCGCCTGCTGGCCGGGCTGCACCAGCGCCATGGCTGGTACGTGCTGATGCTGCTGGACGACGACGCGGCCATGCAAGGCCTGCGGGTGGCGGGCGTGCCGGTGGCCGGGCCGCTGGTGCGGGTGCGCGACCCGTCACTCACTGCGGGGGCCACGCATGTGGTGGTGGCCCTGCCGGAGGCCGATGGCGAAGGCCGCAAGCGCGCGCTGGCGCTGGCGGCGGAGTCGGGGCTGACCGTTCTGGCCGTGCCCGGGGCCGGCGAATTGAGCGTGGTTTCAGCCGCCAGGTGCTGATCGGCGCGGCCTGTCGGCCCGCCAACGAAGGGTGGTAGATGGGGCGCAATCTGTTCAGCCTGATGGTCGCCGGCCTGGTGTGCGCTTGTGGCGGCAGCGGGGACGCGCCCGACACTGCGGCCATTGCCTGTTCGGCCCCCGGCACGGTGGCTGCCGGCGGCTGGCCGGGCATGTGCCTTTCCGGCACGGGCGTGTCGCTGGTTCACCAGGAACTGCTGAGCCGAGCGCGCCGGGGCACCCTGATGTCCCCTATCGGGGGCTTTGACCCGCGCTTCTACCCGGCCGAGGTGCTGGTGAGCGTGGCCGCCTTGGCGAATGATCGCGGTGACCAGGAACTGAAGGCCTGGGTCGCTGAACAACTGAACGTCCTGGGACAGTCGCTGGCGCAGTCATCGGGCTACCTGATCTGGCCCATCCTGATCGACGGCGCACCGGCCTTCGGTTCCAACTCGCAGTCCCGGCTGGTCATCGGTTTGGCCTTGTTGAACCTGGTGGAACCGTCCGATCGCATCAAGGCCTTGGCACGGCAGGCTTTCGATGCCCTGGACCGCATGCCCCGCCTGGCGGTGCGCAGTTCGGTCACCGGTCGCACCTACCTGCTGCCGGCTTACACCTTCCAGCAGCACCAGGCACCGATTGTCGTGTCTTCTCGACAGGTGGACCCCAACCAGGATGCGGCACTGGCCCTGGCCTATGCCCTGGCGGCCCGCCACCTGGCCAAGGACGAGCAGGATGCGAGCGCCATTGCTGCCCAGGGTCGGGCGCTGCTGGACGCCACCATGGACCTGGCCGCGGGCCCAGATTGCCTTCCGCTGGTGGACGACCCGGCCTACCTGGCGGTCTGTGATACGCGCTACAACGGCTTTTGGCTGGCGCTGGCGCACAAGGCCGACCTGCTGTTGAATGGTGCCGGCAGCGCGCGAACCGCCGCCTTGGGTGTTCAATACAACATCCTGAAGCGCTGGTGGTCGGTGGGCAGCACCTCCCGTGCTTATCCTGCCCGCTACGAAGGTGCCTTCCCGGACCCGATCGAGCCCGTCGTGGCCCTGGCGGCGGTCGCCGCCCTCGGGTCGGGCGACGACTGGCGCAGCCACCGCACCGCGCTGGAGCAGGCCTTGCTGGGCACATCGCCAGCCGGGTGGCCGGCCGGCTGGCTGTACCCCAGGGCGTTTGCCCGCCTGGCGCCGTGATCCACACCCGGCGCGGCGGCCGGGTTTGCCTCAGGGTGTGGTGGCCATGAACGTGGGTGTGCGGTCGATCCGGGCAGCCGCATTCACTTCGTCGGCATCCCGGTACTCGGGCACCAGGTTGCGAACCTGGCGCACCACGGCGTCCACGTCGCCTTGCTCGCAGGCCTTGCCCAGGGCCCCCAACATCTTGTCCAGCAACACCGGCTCGATGAAGCGTTCCTTGGCGCACATGATGCGCGGGTGGCCGCTGGGAACCGGCTGGTCGCCGATCAGCAGTTCTTCATAGAGTTTCTCGCCGGGGCGCAGGCCCACGAACTTGATCTCGATGTCGCCATCGGGTTCTTCTGCGTTGCGTTCGCGCAGGCCGGACAAGCGGATCATGGTGCGGGCCAGGTCGGCAATTCGAACCGGCTCGCCCATGTCCAGCACGAAGACTTCACCGCCCCGGGCCATGGCCCCGGCCTGGATGACCAGTTGGGCGGCCTCGGGGATGAGCATGAAGTAGCGAATGATGTCCGGGTGCGTGATGGTGACCGGCCCACCCTGCTGGATCTGGCGCTTGAACAGCGGCACCACCGACCCGGACGAACCCAGCACGTTGCCGAAGCGCACCATCGAAAACACAGTGGGTCCGTCATGTCGCGCCGCCACGGCCTGGAACACCAGTTCGGCAATGCGCTTGGACGCCCCCATCGCGTTGGTGGGCCGCACGGCCTTGTCGGTGGAGATGAGCACACAGGTTTCCAACTGGCACTGGCGCGCCGCCTTGGCCAGCGACAAGGTGCCGAACACGTTGTTCAACACGCCCTGGCGGACGTTGGCCTCCACCATGGGCACGTGCTTGTAGGCCGCGGCATGGTAGGCCGTCTGCACCCCGTGCTTTTGCATGGTGCGCACGAGCAAGTCGGAATCGGTCACGCTGCCCAGCACGGACACCAGCCTGGTGCCGCCGCACATGTGCGACAGCTCCTGCTCGATGCTGTAGAGCGCAAATTCGGAATGGTCCAGCAGCACCAGCACGCTCGGGTGCTGGGACAGGATCTGCCGGCACAGTTCGCTGCCGATGGAGCCGCCTGCCCCGGTGACCAGCACGCACTTGCCCTGGATGTTGCGGGCGAACAGGCTGGGTTCAGGCGGCACCGGGTCGCGGCCCAGCAGGTCGGACACATCGATGTCGCGGATGTCCGACACCGTCGCCTGGCCGGCCACCATTTCCACCAGGCCGGGCAGCAATTTCACCGGCAGGCCGGCGGCTTCCAGTCGCGCGATCAGGGTCCGCCGCGTTGATACGGGCGCCGATGGGATGGCGACCACGATCTGCTCGATCTGGTGGCGCGCGATCGCAAGTTCCAGGTGGTCCGGTCCGTACACCTTCAGCCCGGCCACCACCCGGCCTTGCATGTGCGGATCGTCGTCCATGAAACAACCCGGCTGGTAGTCCACGCTGAAGCGCATGGCCTGGGCCAGTTGCACGCCGGCGCGCCCGGCACCGTAGATCATGGTGGGCCTGCGCGGCTTGCCGGCGTGTTTCATGCCGATCTGCAAGGCCGAACGGGCCAAATGCCGTGACACCAGCAGGTAGCTGAAGCCGACGAAACAGTAGATGACCACGGCCGACGGCAGGTGCGGCAGCCGGACGGTTTCGGCCAGCAGGTAGGCCGCAGCCAGCAGGGGCAGCACCATCAAGGCGGCCCGCACCACCGAGCGGTGGTCGATGTAGCGCACCACCGTGCGGTACAGCCCGCTGAGCGCCAGCACCAGCATGGTGGTCAGGCCCACCAGCACATAGGGCCAGGCGCCCAGGGCCAGCCCGTCCTTCAGGTTGGGCGGTCCCAGCACCAGGGAGACGAAGGCGCACAACGGCAGCATCACCCCGTCGCACAGCAGCATCAGCAGCAGTTTCCGGCGTGCAGGCAGGTGGGCCAGGCGGTGACTCAAGCCTGCCAGGGCCGTGCGACGGTGGTGCATCATGTGGCGTTGGGTGCTTCAGCGCCCGGCGGCAGGCCGGGGCGCAGGGGTTCGCGACGGCCAGCCAGTGCCACCAGGTGCGCGGGTGCCCCCATGCGTTGCAGCAGGCGCTGCACTTCGGCCAGCGCCTTGTCGCGCGAGACGATGGTTTGAAGCGTCAGCCGCACCAGGGCCAGGTCCACGGCCAGCGAATGGTGTTGCACGTAGTACAGGCCCAGTTCGCTCTTGCCCGGGCGGATCAGCGCGTTGTAGCCGGCGTCCGGGTCGGGGTGGCCGGCCAGGATGTCGCCTTCGTCGGCAAAGACGATGGACGCAAAATCGGTGATGCCCGGGCGAACCTTCAGCAGGTCCCGTTCCAGCGGCGTGTAAAGGTCGACGCCCGACTGCACCTGCGGCCGGGGTCCCACCATGCTCATGTCGCCGCGCAGCACGTTCCACAACTGGGTCAATTCGTCCAGCTTGTAGCGCCGGATGAAGTGCCCCACCGGGGTGATGCGCCGGTCGTCGGCCTTGGTGGAGGTGGCGCCGATGCGGTCGGCGTTGATGACCATGGAGCGCAGCTTGACCATCCGGAACGGGCGGCCGCCGCGGCCCACGCGCGGTGCGACGTAGAACGGCGAGTGCTTGTCTTCCCACCACACCAGGAACATCACGGGCACCACCACCGGGCTGATCAGCAGCAGGCCCACCACGGCACACAGGATGTCGAAGATGCGCTTGATCATGTTGCCAGCTCCCTGGCGGCGGTGCGCACGCGGGCGGCAATGGCGGTGGCGTCCAGGCCGTGGCGCTGACGCAGGTATTCCTGGCTGCCGACGATCGACGAGTAGGCGTCCGGCAAGGCCAGGCGCAGCAGCGGCCGCAGCGCGCCGGTGTCCACCATGGTTTCGGCCACCAGCGTGCCCAGGCCGCCGATCTGGTTGTGTTCCTCCACCGTCACCAGCAGACGATGGCTGCGGGCCAGGTCGGCCAGGCCAGCGCTGTCGAAGGGCTTGAGGGTGTGCGCGCTGATCACGCTGCAGGACAGGCCTTCCGCCGCCAGTGTGCGGGCCGCGGCCAGCACCTCGACCATGATGCCGCCGTAGGCCAGCAAGGCCACGTCGGCGCCGCGCTGCAGCGGGCGCAGGCGGCCGTGCTGGAACGCCGGCGCATCGACCGCGGCGGCCTTGCTCTTGTCCAGCCGCAGGTAGCTGGGGCCGGGCTGGGCCACCAGGTGCTCGGTGATGGCCACGGTTTCGTGTTCGTCGCAGGGCGCGTACACGCGAAGCCCGGCCAGCGCGCGCAGGATGGCCACATCCTCGGTGGCGTGGTGCGACATGCCCAGCGCGCCGTAGCTGAAGCCACCACCGATGGCCACCACGTTCACGGGTGCGCCGTGGTAAAGCACATCGTTGCGGATCTGCTCCAGGCAGCGCAGCGTGGGGAAGTTGGCGATGGAGTAGGTGAAGACGGTGTGGCCTTCCAGCGCCATGCCGGCGGCCAGGCCGGTCATGTTCTGTTCCGCCACGCCGGCATTGATGTACTGGCGCGGCAGTTCACGCGCATAGCCGTCCAGCACGCCGAAGCCCAGGTCGCCGGTGACCAGGGTGACTTCCTCGCGCTGGTGCGCCAGCCTCAGCAGGGTCTTGACGAAGGTGTCGCGCATGTCAGCCAACATCCTTTTCAAGTTCGGCACAGGCCGCGGTGTATTCGTCGCCCTGCGGCGTGCGGTAGTGCCACAGCACCGAGTTCTCCATGAAGGACACGCCCTTGCCCTTGGTGGTGTGGGCCAGCACGCAGCGCGGCCGGTCGGCCAAAGGCGCGTCGGCGGCGCGAAGCGCCAGCGCCGCCTGGAGCTGCGCATGGTCGTGGCCATCCACTTCCACCACGTCCCATCCGAAGCTGCGCCACTTGTCGGCGAAGGGCTCCAGCGCCAGTGTCTGCGCCACTGGCGCCAGGCTCTGGATCTTGTTGAAGTCGACGATGGCCACCAGCTTGTTCAGGCGGTGGTGGGCAGCGAAGAGAATGGCTTCCCAGTTCGAGCCTTCATCGCATTCGCCGTCGCTGAGCAGGCAGAACACGCGGTGCGTGCGGTTGGCCAGTTGCGCGGCCTTGGCCATGCCGGTGGCCACCGGCAGGCCGTGGCCCAGCGAACCGGTGGACAGTTCCACCCCCGGGATGCCTTTGTGCGAGACATGGCCGCTCAGGTCGGAGCCGTCTGCGTAGTGGGTGCGCAGCTTGTCCACGGACATGAAGCCGGTCTCCGCCAGTGCCGCGTAAACGCCGGCGCCTGCATGGCCTTTGCTCAGCACGAAGCGGTCCCGCTGCGGCCAGCGCGGCTCAGCCGGCTTCACCTGCAACACCGCGCCGTACAGCACGGCCATGATGTCGGCCATCGACAGGACCGAGCCCACGTGCGAGCTCTTGCCCAGGTGGGTCATCTCGACGGCGTGGCGCCGGATGCGGCGCGCCAGGGCGATGGTGTCCATGGGTCTGTCAGTCGCCAATGACGGCGAAGCCGATGTAGGGGTCGAACTCCATGCGCTGGATGCGCAGCTTGCCTGCGCCGCACACTTCCAGCATGGCCTGGGTCTCGCCGGGCCACAGCGGGTTGTCCAGTTCGTCAAAGGCGATCACCGCGCCCTTGGGCATGCGCGGCACGAAGTGCTGCAGGGCGGCCTTGGTCGGTTCGTACAGGTCGAAATCCATGAACAGCAGGCTCACCAGCAGGTGCGGCGTGCGTTCGACGAATTGCGGGATGGTCTTCGTGGCGTCGCCCTTGACCAGCTGCACCTTGGGCACATGACCCAGGAAGCGGGTGGAGTCGTTGATGGCGGCCAGCTGCATGATCTCGTCGTGGGAGTCGGCGTACAGGTCGCCCGGCTTCACCTCGGCGGCCACGCCCACCTTGTCGACGTCCGCCACCGACGGGAAGCCGGAGAACGAATCGAAGCCGTAGATGCGGCGGGTCAGGTTCACCGGTTCCAGGATGGCCGACAGCTTGGCCCAGGTCATGGTGCCAAAGCCGCGGAACACGCCGCATTCGATGATGGAGCCTTTGACCGGCAGGATGCGCTTGTAGATTTCGTACAGCGCCAGGAAGCGCGTCAGGTTCTGCCGCCGCACGTACTTGGGAAAGTTCTCCAGCTTCTTGTCCCAGGGCTCCGGGTTGCGGTCGAAGCAGGCCTTCAGCGCGGCCGCCTCGTTCTTTTCGGCGGACGTGCGCAGGCCGCCCTCCACCGCCAGCGGCTTGTCTTGTTGGTTGTCTGACATGGGCATGCCTGGGGTTCAGCGGTGGAATCGTTGCACTTGCTCGCAGACGTAATCAACGTCTTCGTCGCTGAGCGAGGTGTTCATGGGCAGCAGGAAGAAGCGCTCGGTCAGCTTCTGGGTGCGCGGCAGGTCGGCATTGAGTTCCAGCTTGGGGAACTGGTGGATGGTCTTGCCGCCCCACTGGATGATGGTCTTCACGCCCGCGGCGTCCAGGTGCGCGCGCAGCGCGTCGCGCTGGTCGCTTTCCACCTCGTAGTTCTGGTAGATGTCGAAGTGCTTGGCGTCCGCCCCGGGAGCCGGCGGCAGCACCAGGCCGGGCAGGCCTCGCAGCTTCTCGTCATAGCGGGCCGCGATCTCGCGCCGACGCGCCACCTCGGCGTCGTAGCGCGACAGCTTGAAATCCAGCACCGCGGCCTGCAGGTTGTCCAGCCGCGAGTTGTAGCCCCAGGCCACCACGTCGCCGGTGTGGGCGCGGCCATGGTCACGCAGCAGGCGCATGAATTCGGCCGCACCGTCGTCGTCGGTGAACACCGCACCACCGTCACCGAAGCAGCCCAGCGTCTTGGATGGGTAGAAGCTGCAGGTGCCGGCCACGCCGAAGGTGCCGGCGAAGCGGCCCTTGAACTTCGAGCCCAGCGCCTGGGCCGAGTCTTCCACGATCTTCAGGCCGTGCTGGCGGGCCAGGGCCTCGATGCCGTCCATGTTGGCGGTGCGGCCGTTCAGTTGCACCGGCAGGATCGCCTTGGTGCGGCTGGTGATGCGGTGGGCCAGGTCGTCGCTGGCCATCAGGTGGTCGCTGCCGCAATCCACCAGCACCGGCTTCGCGCCCACATGGTGAACCGCGGCGGCGGTGGCCACGAAGGTGTGCGAAGGCACCAGCACTTCGTCGCCGGCGCCGATGCCCGCGGCGCGCAAGCCCATCATGATGGCCACGGTGCCGTCGGCCACGCCGATGGCGTGCTTCACGCCGAGGTACTGCGCCAGATGCTCTTCGAACTGCAGCAGGTCCTTCTGCATGATGTACGCGCCGCGGCGCAGCACATCATGGATGATGGGCATCAGTTCCTTCTCCTCGCGGGCGAAGAGGGCGGGGTAATTGAAGAAGGGAACGGTCTTGGACATGTCAGAGCTTCGTGGCAAGGCAATACAGAACCTGGTGGCGGGTGTCCGGCTGGTCGGCCGGGATGGGCTGAGGTGCGGCGTAGGCGGCGCCGTGAGCATCCAGTTCCACGGGCATGGACACCAGCGGGCCGAACACCAGGCGCTTGAGCAGGCGCTTGCCGTTCATCGAGCCGGGAATCAGCCGGTGGCGGGCCGCGAAGCGCTTGGCCGCGCGCAGCAGGCGGGTCTTCATGCCGGCTGCGGGCACGGGGCTGCCGCCGAAAAAGGCGGCGTCGAATCCGCGGTCCCGCAACAATGCGGCCAACTCGGGTGGGTTGAAGTAGCGGTGCGAGAAGGGGCTGGGGTTGAAGTCGAACAGGTCCTTGTTGGCCGTGGCCAGCAGCAGGCGCCCACCCGGGCGCAGCAGGCGCGCCACTTCGCCCAGGAAGGCCTCGACGTCCGGCAGGTAGTAGATGGCTTCAAACAGGATCACGACGTCGAAGCTGCCGGCTTCCAGGCCGGTGTTGCAGGCGTCCAATTGGCGCAGGTCAATGCGAAGTCCGTAATGCGCACGCGCAGCGGCCAGCACTTGCGCCGATATGTCTGCCGCGACCAGGCGCCGCGCCAACTGTTGCAGATGACCCAGGCCCGGGCCGGTGCCGCAGGCCAGTTCCAGCACGTCCTTGCCGCGGGCGATCTCGCCGGCCCAGATGTAACGCTGGAAGAACCGATCAACCTGGGCTTGCGAAACGGGTTCGCCACCACGTTCGGTCACCGAGATGAAATCGTCCTGGCCGGCAGCGATGCTTGCAGTGCTTGGGGTCATGACATGCCAGGTGGCCGGGCGGCGATGGCACCGGGCGTGCGGCCCTGGCGATGCTGCATCGCGATGAGGCCCAGGTGCTTGATGAGGCGCCCGTAGACGGTCTCGGCCACGAATTGGGTCTTGTAAGTCAATCGCGCATTATCGGCCATCTTGGCGCGCCCCTGCGTATCGGCCAGCAACACCCTCAATGCACCGGCCAAGGCCTGGGGGTCGCCTTCGGCGGTGGTGATGCCGCAACCACAGGTGCGCAAGAGCGTCTGCAGTTCGCCGCGCAGGGTGGACAGCACGGGCAATCCGCCGGCCAGGTATTCGATGGCCTTGTTGGGCAGGCTCATCGTGAAGCTCATTTCGCTGTGGTAAGGCGCCAGCCCGGCCAGGCTGCGCTCCATCAGGGCGTTGATGGCCGCGGCATCCACCCAGCCCGGGAAGTGCACCCGCGGCAGGTCGGCGGCCAGTTGGCGGTATTCGTCCAGGCGGTCCCCGGTACCGCAGATCACCATTTGCAGCGGTGTGTCCGCCACCAGGCGCGCCGCGGCGATCAGGCCCGGGATGTCGAACTGCCGCCCCAAGGTGCCGAAGAAGCAAACCATGGGTTGGTTGGCACCCAGGCCGCGGGCGTCCCATTGCGCACGGGCGCTGGCCAAGGCTGCCGCGTCGGGCAGCCTGGCGTGGTACGCCAGGGGGTAGGCCTGGTCCCATTCATGGCGTTGGCGACCGGCACGCGCCACGCCCCAGTCCACAAAGGCCTCTGTGATGCCGGTGATGGCGGTGGCGCCGGCGCAGGCACGGTGCGAGGCACGCATCATGGGTTTCAAGAGTTGCCGGGCCAGTGGCTGTGCCCAGCCTGGGCCCAGGTTGACGAAGATGTCGGGCCACAGGTCGCGCATGTCCAGCACCACCGGGATGCGCCGTGGCTTTGCGTAGGCCAGCGCGGCTTCGCACAATTCGATGGTTGGGTAGGCGGCGAAAATCAGGTCCGGCGCCGTCTCGCTCGGTGCGCGCTGCGCGAAGTCAGCCGCCACCTGACGGTGGTTGCGGATGCGCGCCATGGACACGTTCGAGCGGTAGGGGTCGCCGCGCAGGAGTTGCAGTGCGTAGGGCAAGGGGGTGGCGGGCCGTGCAGCTGTGTCCGGTCGCGTGCGCTTCTGGGTGTGGTCGAAGGCAGATGTCCACCAGGTCACCTGCAGTCCGCTCGCGGCCATCTGTGACGCCAGCAGCCCCGCGCGCAAGAGGCGGGGTGTACCGGGATCGGTGGGCAGGGGTTCGCCCACAGCCAACAGCCAGATCTTGGCGGGCGGCAGCAGGCCGCCGTTCTCAGTCAACCTGGACATGGTCACTTGCCAGCACTCAGCGTCCCGCGGCACGGCAGGCCGCAGTGCCGGCCAGCAGGTAGGTCTCGTATTCGGTGATGACCTCCACCGGCAATGGCTGTGCCACCGGCAAGCCGACGGGGTACTTGGCATAGTGGCCGGAAGCCAGGCGGTATTGAGGCATGTGGTTCAGCACGGCATCGCGCACCGCGGTTTCCTCATTGGGAAGTTGGCACAGGGTGAGCAGCACGAAGCCAATGTCGTACAAGCGCGCCGGACCCGAGGGCAGGAAGTTCGGGTAGGCACGCACCCAGGCTTCGCCGTCCACCAGGAACTCGCGCAAATGGCGCCACAGCGCCGGCCGGTCGAAGGCCGACTCCCTGCGGCCGCCGTTGCGGATGTAGGTTTCGACCCCATAGATCATGTAGCCCGCGTGGGGCAGGTCGTTCACGCTGCTGCCGGGCAGCAGATAGGGCCAGTACCAGGCACCGTCGGCTGAGGTGAGGTGGCGCTGTGCCATCACTTCCATCACCTGGTCGGCCCAATCTCGCAGGGACGCGGCCTGTGCAGCCAGCGCGGGTTCCAGGCTCAAGCGCTGTGCCATGGCGGCCAGGTAGACAGCGGTGTTGAACACGTCCCAGCTGCGGTCCTGCGGCGTCAGCGAATACGGTGGCAGGCCGCCGGGCGTCTTCCGTGTTGGGTCCATGAACGGTTGCAATGCCGCCAGCGACTGGCGCGCCAGTGCGTCGCGCGGGGCACCACCCTGCAGTGCGCCCTGATCCAGCAATGCATCGATGACGATGGCCGTGGAAATGGCGTACACGGTGCCGCCGGGATTCGTGGTGCCGTCGCCAAAAGCGTCCCAGGCAAACGGAAGACCCCATCCGACGACGCCGTCACCATCGGCATCGGCACTGTCCTGGAGGCGCTGCAGGCTGCGCGACGCCATGGCCACCAAATCGGGTGTGGCGCCGCGCATCAGGCCGGCCTTCAGCACCATGGCGTCGGCCTTCGGGATGTCAGCCTGGGCCACATCGGGATAGTCAGGCCGACCGCGTCCGGGCGCCAGGGGGTCCAGCGCATGAAGCAGCAGGTCGTCCAAGACCGTGCTCAGGCGCGGATCCAACGGTGCAGGCGAGACGTTTCCGCCTCCGCACGCCGTCAGGGCCAGCGCCAGCACCACGCAGGGTGCAAACCAACCAGTCCGGCCCTTGGTGATGTTGGATTTCATGGTGCCTTTGCCCGGTAAAGGGTTGTGAGGGTGCGCAGCGTAAGCCAGAGGCGCCCGCCCGCCATGGCCCAGAGCAACGATGCCAGGCCGTGGTCCCGAATCACCACCGCCAAGACCAGGAACACGGCCAAGGCTTCCAGTCGCCAGCGCAGCAGCCGGGCTGCTTCGCGGTGCGCCATGAAAGGCGCCGCACCCAGCATCGACAAGCTCAAGGGCAACAGACACAGACCCACCAGCCGGAAGGCATCGGACTGGGCTGCATAGTTGCCGCGCGCCACGGCCGCCACCAGATCGGGGCCCCAGCCGCCCAGCGCGGCGGCCACAGGCAGCAGCCCCACTGCCGCGGCGGCGCTGACCCGTGTCACCCAGTGCCGCAGCGTGGGAGATTGGAGTCCTTCGCGATGCACCGCCGGCAGCAGCACGCGCGATACCAGAACGCTGGGCAGGAACACGACAGCTGAGAGCATGACCACAACGATGCCTGCTGCCGCAGTGGCAGCGCTGCCATGCCACAGTGCGGCCAAGGGAATGATGAGCTTCAGGTCCAGTGTGTCCAGCATGTCGCTGGCACCGAACACGCCGGCCTGACGCAGAAGGCTGGCCTGGGAGGGCGGTGCGGTGGCTGCCTGGGGTTCAGAGGCCCATTGCCGCGCCAAGGGCATCACGCTGACCAGCCCCACCGCGCCCAACAGCACCAAACCCAGTCCCCAGGCCCAGGCCAGCGTGCTGGCGGACCAGGTCAGCGCCAATGCCAGTGCACCCGCCAAGGCGCGCAAGCTCACTTGCGCCAGCGGCCACAAGGCCACGGCGGTGGCACGGCTGCTGATCTGGAATACCGGGAACAGCAGCACGGCCAGGGCATTGCCCAGGAACAACAACGCCAACAGCGGTGTGCTGAAACGGTCTTCGTCCCCCAGGCGCCAGGCGCCAGCCAGCAGGAAGAGGGGCAAAGAAACGGCCAGGCACATGCCATAGAAGCGCAAGGCTGACATCAGGCCGGCGCGGTGCTGCAAGCGCCCCCGGGCATGTTCGGACAGCAGCAAATGGTTGGAGCCCAGGCAGCCCAGCGGCACCGCCAGCAGCAGCAAGGCATTCAGGTGCGACCAGTGCGCAAAGCCCGCGGCGCCCAGCGCACGTTCGGCCAACACCTGCGACAAGAGCGACAAGCCCGCTGACGCCACGGCGGTGGCCGCGATCAGCGCACCGCCCCGGCGGCCACCCAGCAACAGCCCGCTCACGTCAGGAACCGTCAGCGCGTTGGCGACGTGGCAGCAGTTGCTGCCACCGGGACATCACCCAGACGCCCAGCGAGATGACCAGGGCCTTGATGAGGTAGTCCATGAAGTTGCTGTTCAAGAGGTCCAGCACCAAATAGGCCAGGTAGGCTTCATAAGCGGCGCACAGGAACGGGGATCCACCTGCGCGAGCGATTCGCACGCAAAGGCTCAGCACCAGCGCGCACAGCAAACCGCCGAGCAGGGCACCGGGCCAGCCACCAGCCACATAGGCGTAGGCAAAGGCCAGGCCGTTGGCGCTGATGGAGTCGATGCCGGTGTAGAAGTACTCCATCCCAATGCGGTTCTCCACCGAAGTGGGCCACGGATCCAGCCAGCGAAGCCCTGGCAGCACGTGCACAGGCTGCAGCAGGTGGCCGCGGTCCACGGCGTCAACGAACGCCGCGCTCACTTCCAACGGGCCTTCGAAGACTCGGTAGACGAAGCCTTCCCAAACCGCTTCCAGCACCAGGCCCAGTTCATCGGAGGATGCGGAAAAGAACTCACCGGTTGTCGCCAGGAAGGTGGCTGCCAGCAGCAGCGCCACCACCGGCAGCGCCCGCACGGCCCACAGGCCCATGGCCGGTACGCTGGGCGCCAGGCACAGCATCGCCGCCAACAGGTAATTGATGATGGTTGCCTTCTGTCCTGACCAGGCACCTATGAACATCGACAGCAGCACACCCAGCGCCGGCCAGGCCCAATGCACGCTTGACGCCCGCCCTTGCAACAGCAGCCGCAGGCCCAGCGTGAAGACCACGGGCACCACGATGTCGCGCGTCTGCGAGTACACCTGCACAAAGACGCGGTCACCCGAGAGTTTCAATGCGTCCTCGCGCAGCAGCGCGGCGTCGAAGGAGCTTTCGCCCATGGCGGCTGACAGCATCGGTGGCGTGGGCCCGGCTGCCAGCACGTACAACGAGGCCAGCAAGAGCGTTGCCAAGGCCAGCCGAAAACCGTCGGCCAGCCATTGATCCTGCGCCGCGCTGATGGTGCTGCGGCCGAATTGGCTGACCATGAAGCCGCCGACCGTTCCCAGCATGAACAGCACCGCCGCCCACGACGCATCCTGTACCGCCGGGCCTGGCACCTTGACAATGGCGTGATCGAACACTGGCAGAACACCGACCAGGGTGTACAGGGCCACGATCACGGCCATCAGCTTGGACGAACTCAGCATGGCGATTGGCCACCGGCCGAGGCTTGCGGCGGGTGCAGGCGTCGCGCCAGCAGCAGCGTGGCCAGCGAGTAGATGGCGTAGGTCATGCCCACCGATGCCGCCACCCCGGAAACGCCCACCAGTCGGTACAGCACGATGCAGCCCACCAGGTTCAACGCGAAAGTGACGCCGCGCAACAGGCTCAGATGCCCAGGGAACCCAAGCTGCGCCAGCAGCAGATCCAGCGGCAACGCCCCCGCAGCCAATACCAGGCAGCAGACGATGATGCCAAACACCCACAGCGCGGTGTCCCGGTCCGCGCCGCTGAGCGACCAGTGGGCAATGCCCACGTAGGCCAATCCTCCCGCCAAGAAACATGGCACGAGAAACAGGTAAGCCATGCGCACCAGGCGCGGCAGGGTTCGCCACAGGTCACCGGAATTGCCACTCATGCGGGCCATGCGAGCGTTCAACGCGTTGCGGATGACGCTGGGCAATTGGGCCAAGCCCTCGGCGTACATCGACGCAAAGCTGTACACACCGACCACCCGGTCGCTGGCCATCGCGCCCAGGACCAACACGTCCACGCGCGAATTGGCCTCGGCCACCAGGCCACCTGGCAGCACCTTGATCGCGAAGTGCCAGACCGCGGGCAACTCCGCGCGCCAACTGCTGCCGGACGGCCATAGGGCCACTTGAGGCAGCACCAGGCCCACTGACACCACAGCCACTCCCACCTCAGCCACCGCCACCAGCCAGGGCACGGAAGATGCCTGAGCATTCATGCGCCATAGCACGACCACGCCGATCAGCACGATGACCGGGCGCAGCGCCTGCACCAATGCAAATGGAATGTGGCGTTCGGTCGCGTTGAGCGTGCCCAGCATCACCTTATTGACACCGCACAGCGAGAGTGCCAGGCACAGTGGCACCAGGCCATGCGCCACCAGGTCCTGGCCGAACACAGCCGCCAGCAGGGGCCGGCCTGTCAACACAGCCAGCGCCACCAGGGCAGACGCCAGCGCGGCCACCAGCAGTGCGGCCAGCATGATGCCGCGCTGTCTTTGAGGTTGTTCGTCCACCAGTGGCAGCAGTCTCGTGGCGGCCAGGTGGCAGCCCATCGCGGCCAATTGGGCGCCCACGATGTACAGCGACAGCAACTCGTTGAAGGCCCCCAGCACGGCGGTGCCGAATCCACGGCTCAGCAGCACATTGGTCAGTACGCCCGAAACCGCCAGCACGCCGAAGCTGGACAGATTGGCCAGCACCGCAGCCTTCGTCTTGGCGGACGACATTGCGTCAGTACAGGCGCGGCAGCCGGTAGATGGAGGACAGCAGTGCTGAAAACGGCACACCGATCAGGCTGCAGTACTCCTGGATCGAGTCGAAGCGCGGGGCCGACTCGGCCTGCACCAAGGCCATCGCCTCATCGCGCGTGATGATGCCTTCTCGCAATTGGTTGCTGCGGAAGGTTTCCTGCTCGCTGAAGCCGCACACGGTGCGGTAGATGTAGTTGTACAGCGCCGCAGTGCCATCGCCGATGCGCCAGGTCGAACTGGAGTCGGGGGCGGTTTCCCAGCCGTACTCGCCGATCAGGGTTCGGTCAATTTCGTGCTCGACCCAGGGCACGTAGTCGAACAGGTGAAGGAAGGTGGCTTCGTTGTCCAGTCCATAGTAGGAGAGGAAGGCGCCGAAGGTGTCGGGAACCGAGCGGTTGATGTAGCGCGGATTGCGCATGAACTGCCACAGGTAGTAGCGCACCAGCGATGCCTTGCGGCCCATGTTCAGGTAGTTCGGCCGGTCCTGGTCAGTGACCGGCGGAATGCCACAGAAGCCGATCTTGAAGTCGGTCTTCTCGTAGTGGTTGGTGGCGAACACCATCATCTTGATGCCGGTGTTCTTCATGGTCTGGTGGCCGTGATAGAAGAACTGCTTGTCGCCGGCCATGAACAGCGGAATCATCCCCAGGTCCGGGTTGGCCATCCAGGCTTCCACGTTGGCGCGGATGTTTCGGCGCTTGGCCCCGATGTCGGCCGAGATCCAGATGTGTTCCACACCCAGCTTGCCGCACATGCGGGCCTGATTGCGCCGCGCTATGTCGGTCACCATGCCCCAGTCATAGGTGTAGGCGATGGGGTTCATGCCGTAGCGGCGTTTCAGCAAATGCAAGGCGTAGCTGCTGTCACGTCCACCCGAGAAGGCGATGACACAGTCCGGTGACCCGTCCCGCGAACGGAATTTCGAAAGCAGTTCCTCCAGCTTGGGCTCGCCCAGCAGCTGTTTGGTCCGATGGTTGTGGCAGTAGTTGCACACGCCCTGGGCATCGAAGTGGATGAAGGGCATGGTGGCTGGCAGCACACAACGGGTGCAGCGTTTCAGCCGTTGATAGCGGTCCTGGGCGTCGCGCATGGTGTCGTGCAGACGCTGCCTTGCCACTGGTGCCGGCGCTGCATGCGCAGGATCGGCGGCTGGGGCGCGCGGTGTCGATGGTGCGCCACAGGGATTCTGACGATCCAGCAGCAGGCACCCGCCCAGCGGAACCTGTTCCCACCGGCTGCCGGCGCCCAGGTTCGGCGAGGCGGTACCGGTGAAGCGCGTCACGATGAACTGCTCGGACGCGAAAATGCACACCTTGCCGTCGGCGCTGAAAGCGCGGTAGAGCGAGCCATTGTTGGTGGACAGCGCCACGGCGCCGCTCGAGGCGTCTGCCACGGCCACGGAGAACTCACCGTCCAGCTTCGACAACGCAAGCGACACCGCTTCACCGAAGGCCTGGCCCTGGTCCATCTGATGTGCCACAAGGGCGGGAATTACTTCAGAGTCAACCTCGGTCTTGGGCAGACTCGGTGCCAGGCCGTCCCAAAGTGACGCGGCGTTGACCACAATGCCGTTGTGCAGGCAATACACCGATCCCACACCCACCGGCTGGTTGTTGCACTCAATGCCCTGAGAACCATTGGTTGCCAGTCGTGCATGCCCTATCAGGGCCAGGCCGCTGCCTGCCTTGGCGCTGTCATGCACACGCTGCACCAGGTCCGCGAACTCGGGTGACGCTGACATGAGATCGAAGGCGTCGGGCGATCGGTGCACATAGGTGACCTCATGGGTTACCGCCAGGAAGCCAGACCCTTCGCGGCCTCGTGTTTGTGACGCACTGCCCAGTGCGCTGAAGAGCTCCAACACTCGGGCGGGGCCAAGTTGGGCGTCTGGCGCGGAGACGATGCCGAAGATGCCGCACATGGTTGCTAGGGTTCCTTCGATGCTTGGAATTGAAAACGTGCCATGTCGATGGCGGTGACCCGGGCACTGCCGGTGGTGGCAATCCGCCAGGCTGCGGGCCGGTCGGAAGGCAGCAGGGCACAGTGCCGGCTGGCACCCTCCGACAGGAATCCCAGCCCCGGGGCGGCAGGCGGTGCGGCCAGGCGACGCGCCAGCGAGGCATTGGTGGCCGGAGCCAACTCCACCCGACCGTGCCCTTGGGCATGCATGCAGACCCGGTCCACCTGGTTGGCGCTTGCCGCATCCGGGGGAGCCAAATCGACATTATCGCGGGTTGACTCGATACGGCGGCTGAGCACAGGCACCGGGGCCGTTGCCGAGTCAGCGCGCAGCAGCAGCATCTGTCGCCCCGAGTACGACCACACGGGTTGGACCAACTGGGGTTCGGCCACCAGACTGCCAAGCGCCGTGTTGTACAACTCGGGCATGGCGTAGCCCGGCAGTTCGATGCGACTCACACCCAGATCGCGCAGTGCTTTGGCGGCTGCCGCGCTGGTGGTGGCCCGGTAGGCCGGCAACAGCCGATGGTCCAGGTAGCTGATGAAGCAGCGGTCGCCGTACAAGGCGTGCGCTGCCTGCTCAAAGGTGAGCAGGCAGCCGCCTTCCGGCGCCTGACCGCGCCAGGCCTGTACCGCCCTTGCGGCGGGTTCGTCGCTTTCAAGGTAGGCCGTTCGCAGAGAGGCATGTCCTGTCAGCGCGTGAGGCCATCGCAAGGCGGCATAGGCCACAGGCACCAGCGCCAGCGCCGACAGCACGACTGGCACCACAGTGCGCAGCGGTCGCCGCCAAGCGCCGTGCACCGGCCGCCGGGACAGCGCGACACAAGTGGCCATGCACAGGAAGGGATGCACGGTCAGCAGGTAACGGCTGTTCTTCACCGCTTCAATGCTGCCGATGGCCATGGATGCCGCCACCATGGCAAAGAAGGTGCCGACCACGCCCATGCTGACCACGGCAATGGCCGGCAAAGTTCGGTCTGCCTGGCCCCGAGTCTGATTGCCGCGTCTGGCCAGCCACAGGAACGCGGCGGCCAAGGCCGCCCAATACGAAACGCCATAGTTGGACGGCTGGGTGAAGCCCTGGAGCCCTCCGTTGAAGATCACCTCGGTCAGCCCTTCCAGGTTGCGCCAGGCCCGCACATGGGCGTCACGTGCCAGTCCCGGTAAACGCCAGACGGCCGGGGAGTCGCCCATCAGCACGCCGAACTTCCGCAGGTTGTTCAGCATGTCCGGCAGGATGATCAGCGCGTGCACCGCCAGCGCAGGAAGGCAGAACTTGATCAATTCTTGCGGCCGGCGGCCGCGCAGCCACCAGGCCGCGGGCAGCAGCAGGGCGGGTGTGAGCATGCCCAAGGAATGCACAAAGTGCGACAAGCCGCAGCCAAGACCCACCAGCAGACCCGCACGCCAGGCTGTGGCCCGCAGTCCAGCCACCACCAAAGCGGCAGCGCCCACGAGCGTGGCCAGTCGCGCGCTCTCGACATAGGCGTTGACATAGGCCACTGCCAGTGCAGGGGTGGCCAGCAACAGTGCCAGGCACCAGGGGGCCAATTTCGGACCCAGCAGCGCCATCACGCCGATGCCCAATGCCATGGCATGCCAGCCGGCCATCAGCTTGGCGCCGGCCACCACGTCGGCGCCACCTGTCAGCAGAGGCAGAGACAACAGCACTGGGTAGCCGGGTGGATGGGTCCAAGGGGCGTACAAGCCGTGGCCCCAGGCCTGCACCAGTGGGTAGTGGTCCAGTGCATGACGCTCGGCGATGGACTGCGCCACCGCGGCGTATTCCATGGGGTCGTTGCTGTACAGCGGCACCGTGGCCATCAGCCAGGCACCCAGCGCCAACAGGGGCGCCAAGCCTGCCCAGGCCCGGAAACCGGGCCACTCGATCGATTCGGCCACGGGCAAGCCTCTTGCGGCCCAGGCGCCCGATGCCGTCCAGGCCAGGGCGATCAATGCTGCATAGATGCCCCCGGACTGCCCAGGCGCCAATCGCAGCAGGGTGGCCAGGACCCAGGCGGTGGCCGTGGGCGCCAAGCCCCAGGCGGCTGCCGTGATGGCATTTGTCGCGCCGCCCCCCAGTGCACGCGCGATCAACGCGCGAAGCGACCAGGTGGCCAGAGCCAGGAGGGCAAGCGTGTACAACATGTGCGCGATACCGCCGCGCCGTGCCCAGGGCACGGCCCTTTCAGGTCAGGCGCACGCGCGCCGGGGCCGCCGGACTCAGGGCCTGGGCTTGGCCAATTCCTTGTTGGCCTCGTAGTCAAACCAGAACGCAAACCCCAGCGAGTTGAAACCCACCGAAGCAGCGAACACCGTCAACAGCACCGAGATCTCAGGCATCGTGCCGCGAAGCGCCCAAAGCGTGACGGCGCGACCGCCGAACAGCAGAGCCACCAGGCACATCAGGGCCCCGAAGCCGTAGAAGAACAGCAAGGGGTGGAAAGTGCGGATGAAGTACTTTTCCTTGAGCCGCCAGGCGAACATGCGCACCAGCAACCAGCCGATGGTGAACACCACCTTGCGCACTTTGATGCCCGACTTTTCGCCGATGTTGTAGACCGGTTCGATCGGTACGTCGGTGACGTGCATGTTCTCGACATTCAGGCGAACCAGCAGGTCGTTGGGCTGCCCGTAGCGCTTGTACATCAGATCCCAATCGACGGCCTGCAGGGCACGTCGATTGATGGCGGTGTAGCCGGTCTGCGAATCGGCCACATGCCAGTAGCCCGACGCGATCTTGGTCAGTAGAGACAGAATGGAATTGCCAATGAAGCGTACGCGCGGAATCTTCTTGAAGGCCTCGCCGGTGAACAGCCGATTGCCTTTCGAATAGTCGAAACCTCCGGCGACCACCGGCTCGATCACCGGGACGAAGTCTTCCGGTGCCATCTGCCCGTCTCCGGCCATCACCACGGCCACATCCATGTCGTTGTCGCGACACCATTTGTATCCGGCCGCGATGGCGCCGCCGACGCCCTGGTTCTGCACCAAGTCAATCAGTTCCACGCGTGCGTGGGTCGCCATCAGCGACTTCACCACCTCCACCGTGCGGTCGCGGCTGGCGTCGTTCACGATGACGATCTTGTCGACGATGGCCGGCATGGTTTCCACCACGCGGGTGATCTGCGTCTCTTCGTTGTAGGCAGGAACGACGACGGCGATTCTTTGGTGCTTGTACATGCGTTTTTCTCGTCAGGCATCGGCGCCGCCTGGGATGGACGCCTACGGCCTTGCGTTCAGCGGGGCGAAGCGTTTTCTCAGGCCGTGCAGGCAACGAGAGCGTCAACCACGCGCCGCATGTCGGCGTCCGACAAGTCAGCGCTCATGGGAAGGCTCATCACCCGTTCGCCAGCACTGTCGCTGAACGGGCAGGTATCCAGTTGGGCCGGGTCGGCGTAGGCCGGTTGGCGGTTCAACGGCTTGGGATAGTGCACAGCCGTGGGAATGCCCAGGGCCTGCAGCCGTGACTGAAGCTCTTCACGCCGGTTCACGAAGACGGTGAACTGGCCCCACACGCAGTCGCGGTCCGGCCGCGTGCCCAACAAATGCACCGGCGCGCCGCTGGCGGCAATGGCCTGGCGGTAGCGCTCACCGATGGCCAGGCGCTGCTTGATTTCCCAGTCGAAGCGGTCCAGCTTGGCCAGAACCACGGCGCACTGCAGCGTGTCCATGCGGCCCCCCACGCCCACGCGGGTGTGGTGGTAGCGCTTGCTTTGGCCGTGAACGCGGATCTCCCGGCAGGCCTGGGCCAGGTCGTCGTCGTCGGTGAAGATGGCACCGCCGTCGCCGTAGCAGCCCAGCGGCTTGCTGGGAAAGAAACTGGTGCAGCCCAGCGTGCTGGTGTGGCCGCTCTTGCGCCCCTTGTAGCTGGCCCCGAAGCTCTGGGCCGCGTCCTCGATCACCGGCAGGCCATGGCGGGCGGCGATGGCGTTGATCTCGTCCATGTCCGCACACTGGCCGTACAAGCTGACCGGGATGATCGCGCGGGTGCGCGGCGTGATGCGGGCTTCGATCTGGGCGGGGTCGATGTTGCAGGTGTCGGACTGGATGTCCACGTAAACCGGCTTGCCGCCCAACAGCACGATCACCTCGGCTGTTGCAACGAAGGTGAATGGCGTGGTGATGACTTCGTCGCCCGGCTTCAGGTCCAGCGCCATCAGCGAAATCAACAGCGCCTCGGTGCCGCTGGACACCGTGATGCAATGCTTGGCGCCCGTGTAGGCCGCCAGCCGCTGCTCCAGTTCCTTGACCTCCGGGCCCATGATGAATTGGCCGTGGTCCAGCACGCGCTGGATGCGGCTGTTCACCGCGTCGCGCAAGGCGGCGTACTGTGACTTCAGGTCGATGAAGTCCAGGGGCTTGAAAGCGTCGGGTGCGTTCATCGCTCTAACTCCTTGGGCGCGGCACTTTCCAGGTGCACTTGTCCATCAACAAGAACGTACTGGTCGCCAGTGTGGGGGCAGGTGGTCCTTGCATCTCCGCGCAGCGGCAGCGCCAGGCGTTCACCGTGCCGACTCATCCAGCCGGTCTGGCGGGCGGGCACGCCGGCCATCAGCGCGAAGTCAGCCACGTCTCGCGTGATCACGGCTCCGGCGGCCACAAACGCGTAGCGGCCGATCGTGGTGCCGCAAACGATGGTGCTGTTGGCGCCCAGCGTGGCCCCCTGACGAACCAGCGTACGACGGTACTCGGCCTTGCGCAGCACGGCTGAGCGCGGGTTGAACACGTTGGTGAACACCATGCTCGGCCCGCAAAAGACATCGTCTTCCAGGGTCACGGCGTCGTACACCGACACGTTGTTCTGAATCTTGACGTTGTTGCCAATGGTCACGTCGTTGCCCACAAAGACGTTCTGCCCGAACGAGCAACCGGCGCCTATGCGCGCCCCGCTGCAAATATGGACAAAATGCCAGACGCGGCAGCCGTCGCCCAGTTGAGCACCATCATCGACGATGGCACTGGGGTGCACGGTGGTGGTGGGCGATTCAGCCGCCATGCGTCAGTACTCAAGCGGCAAGTTGATGCGCCGTCCGTCGCGCGCGGACCGGTACATGGCGATCAGCAGTTCCAGCGAACGAAGGCCTTCGCGGCCGCTGGTCTCGGGTTCGGTCTCGCCGCGCAGGGTGCGGATCACATTGTCGTAGTACAGCGGGTGGCCGAAACCGTACACCGAGGTGGTCTCGTAGTTGGCCTGATGCACCTCGGCGTCCGCCGGGTCGCTGTCGGCAAACGACCATTGTTGGATCTCGTTGACGGCCACGCCACCAACGCGCACCGTGCCTTTTTCGCCCAGGATGGTGATCGAGCCTTCCAGGTTCTTGGGGTAGGTCAACATGGTCACATTGATCGAACCCATGGCGCCGTTGCGCCACTTCAGTGCCGCCACGCCGCTGTCTTCCACCTCGATGTCACGTGCCAGCGTGCCGGTGTAGGCCATCACGCTTTCCACCGGGCCGATCAGCCAGTCCAGCAGGTCCACGTAGTGGCTGGCCTGGTTCATGAAGGCGCCACCATCGAATTCCCAGGTCCCGCGCCAGGCAGCGCTGTCGTAGTACTCCTGTGGGCGGGTCCAGAACACGTTGATCGTGACCATGTAGATGCGGCCAAAGCGGCCGGCGTCCAGCGCCTTCTTCAGCAACTGCAGCGTGCGGTTGCGGCGATTCTGTTTCACCACGAACAGCCGGACCCCGGCGGCATCGCAGGCGCGCACCATGTCCAGGCCATCCTGCCAGCGGGTCGCCATGGGCTTTTCCGTCAGGATGTCGAAACCGGAGCGCGCTGCCTCAATCACTTGGGCCGGGTGCAAACCGCTCGGGGTGGCCAGCACCAGGCAGTCGGCTCGCGCTGATTCCAACATGCGGGTCAGGCTGTCGTAGCCTTCTACCTTGTTGGATTCGGTGGCGGCCTTCAGAGCGGTCGGATCAACATCGCACACCGCCACCAGTTCAGCGCGGTCTCCGTGCTTCTTGATCGCTTCGAAGTGGTTCTTTGCAATGCGGCCGCATCCGGCCAGTGCGAACCGAATCTTCCGGTCGTTGATGGGCGGTCGATTAACTTTCATGAGACCTGTACGGAGTCAGCGTGCAAACGATTATTCTCGCACGATTGCCTGCGGCCACTGCACGGCACAAGATTCAGCTTGACGTCGGCGCAGCAACGTCAACGCTTGGTTGGCGGGCTGATGAGGCCGATCCAGATCAGGGCCAGCATCAATGCGCCTGCGGCCCCCAGCAATGCAATGCGCACCCTTCTCGGTTGGCTGGCCTTCTCGGGGGGCATGGCCACATCCACCACCTGGATCAGGGCTCCTTCCCGGCTCTCGTCGACGCGCGCAATCTCGTACTGGCGGGAGAACAGATCAAAGAGCGTTTCCTGGTACTTGAACTCGCGGTACTTCGCAACGTAGTCGGGGCCTTCACCCACCGGGGTGGCCTGTTCGGTTCGTGCCAACTGGGCGCGCAATGACTGCACCACGCTCTGTTGCTGCCTGACTTCTGGCGTGGTGTCAGACAAAGAACCGCGCAAGACCTGCAGGCGGATTTCAGAAGCGGTGAGTTCCGCTTTCAGCCGGGCATAGCCTTCGGCTGCGGCCTTGGGTTCGGCGCGCAGCGCGCCCTGGTTGAATCCACTGGACTGCAGCGCCACCTGGGCTGTCGTCAGTTTGTCCCTGCTGGCCTGCAATTGCTGCTCGAAAAAGGCGCGGCGCTGCTGCGCTTCGGACACAGCCAGCGTGCCGGTGATTTGGCGCAGTTCTTCGATGTAGCGGTTGGCCATGTCGGCCGCGCGTTTGGCATCGGTGTCATCGACCTCGATCGTGATCAGACCGTCTTTGCGTCCCACGCTGAAGCGGGCGTTGCGAAAGAGCTGTTTGCGCGCATCGATGCGGTACTTGGCGTCATAGGCTTGCAGCAGCCCGAAGCGGTCGATCATGCGGTCCGACACGGTCGCGCTTTGCATCAGCGCCACATACTGGTCGGCAGGCGACCGCAGGCCTCCCTGACCTCCGGCCAAACCAGCCAGTGTGCCCAATGACGCCAGCGCAGACGCAGCGGCACTTTGCTGTTGCTGTGGAGGCAGCAGGGTCGATGCGGCCGTGTAAGTGGGTGGTATCAGGAAACTGAACCCATAGGCCAGCACGAGGCCCATGGCAGGTGCCCCGAGCAACTTCAGGCCGTGTGCGGCCAGCCAACGTCGCACCGTGAGCGGGCCAGCCCGTGCCTCTGATTCCTGCAAAGCGCCGGGTTGCTGATCCTGGGCATCCCCGGTCGGCCGGGTTGATGTGCTGTGCACCATAGGATCAGTTCAGCACCGACTTGATTGCCGCCGCGCCCAGGCCGAAGTTGTAGAAGATCTGTGTCCAGTCCTTCAGGCCTTGCACCCAGGTGGTCTTGTCCAATTCCTCAGGCACGAAAACAGTGTCGCCGGCTTCCGCTCGCACGCCTGACAGGCCGCTGCCGCTGCCCAGCCAGCCGCCGCGCTGCTTGCCGCTGACCACGCTGCCATTGGCCCGCACCACGATGGCGCTGGAGATATCTGCCCCCTTGGTCGGGCCGCCTGCCAAACGAAGGTACTCCTCGATCATGCGGCCCTCGGAAAACAGGTAGCTGCCGGCATTGAAGACGCTGCCGAAAACGCCCACGGTGGTGGAGCGCGGTGGGATGTAGATGCGGTCACCGTCCTCCAGCAAGAGGGGTGGAAGGGTGCTGACCTGCGGTGGCAGTTCCAGCACGATGCGGCCAGTGGGCTTGATCTGGCGCAGCCGGTCGATCAGCCGCTCGCTGCCGCTGTTGCGGGCGGTCTGGGCGGCGGCTTCATCGCCCGTGACGGCTCGGCGCGTGGAGTTCAGCCGTGTGATTTCGGTTTCCAGGTCCCGCAGCGCGCGCTCATAGTTGTCCTGCTGGGTCTTGCGCACGCTGGCGCGGCTGAAATCGGTGGCAAAAAGATGGGCTGACCCGGTCAAGCCCCCGGCGGCCTGCAGGCCGTCGGCGATGGTGCTGTCGGCCGACAGCACGTACTCACCGGGCCGAAGCACTTCGCCCTCGACGCGCACGCGCTTGTGCTTCAGTTGCACCGGCACCTGCACGTCCACCGCACTGAGCGCCCGCACCACATCGCCCGAGCTCAGGCGCGTCTTCTCGTCGGCCGGCAGTTTCAACTCGGTGACACGGACTGTGCTGCGTTCCTCGACACGTTCGACCGACACGCGGCTGCGGTCGGCCACAGGGGCAAAACCGCCGGCCATGCGAAGCAGGTCCGCGACCGTCTCTCCTGGCGCCAGTTCGAAGATGGCCGGCTGGTTGACGCTGCCGATCAGGGCCACCTGGGGGCCCACCGCCCCGACGTGGATCACGTCGCCCGCCTGCAACAGTCGGTCGTTGCTGCGGTCTCCTTTGAGCAGAACCTCGTAGAGGTCGAAGGTGGCGACCACATCGCGTCCGCGTCGCAACTGAATGTTGCGCAGGCTGCCGGCGGCAGTTGGCCCTCCGGCACGCACCAGCGCCGTCACGATGGACGAAAGGCTGCTCACCGCCAATGGCCCCGGCCTCTGCACATAGCCTGTCATGTAGACGCCAATGCCGCGAAGGTGCGACAGCGTGGCGCTGACCTGAAAGTTGCGGAAGACCTGGCCCACCCGCTTGCTGATCAATTCGTTCAGTCCGCCATAGCGCGCGCCAGCCACCATGACCGTGCCCACACGGGGAATGCTGATGCGGCCGCTGCTGTCGATCTCCAGCCGCAATTCGGCGTCGATGGAGCCCCACAGGGTCACCACTAGTTCGTCGCCCGGTTGCAAAAGGTAGTCATCCGGAATCTTGGGGCTGACTTCCTGCACGTCCAGGCCAGCGCCTGCGGTCGCCATCAGGCCCATGCCGAAACGCTGGATCCCTTGGGTGCCGGCGAGCTTCAGAACATGTTCCTCGAATTCGGACAGTGCCGGGCTGCGCTGCGGGCTGCTGTTGCGTTCGAGCTGGGGCTGATCCTTGGTGGTCAAGCCCGGACGCGACGGTTCACCATTGCCCAGAGACTTGTCTGGCTGGCGCAAGCGGATGGGCCCGGCCGGCGCTGCGGTGGCGGCTTCGGCGCCTGTGCCGTTGGCTTGCGCCATGGCTGCGGGCGGGGCCAGTCCCCAAGCCGCCAGCAACCAGGCTGCCATTCGCGCGGCGCGCAGGACGCGGGACACCCCTGCATCGGCCAGGTGGCGCAGGGTGATGCCGGATTCGGAAAGGCCGATCGGTTGTAGGTTCGGGTTCATCCTGGGCCAGACGGTCACCGCGGCGTGCGGGCGCCTGTGAATGGGGGTCGCCGGATGGCGGGCAACCCTGGATTCTATCCGTTGGGTGGGGCCGCTCCTGAGGCGCAGCAGGTCCGTCAACGGCGGGTCGGACCGATGGGAGATAATCGGGAACAGATGAATGATTCCATACTCGAGGTGCCTGAGGTGGCCAGCGCCCCCGCGCTGTTCAACACCCTGCCGCTGGACCCCAAGCTCCAACGCGCCGTGGCCGACCAGGGCTACGCGTCGATGACGCCCATCCAGGCCAAGGCCATTCCCATCGTGCTGGACGGGCGCGACGTGATGGGCGCGGCGCAAACGGGCACCGGCAAGACGGCCGCTTTTTCGTTGCCCTTGTTGCAGAAGATGCTCAAGCACGAAAACGCGTCCATGTCGCCGGCGCGGCATCCGGTGCGTGCCCTGGTGCTGGCGCCCACGCGTGAACTGGCCGACCAGGTGGCGGCCAACGTCAAGGCCTACGCCAAGCACACCAACCTGCGGTCCACGGTGGTGTTCGGCGGCATCGACATGAAGCCGCAGACGGCCGAGTTGAAGGCCGGCGTGGAGGTGCTGATCGCCACCCCGGGCCGCCTGTTGGACCACATCGAGGCCAAGAACTGCGTGCTCAACCAGGTGGAGTACGTGGTGCTGGACGAGGCCGACCGCATGCTGGACATCGGCTTCCTGCCCGACCTGCAGCGCATCCTGTCCTACCTGCCGCGCCAGCGCCAGACCCTGCTGTTTTCGGCCACCTTCTCGCCCGAAATCAAGCGCCTGGCCAACAGCTACCTGCAGGACCCGGTGCTGGTGGAAGTGGCGCGGCCCAATGCCACGGCCACCAACGTGGAGCAGCGCTTCTACAGCGTGACCGACGATGACAAGCGCCGGGTCGTGATGCAGCTGCTGCGCAACCGGTCCTTGTCGCAGGCCATCGTGTTCGTGAATTCCAAGCTGGGCGCGGCCCGCCTGGCCCGTTCCTTCGAGCGCGACGGCCTGAAGACGTCGGCCCTGCATGGCGACAAGAGCCAGGACGAACGCCTGAAGTCGCTGGACGCCTTCAAGCGCGGTGACGTGGAACTGCTGGTGGCCACCGACGTGGCCGCACGCGGGCTGGACATTGCCGACCTGCCGGCGGTGTTCAATTTCGACGTGCCCTTCAATGCCGAAGACTATGTGCACCGCATCGGCCGCACCGGACGTGCCGGGGCCTCGGGCCTGGCGGTCACCCTGGTCACGCGGGACGACGCTCGGCTGATCAGCGACATCGAAAAGCTGCTGAAGAAGAAGCTGGAAATCGAGGCCTTCGAACTGGAAGACGACCGCCCGGTGCGCGCACGTCGCCCGCGCGACGACGACGCAGAACGCCGGCCGCCGCGTGCGCCCGCCGAGCGCGAGTCGTATGCGCCGGCCCCTCGGCGTGCAGCCGGGCCCGCGGCCGACCCCTTCTTCGACAAGCCTTACGAAGCGCCGGCCACCACCGAGGCGCCGGCCTGGGAGCGGGCCGACCCCGCACCGGCGGCGCCCGGCCATGGCGTGTCGCGCAACATCCGGCCCAAGCGCAAGGTGGCAGCCCTGCTGGGTGGCAAGGCCTAGCGGCCCGGCATGCGCCGCCTGAAGTCGCTGCTGCCGCAGCGCGCCTGGAATGCCTTGTTCTGGTGTGGGCTGGTGGCCGCCTTCATCACGGCGGTGCAGCCTGCCGGCAAGGACCCGGCCTGGTTTGAACACGCCGACAAACTGCAGCACGCCCTGGCCTTTGCCGGCCTGGCTCGCCTGGGCCTGCTGGCCGGGCTGAAGCGGCGCTGGGCCCTGGGTGCGGGGCTGGTGCTGTTCGGCATTGGGATCGAACTGGCCCAATGGCTCACCGCCACCCGCCACGCCGACGTGCTGGACGCGCTGGCCGATGCGGCCGGCGCGGGCCTGGCCCTGGCCTGGCGCTCAGGCGAGGACGCTGAAGACGGCCGGTAGCCGGTCGCCCAGCGTGGGCGGGCTCTTTCGCCATTGCGCCACGCTGGCACTGCGGTTGCTGCCACCGGGAAGCGTCAGCCCGCAGGACACCGCCAGCCGGGTGCCGGGCTGCAGGTGCTGCAGCAGCGCCTGCAGCAGGGCGTCGTTGCGGTAGGGCGTTTCGATGGCGATCTGGGTCTGTCCCAGCCGGCGCGACAACGCCTCCAGCTCCTTGATGCGTGCCGCCCGTGCCGCGGCCTCCACCGGCAGGTAGCCCACGAAGGCGAAGCTCTGGCCGTTCAGCCCGCTGGCGGCCAGCGCCATCAGCAGCGACGTGGGGCCGCTGTGCACTTCAACGGGTATGTCCAAGCTGTGGGCCGCCGCCACGAGGTCCGCGCCCGGGTCGGCCACCGCGGGCAGGCCGGCTTCGCTGATGAGGCCGATGTCCTGGCCCGCCAGCGCCGGGGCCAGCAAGGGCTTCAGGTCCGGCCGCTCGTCGTGCCTGGCGCCTTTGCGCGGTCGCGGCAGTTCGGTGATGAGGATGGCCTGGATGGCCTGGGACAGCGGCACCTGCGCGTCCACGCGTTTCAGGAAGGCGCGGGCGCTCTTGGCGTTTTCGGCCACCCAGTGCGTCAGGCCGGCCGCGCGTTGCAGCAGCGCGGCCGGCAACACGGCGTTCAGGTCGGTCTCCTCGCCAGTGCCCAGGTCCAGCGTGTTGGGCACCAGCACCAGGCGGCCCGTGGCCTTGCCGTTCATGCGGCGCGCTCCAGCACGTCCAGCCCGGCCTCGCGCAGCAGCGCGGCGGTGCGGATCAACGGCAGGCCCACCAGGGCCGTGGGGTCGTCGGATTCGATGGACTCCAGCAGGGCAATGCCCAGGGTTTCGCATTTGGCGCTGCCGGCGCAGTCATAGGGTTGCTCCAGCCGCAGGTAGTGCTCGATGGCGTGGTCGCTCAAGGCGCGAAAGCGCACGGTCACCGGGGCCAACAGGGTGCGTGCAAAGGCGCTGGCCGGCCGCACCACGGCCACCGCCGTCTGGAACACCACGCTGCGCCCGCGCATGGCCTGCAGCTGCGCCACCGCGCGCTCGTGCGTGCCAGGCTTGCCGATGGCCTGGCCGTCCAGGTCGGCCACCTGGTCGGAGCCGATCACGATGGCCAGAGGGTGTTGCGCTGCCACCGCCTGCGCCTTGGCCAGGGCCAGACGCAGCGCCAGCGCGGCGGGGGGTTCGCCGGGCTGGGGCGTTTCATCCACCTGGGGTGCGGCGACGTCGAAGGGCACCCGCAGGCGTTGCAGCAGTTCGCGCCGGTAGCGCGAGGTGGAGCCCAGGATCAGGGGGCCATTGAAGGGGGCAGGCGGGGCGGGGGAGGGCATGCGCGGCATTGTCCCATCGGGCCTGCAGGTCGATGGCCGCCCAGGGGCGCACCCGTACACTGCCTGCATGGCCACGCGCGAACTCGACCCCCTCCACCTGGACATCGCCCGCCTGGCGGCCGAAGACGGCCTGCTGCACGGCCAATGGTCGGGCGAGTCGCTGCCGCGCCTGCTGGAAAGCCAGAGCCTGGCCCCAACCGCAGCGGCGGCGGCGGTGGGCTGGCGCGCCCGGGGCGAGCGCCGCAGCGTGCAGGGCGGTGTGACCCAGACCTGGCTGCACCTGGAACTGAACACCACCGTCACGCTCACCTGCCAGCGCTGCCTGCAGCCCCTGCCGGTGACGCTGGCGGTGACGCCGTCCATCCGCTTCGTGGCCGGCGACAAGCAGGCCGAGGCCGAGGACGCCGACAGCGAAGAAGACGTTCTGGCCTTGACGCGCAGCCTGGACCTGCGCGAACTGGCCGAGGACGAACTGCTGCTGGCCCTGCCCCTGGTGCCGCGCCATGCCAGCTGCCCGTCTCCGCTGCCCCAAAACCCCGACGAAGTGGTCGAGCCGCCGGAAGGCGAAAGCGTGGTGGTGAACCCCTTTGCTGCGCTGGCGGCACTGAAGAAGCCGACTTCCGGGGCTTGATTCACGCGGGCGACCGCCCAAGCTCATCCTCCCGGACGCCGCCTTGTGGCTATAATCGCAGGCTTTTCCTCGCGCGGCTTTGGCACATGGTGCCCCCAGTTCTTGCCGCCACCGAGGCACCCGTCAGGAGAATCACAATGGCTGTTCAACAGAACAAGAAGTCGCCTTCCAAGCGCGGCATGCACCGTTCGCACAATGCGCTGGTCACCCCCGGCACCGCCATCGAGCCCACCACCGGCGAAGTGCACCTGCGCCACCACATCAGCCCGACTGGTTTCTACCGTGGTCGCAAGGTGCTGAAGACCAAGGCGGACGCCTGAGTCCTTGGCCCCGGCGCCCGCCTTGCGCGAGCCCCGCGTCACCGTGGACCCCTTGCCACCCGGCCCGGCCCCCTTGGCCCGGCCGGGTTTTCACGTTCTGACGCCGCCGCGCTGACGCGGCGGTGGCCTTTGCCCTTTTGCCCCACTTCGCGCCATGAGCCCTCAACTGCCGGTGCTGTCGCGCGTACGCATCGCCGTGGACTGCATGGGCGGCGACCATGGCACGTCCATCACGCTGCCGGCGGTGCAGGCCTTCCTGGCCGCGCACCCGCTGGCCGACGTGCTGCTGGTGGGCCTGCCTGAAGCCTTGAAGCCGGCCGCCGCCTGGCCGCGCTGCACCGTGGTACCCGCCAGCGAGGTGGTGACCATGGACGACCCGGTGGAAATCGCCCTGCGCCGCAAGAAGGACTCGTCCATGCGCGTGGCCATCGGCCAGTGCAAGCCGGCGGCCGATGGGACGGTGGCGGCCGATGCCTGCGTGTCCGCCGGCAACACCGGTGCGCTGATGGCGCTGGCGCGCTACCTGCTGAAAACCGTGGAAGGCATCGACCGCCCGGCGCTGGCCGCTGTGCTGCCGCACGCCCACGACGGCTACACCACGGTGCTGGACCTGGGCGCCAATGTCGATTGCAGCCCGGAGCACCTGCTGCAGTTCGCGGTGATGGGCAGCGCGCTGGTGGCCGCGGTCGATGGCAAGGAAGAGCCCACGGTGGGCTTGCTGAACATCGGCGAAGAGGCCATCAAGGGCAGCGAGATCATCAAGCGCGCCGGCGAATTGCTGCGCGAAGCCCATGCCGCCGGCCACCTGAATTTCTACGGCAACGTGGAAGGCAACGACATCTTCAAGGGCAAGGTCGACCTGGTGGTGTGTGACGGATTCGTCGGCAATGTGATGCTGAAGACCTCCGAAGGCCTGGCCAGCATGATCGCCCAGTTCATCCGCGAAGAATTCACCCGCAACCTCTGGGGCAAGCTGGCTGCGGTGGTGGCCATGCCGGTGCTCAAGCACTTCAAGAGGCGGGTTGATCCGCGGCGCTACAGCGGCGCGGCCCTGCTGGGCCTGCGCGGTCTGGTGTTCAAGGCCCATGGTTCGTCCGACGCCGTGGCCTTCGAATGCGCCCTGGCGCGCGCGTATGATGCCGCCCGCAACCGCTTGCTCGACAGGGTGCACGACCGATTGCTCGAAACGCTGCAGGCCATGCCTGCTGCGGCCGACGAGCCGGTGGCCGCCCGGGCCGCATGACCAACGCTTCCACACCCCCTCGCTACGCGCGCATCGCCGGCACCGGCAGCGCGCTGCCGCCGCGCCGCCTGAGCAATGCCGACCTGGCCGCCCAGTTGGCGCAGCGCGGGGTGGAAACCAGCGACGACTGGATCGTTGAACGCACCGGCATCCGCTTTCGCCACTTCGTGGACGAAGGTGTCAATGCCAGCGACCTGGCGGTGCAGGCTGCGCGGCACGCCATTGAAGCGGCGGGCTGCGTGCCGGCCGACATCGACCTGATCATCGTCGCCACGTCCACGCCGGACATGGTGTTCCCGTCCACCGCCACCATCGTGCAGAGGAAACTCGGCATCGTGGGCTGCCCGGCCTTCGACATGCAGGCGGTGTGTTCGGGTTTCGTTTACGCGCTCACCGTGGCCGAGTCACTGATCCGCACCGGCACCGCCCGCCGCGCGCTGGTGATCGGCGCCGAGGTGTTCTCGCGCATCCTGGATTTCAACGACCGCACCACCTGCGTGCTGTTCGGTGATGGCGCGGGTGCCGTCGTGCTGGAAGCGTCCGACACCCCCGGCATCCTGGCCACCGACCTGCACGCCGACGGCCGCCACGTGGACATCCTGTGCGTGCCGGGCACGGTGTCGGGCGGCCAGGTGCTGGGCGACCCGCTGCTGAAGATGGACGGCCAGGCGGTGTTCAAGCTGGCCGTGGGCGTGCTGGAACAAAGCGCGCGCGCGGTGCTGGCCAAGGCCGGGCGCAGCGAAGCCGACATCGACTGGCTGATCCCGCACCAGGCCAACATCCGCATCATGCAAGGCACGGCCAAGCGGCTGAAGCTGCCGCTTGAAAAGCTGATCGTCACCGTGGACCGCCATGGCAACACCTCGGCCGCGTCCATCCCGCTGGCGCTGGACGAATCGGTGCGTGCTGGTCGCATCCAGCGCGGCGACACCCTCATGCTGGAAGGCGTGGGCGGTGGTTTTACCTGGGGCGCGGTGCTGCTGGATTACTGATCCGCGCCCGCCCATACTCAGCGCTTCCTCCGACCTGTCCTCTGGAGCCCTTGAAGTCCATGACCTCCTTCGCGTTCGTCTTTCCCGGCCAGGGCTCGCAAGCCGTGGGCATGCTTGACGCCTGGGGCGACCACCCCGCGGTGCGCGACACGCTGGCCGAAGCGTCCGCCGCGCTGGGCCAGGACCTGGGCGCGCTGATCCACGCCGGCCCCAAGGACCAGCTGGACCTGACCACCAACACCCAGCCGGTGATGCTGACCGCGGCCATCGCCTGCTACCGCGCCTGGCGCGCCGAAGGCGGGGCCGAGCCCGCCGCCATGGCGGGCCACTCGCTGGGCGAGTACAGCGCCCTGGTGGCCGCTGGCGCCTTGAGCCTGGCCGACGCGGTGCCTCTGGTGCGCTTTCGTGCCCAGGCCATGCAGCAGGCCGTGCCGGTGGGCGCGGGCGCCATGGCCGCCATCCTGGGGCTGGACCCGCAGGCCGTGCGCGACGGCTGCGCCCAGGCCGCGGCACAAATCGGCGAGGTGGTGGAAGCCGCCAACTTCAACGACCCCAAGCAGACTGTCATTGCCGGCAGCAAGGCCGGCGTGGACAAGGCCTGCGAAGTGTTGAAAGCCGCCGGCGCCAAGCGCGCACTGCCGCTGCCGGTGTCGGCGCCCTTCCATTGCAGCCTGATGAAACCGGCCGCCGTCGCGCTGAAGGACAAGCTGGCCAGTGTGGCCATCGCGACCCCGCGCATCGCGGTGGTGAACAACATCGACGCCAGGATCGAAACCGACCCGGCCGCCATCCGCGACGCCCTGTACCGCCAGGCCTTCGGCGCCGTGCGCTGGGTGGACGTGGTCAAGGCGCTGGTGGCTGGTGGCCACCGCACCCTCATCGAATGCGGCCCGGGCAAGGTGCTGGCCGGCATGGTCAAGCGCATCGACGCCGACGTGCAGAGCGCGGCGATGTTCGACCCCGCCACGCTGGCTGAAGTCAAGGGGATGCTGGCATGAGCGCTGCGAATGACGTGAAGGGCCAGGTGGCATTGGTCACCGGCGCGTCGCGCGGCATCGGCCGCTCCATCGCCGCCACGCTGGCCGCCGCGGGCTACAAGGTCATCGGCACCGCCACCACCGAGTCCGGCGCCGCGGCCATTTCTGAATCGCTGGCGTCCCTTGGCGGCCAGGGCCTGGTGCTGAACGTCACCGACGCCGCGGCCTGCGATGCCGCCATCGACGCCATCGTCAAACAGCACGGCGGCCTGCAGGTGCTGGTGAACAACGCCGGCATCACCCGCGACACGCTGGCCATGCGCATGAAGGACGAAGACTGGGATGCGGTGCTGGACACCAACTTGAAGGCCGTCTTCCGCCTGTCCCGCGCCGTGATGCGGCCCATGATGAAGCAGCGCTTCGGCCGCATCATCAACATCACCTCGGTGGTGGGCGCCTCGGGCAACCCGGGCCAGGCCAACTACGCCGCGGCCAAGGCCGGCGTGGCCGGCATGAGCCGCGCGCTGGCGCGCGAACTCGGCAGCCGGGGCATCACGGTGAACTGCATCGCGCCCGGCTTCATCGCCACCGACATGACCGAACAACTGCCTGACGCGCAGAAGACTGCCTTGCTCGCGCAGGTGCCCGCAGGCCGCCTGGGCACACCCGAGGAGGTTGCCCATGCGGTGGCTTTCCTGGCGTCGCCACTGGCGGGTTACATCACCGGAAGTGAACTGCACGTCAATGGCGGCATGTTCATGAACTGAGGAAGCATGCGCCGCCTGGCGGCGCCACCGTATTTGCCCGGCCGGTGCGGCCCTTAGAGGCGACCCCTCAAGGCGGTAAAATGCCGGGCTGTTTGCACCCACCACTCCTGGAGGAGTCATGAGCGATATCGAAGCACGAGTCAAGAAAATCATTGCCGAACAACTCGGCGTGCCCGAAGCCGACGTCAGCAACGAGAAGGCCTTCGTGGCCGATCTGGGCGCCGATTCGCTTGACACCGTGGAACTGGTGATGGCGCTGGAAGACGAGTTCGGCATCGAGATCCCGGACGAAGAGGCCGAGAAGATCACCACCGTGCAGCTGGCCATCGACTACGCGGTCAAGCACCAGAAGGCCTGACGCGTTCTCAGCATGGCTCGCCGTCGCGTCGTCATCACAGGCCTGGGCGTCATCAGCCCGGTGGGCAACACCGTCTCCGAAGCCTGGGCCAACGTGCTGGCCGGCAAGAGCGGCATTGCCAACATCACCCGCTTCGATGCCTCGACCTTCTCCTGCAAGTTTGCGGGTGAGGTGAAGGGCTTCAATGTCGAGGACTACATCCCCGGCAAGGAAGCCCGCCACATGGACAGCTTCATCCACTTCGGCATGGCCGCGGCCATCCAGGCGGTGGCTGACGCCGGCCTGCCGCATGGCAGCACGCTTTCCGAAGAGCAGGCCGAGCGCATCGGCTGCATGGTGGGATCGGGCATCGGCGGCCTGCCGCTGATCGAAGCCACCGACGGCGAATACCGCGAGCGCGGGGCGCGCCGCATCTCGCCCTTCTTCGTGCCGGCCTCGATCATCAACATGATCTCCGGCCACGTCTCCATCCGCTTCGGCTTCACCGGGCCCAACCTGGCCATCGTCACCGCCTGCACCACCGGCCTGCACTGCATCGGCGAAGCCGGCCGCATGATCGAGTACGGCGATGCCGACGTCATGGTGGCCGGCGGTGCCGAAGCCACCATCTCGCCGCTGGGCCTGGGCGGCTTCGCGTCGGCGCGGGCGCTGTCCACCCGCAACGACTCGCCCGAGACCGCGTCGCGCCCCTGGGACAAGGACCGTGACGGTTTCGTGCTGGGCGAAGGCGCCGGGGTGATGG
Organism: Burkholderiales bacterium JOSHI_001; assembly: GCA_000244995.1. Classification (NCBI taxonomy): domain Bacteria; kingdom Pseudomonadati; phylum Pseudomonadota; class Betaproteobacteria; order Burkholderiales; species Burkholderiales bacterium JOSHI_001. Next base: position 4,580,384 of record CM001438.1, on the reverse strand, counting down.
TGCTGGAAGAGTACGAACACGCCAAGAAGCGTGGCGCGAAGGTCTACGCCGAACTCGTCGGCTTCGGCATGGGCGCCGACGCCCACCACATGACCGCTCCCAACGTGGACGGCCCCAAGCGCAGCATGCGCGCGGCGCTGCGCAATGCGGGTGTGAACGCCGATGAGGTGCACTACCTCAACGCCCATGGCACCTCCACCCCGCTGGGCGACCTGAACGAAACCAACGCGATCAAGCTGGCCTTCGGCGACCACGCCAGGAAGCTGGTGGTGAACTCCACCAAGTCGATGACCGGCCACCTGCTGGGCGGCGCCGGCGGTATCGAAAGTGTGTTCACCGCGCTGGCGCTGCACCACCAGGTGAGCCCGCCCACCATCAACATCTTCAACCAGGACCCCGAGTGCGACCTGGACTACTGCGCCAACACCGCGCGGCCGATGAAGATCGACGTGGCGGTGAAGAACAACTTCGGCTTCGGTGGCACCAACGGCACCTTGGTGCTGCGCCGCGCCTGACGCCGCCAGCTGCCCATGCGCGCCGCGCCGCCGGTGGCGGTGAGCCTGGGTGACGCGCGGCGCGAACGCCGGGTGGTTGCCCTGCTGGCCGCGGCCTCGGCCGCTGCCTTGGCGCTGTGGGTGCTTGACCACGGCTTCGACCTCCTGGAGTTGGCTTGGCGCCTGGCCATCGCCGTCCTGGCCGCCGGGCTGGGCTTGGCATGCGGCGGCTGGCTTTGGCCCCGGCAGGCCGGCGCCTTGCGCTGGGATGGTGCAGCTTGGCAGCGGGTCTCGGCCGATGGCAGCGAGCACAGCGTTCGTGTGCGCCTGATGATCGACGCCGACGCCTGGATCTTGCTGCGCTGCCGCGCGGCGTCCGGCCTGGGCCCGGCGCAGTGGCTGGGCCTGTGGCGTGACCAGACCGGGCCCGCCTGGTCCGCCTTGCGTGCTGCGCTATATTGGCCTGTCCCCGACGCCGCCGCAGCGGCCCCCAAGCCGTCGCAGCACCCCCCCGCATGACCATCGAGGACGCCGACTCTGCCCTGATCGAGCGCGTCAAGCTCGGCGACCAGCGTGCTTTCGAGATGCTGGTGGTGAAGTACCAGCGTCGCATCGAGCGGCTGATCGGTCGCATGGTGCGCGACACCGACTTGGTGCAGGACATTGCGCAGGAAACCTTCATCCGCGCGTACCGGGCCATCCCGCAGTTCCGGGGCGACAGCGCTTTCTACACCTGGCTGTACCGCATCGCGGTGAACACGGCCAAGAAGGCGCTGATGGACATGAAGCGTGACCCCGTTATCACCGAATCGGCCCTGGGCGGTTCGGGTGGGGAGGACGATGAAACTTCCCGCGTCGAGAACGAACTAACCGACGGCGCCACCCCCGAGTCGGTGTTGGCCAGCAAAGAAATCGCGCAAACGGTGAACTTGGCGATTGAAGCGCTGTCAGAGGACTTGCGCCAGGCGGTCACACTGCGGGAAATCGAAGGCCTGAGCTATGAAGAGATCGCCGAAGTGATGAACTGCCCGATTGGAACGGTGCGCTCGCGCATTTTCCGGGCGCGCGAGGCGATCGCAGCGCGGCTGAAGCCCTTGCTGGACACCCGGGATGGCGAGAGATGGTGAAGGGTGGTGCTGCAATGAACCACCCAATTCGGAGCTGATGATGGTGCAAGCGAAGAACAAGCCCGCGACCGAGGACGATACCCTGTCGGCCCTGGCCGATGGCCAAGCCCTGCCGCACGAAGTGGCCGCCGCCTGCCAGGCCTGGCGTGACGACGAGCGCCAGCGCGAGCGATGGCATGCCTACCACCTGATCGGCGACAGCCTGCGTTCGCAGGAACTGGCCAGCGCGCCGCAGCGCGACGAGGCCTTCCTGGCGGCATTGCGTCAGCGCCTGGCGGCCGAACCGGTGGTGCTGGCGCCAGCCGCGGCGGCGCCCGCAGCCACGCCAGCCCGGCGCCGCATGGGCTGGCAGGCGCCGGCGGCGGTGGCGGCGGGTTTTGTGGCCGTGGCGGGCGTGCTGACCGTGGCCCGCATGCCTGGCGGCGTGAACCCGGGGGGTGACGCGAAGCAATTGGCCATCACCCAGCCCATGCCGGTGGTGCGCGTCGGCACGGCCCCTGCGCCGGTGGCCGCCGCCCCGGTGGCGGCGCCCCAGGCGTCAACGATGATGGTCATCCGCGACCCGCGCCTGGACCGCTACCTCGCCGTGCACCGTGGCCTGGCCAATGGCCTGGCGGCACCGGGCACGGGCGTTCAGCAGGTGGAAGTTCTGCAGCCCTTGCCCAAGTGAGCGTGGGTCTCGTTTCCACCTCGGGGCGCGGCTGGCGCCCTCGGGCTGCCCGCTGGCTGGCCTGCGCTCTGGCGCCGGTGTGCCTGCAGGTGGGGGCCCAATCGCCCGGTGCGTCGGCCAGCAGTGCCGGCGCGGCTTCCGTGCCGCTGCCCGCCAGCGAGGCGCAGCCCGACGTGCGCGCCTGGTGGGCCCGCATCCAGTCCGCCGCCAGCAACCGCAACTACCAGGGCACCTTGGTGTTTTCCGCGGGTGGGCGGGTGTCCAGTTCGCGCGTGGCGCACTACTGCGACGGCTCCCAGCGCTACCAGCGCATCGACGCACTGGACGGCCAGGCCCGCATGGTGCTGCGGCACAACGAACTGGTGAAGACCTTGTGGCCGGCCAACCGTGTGGCGGTGGTCGAGCCGCGCCAGGCGCTGTCGGGCTTCCCGGCCCTGCCCAGCGGGGACGTGAACCCGGCGGCATCGTACGAAGCGCGCCTGCTGGGCCACGAGCGCATCGCGGGCCACGACGCGCAGGTGTTGCTGTTCAAGCCGCGCGACAACCTGCGCTTCGCGCAGCGCCTGTGGGCCGAGCGCGAAACCGGCCTGCTGCTGCGAGCCGATGTGCTGGACCCTCAGGGCGAGGTGCTGGAAACCTCGGCCTTCACCGACCTGCACATGGGCGCGCGCATGCAGCCCGAAGCGGTGGTGGCGGCCATGAAGAGCCAGGCGGGCTGGAAGGAGCTTCGGCCCCAGATCGGTCGCACCCAACTGGACGCCGAAGGCTGGGTGTTGGCGCAGCCCGTGCCCGGCTTCAGCCTGGTGAACTGCGTCAAACGGCCGCTGGTGGCCGACGGCGCCGGTGATGTGCAGGTGCTGCAGTCGGTGTTTTCCGACGGCCTGACCCAGGTGTCGGTGTTCGTAGAACCTTTTGACGCGCAGCGACACCAAGCTTCGCGCTCGCGCGTCGGGGCCACGCACAGTGTGGCCTCGCAGGCTGGGGCCTGGTGGATCACGGTGGTGGGCGATGTGCCCATGGCCACCGCGAACCAGTTCACCAAGGCCCTGGAACGCAAGCGCTAGCCGGAGGCGGTGCGCGCGCAAGCGCTGCCATCCGAATGCCGGTCTCTCACGTTGAACCCACCGGCGCGCCCCCTGCGCGCCAATTCCAACAGCCATGACAAGGGTGATTGCATGCATGCAGCAGTGTTGACGCGGCCCCAGGGCCGCCGTGGTGCGGTGGCCTGGCTGGCCGCCGCGGTGATGGGCGTGGCGGCGCTGGCCGCCCCGCCGCCCTTGCTGGCCCAAGGCGGCCTGCCCGACTTTTCCGACCTGGCCGAGAAGGTGGGCCCGTCGGTGGTGAACATCCGCACGCTGGAACGCGGCGGTGGCCGCGGTGCCATGGGCCAGCAGCGCGAGATGGACCCGCAGTTCGAAGAGTTCTTCCGCCGCTTCGGCATTCCGATTCCGCCCGGCGGCAACCGCCGTGGCAACCCCGGCGGCGGTGGCCAGGACGACGAACCGCAGCAGCGGGGCATCGGCTCGGGCTTCGTGCTGTCGGCCGACGGCTACGTGATGACCAATGCGCACGTGGTGGAAGGCGCCGACGAAGTCATCGTCACCCTCACCGACAAGCGTGAGTTCAAGGCCAAGATCATTGGTGCGGACAAGCGCACCGACGTGGCCGTGGTGAAGATCGAAGGCAGCGGCCTGCCGGCGGTGAAGATCGGCGACGTCTCGCGCCTGAAGGTGGGCGAATGGGTCATGGCCATCGGCTCGCCCTTCGGCCTGGAGAACACGGTGACGGCCGGCATCGTCAGCGCCAAGCAGCGCGACACCGGCGACTTCCTGCCGCTGTTGCAGACCGACGTGGCCATCAACCCCGGGAACTCGGGTGGCCCGCTGATCAACTTGCGCGGCGAGGTGGTGGGCATCAACTCGCAGATCTACAGCCGTTCGGGCGGCTACATGGGCATCGCCTTCGCCATCCCCATCGACGAAGCCATGCGCGTGGCCGACCAGTTGCGCTCCAGCGGCCGCGTCATCCGCGGGCGCATTGGCGTGATGGTGGCGCCTGTCACCAAGGACGTGGCTGAATCCGCCGGCCTGGGCAAGCCCCTGGGCGCGCTGGTGCAGAACGTCGAGTCTGGTGGCCCGGCGGACAAGGCCGGCGTGGAGGCGGGCGACATCATCGTCAAGGCCGACGGCAAGACGGTGGAAAAGTCCGGCGACCTGCCGCGCATCATCGGTGCCACCAAGCCCGGCGCGAAGACCGCCATCCAGGTGTTCCGTCGCGGCAGCTACAAGGACCTGTCGGTCACGGTGGTGGAGTTCGAATCCGAGAAGCCGGCCACCAAGAAGGCCGCCGCCTCCGAACCCAGCGCCGCACCGGCCAAGACCGCGCTGGGCCTGACGGTCAGCGACCTCAGCGACGCGCAGAAGAAGGAACTGAAGGTGAAGGGCGGCGTGCGTGTGGATGCCGCCGAAGGCGCCGCCGCGAAGGCCGGTCTGCGTGAGGGCGACATCGTGCTCACACTGGACAACGTCGAGATCGCCGACAGCAAGCAGTTCGCCGCCGTCGCTGGCAAGGCCGACAAGGCCAAGCCCATCAACGTGATGTACCGCCGCGGCGAGTGGGTGAGCTTCTTGTTGATCCGCCCTGCGGCACGCTGAGGCAGCCACCTCCGGCCTTTGGAAGCATCCGAAGGCCGGCCGGAAGGCCCGCCAGCCGACTGGGCTGGCGGGTCTTTCCGCATCACGGGAGCAGCAATTTGTGGGCCGCTGACCCTGAAAAACGGGGACAGACTGCCAGTTTTGCCGACCTCCTGTTAGTGACCTTTCACTTCAAATCGGGTGGTTCGGGATTGAGGTGTCGGGCGGTTAGAATCCGGTCTCAGGTGACTTGATTCATGCTGCCAACCCGGCCTAGTCGGTGGCAGTCCACAGCCCGGTGATGCGCCGAACAGACTGTTGATAAGCTGTGGATAGATTTCCCATGTTGGAACACTGCAACGGCCGGAAAACAAGCATTGGCGCGGGTTCCCGGCCGGTGCTTTTGGCTACAATGAAGGCCCAACAAGCAGTTGCCATAAGTTTTGTTGGAAGGCGCGTCTTCTTTTGGACGTGCCTTTTTTTTAGCTTCAGCACGGGCCTTCGGCCCTTCACATCGCTGCGCGATGTGAGCTTGCGCTGAAACGGCTTCGCCGTTTTGTCTCCGGCACAAGCGACGCGACTCCAATCTGCATGGACCACATCCGCAACTTCTCCATCATTGCCCACATCGACCACGGCAAGAGCACGCTGGCCGATCGACTGATTCAGCGTTGCGGGGGCTTGAGCGACCGCGAGATGGAAGCGCAGGTGCTCGACTCGATGGACATCGAGCGCGAGCGAGGCATCACCATCAAGGCGCAGACGGCCGCCCTGGTCTACAAAGCGCGCGACGGGCAGGTCTACAACCTGAACCTGATCGACACGCCTGGGCACGTGGACTTCTCTTATGAAGTGAGCCGCTCACTCAGCGCCTGCGAAGGCGCGCTGCTGGTGGTGGACGCCAGCCAGGGCGTGGAAGCGCAGACCGTGGCCAACTGCTACACCGCGCTGGACCTCGGCGTGGAAGTGGTGCCGGTGCTCAACAAGATGGACCTGCCGCAGGCCGACCCCGAGAACGCCAAGTCCGAGATCGAGGACGTGATCGGCATCGACGCCACCAACGCCATCCCTTGCTCGGCCAAGACCGGCATGGGCATCGACGAGATCCTGGAAGCGGTGATCACCCGCATGCCCGCGCCGCGCGGCAACCCCGACGGCCCGCCGCGGGCCATGATCATCGACAGCTGGTTCGACAACTACGTGGGCGTGGTGATGCTGGCCCGGGTGGTGGACGGGGTGCTCAAGAAGGGCGACCGCATCCGCATGATGGCCACCAACGCGGTCTACCCCTTGGAACAGATCGGCGTGTTCACGCCCAAGTCGGTGTCGCGCGAAGAACTGCGGGCCGGCGAGGTGGGCTTCCTCATCGCCGGCATCAAGGAACTGCAGGCCGCCAAGGTGGGCGACACCATCACGCTGGAAAAGAAGCTGCCCAACAACGCCGGCCCGGCCACGCAGGCGCTGCCGGGCTTCAAGGAAATCCAGCCGCAGGTCTTCGCGGGCCTGTACCCCACCGAAGCCAGCGAGTACGACTCGCTGCGCGACGCCCTGGAAAAGCTGAAGCTGAACGACAGCAGCCTGCGCTACGAGCCTGAGGTGAGCCAGGCGCTGGGCTTCGGTTTCCGTTGCGGCTTCCTGGGCCTGCTGCACATGGAGATCGTGCAGGAACGCCTGGAGCGTGAGTTCGACCAGGACCTGGTGACCACCGCGCCCAGCGTGGTGTACGAGGTGGAACTGGGCGACGGCACCGTGCTGCAGGTGGAAAACCCCAGCAAGATGCCCGACCAGGGTCGCATCAAGGAAATCCGCGAGCCCATCGTCACGGTGCACCTGTACATGCCGCAGGACAGCGTGGGCCCGGTGATGACCCTGGCCAACCAGAAGCGCGGCGTGCAGCTGAACATGGCCTACCACGGCAAGCAGGTGATGCTGACCTACGAGCTGCCGCTGGCCGAGATCGTGCTGGACTTCTTCGACAAGCTGAAAAGCGTCTCGCGCGGCTATGCCAGCATGGACTACGAATTCAAGGAGTACCGGGCCGCCGACGTGGTGAAGGTGGACATCATGATCAACGGCGACCGGGTGGACCCGCTGGCCATGATCGTGCACCGGGCGCAAAGCCAGTTCCGCGGCCGCGCGGTGGCGGCCAAGATGCGCACCCTGATCCCGCGCCAGATGTACGACGTGGCCATCCAGGCGTCCATCGGCGCCAACATCATCGCCCGCGAAGACGTGAAGGCATTGCGCAAGAACGTGCTGGCAAAATGCTATGGCGGCGACATCACGCGCAAGAAGAAGCTGCTGGAAAAGCAGAAGGCCGGCAAGAAGCGCATGAAGCAGATCGGCACGGTTGAAGTGCCGCAAGAGGCCTTCCTGGCCATCCTCCAAGTGGACGACTGAAGCCCCGACCCATGAGTGTTCTCACTGCCGCGTTGTACGGTGCCCTGCTGATCTACGGTGCCGGCTGGTTCACGGGCTACTGGATCGGCAACTTCTCGCTGCTGCTGTTCGTGCTGACCATGGTCACGCTGGGCTACTGGCTGGCCGAGCGCTTTCGCTTCGCACCGGCGCGCCAGGCCGCCGCGGCCCAGTTGGAGCAGCAGGACCAGCAGCGCCGCGCCCAGCTGGCGCGCGACGGCATCACCCAGGTGGACGGCAACCTGGAGCACGCCCGCGAAGCCGTGCTGCAACAGCCCTGGTGGCTGGACTGGACGGCCGGCCTGTTCCCGGTGATCCTGGCCGTTTTCCTGCTGCGCAGCTTCCTGTTCGAGCCCTTCAAGATTCCTTCCGGCTCCATGATTCCCACGCTGCTGGTGGGCGACCTGATCCTGGTGAACAAGTTTCACTACGGCGTGCGCCTGCCGGTGATCAACAAGAAGATCATCCCCAACCACGACCCGCAGCGCGGCGACGTGATGGTGTTCCGCTACCCGGTGGACCCGCGGGTGGACTACATCAAGCGCGTGGTGGGCGTGCCGGGCGACGAGGTGGCCTACCTGAACCAGAAGCTCAGCATCAACGGCAAGCCCATCGACGAAAAGGCCGACGGCGACTATTACGACGAGGACACGCTGCGCTACGCGCCGCGTTTCGTCGAGAAGCTGGGCGCGGTGGAGCACCGCATCCTGGTGGACCCGCAGCGCATGTCGCTGGTGCGCGCCATGGACGAGTTTCGGGGTTTCCGTGACAACTGCCGCTATTCGCCCGAGGGGGTGGTGTGCAAGGTGCCGCCCGGCCACTACTTCATGATGGGCGACAACCGCGACAATTCGCAGGACTCGCGCTTCTGGGGCTTCGTGCCGGACGAGAACATCGTGGGCAAGGCCTTCTTTGTCTGGATGAACTTCGGCAACCTCGGTCGGTTCGGGTCATTCCATTGAACCCCCTCGGGGCTCATCGTCGACTCATCTTCCAGGTCAGTCCGCCATGAACGATATGCGCCAAAGACCAAACCCCCGCTTCGCCGCGCCGCGCCGCCAGCGTGGTGTCACCCTGTTCGGCCTGATGCTGTGGGCCATCGTCCTGGGCTTCGGCGGCTACGTGGCCGTTCGGACCCTGCCCACCATCAACGAGTACTACACCATCCAGAACACGATCGCCAAGATCGCGGCCACCAACCCCACCACCGTGGGCGAAATCCGCGCCGCCTTCGACAAGCAGAAGCAGATCGAATACTCCATCTCCTCCATCTCGGGCAACGACCTGGACATCACCAAGGAAAACGACCGCGTGGTGATCTCCTTTGCCTACGAGAAGGAAATTGAGCTCATCGAGCCGGCGTTCCTGCTGATCAAGTACAAAGGGCGCACCAAGTAGCGCCCCCCGGCAAACCCCGCCGATGCAACACCTCCTGGATGCCCTGCAACAACGCCTGGGCCACCGCTTTGCGCAGCCCCGGCTGCTGCAGCGCGCGCTCACCCACCGCAGCCACGGCGCCGACCACAACGAGCGGCTGGAATTCCTGGGCGACGCGGTGCTGAACCTGGCCGTCTCCGGCCTGCTGCTGGAGCGTTTTGCCGGCAGCGACGAAGGCGACCTGACCCGCGTGCGTGCCCACCTGGTGCGCGAAGACAGCCTGCACCGCGCTGCGCTGTCGCTCGGCCTGCCCGAGGTGATGCGCCTGTCCGACGGCGAAGCCAAGGGTGGCGGCGCCTTGCGGGCGTCCATCCTGGCCGATGCGATGGAAGCCATCCTGGGCGCGGCCTTCCTGGACGGCGGCTACGACTGCGCGGCCCTGATGGTCAAGCGCCTGTTCGGCGACGTGATCGTCAGCACCGAACTGGAAAGCTGGACCAAGGACGCCAAGACCGAGTTGCAGGAATGGCTGCAGGCGCGCAAGCTGGCGGTGCCGGCCTACCGCATCGTGGCCACCCACGGCCAGGCGCATGCGCAAACTTTTGAAGTGCAGTGCCAGGTGGCCACGCTGGGCCTGGCCGAACTGGGGCAGGGCAAGAGCCGCCGCACCGCCGAGCAGGAAGCGGCCCGCCGCATGCTGGACCTGCTGAAGGCCAGCGACCTGCCCAACGGCCCCCTCCGCAGTTGACGCGCTCTCACGCGCCCCGCCATGACAGAACCTGAAGCCGACGCCGCAGCGCCGCAGCACTGCGGCCTGGTGGCCATCGTCGGCCGCCCCAACGTGGGCAAGAGCACCCTGCTGAACGCCCTGGTGGGGCAGAAGATCAGCATCACCTCGCGCAAGGCCCAGACCACGCGCCACCGCATCACCGGGGTGTGCACCGTGGGGCCTTCGCAGTTCATCTTCGTCGATACCCCCGGCTTCCAGACCCAGAACCTGGGCCGTGGGCGCACCGCGCTGAACCGCAACCTGAACCGCACGGTGCAGGGCGCGCTGTCCGACGTGGACCTGGTGCTGCTGATGGTGGAAGCCGGCAAGTTCGGCCCCGACGACGAGAAGGTGCTGGCCCTGGTGCCGCCGGGCAAGCCCTGCGTGCTGGTGGCCAACAAGCTGGACCTGATCAACCGCCGCTCCGACCTGCTGCCCTGGCTGCAGAAGATGCAGCTGCGCCACCACTTCGCCGAATTCGTGCCCATGTCGGCCGAAAAGGCGGCCGAGGTGAAGCGCCTGTTCGACATCGTGGCGCCCTACCTGCCCGAGCAGCCCTGGATGTACGAGGAAGACGCGCTCACCGACCGCAGCGACCGCTTCCTGGCCGGCGAGCTCATCCGTGAAAAGCTGTTCCGCCTGACCGGCGATGAACTGCCCTATGCCTGCACCGTGGTCATCGAGAAGTACGAAGAGGAAGGCAATCTGCGCAGAATCGCTGCCGCCATCGTGGTGGAGCGCGACGCGCACAAGGGCATGGTCATCGGCGCCGGCGGAGAACGCCTGAAGCGCATCGGCAGCGAAGCGCGCCAGGAACTGGAACACCTGCTGCAGGCCAAGGTCTTCCTGGAACTGTGGGTGAAGGTGCGCTCGGGCTGGGCCGACAGCGAGGAACACCTGCGGTCCTACGGGTACGAATGAGCACGCGGGTGCCGGTCCGCAAACCGCCGGCTGTGCTGCAGGCCTACGTGCTGCACAGCTGGGACTGGAGCGAGACCAGCCTGGTGCTGGACCTGTTCACCCGTGAACAAGGCCGCGTGGCGGTGGTGGCCAAGGGTGCGAAGCGGCCCTATTCCCAGCTGAAGTCGGTGCTGCTGCCCTTTCAGCGCTTCGCCGCCAGCCTGCCCAAGCCGAAGGAAGCCAAGGAAGGCGCTGGCGGCGACGACGAAGAGGCGCGCTCGCTGCGCGGTGCCGAATGGCTGCCCAACGCGGCCATGCTGCCGCCGGCCGCGCTGTTCTCGGGCTTCTACCTGAACGAACTGCTGATGAAGCTGCTGCCGCGCCAGGACGCGAACCCGCGCCTGTTCGACGCCTACGCCGCCACGCTGCACAGCCTGGCGCTGGCGCCCCAGGCCGATGGCGATGCGGCCCAGGCGGCACTGCGCGCGTTCGAACTGCTGCTGCTGCGCGAAACCGGCGTGCTGCCCGAACTGGACCGCGACACCGCCACCCAGCGCCCGGTGGTGGCCTACCAGGCCTATGCCTTGCGGGGCGAGGCCGGCCTGGTGGGCGCCACCGGTGAACACGCGCTGCCCGGCGCACAGTGCCTGGCCCTGCAGGCCGCGCTGGACGAAGGAAGTGCAGCCGGCCTGCCTGCGCTGCAGCAGGCCTGCACGCTGGCCCTGGCGCCGCTGAAGGCGCAAACCCGGGCGCTGCTTCACTATCATCTGGGCGGTCCGGAACTGCGCACGCGCCTGGTGGCGCGCAGCCTGAACCGGCTGCTGCCACCCACCGTCTGACCTTGTCACTCTCACCCCAGGTCGCCCCGATGAACCCGCTGCTTGCCCCCGAAGCCGACGGCCGCGATGGCCGCACCGCGCTGTCGGTGAACGTGAACAAGATCGCGCACCTGCGCAACACCCGGCACCTGAACATCCCGGACGTGGTGGCGCTGTCGCGCATCGCCCTGGAAGCCGGCGCCCAGGGCATCACGGTGCACCCTCGGCCCGATGAACGCCACATCCGCCGCGCCGATGTGTTCGCCATCGCCGACCTGTTGGCGCAGTGGCCGCGGGCCGAATACAACATCGAAGGCAACCCCTTCCACAACCTGATGCCGCTGGTGGAAGAACTGGCGGCGCAGGGCCGCGCGCCCCAGCAGCTGACCTTCGTGCCCGACACCGTGGGCCAGTTCACGTCCGACCACGGCTGGAACTTCCCCGCTGATGCGCAGCGCCTGGCGCCCGTGGTGCAGCAGGCCCACGCACTGGGCCTGCGCGTCAGCCTGTTCATGGATCCGCTGCCGGAGCAGATGCGCGCGGCGCGCGAGGTCGGCGGCGACCGCGTGGAGCTCTACACCGAAGCCTATGCCAGCGCCCATGGCACGCCACGCCAGGCCGAGGTGCTGGCGCGCTATGCCGCCGCGGGCCAGGCGGCCATCGCTGCCGGCCTGGGCCTTAACGCCGGGCATGACCTGAACCGGGCCAACCTCACCGATTTCCTGCGCGCTGTGCCCGGGGTGCAGGAGGTGTCCATCGGCCACGCGCTGATCGCCGACGCGTTGGAACTGGGCCTGGCCGAGACGGTGCGGGACTACCAGCGCTGCATTCAAAAAGCCTTCGCCCCGGCCGCATGATCTACGGCATCGGCACCGACCTGTGCGACCTGCGCCGCCTGGCCGACACCCTGTCGCGGCGCGGTGAACGCTTCGCCGAGAAGGTGCTGGGGCCGGCTGAATTGCAGGTGTTCCGGGCGCGCCGCGCGCGCAGCGAAGTGCGTGGCATCGCCTACCTGGGTACGCGTTTCGCGGTCAAGGAGGCCTTCTCCAAGGCCATCGGCATGGGCATGCGCATGCCCATGACCTGGCGCGCCTGCGAGACCTTGAACGCACCCAGCGGTGCGCCGCTGATCCGGCTGCACGGGCCCATGGCCGAATGGTTTGCGCAGCGCGGCCTGCGGGCACTGGTCACTGTGACCGACGAAAAAGACATGGCCGCGGCCTTCGTGGTCATCGAACAAGACAAGGAAATCTCTCCATGACCGAACCTGTGCACGCCCCGGTGGTGCTGGACATCGCCGGCACCGAACTCAATGCCGACGACCGCCGCCGCATCGCCCACCCGCTGACCGGCGGGCTGATCTTCTTCGCCCGCAACTGGCAGCACCGGGCGCAGTTGACCGCGCTGTGCGCGCAGATCAAGGCCATCCGGCCTGACATCCTGATCTGCGTGGACCACGAAGGCGGCCGCGTGCAGCGCTTCAAGAGCGATGGTTTCACCCACCTGGCGCCCATGCGCGCCCTGGGTGAACTGTGGATGCGCGACGCGATGGCCGCCACCGATGCCGCCAGTGCCGCCGGCTTCGTGCTGGGGGCCGAGTTGCGCGCCTGCGGCGTGGACCTCTCCTTCACCCCGGTGCTGGACCTGGACCATGGCGGATCCGGCGTCATCGGTGACCGCGCCTTCCACCGCGACGCCCGCGTGGCCACCCTGCTGGCCAAGAGCCTGATGCACGGCCTGCTGCGCGCCGGCATGGCCAACTGCGGCAAGCACTTCCCCGGCCACGGCTTCGTCAAGGCCGACAGCCATGTGGCGGTGCCGGTGGACAAGCGTTCCTTGAAGGCCATCCTGGCCGACGATGCCAAGCCCTACGAATGGCTGTCCAGCACCCTGAGCAGCGTGATGCCGGCGCATGTGATCTACCCCAAGGTGGATGCGCAGCCAGCGGGCTTCTCGTCGCGCTGGTTGAACGACATCCTGCGCGGCGAACTGGGCTTCACCGGCGCCATCTTCAGCGACGACCTCAGCATGGAAGGCGCCAAGGTGGCCGGCAGCGCGGTGCAGGGCGCGCTGGCCGCACTGAACGCCGGTTGCGACATGGTGCTGCTGTGCAACCAGAGTTTGGACGGCGGCGCGGCGGTGGACGAACTGCTGGACGGGCTGGAAGCCGCGCAGGCCAGCGGCCATTGGCAGCCGCAGCCTGACAGTGAGGCGCGCCGCCTGGACCTGCTGCCTCAAGGCCCGCCCTGGCCCTGGGACGAGTTGATGCACCAGCCAGCCTACCAGCGCGCGCTGGAACTCATTCCCTGATGACATTCCCCCCGAAGCGCCTGCGGCGCCTCCCCCCAGGGGGCGCCGCCAGCGGACCGGCAAAGCCGGCTCCGCGGCGTCTGCTTGGATGGGCATGAGGTTCTGCCTGGCTTTGGCGCTTCTGGTCGGTTGGCCGCTGCTGGCGGCGGGTGGCCCGCTGGCCTGGATCACCAACCAGGGCTCGCACAGCGTGAGCGTGGTGGACCTGGATGCCGCGAAAGTGGTGTCCGAGATCAAGGTGGGCAAGAGCCCGGCCGGCATCGCGGTCAGCCCCGCGGCGGGCAAGGCCTTCGTCACCAACCCGGGTGAGCACAGCGTGTCGGTCATCGACTTGGGGCAGCGCCGCCTGGTCAAGACGTTCGCGGCGGGGCAGGGCGCGGTGGGCATCGCGGTGTCGCCCGACGGTCGGCGCGTCTTCGTGGCCGACTGGTTCGGCGGCCGGCTGCTCGCCTTCGACGCCGGCACTTATGAGGCGCTCGGCAGCGCGGCCGTGGGCGCGGTGCCAGCCGGCGTGGCGGTCACGCCCGACGGCCAGCAGGTGCTGGTGGCCGCGCGCGACGACAACCGCGTGCTGGTGTTCGACGCCGCCACATTGAAGGAGTTGGGTCGCATCTCCGTGGGCGAACACCCGTTCGCGGTGGAGGTGTCGCCCGACGGCCGCCTGGCGCTGGCGCTGAACGTGATGAGCGACGATGTCAGCGTCATCGACCTGAAGACGCTGCAAGTGCGCGCCACCCTGAAGGTGGGGCGCGCGCCCTACGGCGTGGCGTTTTCCGACGATGGCCTGCGCGCCTTCGTCACCAACCAGCAGGCGCGCAGTGTCTCGGTCATCGATTTGCGGACACCGGCCGTTGCAGCCACGTGGCCCGGGCCGGAGTACCCTGAAGGCATTGCCACGGTGGGCGCGCGCCTGCTGGTGGTGAGTTGGATGGACGACCTGCTGCAACTGCTGGACGCGGGCAGCGGGCAGCGCCGCGGCGAGGTGTCCACTGGCGGCAACCCGCGTTCCTTCGGCCGCTTCGTGCAGCCATGATGCGGACCATCTGTTCACACCGTCCTGAATGTTCGAGCAAGGAGACAACCCCGATGCGATTCACACGTCGAGCCGCCCTCGCCACCGCCGCGCTTCTGGCCGTGGCGGCGGGCAGCGCCAGCGCCCACGGCCCCACGCGGCAGAAGGTCACCGAAACCATCACCATCAACGCCGCGCCCGACGCGGTGTGGGCCCAGGTGAAGGACTTCGGCGGTTTTGCCAAGTGGCACCCGGCGGTGGAAGCCTCGCCGGCCACCGACGGCAACAACCTGGGCTCGCGCCGCACGCTCAAGCTCAAGGGCGGCGGCGAGGTGCTGGAAGAACTGGAGACCTTTTCCGACGCCGACAAGCGCTTCAGCTACCGCATGAAGGAAGCCGGCCCGGTGCCGGTGACCAACTACTCGTCCACGCTGTCCGTGAAGGCGGGAGAGGCTGCGGGCACCACCCTGGTGGAATGGCGTGGGGCCTTCTACCGCGGCCACCCGAACAACGACCCGCCGCCGGACAAGAACGACGAAGCCGCTGTCGCCGCCATCACCGGCATCTACAAGGCCGGCCTGGGCAACCTGAAGACCTTGCTGGAAAAGCGCTGAGCCGCTGACCCCGCCGCACAGCAAAACGGGCCGCAGTTGCGGCCCGTTTGTCATGGCAGGTCCGCGCGGGCTCAGTGGCCGGCGCCGGTCTCGAAGGGCAGCTTCACCTGCGACAGGTCGCGCTTGGTTTCCACCAGCACCAGCGGGCCTTCGTCGATGACCACCGCCGGCTTGGGGTCGCGCGGCACGTGCACCGGCTTGGGCTCGGCGGCCATGGCCTGCTGCACCGACCGGATCTTGTCGCTGTCGGAGTTCACCCACTGCAGCCCGGCGGCTTGCGCCAACTGCTCCAGTTCGCTCAGCGGCAGCTCGAAAGGCTGGGCCGGCGCGGCGGTGGCCACGATGGGCTCGGCGGCCTGGGGCGGCTGCGGCATGTCGGCCACGGCAGCAGCTGGCACCGGCGCAGCAGCCAGGGGCTGGGCGGCCGGCTCGGCGGCAGGCAGGACCGGCGGCTCATCCGCCGGTTCGTCGCGCCAGCGCGGCGCCGGCATGGCCTGCGACAGCGCGCTGGCAGGGTGTTCGTCACCGGCATCTGTGCTGCCGCCTGCGGCTTCGCCGTTGTTCCCCTCGGGCGCGTCACCGTCCTCGCGGCGCTCACGGCGGCCGCGGTCGCGGCCACGGCCACGGCGGCCCCCTTCGCGGCGGGCTTCGCCGGCCTCGGTCGAAGCCGCGCCACCTTCGGCAGCGACCGCATCGTCCGGGCTGCTGTCATCCGCGGCGAATGCGACCGTGGCCAGCCCGGCGGCGGCCACACCGGCCACACCGCTGGCGACGTCCACGCCTTCGTCACCACCCAGGGCCAGGTTGGCCTGGTCGCCACCCTCGTCACGGGCACCGCGGCCACGGCCACCACGCCGGCGGCGGCGGCGGCCGTCGCGTTCTGTGCCTTCCCCGCCTTCACCCGCGGCATCGGCCCCGGGTTGGGTGTCCACGAAGGCATTGGCCGGTGCGGCGTTGGGGTCCAGCAGGGCTTCGGCGCCTTCGCGCTGTTCACGCGGGGCGCGGTTGCCACGCGGTTCACGCGGCTCGCGGGCTTCGCGGGGCTCACGCGGTTCGCGCTCGGCGCGTTCCACGCGCTCGGTGGTGGCACTGGCTTCTGCCCGGGCCTCGCCTTCGGGGCGCTCGCGCCGGCCGTCACGGCGGCGGTTGTCGTCGCGCCCGCCGCGGCCGTCGCCGCCACGTTCGCTGCGCTGGCCGTCGCGATCGCCGCGCTCGGCGCCACCGCGTTCACCGCCGCGCTCGCTGCGTTCACCGCGTTGGCCATCACGGCCGCCGCGGCCACCGCGATCACCGCGTTCGCCTCGATCACCACGGCCGCCGCGGCGGTTGCCGTCGCGGCCTTCGCGACCTTCGCGCTTTTCCTTGCCAGCTTCTGCGCCTTCGGCCGGCGTGGCCGGTGCGGCCACAGGTGCCGGCGCAGGGGCGGGGGCACCGCCACCGAACATGCGCTTGATGAAGCCGAAGAAGCCACCGCTGGCGGCCGGTGCGGCCGGCGCGGCCCAGCTGGGCGTGACGGCGGCTTCGGCGGCGGCCGGCGCCACCGCGGCCGGCGCTGCGGCCACCGGGTCCGGTTCGGGCTTGGCGACCGGCGTGGGCGCGGGCTGGTCAGGCAGCACGCCCTTGATCACCGGTTCCTGCTTGGGCTTGGCCTTCTCGCGGCGGCTGATGGCCACCTCGTCGTCCGGCTCCTCGATCATGGTGTAGCTGGCCTGCAGGTTCTCCAGCCGCGGGTCGTCGTGGCGCAGGCGTTCCAGCTTGTAGTTCGGGGTTTCCAGGTGCTTGTTGGGCACCAGCAGCACGGTGACGCGCTGCTTGAGTTCGATCTTGGTGATCTCGGTGCGCTTCTCGTTCAGCAGGAAGGACACCACTTCCACCGGCACCTGCACGTGCACCGCGGCGGTGTTGTCCTTCATCGACTCTTCCTGGATGATGCGCAGGATCTGCAGCGCGGAAGATTCGGTGTCGCGGATGTGGCCGGTGCCGTTGCAGCGCGGGCAGGTGATGTGGTTGCCTTCGGAGAGCGCCGGGCGCAGGCGCTGGCGGCTCATTTCCAGCAGGCCGAACTTGCTGATGGAGCTGAACTGCACCCGGGCGCGGTCGTTGCGCAGCGCGTCGCGCAGGCGCTGTTCCACTTCGCGGCGGTTCTTGGACTCCTCCATGTCGATGAAGTCCACCACGATCAGGCCGCCCAGGTCGCGCAGGCGCATCTGGCGCGCAATTTCGTCGGCCGCTTCCAGGTTGGTGCGGGTGGCGGTTTCTTCGATGTCGCCGCCGCGCGTGGCGCGCGCCGAGTTCACGTCCACCGAGACCAGGGCTTCGGTGTGGTCGATCACGATGGCGCCACCGGCCGGCAGGTTCACCGTGCGGCTGAAGGCGGTTTCGATCTGGTGTTCGATCTGGAAGCGCGAGAACAGGGCCGCGTCGTCCTTGTAGCGCTTCACCCGGTTGGCCGTCTCAGGCATGACGTGGGTCATGAACTGCTGGGCCTGGTCGTAGATGTCGTCGGTGTCGATCAGGATCTCGCCGATGTCCGCGGTGAAGTAGTCACGGATGGCGCGGATCACCAGGCTGCTTTCCTGGTAGATCAGGAAGGCGCCCTTGCCGGCCTTGGACGCCTCGTCGATGGCGGTCCACAGCTTGAGCATGTAGTTCAGGTCCCACTGCAGCTCGGGCGCGCTGCGCCCGATGCCGGCGGTGCGGGCAATCAGGCTCATGCCCTTGGGGTATTCCAGCTGGTCGAGGTTTTCCTTCAGCTCTTCGCGGTCTTCACCCTCGATGCGGCGCGAAACGCCACCGCCGCGCGGGTTGTTGGGCATCAGCACCAGGTAGCGGCCGGCCAGGCTGACGAAGGTGGTGAGCGCCGCCCCCTTGTTGCCGCGCTCTTCCTTTTCCACCTGCACCAGCAGTTCCTGGCCTTCCTTGACCGCCTCCTTGATGGACGCGTTCTTCACGTCCACGCCGTCGCGGAAGTAGCTGCGCGAGATTTCCTTGAACGGCAGGAAGCCGTGGCGGTCTTCGCCGTAGTCGACGAAACAGGCTTCGAGCGAGGGCTCCACGCGGGTGATCACCGCCTTGTAGATGTTGCCCTTGCGTTGTTCGCGGCCTTCGATCTCGGACTCGAAGTCCAGCAGTTTCTGGCCGTCGACGATCGCCAGGCGCCGTTCTTCCGGCTGCGTGGCGTTGATGAGCATGCGCTTCATGTCGTGCACTCCTTCGCCCGTGGTGCCGGATTCGACCGGTCAACACAGGCGCTTCACCGTCGCCTGGGGGCCGGTGAAGGCCCGCGGCGACCTGAAAGACGCACGAGCTACGCGAACCAGCCGGACAAGGAATCGCCCGAGGCCGCCGGGGGCACCGCACGAGGCGGTGTCGGCAGCAAGGCAGCAGGCGTCGGGCTGAAGGGGGAGGGCAGGGGGACCGCCCCGCGCCGGGTGGGCGCGGCTGCCCGATCACCATGTGCGCGCAGCCACACCGGCCGCTGGCCGGGGCAAACGCCACGCGCAGGCAACTGGCCGGCGCGTGCCCCACGTGCCAGGGCTGGCGCATGGGCGGTGAAGGGGCGGGGGGACAACATGCGAACCGTTTCGGCTTCGACGCGAGGGCGCAGCACCCGGCCGCTGTGCGGCGTGGGGCTGCGGCCCGATGACCTTTGAGTTTCCCGATGAAGGGACGGCTTGTCGTTCAACGTGTCTCTTCCACCTGGGCCTTCAGGGCCGCCGTGCGCGTCTGGCGCCATCGGCCTGCCTTTTGTCAAACCAGGTGTTGCATCAGCTTGAGAACGCGCCAACGCGGGCGCGCTGTCACGACCGAACCCCGGGTGCCGAGGTTAAACTTTGAAAATCAAGCACTTACGGCTCAATCGTGGACCGGACCATTATAAAGGGCAATCCGGCACGGGGCCGCGGCGCCGGCACCAGATCGGGCACGGCGGTCAAGCCCCCGGGCCCGGGGCGTGAAAAAGTCGCAACTTCCGGCGCGCCCGCCTCTCAAGTTGCGGCGCCGGCGGCGAAGCACCTGACCGTGGACGAAGCCGGCGTGGGCCAGCGGCTGGACAACTTTCTGCTGCGCCACCTGAAGGGCGTGCCCAAGACCCATGTGTACCGCGTCATCCGCTCCGGCGAGGTGCGGGTGAACAAGGGCCGGGCCAGCGCCGACACCCGCCTGGCCGAAGGCGACGACGTGCGCCTGCCGCCGGTGCGCCTGCCCGACCGGGCGGCCGTGCCCGTGGCCCCGGCGCGGGAATTCCACATCCTGCTGGAAGACGAACACCTGCTGGCCATCGCCAAGCCGGCCGGCGTGGCGGTGCATGGGGGTTCGGGCGTCAGCTTTGGCGTCATCGAGCAGTTGCGTCAGTCCCGGCCGCAGGCGAAGTTCCTGGAACTGGTGCACCGGCTGGACAAGGAAACCTCGGGCATCCTGCTGCTGGCCAAGAAGCGCAGTGCGCTCACGGCCCTGCAGGACCAGTTTCGCTCGCGTGACACCGGCAAGACCTACGCGGCGCTGGTTCAAGGCGCCTGGCCGGTGAACAAGAAGGTGATCGACGAAGCCCTGCACAAGTACCTGGACGCCCAGGGCGAGCGCCGGGTGCGCATCGCCGGCGGGCCCGGCGACGAAGAGGGCAAGCGCAGCATCACGCTGGTGAAGCTGGTGCAGCACTTCCAGGACTTCAGCCTGCTGGACGTGACCATCAAGACCGGCCGCACCCACCAGATCCGCGTGCACCTGGCCGGCGCCGGCCACCCCATCGTGGGCGACGACAAGTACGGTGACTTCGCGCTGAACAAGGCCCTGGCGCGCGGTGACGGCCTGGGCGGCCACAAGTTCGGCCGCATGTTCCTGCACGCCCGCCGCCTGGCCTTCGACCACCCGGCCAGCGGCGAGCGCATCACCCTGGAATGCCCGCTGCCGGCCGAATGCGCGACACTGCTGGCCCTGCTGTCCAGCCCCCACTGATGTCCCCGCACTGAAGTCTCCAATGCAAGCCCCCCGCCCGCGCCGCTTCGACCTGATCGTCTTCGACTGGGACGGCACGCTGTTCGATTCCACCGCGCTGATCGTGCAGTGCATCCAGGCCGCCTGCCGCGACCTGGGGGTGGACGTGCCCAGCGACGCGCAGGCGGCCTATGTCATCGGCCTGGGCCTGCAGGACGCGCTGGAACACGCCGTGCCCGGCCTGCCCAAGGAACGATACCCCGACCTGGGCCGGCGCTACCGCCACCACTACTTCGCCAGCCAGCATGCGCTGAGCCTGTTCCCCGGCACGCTGGACATGCTGCAGGCCCTGAAAGCCCGCAACCACTGGCTGGCGGTGGCCACGGGCAAGAGCCGCCAAGGCCTGAACGAGGCGCTGTCCACCGCGCAGCTCAAAGGCCTGTTCGACGGCACCCGCACCGCCGACGAAACCGCCAGCAAGCCCGACCCGCGCATGCTGCTGGAGTTGCTGCGCGAATTCGGCTGCGAGCCCGAGCGCGCGGTGATGATCGGCGACACCACCCACGACCTGCAGTTGGCGGTGAATGCCCAGGTGCCCTGCATCGGCGTGAGCTACGGCGCCCACGAGACCGACGACTTCCACCGCTTCGACCCGCTGGCGGTGGTGCATTCCACGGCCGAGCTTCAGCATTGGCTGCTGGCGAATGCCTGAGCCGATCGGGCCCGCCGCCGGCTTGCCGCTGTGCGCCAGCAGTGCGCTGGCCGAACGCGACAAGGCCTTTGTCTTCGACGTCAGCCTGTGGGGCGCGCGCACCCGCGCCTTTGCGCTGCGCATCGACGGCCAGGTGGTGGCCTACCTGAACCGCTGCGCCCACGTGCCGGCCGAACTGGACTGGCAGCCCGGCGAGTTCCTGGACGCCGACCGGCAGTTCATCGTCTGTTCCATCCACGGTGCGATGTACGAACCCGGCAGCGGGCGCTGTGTGGGCGGCCCCTGCGGGCGCGGCCGCCTGATGCCAGTGACCGTGTCCGAGCAGGGGGGGCAGGTCTATTGGTACCCTAGTGCGGACATCCGGGCTCCGGAACCATCCCCAGGACCTTCGCCATGAACGGCAACAACGACACGCCGACCCCGTCCCCCGCCTCCCCGTCCGCGCCCCTGGCCGGCTACGAGCGCGCGCTGGAGCAGATGGCACGCGAACTGCTGAACGAACGCCGGCGCGACCGCCGCTGGCGTGTGTTCTTCCGCCTGGCCTGGCTGGGCCTGGCACTGGTGCTGGTGTGGAACATGGTGGGCCAGCGCGGTGCCGGTCACAGCCCCAACGGTCCGCACACGGCCCTGGTGGAACTGCATGGCGAAATCGCGGCCGACACCGAGGCCAATGCCGAAACCGTGATCAGCGGGCTGAAGAGCGCGTTCGAGGACGCCAACGCCAAGGCGGTGGTCATCCGCATCAACAGCCCCGGCGGCAGCCCGGTGCAAAGCGGCATCATCAACGACGAGATCCACCGCCTGAAGCTGCTGCACAAGAAGAAGGTGTATGCGGTGGTGGACGAGATGTGCGCGTCCGGCGCCTACTACGTGGCCGCGGCGGCCGACGAGATCTTCGTGGACAAGGCCAGCGTGGTGGGCAGCATCGGCGTGCTGATGGACGGCTTCGGCTTCACCGAGGTGATGAAGCGCGTGGGCGTGGAACGCCGGCTCATCACCGCGGGCGCCAACAAGGGCATGCTGGACCCCTACTCGCCGCAGGACCCCAAGCAGCAGGCCTATGCGCAGGCCATGGTGAACCAGATCCACCAGCAGTTCATCAAGGTGGTGCGCGACGGCCGGGGCGACCGCCTGAAGGAAACGCCGGAAACCTTCTCCGGCCTGTTCTGGAACGGCGAAGAAGCCGTGCGCATGGGCCTGGCCGACCACTTCGGCAACCTGGACCATGTGGCGCGCGACGTGGTGAAGGCCGAAGAGGTGATCGACTACACGCCCAAGGACAACGTGGCCGAACGCCTGGCCAAGCGCTTCGGCGCGGCCCTGGGCGAGGGCGCCGTGAAGGCGCTGCGCCACCTGCCCGCCATGCGCTAGGGTTGGTTCGACAGCAGCTTGGCGGCTGCCTGTTCCTTGTCCTGGGCGGACTGAAGCGCCTTCATCTGCTGCTCGAACTGGCGCGCCGCGGAAATCATGGCCACCATGGTTTCCACCGCGCTGACATTGCTGCCTTCCAGCGCGCCGTCCTGCAGGCGGGCGGTGGCGTCGGTGGGCAGTTCTTCGGCGGCGCGGAACAGCCCGTCGGTGCCGCGGTTCAGCGGGGTTTCCGGCGTCACCAGCTTCAGCTTGCCCACCGCCTGCGGCTTGGCGTTGCCCACGCGCGCGCTGACGGTGCCGTCGCTGGCGATCTGCACTTCCGCATTGGCCGGCAGGGTGATGGGGCCGCCGTCGCCCTGCACGGCCAGGCCGGTCTTGGTGACCAGCAGGCCTTCGTTGTTGACGTCCAGCGCGCCGGCGCGGGTGTAGGCCTCGGTGCCGTCGGGGGCCTGCACCGCCAGCCAGGCATTGCCCTTCATGGCCACGTCCAGGTTGCGACCGGTGGCCGAAACCGGGCCGGGCTCGGCGTTGTAGCCGGGCGTGGTTTCCAGTGCGTAGACCCGGGTGCTGGCGCCGTCGCCCTGCACCGGCACCGCGCGAAAGGCAGTCAGGTCGGCCCGGAAGCCGTTGGTGGAGACATTGGCCAGGTTGTTGGCAATGACCTCCTGGCGCTGCATGGTGGCCTTGGCGCCGGCCATGCTGAGGTAGATCATGCGATCCATGGTCTAGGTCCCCTTGCGGTCAGCGCATGTTGACCAGGGTTTGAAGCACCTGGTCCTGCGTCTTGATGGTCTGCGCATTGGCCTGGTAGACGCGCTGCGCGGTGATCATGTTCACCAATTCGCCGGTCAGGTCCACATTGCTCTCTTCCAGCGCGCCGGCCTGCACCACGCCCAGGTTGCCCTGGCCCGGGGTGTTGGGCACCGGGCCGCCCGACGCCGCGGTCTGGGCCCAGCCGTTGTTGCCCAGGGGTTGCAGGCCCTGCGGGTTGCGGAAGTTGGCCAGCTCGATCTGCCCGGCCACCTGGGTTTCGCCGTTGGTGTAGCGGGCCACGATGGTGCCGTCATTGGAAAAGCTGATGCCCGACAGGTCGCCCTTGGCGTAGCCGTCCTGGTCCAGGTTGGTCACCCCGAAGGCGCTGCCGTACTGGGTGCTGGTGGTCAGGTCCAGCTGGATGTTGGGAATGTCCAGGTGGCTGCCGTTGGTGGCGATGGTGAAGGGGTCCAGCGCATTGGCCGGCGCCGAACCGTCGGGCGGGAAGTTCAGCTGCGGGGACAAGGGCACCATGGCGTCCACCGTGCCGCCGTTCACCGGCACGCCGTCGGCCAGGGCGTACACGTTCCAGAAGCCGCTGCCGTCGGCCGCGCTGGGCGCACGCTGGAAGAACAGCTGCAGCGCCACGCTCTGGCCGCGGTCGTCGTACACGGTGACCGAGGTGCTGTTGTTGTAGGTGGACGCGCGGGTGGAGTCCATGGTCAGCGCGTTGGTCGGGTCCTTCACGTCGGCGCCCGAGTTCAGGTTCATTTCCAGCTGGATCAGGCCGGTCTTCTGCGGCGCGCCGCCCTGGGTTTCCAGGCGGATGGGGCCGGCCGGGCCCTGCGGCGGCTGGCCCGGCGAGGGCTTGGCATAGGCCATCAGCATCTGCTGCTGGTTGTTGACGATGTAGCCTTCGTTGTTCACCTTGAACTGGCCGTTGCGGGAATACGAACGGGTTTCGTCGGTCAGCGAGTTCTGCAGCTGGAAGAAGCCCGCGCCATTGATCGCCAGGTCCATCTGGTTGGCCGTGGTGGTGATGTTGCCCTGCGTGAACTGCTGGCTCACCGCCTGCAGGTTCACGCCGATGCCGATGGGGCTGGTGCCGGCGCCGTTCAGCGCGGCGGCGTACATGTCACCGAACTCGGCCCGCGAGGCCTTGGCACCGAAGGTGCTTGCGTTGGCGATGTTGTTGCCGATGACCTCCAGGTTCTTGGAGGTGGCGTTCAGGCCGGACAGACCTTGCTGGAAGCTCATGGTTCGACGTCTTTCTGGGCAGGGGGTTCAGAAGCTGTTGTTGTTCTGGGCGCAGGCCATGCGGCTCAATCGAAGGCCTTGACCTTGTCGTAGGGCACGGGGCCGGCGTTGGCGAGTTCCAGCACCAGGCCGCTGGTGTCGGTGCTGACCGCGTCCACGCGGTCGCGCGCCAGCGCGGTGGTTTTCACGTCGGTGGCGGCCAGGCGCGCGGAGACCCGGAATTTCACCGCCTGGGCCGGGTCCACGTTCGAAGGCGGAATCCAGTCGAAGCTGTGGCGCCCGGCGCCCAGTGCGCCCAGGTCCACGGTGTCGATCACGCGGCCGCTGCCGTCCTGCACCTCGACGGTCACGCTGTCGGCCGGGGTGGCCAGTTCCACGCCCGCATGGCCCACGCCGGTGTCGTCGGCCAGCATGCGGTTGCCTTCCACCAGCACGTCCTTGCCCACCAGGCCCGCGCCGGACAGGGCCTGCAACTGCACGAACTGGGTGTTCAGCGCGGCCACGGTGGTGTTCAGCTTTTCCACGCCGTTCACGGTTTGAATCTGCGCCATCTGGCTGGTGACCTGGGCGTTGTCCATGGGGTTGAGCGGGTCCTGGTTCTTCATCTGGGCCACCAGCAGTTTCAGGAAGCGGTCGCTCGCGTCGGTGCTGCTGGCTGCGCTGGTGGAGGCTTGGGCGGCCGTGCTGTTGGTGACGGTGGCGCTGCCGGTGGTGGTGTTCACGGCCATGGGGTGTGTCCTTCAGGGGCAGGCGGGTTGTTCAGGACTGGCCCATCTGCAGGGTCTTCAGCAGCAGGCTCTTGGCGGTGTTCATCACTTCCACGTTGTTCTGGTAGGAGCGTGACGCCGAGATCATGTTCACCATTTCCTCCACCGTGTTCACGTTGCTGTAGGTGACGTAGCCCTCGGCGTCGGCGCCGGGGTGCCGGGGGTCGTGCACCTTGCGCCCGGGGCTGTTGTCTTCGGTGACCGTGCTCACCCGCACCCCGGCGCTGGGCACCCCGCCGGGCTGGGTGGCGTGCATCATCTCGGTCTGGAACACCACCTGGCGTGCCTTGTAGGCGCTGCCATCGGGGCCGGCCACGGTGTCGGCATTGGCCAGGTTGGAGGCCACCACGTTCAGGCGCTGGCTCTGCGCGCTGACCGCGCTGCCACTGACGTTGAAGACTTGAAAAAGGCTCATGGTTCAGCTCCGTCAGGCTTGATTGGGGTTCTTCATCGCGTCCAGCATGCTGCGTACGCTGCTGTTGATGAAGCGCAGCGTGGCTTCGTACTTCACCGCGTTGTCCACGAAGCTGGCGCGTTCGCGGTCCATGTCCACGGTGTTGCTGTCCAGGTTGGTCTGGGCGGCGGTGGCGTACTGCAGCCGGTTTTCGCTGCGCGCGCCGGCCGCGGGCTGGATGTGGCCGGCCTGGGTGGCCCTCATCTGGCCGGGCAGCGCCAGGCCACCGGTGGCTTCCTGCAGGGCGCGGCTGAAATCCATGTCGCGCGCCTGGTAGCCCGGGGTGTCGGCGTTGGCGATGTTGCTGGCGATGACGCGCTGGCGCTCCGAACGAAGCACCAGGGCCTGGGACTGGAAATCCAGCACTCCGGTCAGGCGTTGCATCATGGTGGTGGGGTCCCGCAAGAGGGGATGGAGGGAGGTTGGCAGCGATTGTGGGCAGCGGCCCGGCGGAACATGAGCGCGAAAAGGCGGCCCGCGGCCGGTCATTTCCAACCACCGCGCAGTCCCCGGCCCCGGCACCATGCTGGCCATGAACCCGTCCCGCGTTCCCGACCTGCTGCATGGCCTGTCCCTGGCCGTGTTGCGTGCGGCCCTGGCGGCCTGGGCCCTGCTGGCCCTGCTGCTGTGGGCTGCGCCGGCCCGTGCCGAACTGCCGGCCCCCGCCCCCGTTCCCACGGCCACCCAGGACGCGCTGAAGGACCTGGGCGCGTTGGCCACGGCCCGCCAGACCCAGCCGGGCGTGCGCGTGGTGGTGCAGCCCGGCGCGCTGGACACCCGGCTGAAGCTGGCGCCCTGCGCCCGCATCCAGGCCTACCTGCCTGAAGGTGTGCCGGCCTGGGGCCGCACCCGGGCCGGCCTGCGTTGCCTGGAAGGCCCGGTGCGCTGGAACGTGAGCCTGCCCTTGACGGTGCAGGTGCTGGCCCGCGCCGCGGTGCTGAGCGCCCCCCTGCCGGCCGGCACCGTGATCACCCCCGAACACCTGTCCGAGGCCGAAGTGGACCTGGCCGCCCAGGCCAGCCCGGTGCTGCCGGCCGCCGCCCTGCTGGGCCGCACCCTGCTGCGCGCCCTGCCGGCCGGCCAGGCGCTGCGCGCCCCCGACCTGAAGGTTCGCCAGTGGTTCGCCGCTGGTGACACGGTGCGCATCGTCGCCCAGGGCGCCGGCTACGCCGTCAGTGCCGAAGGCCAGGCGCTGACCGCCGGGCTGGAAGGCCAGCCCAGCCGGGTGCGCACCGACAGCGGGCGCGTGATCGTGGGCCGCCCGGTGGGCGAGCGGCGGCTGGAAGTGACTTTGTGAACCGCTTTTCCCCCATCCCCCCACCCCCGCGACCGCGGGGGCTGGCACAAAATGATGCAGGCGGGCCCTCAAGTCCGCCTTTGGCGTTCCGATACACCGTGCATGTTGCATGGCAGCCCGTCCCGGGCGGCCCGAGGAGCACCCCATGAAGATCGGTCAGATCGACAACAAATCCGTGCCGTCCACCGGCGCGGTCGAGCGCAAGCCCGCCAACGGCAGCGCGCGCCCTGACGGCGCGTCCGCCACCCCCGCCGCGGCGCCCGCCGGCGCTGGCAGCGCCGAGCCCAGCGCCAAGGTGGCGCTGTCCAGCGCCGCGCTGGCGGGGGACTTCGACAGTGAAAAGGTCGATCGCATCGCCCAGGCCATCCGCGACGGCAAGTTCCAGGTCAACGCCGAGGCGATCGCTGACAAGCTGATCTCCAACGCCGCCGACCTGCTGGGCCGCAGCACGCAGTGAGCGCGGCGCCCCCAGCACGGCCGGCCGCGCCCCGGCCCGGTTCAGCCGGGCTGGAACACGCCCTGTCGGCCACCGAACAGCGCCTGTCGGCGCTGCACGATGCGCTGCTGTCGCGCGATGCGCTGGCCATCGAGCGCCAGGCGGACGAGTTGCAGCGTGCGCTTTCGCACGCTGCCTCCACGTTCATGGCCGCCGCCCGCCAGGGTGGCGTTCCCCCTGCTTTGCGGCACCGCCTGGCCAGCGCCAGCGCCCAGGTGGCCAGCCAGCGCGAAAGCCTGGCCCGCGCCACCGCGTCGCTGGGCCGTGCGCTGGACGCGCTGCTGCCCGCAGCGCCGGCAGCGGCCCCCGGCTTGTATTCCAGCGCCGGGGCGGCGCAGCCCCGCGCTGGCGGCGCGTCCCTGCTGGCCTGAAGCGGCCTGCGTGCGCCGGCCCCTTCGGGCTCAGGGCGTGACGATGTTGAAGTAGGGGTCGAAGCTGTCGATGTTGGCGAACACCGCGCCAAAGGCCTGGGCATTGCCCTCCAGCTTCACCTGCCCGGCCTGAACCAGGTCGGGCAGCTTCTTGCCGCCCAGCAGCAGGCCCAGGAAGGCCGGCCGCGTCAGCGTGAGCGTGACGTCCGGGTTCTTCAGCACCCGGCCGCGGGTGTTGTTCAGCACCGCGTTGGACAGCTCCAGCGCCCAGGTCTCCTTCAGGTCGGTGAACACCATGCTGATGGCCAGCTTCTGGCCGTCCACCTTGGCGTGGTTCAGCCGCAGCGCGATGAAGTCGAACAGCAGTTCCAGGCTCATGCCCCGCACCATGTCCGGCCCCTGGGTGGACGTGGGCGGCTTGAGCACGCCGTCGCGCAGTTCCTTCGCGCCCACCAGGTAGGCATTGCGCCAGGTGCCGGCCTCGGCCTGGTAGCCCAGCTGTTCCAGGGTGTCGGCCTGCAGGTGGCGCGCGGCGCTGTTGTCGGGGTTGGCGAACACCAGGTGGTTCAGCAGTTCGGCGCCCCAGCGGTAGTCGCCCGCGTCGAAGGCCTTGCGGGCATGGGCCAGCACCGCGGCCTCGCCGCCCATGGCGGCGACGTAGCGCCGGGCGGTTTCCGCCGGCGGCAGGCGGTTCAGGCTGGCCGGGTTGGCGTCGTAGAAGCCGAGGTAGAAGTTGTAGACCGCGCGCAGGTTGTGGCTGAGCGTGCCGTAGTAGCCGCGGCTGCTGGCGTCGGTCGCCAGGCCCTTGGGGAAGAAGCCGGCGCTGCCGATCTCGTCCAGCGTCTGCCCCTGGTTGGCCAGGCGCAGGGCCTCGTCGTGCAGGAAGCGGTAGGTGTCGCGCTGGTTGGCCATGTACTGGCGGATGCGTGCACCGCCCCAGGTGGGCCAGTGGTGGCTGGCGAAGGCCACTTCCACGTCGGGGTACAGGTCGATGGTTTCGTTGGCGTACTTGCTCCAGGCCAGCGCGTCGCGCATCTTGGCGCCGCGGATGGTGTAGACGTTGTGCATGTGCTTGGTCAGCACCTCGGCCAGGCACAGCGCCTTCTTGTCGGGGAAATAGAACATCATCTCCGACGGCGCTTCGGACCCCTGTGCCATCTGGAACACGATGCGCACGCCGTCCAGCGTCATCTCCTGTCCGGTCTTGCTCACGGTGTCGGTGGGCGGAATCAGCCCGACGGTGCCGCTGCTCAGCGCCTTGCCCAGGCCGCTGCCCACGCTCTGGCGCACGTTGGCGTCCAGCCCGGCGCCGAACTGGTAGGTGGCGCGGCGCGTCATGGCGTTGCCGGCCAGCACGTTCTCGGCCACAGCGTTGTCCATGAAGCCCTCGGGCGCAATGACCTTCACCTTGCCGGCCAGCACGTCGGCTTCGTTCACCACGCCGCGCACGCCGCCGAAGTGGTCGGCGTGGCTGTGGGTGTAGATGACGGCCACCACCGGCTTCTTGCTGTCCAGCTTGTCCAGGGCGAAGGCCAGGGTGGCGCGGGCGATCTCGGCGGTGAGCAGCGGGTCGATGACGATCCAGCCGGTCTTGCCTTCCACCAGGGTCATGTTGGCCAGGTCGTAGCCGCGCACCTGGTAGATGCCGTCGGTCACCTTGAACAGGCCGCGCGCGTTGTTCAGCTTTTCCTGCCGCCACAGGCTGGGGTTCACGCTGGCAGGGGCCTCGCCCTGGATGAAGTCGTAGCGGCTGGCGTCCCACACCACGCGGCCGTCGGCGCCCTTGACCACCGGGTCGGGCAGTGTCGCCACCAGGCCCCGGGTGGCGTCGGCGAAGTCCTGCTTGTCGTCCAGCGCCAGGGCCTGGCCGAAGGCCTGGTTGGCGGCGGCGGTGACCGCGGTGGCGGCCTTGGGTTCGGCGCGCGGCGTGGCGGCGGCGGCCTGGGTCTGGGCCGCTGCGTGCAGGCTGGCGGCGCACAGTGCGGCGGCAAGAAGGGTGTGCTTCATGGCGAAGGAGCTCCGTGTCATTGCGTGAACGCCCGACACGGTAGCGCAGGCCTGAACCGAGCCCTGTCCAGGCTTTCCCTCTGCCGCTCAAACGCCGCCCGGAAACGACCAGGCCCGCCGAAGCGGGCCTGGCATCACGCGGCGGTGGCGCCTGGGCTTACCACTCGCGCAGCCGCGAGCGCAAGCGCGCAATGCTCTGGCTGTGCAGCTGGCAGACCCGGCTTTCGGTCACCTTCAGCACCGCGGCAATTTCCTTCAGGTTCATGTCGTGCTCGTAGTACATGCTCATCACGTACTGTTCGCGCTCGGGCAGGTGCTTGATGGCTTCCACCAGCGCTTCGCGCATGCGGCGGTCCTGCAGCATGGCCAGCGGGCTGCCGTCGTCATTGGGGGTGACATGGCGGTCCAGGAAGTCCTCGTCGCCTTCGTCGCCGCTCATGTCTTCCAGGTAGATGAGCTGGGTGCCGCGCACCTTGCCCAGCAGTTCCTGGTAGGCGGTGAGCGTCAGGCCCATCTCCTTGGCAATTTCGCTTTCGTGCGGCGCGCGCTTGAGCACCTGCTCCAGCTTGTGCACCGCGGTTTCGATGCTGCGCTGGTGGCGGCGGTCGCCGCGGCTCATCCAGTCGCTGCCGCGCAACTCGTCCAGCATGGCGCCGCGGATGCGCTGGGTGGCGAAGGTCTCGAACTGCACCCCCTGGCCGGAATCGAAGCGGGAGAGCGCGTCGTTCAGCCCGATCATGCCGACCTGGATCAGGTCGTCCAGCTCCACGTTGGCGGGCAGCTTGGCGATCATCTGGTGGGCCAGGCGACGCACCAGGGGGCTGTACTGCTTGAGCAACACATCGTTGTCGAGGCGGCCTTTGGCGGTGTACATCAAAGCGGGCTCCGGGGACATGCGGGTTCAGTTCGCCCACGCCGCGGCCGGGCTCATGGCCGGGCCCGGCAGGGCGGTGGGAAGGTGTTCTTCATCGCCCGCCAGCAGCGCCTGCGCCAGGCGCGCCAGGTCGTCGGTGACGGGGGCATTGGGGTCGCCGGTCGGGTCCACCACGGCCCAGTCGTGCAGCACCGCGCCGAGAAAGCGGTCGGCGGTGCTGGCCAGGCGCTGGGCCAGGGTGTCGGCCAGGCGCTGGCGCTTGGGCAGGGTCAGCACCAGGTCGTAGGCCATCACGCCGGTGCGCTGGGTCAGCAGCTTCATCGCGGCGTAGGCGCTGGTCAGGCTGTCGGCGCGGTCGTCGGCCAGCAGCAGCGGGCGCAGGGCGCGGCGGCCGAACAGGCGCGCCAGGTCGCTGGCGCCGGCATGCACCAGCACCACCTCGGCCTGCGGACAGGCGGCCACCACGGCCTGCAGGAAGCCGGCGGTGCTGCCGCGTGAATCCACATGCCGCAGCGGCAGGCCGCGGGCGGCCAGGAAGGACACTTCGCTGGACAGGCTTTCCACGCAACCCGCCAGCTCCACCGTGGCCAGTTCGTGCGGCGCGCGCGCGCTGTCGGCCGCGTCCACCACCAGGGTGTGCAGGCCGCGCTGGGCGAAGGCCGCGGTCAGGCGTTCGATCACCACGCCGCCGAAGGCCACGTGGGGGTTGTGGGCCAGGGCCACGTAGCGTTTGCGCTGGGCCCCGAACAGGCGACGCAGGCCGTCGGCCTGGTCGGCCGGGGCGCCGGGGGGGAAGCCGGGTTGAAAGGGCATGGTGCGCGCGGCGGGGTGTCAGATCGCAGCGGGGCGTGCAGGTGCCGCGGCCACCGTGTGGTTCACCCCGGCAAAGACGATGTTCACGTCGCTGGCGTCCAGCCGCCATGAAGCCTGGCCGCCGCCGCGCAGTGCGCGGTGCACCAGGGCGTTGGCCGACAGGCGGTGCCAGTCTTCCGGCACGCGCTGGCCATTGGCCACGCCCACCACCTTCACCTTGTGGCGGATCAGCGAGTCCAGCGCCGGGGCCAGCTTCACCGCTTCGTCCAGCTTGCTGACGATGACGCCGCGGCAGGCGCCGGCGCGCCAGGCCACCATCACGTCTTCGATGGTTTCGCCCTGCTGGGCGGCGTTCACCACCAGCAGCTTCTGGATGTCGCGGTGGGCCAGCATGTCCAGCAGTTCGCGCGTGCGGGCGTCGCGCTGGGCCATGCCGGCGGTGTCGATCAGGATCATTTTCTTGCTGGCCAGCAGGCCCAGCAGGTCTTCCAGCGACGCGCGGTCGTGCGCGGTGTGCACCGGCACGCCCAGGATGCGGCCGTAGGCGCGCAGCTGTTCATGCGCGGCCACGCGGTAGGCGTCCAGGGTGATCAGGCCCAGGTTGGACGCGCCATGTTTGGTGGCGAAGGCGGCGGCGATCTTGGCCGTGCTGGTGGTCTTGCCCACGCCGGTGGAGCCGATCAGCGCGTACACGCCGCCGATGTCTTCGATGGCCGGGTCGGCCTCGTCGGTGACCAGGTTGCGCTCCAGGATGTTGGCCGACCAGGCCAGTTCATCCGCGGTGTCGGCGGGCAGGCTGTCCACCAGCTTGCGCACCAGGGCGGGCGAGAAGCCGGCTTCCATCAGCCGCTGCGACAGTGCCACCTGCTTGGGGTTGCGGTTCAACTTTTCCATGAAGGCCAGGGCGCCGAAGCGTTCTTCGATCAGGCCTTTCATGCTGCGGATCTCGGCCAGCATGTCGCTGCGGTCACTGCGCTCACGTTGTGCGGCGGCGCTGTTGTCGGCCAGGCGGATGACCTGTGCCGGCGGGTCCAACTCATCACGCAGCACCGGCGGCACCGGCCGTGCGGCACGGGCGGCGGCCAGCGGAACCGGCTGGCGCGGTGCGGCCTGGGGCGCCGGCGCGGGAACGGGTTCGGGCTCGGGTGCGGCCACCGGGGCGCTGCCCTCGGCCTCGGCCACTGCGGCGGCCAGGCCACCCACCAGCGGGTGGGCAGCGCCGGATTCCAGCTCGGCCTGGCGGCGCTTGAGCATGCGTTCACGCACATAGTCCTGGAAGGACAGGGTGCTCATGGACAGTGCTTCCACATCCTCTTCCACCGCCGGGTTGGCGTTGGCCGCCGGTGCGGGCAGGGCGGCTGTCCGGGCCGGTTCGGCCGCGGGCATGTCGAACTGCGGTTCGATGCGGCCGAAGCCACGTGTGGCGGTCGCGGCCGGGGTGCGGGCCTTGGGGGCGGCGGCAGCCAGGGTGTCGCGCAGGTCCTTGGGCGCGGCGGCGGCTTCGCCGGCGGCCTTGGTGCGCGGGGCCACCGGGGCGGTGGCGGCCGGTGCGGACGCCTTGTCGCCGGCGCGCACATGCGGCGCGGCGGCGGAGATCTTGTCCAACTGCTTCATGCCCTCGGGGGCCATGGCCAGCACCTCCACGCCTTCGGCGCAGGGGCGGGTGGACAGCACCACGGCGTCCTCACCAAAGGAATGGCGCACCATGGTCAGCGCGTCGCGCGAGGTGCGCGCGGTGAAGCGCTTGACGTGCGTGTTGGCGTTCATGCCGTACCTCCGATGATCGAACCGATGCGGATCGAATGGGTGTCAGGAATCTCGCTGTGGCCCAGCACCTTCAGGCGCGGGGCGCTGCGGCGCAGCAGGCGCGCCATCTGGGCGCGGATGGCGTCGGGCACCAGCAGGCAGGCGGGTGCGCCCAGGTCTTCCTGGCGCTGGGCGGTTTGCGCCGCTTCGCGGGTGAGGGTCTCGGCCACGCCGGGGTCCAGCACCGCGCCCATGGGCGAGCCCAGGGCCTGGGTGACCAGGCGTTCCAGTTCGGGTTCCAGCGCGATGACGTCCAGCTCGCGCGCCGGGCCGTAGATCTGCTGCACGATGGCCGGCGCCAGGTGGGTGCGGATGCGCCGCGCCAGCTCGGCCGGTTCGGTGACGGTGGACGCGTGTTCGGCCAGGCACTCGGTGATGGAGCGCATGTCGCGGATGTGCACGCCCTCTTCCAGCAGCAGCTGCAGGACTTTTTGCACGGTGGCGATGCCGACCATTTTGGGGATCACGTCTTCGATGAGTTTGGGGGCCAGTTTGGTGACGTGCTCTACCAGTTGTTGCGTCTCGACACGACCTAACAAACGGGCGGCATTCACCTGCATCAAGTGTGAGAGGTGGGTGGCCACCACGGTCGAGCAATCAACCACCGTAAATCCGGCCATTTGGGCCTGGTCCTTGTGGCGCTCCTCGATCCACACCGCGGGCAGGCCGAAGGCGGGGTCGGTGGTCTTGGTGCCGGGCAGGCTTTGGGTGGCGCCGCCGGGGTTGATGGCCAGCCACTGGCCCGGGAAGGCCTCGCCTTCGCCCACCACGGCGCCGCGCAGCGTGACGCGGTACAGGCTGGGCTTCAGCTCCAGGTTGTCGCGGATGTGCACCGGCGGAGGCAGGAAGCCCACCTCCTGCGCGAACTTCTTGCGCACGCCCTTGATGCGCATGAGCAGGTCGCCCTGGCGCTGCTTGTCCACCAGCGCGATCAGGCGGTAGCCCACCTCCAGGCCGAGGGTGTCCACCGGGGTCAGGTCGTCCCAACTGGCTTCGGCGGCGGCGGGGTTTTCGGGGTCCGCCGGCTTGGTGGATTCGGTCTTGGCCGTGCTTTCACGCTGGGCCAGCCACCAGGCCAGGTAACCGGCGGCGGCGGCCAGGGTGATGAACACCAGGTGCGGCATGCCCGGGATGACGCCCAGCCCGCCCATGATGCCGGCCGTGATGGCCAGAGCCTTGGTGCTGCCGAAGACCTGGTCGCGGATCTGGCTGCCCACGTCCTGGCCCTTGCCCACGCGCGACACCACCATGGCCGCGGCCACCGAGATCAGCAGGCCCGGCACCTGCGCCACCAGCGCGTCGCCCACCGCCAGCAGGATGTAGCTGCTGGCCGCGTCACTGGCCGACAGGCCGTGCTGCGCCATGCCGATGATGAAGCCGCCGACGATGTTGATGAACAGGATCAACATGCCCGCCACGGCGTCGCCGCGCACGAACTTGCTGGCACCGTCCATGGAGCCAAAGAATTCGGCTTCGTCGCCCACTTCGGCGCGGCGGCGCTTGGCTTCGTCCTCGTTGATCAGTCCGGCGTTCAGGTCGGCGTCGATGGCCATCTGCTTGCCGGGCATGGCGTCCAAAGTGAAACGCGCGCCCACCTCGGCGATGCGCTCGGCGCCCTTGGTCACCACGATGAAGTTGATCACCACCAGGATGGCGAACACGATCAGGCCCACGGCGAAATTGCCGCCGATCAGGAAGTGGCCGAAGCTTTCAATCACCTTGCCGGCGGCGCCGGTGCCGGTGTGGCCTTCCATCAGCACCACGCGGGTGGAGGCCACGTTCAGCGACAGGCGCAGCAGCGTGGTCATGAGCAGCACGCTGGGAAAGGCCGCGAAGTCCAGCGGCTTGACCATGTGCGCGGCCACCAGCATGACCATCAAGGCCATGGCGATGTTGAAGGTGAAGAACAGGTCCAGCGCGAAGGGCGGCAGCGGCAGCACCATCATCGCCAGCACCATCACGATGAACAGCGGCGCGCCCAGCGCGTTCAGCACCCCGGCGCGCGGGCCGATCAGGCCCTGCAGTTGTGCGATGAAGGCGTTCATGCGTGGCCTTTCGTGGCCAGCGGGTCCAGCTCGGGCGGCACGCTGATGTCGGGCATGGCGCCCGGCATGGCGCCGCGGCCGGCCAGCGCGGCGCGCAGCTGGTACACATAGGCCAGCACCTGGGCCACCGCGGCGAACAGAGCGGCCGGCACCTCGTGGTCCAGCTCCACGTGCTTGTACAGCGCGCGCGCCAACGGCGGCGCCTGCAGCACCGGCACCTTGGCGCCCTGCGCGATGTCGCGGATCTTGAAGGCCAGGGTGTCGGCGCCCTTGGCCACCACGCGCGGGGCACCGCCCTGGGCTTCGTCGTATTTCAGCGCCACGGCGAAGTGGGTGGGGTTCATCACCACCAGGTCCGCCTCGGGCACGGCGGCCAGCATGCGCCGGCGCCCCAGCTCGCGCATGCGGGCCTTCATCTTGCCCTTCACCTCCTGGTTGCCTTCCACCTCCTTCATTTCCTGCTTCACCTCGTCGCGGCTCATGCGCAGGCGCTGGCTCAGCTGGAAGCGCTGCAGCGGCAGGTCGACGGCGGCGGCAATGGCCAGCGCCAGCACCATCAGCATCAGCCCGCCCAGCAGGGTGTTGCCGGTGTGGCCCAGGGCCCGCGGCAGGCCCATGGCCAGGGTGTCGTGGAAGTCGCCCAGGTGGCCCTGCAGGTAGCTGAAACCGACCCAGCCCAGCACGCCCGACAGCAGCACGGCCTTCAGCGCGTCCAGCAGGTGGGCCTTGGAGAACAGCCGCCCGATGCCGGCCAGCGGGTTCAACTTGCCGAAGGACGGTGCCACCGCCTTCCAGGTGAAATTCCAGCCGCCACTGGCCACCGCGGTGACCACGCCCACCAGCGCCATCACCCCGCCCAGCGGCAGCACCACCCAGAAAAGTCGCGGTGCCAACTCGGCCAGGCGGCGCGTCATGGCGTCGGGCTGGGACAGGAACTTGAAGTCGAAGCTCAAGCCCTCGGCCAGCAGCTGCTGCGACCAGGCCAGCAGCATCGGCGCCGTGGCCACCAGCAAGGCCCCGCCCACCGCCAGGGCGATGAAGTGCGACAGGTCGCGCGAACGCGCCACCTGGCCGTCTTCACGGGCACGGCGTAGGCGTCGGGGTGTGGCGGGTAAGGTGCGGTTCTGGGCGTCGGCCATGGCGGGCATGCAGTGCCCGTTTGGCGGGCACCACAACAGCCATCGTGCCTGCCGGCTTCAAAAACTTAAGCGCGAAAAGGGCGGCATTCCCCCGGGTGTTCGGGCCCCGCCACAGCGGCAGTTTTCACGCCCCGGGGCTACCATGTGCTGTGGCGCAGGCCTGGCGCGGCGCCACTGTGTTAGACCTGCAAGCCTGATGGAAAAAATCCCTGCCGCCCTGATCTTGCTGGCCTGCCTGGTGCTGCTGGTGCGCATGTTGCTGCGCCCGGTTCAGCGCCAACGCCTGGATGCTTTCGCGCGCCGGACCTGGGGGGCGCTGAAAGACCTGCCGAATTGGCGCGTGCGCCGCCAGCAGCGCCAGCAGGCGGAACGCGACGCCCAGGCCGCGATCGAGCGCGCCCAGCGCCGCAGCCAGATGCAGCAGGACGTGGATTGGGACGGCAACGTCGCCCGTCCCAAGAACTTCCGCGACCGCGGCAAGCTGCACTGAGAAGGTGTGAACGAATCCAACATGCCCGCTCATCCCGCCCAAACAGGCCCACTCGTCGTTGCAAATGCTCGCCGTAGCCCGAGCTACGGCTGTGCTTTGCGCCTAGATTGACCCTGTTTTGGCGGCCTGCTCGGGCACGCCGGGTTCATTCACACCTTCTGAGGCGGCGGCGGGCGCGGGTCAGCGCTGCGCGCGCAGGGTGACGCCGCTTGATCTGGGGGGGCCAGAGGCTGCTTTTTGGGCTTCCCGGCCAGGCGGCCAGGGGCTAATGTGCGGTGCATGAACCTGCTGCCCGCCTACCAGCCGCCCGACGCCAGCCGCGCCGGCGTGGCCGCGGGCCTGGCGCCTTTGCTGGTGCTGCTGGGTTTCGTGGCCGTGGTGCTGCGCTGGCTGGAGCCCGACACCGGGCTGGCCGCACTGCTGGCCTGTGCGCTGTGGGTGGCCTACGAAATGCATCAGTACCAACGTGGCATCGACCGGTACAACGCGGACTACGTGCGCTGCCACCTGGCCTGGCGCAGCCCCACCACGCTGGAAGGCCTGGCCCAGGCCGGCCAATTGCCCGAACCCACCCGCAGCTTCGTGCACCAGTACCTGGCCAGCGGCTGCGAATGGCAGCGCGACCGGCCGCAAATCTAGGGCGTCAATCCGCGCGTCACGGCGCCTGCAGCGGCAGCGCCAGCGTCACCGTGTCGGTGTCCTGGGGGGTGGGCGTGCGCACGAAACCCAGGTCGGCGGCCAGTTCCAGCATGCGGGCGTTTTCGCGCAGCACCACGGCGGTCAGGCGCTGGGTGCCTTGGCTGCGCTGGTAGCCAATGATCTTGTTCATCAGCAGATCGCCCAGGCCGCCGCCCTTCAGGTCACTGCGCACCACGATGGCAAATTCCGCGTCCTGGTTGTCCGGGTCGGCCACGGCGCGCACCACGCCCAGCGTGGACTGCTGGCCTTGGGCATCGGTTTCGGTGGCGATGAAGGCCATCTCGCGCGCATAGTCGATCTGGGTCAGGCGCGCCAGTTCGCTGTGCTCGATGCTGCGGCGGCTGTAGAACACGCGCATGCGCACGTCCTCGGGCGCCAGGTGGCCCAGGAATGCCAGGTGCTGGGCTTCGTCCTCGGGGCGGATGGGCCGCAGCGTCAGGCGCCGGCCGGCCCAATCCAGGGTCTCGCTCAGGTGGGCCGGGTAGGGGCGGATGGCAAAACGCGCGGCCCCGCCGGGCCGCGCCGCGTCCACCCGGATGCGGGCGTCCAGCGCCACCACGCCCTGGGCGCTGGCCAGCAAGGGGTTGATGTCCAGTTCGGCCACCTCGGGCAGGTCGGCCAGCAGTTGTGACACCGACATCAGCACGTCGTCCACCGCGTCCAGGTCCACCGGGGGCACGTCGCGCCAGCCCTTCAGCAGCCGGGCCACGCGGGTGCGCGCGATCAGCGCCCGGGCCAGCGGCCCGTTCAGCGGCGGCAGCGCCAGCGCGCGGTCGGCCAGCACCTCCACCGCGGTGCCGCCCTGGCCGAACAGGATCACCGGGCCGAAGGTGGGGTCCATGCTGGCGCCCACGATCAGCTCCTGCGCGTTCGCGCGCTGCGCCATGGCCTGCACCGTGAAGCCGGTGATGCGCGCTTCGGGCCGCGCCCGCGCCACCTGCGCCAGCATGGCCTGGGCGCTGCGGCGCAGTTCGTCGGCGTCGTCCAGGCCCAGGCGCACACCACCGACGTCGCTCTTGTGGCTGATGTCGGGCGACAGGATCTTCAGCGCCACCGGGAACCCGATGGCCTGCGCCGCGGCCACCACCTCGTCCGCGCTGGGCCCCACGGCGCGCGTGGCCACCACCGGAATGCCGTAGGCCGCCAGCACCGCCTTGGCCTCGGGCTCGGTCAGCAGGTCGCGGCCCTGGGCCAGCACCGCGGCGATCACCTGGCGCGCGGCCGATGCGTCCGGCGCCGGACCGGCCGCGTGCACCGCCGGGGTTTCGATCAATTGCGCCTGGTTGGCGCGGTAGGTCTGTTGCAGCGCGAAGCCGCGCACCGCGTCTTCGGGGGTGTCGAAGTCGGCCACGCCCGCGTTGCGAAAGGCCTGCCGCGCGGCCTGCACCGCATCGCCCCCCAGCCAGCAGCCCAGCAGGCGCGGCGGCTGCGCGGTGGCCAGCGGCAGCAGGGCCTGGGCCACGGTCAGGCTGGGCACGATGGCGGTGGGCGCGTGGATGAACAGCACCGCGCCGGCCGCGGGGTCGGCCTGCAGCGCCTGCAGGGTTTGCACATAGCGTTCGGCCGGGGCGTCGCCGATGATGTCCAGCGGGTTGGCGTGCGACCAGTTGGGCGGCAGCACGGCGTCCAGCGCTGCAAAGGTGGCAGAGGCCAGTTCCGCCAGTTCCACGCCGGCGGTGGCCGCGGCGTCGGCCGCCATCACGCCGGCGCCGCCGCCGTTGGTCAGGATGGTGAGCGCGGGTGCGGTGTTGCCGCGAAAGCGCGTCAGCGTCTCGGCGGCCAGGAAGAGTTCATTCAGGCTGTCCACCCGCAGCATGCCGGCGCGGCGGATGGCGGCGTCGAAGACTGCGTCCGACCCGGCCAGTGCCCCGGTGTGCGACGCGGCGGCGCGCTGGCCCTGCGCCGAGCGCCCCGACTTCACCACGATGACCGGCTTGTTGCGCGCCGCCGCGCGGGCGGCCGACATGAACTTGCGCGCTTCGCTGACCGATTCCACATACAGCAGGATGGCGCGGGTGTGCGGGTCGCTGGCCAGGAAGTCCAGCATGTCGCCGAAGTCCACGTCGGCGTGCTCGCCCAGCGACACGAAGTGCGAAAAGCCGATGCCGCGCGCAGCCGCCCAGTCCAGCATGGCGGTGACCAGGGCACCGGATTGCGACACGAAGGCCAGCGCGCCCGGCGTGGCGCCGATGTGCGAAAAGCTGGCGTTCAACCCGATGCGCGGCACCAGGGCGCCGATGCAGTTGGGCCCCAGCAGGCGCATCACATGGGGCCGGGCGGCGTCCAGCATGGCCTGCTTCTGGGCGGGCGTCAGGCCGGCGGTCAGCACGATGGCGGCGCGCGTGCCGCGTTCGGCCAGCTGCGCCACCAGGCCTGGCACGGTGGCCGGCGGGGTGCAGATCACGGCCAGTTCGGGCGCTTGCGGCAAGGCGGCCACGTCGGGGCACACCGGCACGCCGTCCAGTTCGGCCAGGCGCGGGTTCACCGGCCACAGCCTGCCCTTGAAATCCTTCACCAGGTTGCGCCACACCGTGGCGCCCACGCTGGCCGGCCGGTCGGACGCGCCCAGCACCGCCACCGAGGCGGGGTCGAACAGGGAATCGAGGTTGCGGATGCTCATGGGATGAATTGGACCCGGTGCGCGGCGCGCCGCTGCCGGCGAAGGGCCGAGGCTTGCACGCCGCTTGACCTGACGCAAGCCCGGCGCCGCGGCCGGTGGGGGCATGGGGCGGGCTGCCCGCGCGGGTGTATCGTGAATGCGACGCCGCTGCGGCCCCCGCGGACCCTGTGCATGAGGAGACTGGCATGAAGTACCTGATCGGACTGGATGGCTCGGACCTGGCGCTGGACGGCCTGCGCCATGTGTTGGCCTTGGCGCGCCAGGGGCTGGACTGCGAGCTGGTGCTGGCCAATGTGCAGCCCGGCGCCAACCTCTACGAAGTGGTGGTGGCGCACGACCCCGAGGTGCTGGCCGAGGTGAAGGCGCAGGCCGGCCAGCATGCGCTGGACGCCGGCGCCGCGCTGTGCCGCGAGGCCGGTCTGCCCTGCGAACAGGTGCTGGCCGAAGGTGAAGCGGCGCCCATGCTGATCGACCTGACCGACGACCACGGCTGCGAGGCCATCGTGCTGGGCGCGCGCGGCCTGGGCGAGTCGGGCCTGTCGTCCTTCGGTCGGGTGGCCGAAGGGGTGCTGCACCGCGCGCACGTGCCGGTCACGCTGGTGCGCCGGCCGCCGCCGGAGGTGGAGCCTTCGGACCTGCCGCCGGATGACGAGGTTTGAACTTCAGGCGCTGACGATCCAGCCTTCCAGCGGGTCCAGGTCGGCCGGCAGGCCGAAACTCGGCTGTGAGGCGGCCCAGGCCGCCTGCACCGCGCACAGCAGCGCGTCCAGCGCATCGCCTTTCGGGTCATCGGCCAAGGTATCGCGCTGGGCGTGGCTGATCGACACCCGCCAGCCCAGGCGGATGGCGCCGGTTTCCAGCGCATGCACGATCTCGCGCCGCGCGATCAGGCGTTCGGGCGTTTGCTGGGCCTTGGTGTCGCTCTTGTACGAACGCTGGCCCACCACGTCGCGTGCCAGCAGGCCGGGGTAGGCCTCCAGCGCCACGCGTTGGGGGTCGCCCTGGTGCAGGCCCGGCAGGTGCACGCCCGCATCCAGCAGGCGCGGCACACCGGCGTGCAGCATGAAGGCCACCGGTGGGTTCACCCACTTCATCGACGGGCTGCTGCCGGCCGGGCGGTCGCAGGCGCGGTGGGCGAACTTGGCTCCGGCCGGCCGCGCGTTGCAGAAGGCGGCGAAGGTGGTGCGGATGTCTTCGCGCGACAGCGCCTGGTAGTGCCGCATGCAGGCCCGCCAGTCGGTGGGCCAACCCAGGTGCTCCACCAGTTCGCGCGGCAGGCCAAAGGGCAGGTCGAAGCCGCCCACCCAGGGGCCGGGTTCGGCCAGCCAGGCGGTGAAGGCGTCCAGGCTGGGCAGGGCCAGCAGGCCGTCGAACTTCAGCACACGGCGTGCGGTGTCCGCACGGCCGCGCGCCACCACGATGGGTTTGCGCGGGCTGGGGGCGCTGGAAAAGTCAACGCCCACCACCGGCAGGACGCTGGGGGTGGGCGTGGGCTGGGCAGCAGGCATGGCGGCGCAGTGTAGGCGCGCCGCCGAGGGCTTTCAGTTCACCTGCACCTCGATCTTGCGCGGCTGGGCGTGGTCCGCTTTCGGGATGCGCACCCGCAGCACGCCCTGGCCAAGTTCAGCGCTCACCTTGTCGGCGTCCAGTTCCTTGCTCAGCGTGAAGGTGCGGCGAAAGCGGGACAGCGACACCTCGGCGTGGCTGGCGTTCAGGCCCTCCACCGGCGCCAATTTCATCTCGGCGTCGATGGTGAGGCGGTCGCCTTCCACTTTCAGGTGCAGGTTCTCGCGCGGCACGCCCGGCAGGTCGGCGTACAGGGTGATGCCGGTGGCGTCCTCGAACACGTCCACCGGTGGCAGCAGGGCCGGATCGCGCCGGTCGTTGCCGGCGGTGGTGGCGGGGCTGGGGCTGGTCTTGACGGGGGTCAGGGTGTTCATCGTGGGCCTCCTGGGGTCAATGCACTTCGATGCGGCGGGGCTGGGCGGCGGCGCGGCGCTGCACGCTGACGCGCAGCACGCCGTCGCGGTAGCTGGCGCTCACCGCGTTGGGGTCGATGTCCTCGGGCAGGCTCACCACGCGGGTGAACTTGCCGGCGAAGCGCTCGTCCAGGTGCTGCGTGGTGCGCGCGTCGGCAGCGCCGGTGCCGGGGCGTTCACCGCTGAGGGTGAGCACGCCGCGGTCCAGGTTCACCTCGATGGCGGCAGGGTCCAGGCCGGGGGCGAAGGCGAACACCTCCACGCTGGTGGGCGTGCTGCCCACGTTCAGCGCGGGGTAGCCGCCACGACCCAGGCCGCGGATGCTGGGGGAATCGTCGACCAGACCGTGCAGGTCGCGCTGCAGGCGGTCGAACTCGGCGAACAGGTCGCGCGGAAATAGGCTTCGGTACAGCATGGTCACAACTCCTTCG
This sequence comes from Burkholderiales bacterium JOSHI_001, assembly GCA_000244995.1. Taxonomy (NCBI): domain Bacteria; kingdom Pseudomonadati; phylum Pseudomonadota; class Betaproteobacteria; order Burkholderiales; species Burkholderiales bacterium JOSHI_001. The sequence goes on along the minus strand of CM001438.1, from coordinate 4,537,929 downwards.
TTGGGGGGCAAGCCATTCAATGGCTGCCCGGGGCACCGAAGAGTTAGTGGCGATGCCTGTGCTTTTCAAGGCCTGGCCTGCACCCTTGTTGCGCTGACGGTCCAAACGGTCTGCCGTTGGAGCCGGGCCGCGGTTCAGGCCCAGAACACCAACAATTGGGTGCGCCAGTCCTCGTCGGGCGGCGGGTGATGGCTCAAGTAGGCCTCGCGGCCCGGCGCGTCCAGGCCGCGCCAGAACGGCAGCCACACCTGGTGCAGCCAGGCTTCGCTGCTGCCCTGGCGCCAGCCGCCCCAGGTGGGCTCGGCGCCGGGGTAGACCTGCCAGGGGGGCAATGGGAGGGCGGTGGGGGAAGGCATCGTCTGGGTCGACGTCAGTTGGGGGAAATTTGATCGGCGATCAGATCGGATCCGAAGAAGCCCAGCGCGCCGAACACCAAGGCACCGATGGCGCCCGTGATGAACAGGCCCGGCCCGGTCTCCACGCCCACCGCGGCACCGCCCACGGCACCGATCTTGGCGCCGGCAAGGGCCATGCCCCACCCGCCGGCCTGCCGCACGACCTCGGCCGTGATGGGCTTGAAGGATTGGGTCTTTACCGACTGATTGGCGGCACGGGTCAGGTCGACGGCGGTCAGCACCAGCCCGACCACGGTGATGACCCGGCCCACCTTGCCCACCACCTTGATGCGCTCATAGCTCTTTTCCAGCAGTGCCAGCTCGCGCTCCAGTTCCGGGCGCGACAGGGCGCCTGAGCGAAACTGCTGCCACAGGTCTTCCGCCGAACGTATGAAGGCCTGGTGCACCGGGCTGACGGGCTTGGCGGCACCTGGCGGCACGCTGCCCTTCACCAAGACCTCGCCTTCGATGTTCTTGATGGTGGCGATCAGCTTGTCCACCTGGGCACGCGCGGCCGGGTTCTTGGCGACGAAGCCTTCCAAATCGCGAACCACCTCGTCCACGCTGAAGATCTGTCCGCCGGCCTCGATGATCTTGGTGGTGTTCAACAGCAGGGCTTCGCCTGTGATCGACGCCGCGCCGATGGGGCGGTTGCTTGCCGACAGGAAGGGACTTTGCGACGGGTTCATGTTCAGCACATGCTCGGCCGGCGACAGGCTGCCCAGGGGATTCTGGGGCGCCAGGGAAAAGTCCCGCGGCACCACGGCCACCTTGCGGATGATCTTTCCGGCGCCGACGTTCGGCAGCTGTTCGAAGACGATGAACATGAAGCCGCGCGCCAGCGCGAGGGACGGCGAATACGTGCTGTTCAGGCCCATCAAGGTGGGCGATGAACTGCGCGCAAGGCACATGGTTCCGGTGTCGATCCAGCCTGTCCCGAGTTGGCTTGAGCACATCGGCCAGCGCTGACATTCACCCATGTGGAGCCCTCCAGAATCGGAAAGTGGGCATCGCAGATCATAGGGCCGGGCCCACCGCCGCGTGCCGTCACAATCAGGAACATGATCACCGTCCACCACCTGAACAATTCCCGCTCGCAGCGGGTGCTGTGGTTGCTGGAAGAACTGGGCCTGCCCTATGACATCCAGCACCACCAGCGCGACGCAGCCACCATGCTGGCGCCGCCCGCCCTGCTGAAGGTGCACCCGCTGGGCAAGAGCCCGGTCATCGTGGACGACGGCACCACGGTGGCGGAAACCGGCGCCGTCGTGGAATACCTGATCGAGCGCCACGGCCCCGGCCGCTTGAAGCCCGCCGCCGGCACCCCCGAGCTGCTGCGCTGGCGCTACTGGCTGCACTTCGCTGAGGGCTCGGCCATGCCGCCGCTGCTGCTGACGCTGATCTTCCAGCGCGTGGCCACGGCGCCCATGCCCTTTTTCGTGAAGCCGGTGGCGCGCGGCATCGCCAACAAGGTGCTGGACACCCTGGTGCGGCCCAACCTGAAGCGCCAGCTGGACTTCATGGAGTCCGAACTGAGCGGGCGCGACTGGTTCGCCGGCGCCGACTTCAGCGCCGCCGACGTGATGATGAGCTTCCCGCTGGAAGCCGCGGCCCAGCGCGCCGGTCTGGACGCGCGCTACCCGAAGCTGCAGGCCTGGCTGCAGCGCATCCACGCCCGGCCGGCCTACCGGCGGGCGCTGGAGCGTGGCGGCCCGTATGACTTCGTCAATGACTGACGCGCCGGCACGGGTGGCGGTCATCGGCGCCGGTCCGGCCGGGCTGATGGCGGCCGAAGTCCTGCTGGAACAGGGCATGCAGGTGGATGTGTTCGACGCCATGCCGAGTGTGGGCCGCAAGTTCCTGCTGGCCGGCAAGGGCGGCCTGAACCTCACCCACAGCGAAGCGCTGCCGGCCTTCGTGTCGCGCTATGGCGATCGTGCTGAGGTGGTGGCCCGCTGGCTGGACGCCTGGGGCCCCCAGGCGTTGCGCGACTGGGCCCAGGGCCTGGGCATCAGCACCTTCGTCGGCAGTTCGGGCCGTGTGTTCCCGCAGGAGATGAAGGCAGCGCCGCTGCTGCGTGCCTGGCTGCACCGCTTGCGCGTGGCCGGGCTGAAGCTGCACATGCGCCACCGCTGGCTGGGCTGGCGCGAGGGCGACGCGCCCGGCCAGTTGCGCTTTGCGGCGCCTGCGGGCGAGGTGCTGCACGACAGCGCCGCGGTGGTGCTGGCGCTGGGCGGCGCCAGCTGGTCCCGGCTGGGCTCGGACGGCGCCTGGGTGCCCTGGCTGCAGGGCCGAGGGGTGGGCCTGGTGCCGCTGCGGCCCAGCAACTGCGGCTTTGACATCGGTTGGAGCCCCTACTTTGCCCAGCGCCATGCCGGCACGCCGCTGAAGAACGTGCGCTTGCGCTTCAGCGACGCGAAAGGCCGCAGCTTTGACCGCCTGGGCGAATGCGTCATCACCGCCACCGGCCTGGAAGGTTCGTTGGTGTATGCGGCGTCGGCGCTGCTGCGCGACGAGATCGCGGCGCAGGGCCAGGCCACGCTCACGCTGGACCTGGTGCCCCAGCACACCGAAGAAGTTCTGACGCAGCGCCTGGCCAAGGGCCGGGCCGCGCGGTCGCTGCCCAACCACCTGCGCGAACAGGCGGGCCTGCACGGCGCCACCCTGGCCCTGCTGCGTGAACGATGGACCGCTGAGGAACTGCAGGCCCGGCTGCCGCAGCCCGCGGCCCTGGCGCGGGAACTGAAGGCCTGGCCCTTGGTGCTGAAGAGCGCACGGCCCATCGACGAAGCCATCAGCACAGCCGGCGGCGTGGCGCTGTCAGCGCTGGACCAGGCGCTGATGGCCAAGGCCCTGCCTGGCGTGTTCTGCGCCGGCGAGATGCTGGACTGGGAAGCCCCCACCGGCGGCTACCTGCTCACCGCCAGCATGGCCAGCGGGCGGGTGGCCGGAGAAGGTGCTACACGATGGTGCAAACAAGGTAAATGAACGTTCAATCGGAATCCGGTGGGGGCTCGCGCCCACCCGGCATCGTGGTCACGGTGCTGGCCACCTGGCGGCCCAAGTTCCTGCTGCTGCCACCCCTCTGCGTGGCGCTGGGCGCCGCGGCGGCGCGCTGGTCGGGACTGAGCTTCTCGACAGTGGATGCGCTGTGGGTGGTGTTGGGTGCGCTGGCCGCGCACGCCAGCGTGAACGGCCTGAACGAGTGGCACGACTTCAAGACCGGGCTGGACGCGCAGACCCTGCGCACGCCGTTTTCGGGTGGCAGCGGGGCGCTGGTGGCGCTGCCATCGGCCGCGCCGGCCGCCCTGGTGGCGGCCCTGCTGCTGCTGGCACTGGCCGCGGCCGTGGGCCTGCTGTTCATGCTGCGGCAGGGCCCGGCCCTGCTGCCCCTGGGCCTGGCCGGCGTGGTGCTGGTGGTGGCCTACACGCCCTGGATCACGCACTGGCCCTGGGCTTGCCTGCTGGCCCCGGGCCTGGGCTTCGGGCCCTTCATGGTGGTGGGCGCGCAACTGGCGCTGACCGGCCAGCACGGCGCAGCGGCCTGGGCGGCGTCGGTGGTGCCGCTGGCCGGCGTCAGCGGCCTGCTGCTGCTGAACCAGTTCCCGGACGTGGACGCCGACCGCCAGGTGGGTCGCCGCCACCTGCCCATGCTGCTGGGCCGGCCTCAGGCCGCCCGGGTGTGGGCCGTGCTGCAGGGCGGGGGCTACGCGGGCCTGGTGGCGGCGGTGGCGCTGCACGCCTTGCCCGTGGCCGCGCTGCTGGGCCTGCTGACCCTGCCCCTGGCGCTGGCCGTGGCCCGCGGTGCCCTGGCGCACGCTGACGACCTGGGTGCGCTGCTGCCCACCCTGGGCCTCAACGTGGCCTACACGCTGGCCACGCCGGCCCTGGTGGCGCTGGGCCTGTTCATGGCCGCGCCGCGCTAGGCGGGTTTCAAGCGGCCTGCGAGCCGCGGTGCGCCCAGCCGGTGGTGCGCCGCTCCACCCAGGAAAACAACTCGTACATGGCCATGGCCATGGCGCCGATGGTCACCAGACCGGCAAAGGCCAGCGGCAGGCGCTGCTGGCTGCCGGCGGTCTGCATCAGGTAGCCGATGCCCGAGTCGCCCGCCGTCATCTCGGCCAGCACGGTGCCCACGAAAGCCAGGGTGATGGCGATCTTCAAGGAACCGTAGAAGTAGGGCATGGACCGCGGCAGCCCCACCTTCATCAGCACATCCCAGCGCTTGGCGCCCAGCACCCGCAGCACGTCTTCCAGTTCGGGCTCCAGCGTGGCCAGCCCGGTGGCGATGTTCACGGTGATGGGGAAGAAGGAAATCAGGAAGGCGGTGATGATGCCCGGCCCCAGACCGATGCCGAACCACACCACCAGGATGGGCACCACCGCGGCCTTGGGCACGGCGTTGAAGCCGATCATCAGCGGGTACAGCGCGGTGTAGGCCAGGCGCGAACTGCCGATCAGGAAGCCCAGCAGCACGCCCACCACGATGCTGAGCGCAAAGCCCAGCATCGTGACCCAGAAGGTCTTCCAGGCCGCTTCCAGCAGCGGGCCCTTGAACTCGGCGAACTGGGTGGCAATCTGCCAGGGGCTGGGAAAGATGAAGTCCGGCACCCTGAACAAGGACACGACCAGTTGCCAAAACAGCAGCACCGCCACCAGCACGATGACCGGCGACCAGCGTTCTACATCCTTGGAGATCTTCATTGCGGCACCGCCACGCCCGTCTTCCTCATGGCCCCGATGTGCCCGCGCAGTTCGTGCACGATGTCGGTGAACTGCGGCGTGTAGGTGATTTCAAGATCGCGCGGGCGCGGCAGGTCGATGTGGCGTTTCACGACGAAGCGCCCGGGGCTCTTGCTCATCACGTACACCGTGTCGGCCAGGAACACGCTTTCGCGCAGGTCGTGCGTCACCAGGATGACGTTGAACTTCTGCTGCGCCTGCAGGTCGCGCAGCGTGCACCAGAGTTCTTCGCGGGTGAAGGCGTCCAGGGCGCCGAAGGGTTCGTCCAGCAGCAGCATCTTGGGTTCGTGCACCAGCGCGCGGCAGATGCTGGCGCGCTGCTGCATACCGCCCGACAGCTGCCAGGGGAACTTGTCCTCGTAGCCACCCAGGCCCACGCCCTTGAGCAGGGCGCGGGCCTTGGCTTCGTATTCGGCCCGTTTGGCCTTGAAGCTGGAACGGTAGGGCTCGACAATTTCCAGCGGCAGCAGCACGTTGTCCACCGTGCTGCGCCAGGGCAGCAGGCTGGGCGCCTGGAAGGCCATGCCGCTGATCTTCAGCGGCCCGGTCACCGGCTGCCCACCGATGGTGATGCTGCCGCGGCTGGGCATCTTCAGGCCGGTGGTCAACTTCATGAAGGTGCTCTTGCCGCAGCCCGAGGGGCCGACGATGGCGATGAACTCACCCTCGGTGACGGACAGCGAGATGTCCTCCACCGCGAAATGCCCTTGCGCGAGCAACTCGTCGTTGTAGGCCAGCCAGACCTTGTCGAACTCTACAAACGCCATGGTGGCTTTACTTCCTGGCCGGCGGAAGGATGTTCAGTTCGGCCTTGCTCGGCAGGTAGGCGTCGGTCCACACCGCCGTCGGGTTCACGCGCGTCTTGGTGGCGAAGGCGTCGGACACCTGCGACGCCATCAGCGCCAACCGGCCCGGCACCACCTGGCCGAAACCTTCGGCGCGGGCGTCGGGGCTGGCCACCACGGCGTCGATGGCCAGGCGCAGGCGGCGCTTTTCCAGCGCCACGTCGATGATGCCGTCGCGCGCCTTGACGTGGTCGATGGCCGCATCGGGGTTGGCGATGACGTCCTTGGCGCCCTTGGTGAAGGCCTGCAGGAAGGCCTTCACCGCGGCCGGGTTGTCCTTCAGCATCTTGGGGCTGGCGATGATGGCGTTGCCGTACAGCTTCACGCCATAGGCCGGGTAGGGCAGCATGACCACGTCTTCGGTCTTCACGCCGCGCGCCTCCAGGTTCAGCAGGCTGGTGAAGGAAAAGCCGGTGATGGCGTCCACGTCGCCGCGCGCCAGCATGGTTTCGCGCAGCGGCGGGTCCATGCTGACCCAGGTGACCGCGCCCACGTTGTTGGCCTTGGCGAAGATGGGGAAGGCGCGGCGGCCGGCGTCGAAGCCCGGCGCGCCCAGCTTCTTGCCGGCCAGGTCGGCGGGCTTGCTGATGCCGTTCTTCTTCAGGGTGAGCACGGCCGCCGGCGTGTTGTTGTAGACCATCATCACCGCCACCGGCTTGTTCGGTGCGTCGGGGTTGTTGGCGTGGAACTCCATCAGCGCGGCCAGGTCGGCAAAGCCCATGTCGTAGGTGCCCGAGGCCACGCGGGTGACGGCACCGCCCGACCCGTTGCCGGCGTCGATGGTCACGTCCAGCCCGGCGGCCTTGTAGTGGCCCTTGGCGCTGGACGCCAGGAACAAGGCCGAAGGACCTTCAAAACGCCAGTCCAGCTGGAACTTGATGGGCGTGTCGGCCAGGGCCAGCACAGGGGCGCACAGCAGGGCGGCAGCGGCGCCCAGCAATCGCAGAACGGGGGCGCGGCGGGGCAGGGCGGGGAAGGTCATGACGAAAGGGGCTCCGGGCGGTGGGCGGGTGGGATGGGGGCAGGGGTATGGCGGGAACAGGTGCAAATTCTGTGCGCGGGCGGCGCACCAAAAGAATCGGGGCATCCCTGGTCGCGCACTGCGGCGGGGCGTTTTCTCACTGCAGCAGGTCGAACAAGGTGCGCGCCACCACCTGGGTGGCCCGTTTCAGGTCGGCCAGTAGCACGTGCTCGTCGGCCCGTTTGGCGTTGGATTCCAGCACCGTGCGCGGCCCGGCGCCGTAGATGACCGCCGGCACGCCGTGTGCGCCGTAGAGGCGCACGTCGGTGTACAGCGGCGTGCCGCTCACCGGCAGCGGCACGCCGAAGACCGCCTGGCCATGGCGCTGCAGCGCGGCCACCAGGGGCGCGTTGCCGGGCAGGGGCTTCAAGGCTTCGGCCAGCAGCATGCGGCGGATGTCCGCCCTCACCCCGGGGCAGGCCGCCACCGTGCTTTGGATCAGGCCGCGCACTTCGGCTTCCACCGCGGCGCTGTCCTCTTCGGGGATCATGCGGCGGTCCAGCTTGATCACCACCTTGCCCGGCACCACGTTGGTGTTGCTGCCGCCTTCGATCAGGCCCACGTTCAGGTAGGGGTGGCGCGCGCCGCTCACAGCGCTGACGCGGGTGCGCAGCACGTCGTTGTGGGCGTACAGCGCGCTCAGCAGTTTCGTCGCTGCCTGCAGAGCATCGACCCCGGTTTCCGGGTAGGCGGCGTGCGAGGCCAGGCCGTGCAGCGTCACCTCCAGCTGCAGGCAGCCGTTGTGCGCAGTCACCACCTGGTAGCTGAAGCCGGCAGCAATCAGGTAGTCGGGTTTCGTCAGGCCCTGGCCCAGCAACCAGCCCGGGCCCAGTTCGCCGCCGAATTCTTCGTCGTAGGTGAAGTGCAGTTCCACCGAACCTTTCAAGGGCGCGCCCAGCGCCATCAGCGCCCGCAGCGCGAAGGTGTAGCTGGCGAAGTCGCTCTTGCTCACCGCGCTGGCGCGGCCGTACAGTGCGCCGCCGTGCACCTCGCCGCCATAGGGCGGGTGGGTCCAGCCCTCGCCCGGGGGCACCACGTCGCCGTGGGCGTTCAGGGCCACCGTGGGGCCGCCGGCACCGAAGGCCTGGCGCACGATGAGGTTGGTGATGCTTTGCATGCCCTGGGCCTGCACCTGCTCAGCGGGCACCGGATGGCGCTCCGCTTCCAGGCCCATCGCGGCCAGCAGCGTGGCGGTGGCCTCGGCGTGCGGGGCGTTGTTGCCGGGCGGGGTGTCGGTGGGCACGCGCACCAGGGCCTGCAGGTAGGCCACTTCTTCGTCGAAGTGGCGCTCGATCCAGGCGTCCAGTTGTCCGTAGGCCTTGTCCTTGTCGTTCATGCCAGGTGTTCCGTCAAATGCTGGAAGGCCCGCACCGCCAGGTCCATGTCGTCGGCGCTGCTGCTTTCCAGCGGGTTGTGGCTGATGCCGTTGTTCGCGCCGCGCACGAACAGCATGGCTTGCGGCATCAGGTCATGCAGCTTCATCGCGTCGTGGCCGGCACCGCTGGGCAGGCGGTGCACCGGCAGCCCCAGGGCGGCCACCGCCGCTTCCCAGCGGGCTTGCCAGGCCGGCGCGCTGGGCGCCGCAGCGGCTCGCATGGTTTCGGTGAGCGTGAAGGTCAGGCCCCGGCGTTCGCAGATGGCCCGCAGTTCGGCGCACACGTCCTGGGCCAGCGCGTCGCGCGCCTCGTTGGTGGTGGCGCGCAGGTCCAGGCTGAAGCGGCAACGGCCTGGCACCACGTTGATGGAGCCATTGGGCACGTCCCACTGTCCCACCGTGCCCACCAGGTCGGGCACCGATGCGGCGCGCTGTTCCACAAAGAGCGCCAGCTCGGCCACGGCCAGCGCGGCGTCGCGGCGCTGGCCCATGGGCGTGGTGCCGGCGTGGCTGGCCTGGCCCTGCACCTCGCCGAGAAAGCGCACGCTGCCGTTGATGGACGTCACCACGCCCAGCGGCAGGTCGGCCGCGTTCAGCACCGGGCCCTGTTCGATGTGCACTTCCACGAAGCCGAGGTACTTCGCCGGGTCGCGCTTTTCAGCCTGGATCGCCGCCATGGTTGCCGGCAGGCCGGCAGCGCGCATGGCCTGGCGCATGGTCACGCCGTCGGCATCGGCCTGGTCCAGCCAGGCGGGGTCGAAGCCGCCGGTCAGCGCGCCAGAACCCAGGAAGGTGGCCGCATAACGCTGGCCCTCTTCTTCGGCGAAGCCCACCACCTCGATGCCGTGCTTCAACCTGCGGCCGGCCTGGTGCAGTTCGCGCACCACGATCAGCGGCACGAAGATGCCCAGGCGGCCGTCGTACTTGCCGCCGTTGCGCACGGTGTCGAAGTGCGACCCGGTCAGCAGCCGTGGCGCGGCGCGGTCCAGGCCGTGGTAGACGCCCACCACATTGCCCACCGCGTCAATGCGGCATTCGTCGAAGCCGCAGTCCTGCATCCAGCGCAACAACTGCGCCTGGCAGGCGCGGTGCGCGTCGGTCAGGTAGGTGACGGTGAGCTGCCCCTGTTCGGCAAAGCCGGGGTCGCTGTGCGCGGCCAGCCGTTCGGCGCAGTCCCAGGCTTGCTGGCCCAACAAGGGCGTGAAGCCGAACTTGTCGTTCAGCCGCAGTTCCACGATGCGGCCGATGTTGCGCAGGCATTCGGCCAGTTCGTCGTCCGGCCGGCCGGCCAGGCGGCGTTCGAAGCTGGCGATGATCTCGCGCCGGTGCAGGCCCAGCCCACGCGGTCCGCGCACCGCCAGGATGAAGGGCCAGCCGAACTTGGCGTTGTAGGCCGCGTTCAGCTGCTGGATGTGCGCGAACTCTTGCGGCGTGCAGTCGGCCAGCCCGGCCTTGCCCTGTTCGTGCGTGCTTTCGGCGGTGAGGGTCTGGCTGACCATGGCCTTGCCGGCCAGTTCGGGGTGGGCGCGCAGCAGCGTGATCTGCGCTTCGCGCGACAGGCCGCGCAGCGCCTGCACGCAGGCCTGCTTCAAGGCCGCCAGCGTGGCGAAGGGGCGCTGCGCCGCCACCTGCTGCATCAGGTGGGGTGAATGTTCGAAGGTGCCGTCCAGCAGCGCGACGAACTCGTCGGCGCTGGCGGCGTTGATCTGGTCGATGCTGAGTGCGGCCATGCTCATTCCCAGACGAAGGCGGTGGCGGGGTCGAAGGGGTGCACCTGTTTCCAGTGCCTTGCGATGTCGATGCGCCGTGCCACCCACACCCGGTCGTGCTTGTCCACGTGGTCCAGGAAACGTTGCAAGGCCCGCATGCGGCCCGGGCGGCCCAGCAACCGGCAGTGCATGCCCACGCTCATCATCGCGGGGCGCTCGGCCCCTTCGGCGTACAGCACGTCGAAGCTGTCGCGCAGGTATTCGAAGAACTCGTCGCCGTGCGAAAAGCCCTGCGGCAGCGCGAAGCGCATGTCGTTGCAGTCCAGGGTGTAGGGCACCACCAGGTGCGGCGCCAGATGGCCATCGGTCTTCTTCACCTGCAGCCAGAAGGGCAGGTCGTCGCCGTAGTAGTCGCTGTCGTACTCGAACCCGCCGAAGTCGGCCACCAGGCGGCGGGTGTTGGGGCTGTCGCGGCCGGTGTACCAGCCCAGGGGGCGTTCGCCGGTGAGGCGTTCGATGATGGCCATGCCGGTGCGCAGGTGTTCGCGCTCGGTGGCTTCGTCCAGGCCCTGGTAGTGGATCCAGCGCCAGCCGTGGCAGGCGATCTCGTGGCCCTGCTCGACGAAGGCGGCGGTCACCTCGGGGCAGCGCTCCAGCGCCATGCCCACGCCGAAGATGGTGAGTGGCAGGCCGCGGCGTTCGAATTCGCGCAGCAGCCGCCACACGCCCACGCGCGAGCCGTACTCGTAGATGCCCTCCATCGACAGGTGGCGGGCCGGGTACGAGGCCGGGTTGAACATCTCGGACAGGAACTGCTCGGATCCGGCGTCGCCGTGCAGCACGCTGTTCTCGCCGCCTTCTTCGTAGTTCAGCACGAACTGCAGCGCCACCCGCGCGGCGTTGGGCCAGCGCGCATGGGGCGGGTGGCGGCCGTGGCCGCGCAGGTCTCGGGGGTAGCGCAAGGGGAGGCTGTTCATGGGCTGTGGGGGTTCAGGGCGCGGGCCAGGTCGCTGCCGCGGGGGCGCAGGCGCAGGTTGCGTTCGACATGGCCCAGGTGGGAATGCATCAGCCGCGCGGCGGCGCGGGCGTCGCGGCGGGACAGGGCTTCGACGATGGCCACGTGCTCGGCCTGCGAGGCCTCGGCCGAATGGCTGCTTTGGTACATCAAGGACACCAGCGAGGAGCGCGACAGCAGGTCGCCCATCAGCTCGGCCAGCACCTCGTTGCCCGCCAGCCGGGCCAGCAGCACGTGGAAGTCGGCCAACAAGCGGGTGCGGCCCGGCACATCCGTGCGGGCCACGGCGGCGGATTCTTCGCGCAGGTGCTGGCGCAACTGCTGCACCTGGGTGTCGGTGATGCTGCCGCACAGCTGGCGCACCAGCGCGGCTTCCAGCATGGCGCGCACCTCGAACACCTGGCGCGCTTCGTCGATGCCAGGTTCGCGCACGAAGGCGCCGCGGCCGGGGTCCAGCGTCACCAGGTGGTCGCGCGACAGCTGGTTCAGCGCCTGTCGCACCACGGTGCGTGACACCTTGAAGATGTCGGCGATCTGCTGTTCCACCAGTTTGGTGCCCGGCATCAGGCGCCGTTCCACCACCGCGGCGGTGACGGCGTCCACGATGCGCCGCGTGGTGCTGGGCGCGTCGATGGGGCCGGCGCCGGCCGGCGTGCCGGGGCTCGCGGGCTGGATCACCTTCAGGTTGGCGCGGCTGCGGGCCATGGGCAAACGCGGTGCGGGCGGTCAGGGGTGGCAAGGGTCGGGCAAAGTGTATACACTTTTCGCATCCACTTCACCTGCCGGATTCCCCGGTCGCCAACCATGGGCCACCTGAGCACCCACGTCCTGGACACCATGAACGGCCGCCCGGCCGCCGGCATGAAGGTGACGCTGTTGCGCCTGGATGCCAGCGGCGCGGCCACCGTGCTGAAGGCCTTCACGCTCAATGCCGACGGCCGCGCCGACGACCCCTTGCTGGGCGCCCAGGCCATGGCCGCGGGCCGCTACCGCCTGGTGTTTGAGGTGGCGCCCTATTTCCGGGCCTTGGGGGTTGCCTTGCCCGAACCGCCTTTCATCGACGTGGTGCCGCTGGACTTCGGCATCGCGGACGCCGCCGGCCACTACCACGTGCCGCTGCTGGTTTCACCCTGGGCCTACAGCACCTACCGTGGCAGCTGAGGGCCCGCATCTCTGGCACGGGCTTTGCACCACCGTGCACCAACCACCGAGGGAGTTCTGCATGAAGCTTCGTTTGCTTGTTCTGGCGGTGTTGGCCTGGGCCGTCACGGCGCTGATCGCGCCGGCCATGGCCGCCTGGCCTGAAAAGCCCATCCGCATCGTTGTCACCTTTGCCGCGGGTGGCGCCAGCGACATCGTGGCACGGGCCATTGCCGAGCCGCTGGGCAAGGCCCTGGGCCAGCCGGTGGTGGTGGACAACAAGCCCGGTGCCGGTGGCACCATCGGTGGGCTGGAAGTGGTGCGCAGCGCACCAGACGGCTACACGCTGATGCTGTCGAATTCCACGCCCACCTCCATCGGCCCCTTCACGGTGCCCAAGCCGCCCTACGACCCGGTGAAACAGTTCACCCACGTGTCCATGCTGGGCGTGGCCCCGGTGCTGTTCATGGCCAACCCCAAGACCGGCCCGGCCAGCCTGAAAGACCTGGTGAAGGCCGCCGCAACGCCCGGCTACAACTTCGCCTCGGGCGGGCCGGGCAGCATCGGTCACATCGTGGGCGAAATGGCCAAGGACGCGATGAAGATCCAGATGGTGCACGTGCCCTACCGCGGCGGCTCGCCCATGGCCACCGACCTGATCGCCGGGCAGATCCCGCTGGGCATCGACGTCATCACCGCTTTCGTGCCCATGGTCAAGGCCGGACAGATCAAGGCGCTGGCGGTCACCACCCGCGCGCGCTCGCCCCTGCTGCCCGATGTGCCCAGCGTGGTAGAGCTGGGCCTGCCCCAGCTGGTGGCCGAGAACTACTTCGGTGTGTCGGGCCCGGCCGGCCTGCCCAAGGACGTGACCGACAAACTGGCCAAGGCGCTGGCCACCATCGAGGCCGACCCGGCCATCCTGAAGCGCTTCGAAGAGCTGGGCATCACGCCGGTGAAGATGTCGCCAGCGCAGTTTGCTGACTTCATCGCCAAGCAGGTGGCCGATTGGGCGCCCGCGATCAAGAACGCGGATCTGAAGTGAGCCCGCGCTGCCCGGCGCGCAAGCACCCCGGAGGGGGGAAGGGGCCCTGAAGTTAGGGCCTGCAGGGCCGCGGCCCTAGGGGCTCGCACGGAGGCCCGGCCGCCCACACTGTGGAGGTCCCGGTTGCATGGCTTGCAGCCGGCCCCACCCGCAGCAAGGAGGCCTTCATGCCCACGTCCACCCCCCTGGCCGGTGCCCTGGCAGGCGCCATCGGTTCCCACTTCCACGGCGCCAGCCGGCGCCTGTACTTCGTCGAATTCGGCGGCAAGCTCTCGCGCTACGACTTTGTGCGCGGCATCAACGCCGTGCTGCTGAACAACGCCAGCCGCACGCTGCAGGGCACCTGGCTGATGAACCTGGACAACGGGGTCATGGCGGCGGCCGGCGGCGACATCTGGTGGGAACAGATCGACAACGTCCAGCGCCGCATGGTGCCGCGCAACGGCGCCACCATCGCCTACGTGGGCGTGATGAGCGCGGCGCAGTTCGCCGCCCTGTCGGCCGCCCAGCTGCAGAGCCTGGACTACGGCAGCACGCCCATCGTCGGCGACAACAACGCCAGCAACCGGCTGGTGCCTGGCGCGGTGTTCGCCGTGCGCACCGACGCCGGCAACTACGCCAAGGTGCGGGTGGTCACCTACGGCTACAACCTGGCCCTGCGCATCACCACCTGGCGGCTGAACCCGGCCTACCAGGTGCTGGGCACCGGTTACACCAACCCGGAAGACGTGACGGTCAGCGCCGACGGCCACACGGCCTACATCACCGAGCGCAGCGGCAACCTGCTGCGCGTGGCGCTGAACACCCTCATCCCACCCAACCGCGTGGCGGCCACCGTGGTGGCCAGCGGGCTGGAGGCGCCGCACCAGATTTCGCTGCGCGAAGACCTGAACGTGGCCTACGTGGTGGAGTTCGCCGCCGCCGGCCACCTGGTGCGGGTGAACCTGGCCAACGGCGCCAAGACCAACGTGGCCTTCAACCTGGAACGCGCCATCGGGCTGCTGGTCAGTGCCGACAACACCACGGCCTATGTCAGCGAACAGGCGGCCAGCGGCGGGCGCGTGCGCCGGGTGGACCTGGCCAGCGGCACGCTCAGCCCGGTGCTGGGCGGCTTCACCGCGCCCTTCATGATGGCCTTCAGCAACGCCAGCGAAAGCGGCATCTACATCGCCGAGCGCGACCCGGCCAACCGCGTGGCGCTGGTTGACCTGGGTGTGTCGCCGGTGCAGTCCTATGGGGTGGCGCCGGGCCTGCCGTTCCGGCCGTCCAGCGTGGCGCTGCTGGACGCCACCCGCATGGTGGTGTGCAGCGACACCGCCCTCAGCCTGGTGGACCTGGCCGGCAGCGTGCTCACCGGCAGCGGGCCGCTGCTGCTGGGCGTGGGCCATGTGCCGGTGGACCGCATCAACGCCGGTTACGCCGACACCACGGTGGACCCCGGCTACTTCTTCCAGCGCAAGGACTGCCCCTTCGGCGGCAGCCTGCCGCTGATGTTCAACCACGAGCGCGCCCGCCTGGCCGGCGCGGCCTACTACAAGGTGCTGGTGGACGGGGTGGAGGTGAACCAGCCCTTCGTGGACTACCTCTGGAGCAACACCACCCAGCGCTTTGAGAACACGCCGGTGGTGCCCGACGCCGGCCGCTTCTACCCGGTGCGCCAGGCCGGCCAGCTTTGGTACAACCACTGGCTGGGCTTGATGTACGACTCCAACGCCGTGGCCAACGGCCTGCACAGCGTGGAAGTGCGCATCTACAACGCCGCCAAGCTGCCGATCGTGGTGCCGCCGGGCGTGATCAGCTCGCGCCAGCTGAAGATCGACAACAGCTGGCCCACGGTGTCGCTGCCCACCATCTTCCACAACGGGGTGCCGGTGGGCACCTGCGGCATTGTCACCACCGGGCCCGACCAGTTCAGCTTCGAAATCACCGCCAGCGACCCCGAGGGCCACCTGGGCAGCTGGGCGCTGCAGGCCCTGTGGGGCGACAACCAGAGCGCGCTGGTGGCCAGCGACAGCTATGCCAACCACCTGAACCCGACCAAGCTGTGGGCCGGGGTGGTGAACACGGTGGTGCCGGCCGGCGGCTGGGCGGCCACGGTGCCGGGCGACCCCACCTCCAGCCGCTGCGCGCACACCTTCGTGCTCAGCGTCTGGGACCGGGTGATCAACGGCTGGAACGACCTGCACTATGGGCAGGTGCACAAGTCGATCACCCTGATGCTGCCTTGAGCGAGGCTTGATTCCTGGCCCGGTTCGCGTTCTCATCGCCCTTGCCGCCGCGGCGGCCATACACAACGAGGAGAACAGCCGATGACCCGAGTCTTGAATCACGCCCCCCTGTTCGGGCGCCGCAGCGCGCTGCTGCTGGCCCTGGCGCTGGCCGCCGCGCCCGCGGCCTGGGCTGACGGCCGCCCCGGCACCGAGCCCGGCAACGAACTGGCGCCCCTGAAGGACGGCGGCCACAAGGGCCCGCCGCCCTGGGCCGGCAAGGGCAGCCGCCAAGGGGTGGTGGCGGTGGCGCACCCCGCCGCGGCCGAAGCCGGCGCGGCCATGCTGAAGAAGGGCGGCAACGCCATCGATGCGGCGGCCGCCATCCAGTTTGCGCTGAACGTGGTGGAACCACAGTTCTCCGGCATTGGCGGCGGCGGCTTCATGATGATCCACCTGGCCAGGACGGGCCAGACCTTCGTGGTGGACTCGCGTGAACGCGCCCCCGCCGCGGCCACGCCCACGCAGTTTCTGCTGACCGGTGTGCCGGCAGCGCAGTTGTTCACCGTGGCCTCCACCAGTGGCCTGGCGGTGGGCGTGCCCGGCACCCTGGCCGGGGTGGACCACGCGGTTCGCCGCTGGGGCCACCTGAAGCTGGCCACCACGCTGCAGCCCGCCATCAACCTGGCCGAGAACGGCTTTGCGATCAACCGCTTCCTGGCCGCCAACATCGCGGCCGACCCGCTGCGCACCGGCACCCAGCCCGAAACCGCGGCCCTGTTCCGCCCGGGCGGCGTGCCGCTGGCCGAAGGCGCCATCCTGAAGCAGCCCGACCTGGCCAAGACCTTCAAGCTCATCGCCGACCAGGGCCCGCGCGTGTTCTACCGCGGCGAAATTGCACAGGCCATCGTCGATGCGCAAAAGCGCAGCCGCAGCCCAGTGCCCGAAGAAGGCGTGGGCCGCATGACCCTGGCCGACCTGGCCGACTACCGCGTGGCCATCCGCAGGCCGGTGTCGGGCACCTACCGCGATGTGAAGGTGGTGTCCATGTCACCGCCCTCGTCCGGGGGCCTGACGGTCATCCAGATGCTGAAGATGCTGGAGCGCTTCCCCATGGGCGACGCGGCCCAGGGCTTCGGCTTCGGCCAGGAAAAGACCCTGCACGTGATGATCGAAGCCATGCGCCTGGCCTTTGCCGACCGCGCGGTGTGGATGGGCGACGAAGACTTCGTGCACGTGCCCAAAGTAGGCCTGTTGAACGACACCTATGTGGCCACGCGCTCCGGCCTGATCAACCTGGGCCAGCGTTTGCCCACGCCGGCCGCGGGCAACCCGCTGCCCTTCGACACCGCGCCGCCCGGCCCCAAGCCGCACCTGGAAGCCATGCCCTATGAAGAGCACAAGGGCACCCACACCACCCACTTCGCGGTGGCCGACCGCTGGGGCAATGTGGTCACCTACACCACGACCATCGAAAACACCTGGGGCACCGGCATCACCGTGCCGGGCTACGGCTTCCTGTTGAACAACGAACTCACCGACTTCAACTTCACGCCCACCGCCGACGCGTCCACCGGCAACCCCGGTGCCAACGACGTGGCGCCGTTCAAGCGCCCGCGCAGCAGCATGTCGCCCACGCTGCTGTTCAAGAACGGCCGGCCCATCGCGGCCTATGGTTCGCCCGGTGGCGCCACCATCATCAATTCGGTGTTCAACACCACGCTGAACCTGGTGGACCACCGCATGAGCATCCAGCAGGCCATCGACGCGCCGCGCCTGTCGGTGACCAGCGCGCTGGGCACGGTGTCCTGTGAAGGCGGCGCCAGCTTCATGCAGCCGCCCATCCCGGCCGCCAGCTTCGACGCGCTGAAGGCCCTGGGCCACCTGATGCCCGCCGCCGGCACCTGCAGCGCCAGCATCGGCTCGGTGCAGGGCGTGGCCATCGACCCCGCCACCGGCCTGCAGACCGGCGGCGCCGACCTGCGGCGCGAAGGCACGGTCATCCTGCTGCCGGCGCAGCAGTAGTTTCCAGCCCCTGCGGGACGGGGGCGCCGACCTAAAATCGGCGCTCCATTCACCCACCGCCGCCACGGCTTGCCGCCGTTGGCGGCGGCGCCACTTTTTAATCCCCACCATGACCAGCGACTTCTACGCCGTGCGTTTCGTGCTCGACGGCCAGGTGCACGAAGCCCGCGGCGAGCGCCGCACCACCACCGTGCTGGACTTCCTGCGCGAAAAATTGCAGCGCAGCGGTACCAAGGAAGGCTGTGCCGAGGGCGACTGCGGCGCCTGCGTGGTGCTGGTGGGTGAACTGGCCGATGCCGGCCAGCGCATCCAGTGGCGCCCGGTGAACAGCTGCATGCAGATGCTGCCCACGCTGGACGGCAAGGCGCTGAAGACGGTGGAAAGCCTCAAGCGCCCCGACGGCAGCCTGCACCCGATTCAGGAGGCCTTTGTGCAGTGCCACGCCACGCAATGCGGCTTCTGCACCCCGGGCTTCGTCATGACGCTGGCCGCGCTGGCCGAGAGCAAGGGCCAACCTACGCGCGCCGAAGTGAACAACGCGCTGTCCGGCAACCTGTGCCGCTGCACCGGCTACAAGCCCATCGTGGACGCCGCCCTGCGGGGCTGCGCCGCCCCGGCCGAAGCGCGCAGCCTGCAGGACGCGAAGGAATTGGCCTTGCTGCGGGAAATCGCCCGCCCGACCCAGCCCAGCCACAACCTGGACGGTGAGTTGGTGGTGCCGCCGGTGGTGCGCACCCGCAAGGGCAATGAATTCGTTTCGCCCAGCACCGCGGCCGAACTGGCCGCCTACCTGGCCGCCCACCCCGACGCCTACCTGCTGGCCGGGAGCACCGAATTCGGCCTGGCGGTGAACAAGCGCTATGAGCGCCCGGCCTTCATCGCCTACGTGGGTGGCGTGGCCGAGCTGAAAGCGGTGGCCAGCACGGCCGCGGCCTGGAGCGTGGGTGCCGCAGTGCCGCTGGAAGACGTGCTGAACCTGGTGCGGGCCGAGCGGCCCGACTTCGCCGAAGTGCTGCGCCGCTTCGGCAGCCCGCCCATCCGCGCCACCGCCACGCTGGGCGGCAACATCGCCAACGGCTCGCCCATCGGCGACAGCATGCCCTGCCTGCTGGCGCTGGGCGCCACGCTGCTGCTCAGCCGCCAGGGCGCCAAGGGCCGGCTGGAAACGCGGCGGCTGCCGCTGGAGAATTTCTACACCGGCATGAAGGCCAACGCCCTGCAGCCGGGTGAATTCATCCAGGCCATCGAGATCCCGCGCGACGCCCAGCGCCAGTTCCGCGCCCACAAGGTGAGCAAGCGCTTCGACCAGGACATCAGCGCCACCTGCTGCGCCATGAGCTGGAAGGAAGAAGGCGGCCGACTCCAGGACGTGCGCCTGGCCTACAACGGCTTGACGCCCTTCCCGGCGCGGGCGCCGAAGATCGAAGGCGTGCTGGAAGGCCGTGCGGCTCAGGACGTCACGGCAGCTGAATTGGACGCGGCCATTGCCGCCAGCTTCACCCCGCGCGACGGCCTGCGGGCCACCTGGGCCTACCGAGCACTGGTGGCGCGCAACCTGGTGCTGCGCTTTGTGCAGCCCGATGACGCCACCGTGGAGGCCTGAAACCATGAACGCACCCACCACCCTGGCCGAATTGGCCGCCGTCACCTCCCGCCAAGCCTTGGGCGCCGAACTGCCGCATGAAAGCGCGCGCCTGCACGTCACCGGGGAGGCGCACTACACCGACGACATTCCCGAGCTGCGCGGCACGCTCTATGCCGCGCTCATCACCAGCCCGGTGGCGCATGGTGAACTCATTGGTGAAGGCGTCAACCGCGAGGAACTGCTGGCCCAGCACGGCGTGGTGGCGGTGTTCACCTCGCGCGACATCCCGGGTGAAAACAACTGCGGCCCCATCGTGCACGACGATCCCTTCCTGGCCGACGGCGTGGTGCACTTCCTGGGCCAGCCGGTGGCCGTGGTGGTGGCGCGCGACATGCTGTACGCACGCGAAGTGGCCAAAAAGGCGAAGGTGGCGGTGAAGGAACTGCCGGCCATCCTGACGATTGAACAGGCCCTGGACGCCGGCGCCCAGGTGCTGCCCACCAAGACGGTGGAACGCGGTGACGCGCCGGCTGCGTTGGCGGCGGCCAAGCACAGGCTCCAGGGCAGCACGCGCTGCGGCCAGCAGGAGCAGTTCTACCTGGAAGGCCACATCAGCTACGCCGTGCCGCGCGAGGACGGCCAGTTGACGCTGTTCGTTTCCACCCAGCACCCCGATGGCAACCAGCGTGAAGCCGCCAGTGCCCTGTGCCTGGGCACGCACGACGTGGAGGTGATTTGCCGCCGCATGGGCGGGGGCTTCGGCGGCAAAGAAGGCAATGCCAGCATCTTCAGCCAGAGCGCGGCGCTGGCCGCGTTCAAGCTGCAGCGCCCGGTGAAGCTGCGCGTGAACCGCGACGACGACATGACCATCACCGGCAAGCGGCACGACTTCCGCATCGACTGGGAGGTGGGCTTCGACGACAACGGCCGGATCCAGGCGCTGGACGTGATGCTGGCGTCGCGCTGCGGCTACAGCGTGGACTACTCCGGCCCGGTGAACGACCGCGCCATGCTGCACATCGACAACTGCTACCACCTGCCGAACCTGCGCCTGGTCAGCCACCGCTGCCGCACCAACACCCAAAGCAGCACCGCCTTCCGTGGCTTCGGCGGGCCGCAGGGCATGTTCGGCATCGAAACTGTGGTCGAGGCCATCGCCCAGCACCTGAAGCTGGACGCGCTGGACGTGCGCATGCGCAACCTGTACCAGGCGCCCGAGCGCAGCGGGGATGCCACCAGCATGACCACGCACTACGGCCAGGTGATCGAGGACTTCGTCGCCGACAAGCTGATGGCCGAACTGGAAGCCGAAAGCGGCTACCGCGCCCGCCGCGAAGCGGTGAATGCCTTCAATGCGAAGCACCGCGGCCGCCAGCGCGGCCTGGCGCTGGTGCCACTGAAGTTCGGCATTTCCTTCACCGCCACCATGCTGAACCAGGGCGGTGCGCTGGTGAATGTGTTCATGGACGGCACGGTCAGCGTGAACCACGGCGGCACCGAGATGGGCCAGGGCCTGAACACCAAGATGGCCCAGGTGGCGGCCGACGGCCTGGGCATCCCGGTCGCGCTGGTGCGCGTCACCGGCACCGACACCCAGAAAGTGCCCAACGCCAGCGCCACCGCGGCCAGCAGCGGGGCGGACATCAACGGTGCGGCCATCAACCACGCCTGCGACCAGTTGCGCGAGCGCCTGGCCCCGGTGGCCGCCGGCCTGCTGGGCTGTGCGGTGGCCGAGGTGAAGTTCAGCGCTGGCCAGGCCAGCGGCGGCGGCCAGGCCGTGCCCTGGGCCGAACTGGTGAAGAACGCCTGGCTTCAGCGCGTGGGCCTGTCGGTGACCGGCTTCTACAAGACACCCGAGATCGGTTACGACAACCTCAAGCTTCAAGGCCGCGCCTTCTACTACTACTGCTATGGTGCCGCGGTCACGGAAGTTGAGATCGACACCGCCACCGGCGAATGGTGGTGCAAGGCGGTGGACATCGTGCACGACGTGGGCCAGAGCATCAACCCGGCCATCGACCGCGGCCAGATCGAAGGTGCCTACGTGCAGGGCATGGGCTGGCTGACGATGGAGGAATGCATCTGGGACAAATCAGGCAAGCTGCTCACCCACGGCCCCAGCACCTACAAGATCCCGGTGGCCGGCGATGTGCCGGAACACTTCAAGGTGCGGCTGTTCGACGGCATGAACGTCAAGCCCACGCCCTACCGCAGCAAGGCGGTGGGCGAGCCGCCGCTGATGCTGGGACTGTCGGCCTACTTCGCCATCCGCGATGCCATCGCCGCCACCGCCGGCCATGCCAAGCCGGTGCCGCTGCAGGCGCCCGCCACCCCCGAACGCATCCTGCTGGCCTGTGAGGCGCTGAAGGCATGACCATGAAGCTGCTGCTGCCGGGCCTGTTGGCCTTCGTCTGCCTGGGCGCTGCTGCCCAGGGCAAGACCTGTGAGGACCTGACCATCGACATCGCCGCCAAGCTGAAGGCGGCTGGCGTGCAGAAGTTCTCTCTGGAGGTGGTGCCCAACGCCCTGGTGGGCGATGCCAAGGTGGCCGGCTCCTGCGAGAACGGCAGCAAGAAGATCATCTACGAACGCGGCGCCGCCCCGCCCGCGCCGGCCCAGCGGCCGGCATCGGCCCCCAGCGTGGCAACTCGGCCGGCGTCGGCCGCCAGACCCGTGGCTCGGCCGGCCTCGGCGGCGCGCTGACGGGGCCTCAGCCCACGAAGCGCAGGATGGCCTCGGCCACGGCCGGCGTCGCCTCGCGCTGCGGGAAGTGGCCCACGCCGGGCAGCACGATGCGTTCGTAGCGCCCGCTGAAGAAGCCTTCCTTGCCGGCCGAGGTGCTGGGGTGGTTGGCGCCGTCCACCTCGCCATGGATCACCAGCGTGGGCACGGCCAGCCTGGGCGGGGGGCTCAACGCGGCTTCGTCGGCTGCGTGCACCTCGAAGCCCGGCGCGTGGCCCCAGCGGTGGCGGTAGCTGTGCAGCACGATGTCGGCCCAGTCGGGGTGGTCCCAGGCGGCTGCGGCGGACAGGAAGTCGTCCTCGGTGTACCAGCCCGTCGGGGCCCAGGTGTCCCACATCATGCGGGCGAAGTCGCGCCGCTGGTCGCGCACCGCGCGCTCGCCGCGCGCGGTGGCCATGTACCAGTGGTACCAGTAGTTGCGCGCCTGCGAAAGCGACAGGTCCTGCCCCGGCAGGTTGGTGCCGTAGCCCACCGACACCATCACCAGGTGGCTGGCCACCCCAGGCCTCAGGCCGCAGGCATTGGCCACCGCGCGTGCGCCCCAGTCGTGGCCCACCAGCAGCGGTGGGGCCGGCAGGGCCAGGGCGTCCAGCAGGTCCAGCAGGTCGCGGCCCAGCGCAGCCAGTTGGCCGCTGCGGGGGGTGTCCGCCCGCACGAAACGCGTTTCGCCCACGCCGCGCAGCGCCGGCATCAGCACGCGCCAGCCGGCTGCGGCCAGGTTCCGGCCCACCGGGTGCCAGGTGAGGGGCGCGTCGGGCCAGCCGTGCAGCAGCAGCGCGGTGCGCGCGCCGCCGGGGTTCAGCTCATCCAGCGCCACATCCAGCGTGGCGGTGCGCACGCAGCGCTGGGTGACCGGTGACGCAGGTGACGAGGTCGATGGGGCCATGGATGCGGGCACGACAAACAGCGGGCTGCCAGTCTAGTACCGCAGCATCGCGCCCCGTACAAGCCATGTATTTGCGGGGGGTGCCCGGGCTCTGTGGGCACGCAGGGGTGGCCACTACCGTCGCGCAAAGGGGTCGCGTTGGTTCCTCCACTGGTCACCCCTGCACCTTTTGCGCCGCGCCCGCCTGGGTACACTTTGCCCACGCCGCAGCGGCGCGCGTCTTGCTAGAAGGTTTTCACCTGCGAGACCGAAGTGCGCGGCCCTGCCCTGCTCAGAGCGCCCGCGGTGGTGAGCAGCTTGGAGACCCGCGTTGGAAACCTACCTGCTCGACTGGGCCAACCTGCTGCTGCGCTGGTTGCACGTCATCACCGCCATCGCCTGGGTGGGGTCCAGTTTCTACTTCGTGTGGCTGGACAACCACCTGGTGCGTCCGAAGTCGCCCGACCTGCTGGAAAAGGGCGTGGACGGCGCGTTGTGGGCGGTGCATGGCGGCGGCTTCTACAACCCGCAGAAGTACATGCTGGCGCCGCGCAAGATCCACACCGAACTGCACTGGTTCTACTGGGAAAGCTACTCCACCTGGTTGTCGGGTTTTGCGCTGTTCACGGTGCTGTACCTGTGGAACGCCGGCACCTTTCTGGTCGACAAGAGCGTCTACGCCTGGACGCCCGCCGGTGCGGTGGCCGCGGCGCTGGGTTTCCTGGTGGCGTTCTGGCTGGTGTACGACGCCATCTGTCGAGCCTTCGGCGCCGGGCCGGAAGCCGACGCGAAGGTGGGCGCCCTGGTGGCCGTCTTTGTGGTGCTGGCGGCCTGGGGTGCCAGCCAACTGTTTGCCGGCCGCGCGGCCTTCCTGCTGGTGGGCGCGATGATGGCCACGGCGATGAGCGCCAACGTCTTCTTCTGGATCATTCCGGGGCAGCGCACGGTGGTGGCCGCGATGATGGCCGGCCAGGCGGCCGATCCGGTGCACGGGCGGCGCGGCAAGCAGCGCAGCGTGCACAACACCTACTTCACGCTGCCGGTGCTGGTGGCCATGCTGTCCAACCACTACGGGCAGTTGTATTCGCACCCCTTCAACTGGCTGGTGCTGGTGTTGTTGATGCTGGCCGGCGCCTTGATCCGCCACTTCTTCGTGGCCCGCCACAAGACGCACATGAAAGGCCTGCCCGCCCCCTGGCCCTGGGCCGCAGCGGGCGTGGCGCCGCTGCTGGCGGCGGTGCTGTGGCTGGCCCCCTGGGGCGAGATGGGCAAGCCTACCGCGGCCGCCGCCACCTGGCCGGAGGTGAAGGCGGTGCTGGATGCACGCTGTGTGCTGTGCCACAACGCCCAGGTTCAGAACAAGGGCGTGGCGCTGCACACACCCGAGCTGGCCGCGCGGCATGCCGCCGCCATCCACCAGCAGGCGGTGCTGCAGCGCACCATGCCGCTGAACAACGCCACCCAGATCACCGACGCCGAACGCGCGCTGCTGGCGCGCTGGTTCGCGGCCGGCGCGCCGGTGAAGTGATCAGAACCCGATCAGCTTCAGGTCGAAGGCACGCTCAACGAACCACACCAGCGCCAGCGTGGCGATGAGCAGCGAGCCGACCAGCAGCACCCCGCGGCGGTAGAAGGCGGTGCGGCGCAGCGCAAAGGCCAGCGGCAGGAACACCACCACGATGCCGAGCTGCCCCACTTCCACGCCCACGTTGAAGCCCACCAGGGCCAGTACCAAGGCATCACCCGGCAGGCCCAGGTCGGCCAGCACGCTGGCAAAGCCGAAGCCGTGGATCAGCCCGAAGGCAAAGGCCATGGCCCAGCGCTTGCCCGGCAGGCGCGGCCACACATTGTTCAGCGCCGCCAGCACCACCGACGCGGCGATGCAGCTTTCCACCCACCGCGAGGGCAGTTCCACCAGGCCCAGCGTGGCCAGGCTGAGGGTGATGCTGTGCGCCAGCGTGAAGGCGGTGACGATCTTCAGCACGTCCACCAGTGAAGGCTTGAAGCCGGGTGAGGGCTCCCAGCGGTGGCGCTGCCAAACCAGCACCGCTGGCAGCAACAGCGACAGCAGGAACAGGATGTGGTCGAAGCCGATCCAGATGTGCCAGATGCCTTCGCGCAGGTAGTCGCTGAACTGGGCCCAGCGGCTGGTGGCCGCCAGCTCGAACACCTGCTGCGGCGCCTGCGGCCCCAGCACCGCGGTGCGCGTACGGCCGCCGCTTTGCAGCCGCAGCAAGCCGCGGTGCGACGGGTCCAGGTCGGCGAACAGGCGGTAGCCCAGTTCCAGCGATTGGGCCGTACCGGCGTCCGGGCAGGTGGCGCTGAAGTTCAGCACCGTGTAGGCCCCGTCGGTGTGCCGGTCCACCAGCTGTTCGCCGGCCTTCAGCGTGCAGGGCTGGCCGTTGGCACCCAAGCTCAGGCGCGCCAGCGCGTAGGAGGCGATGGCGTCGTGGCGGGCCCGCACTTCGCCCCAGGTGATCTCGCCGTTGCCGTCGGCGTCCAGGCCGAGCGCGAAGTCCAGGTCGCGCAGCGCGATGTCCCATTGGCCCTGGAGGGCGGCATTCGCGCCGACACTGACCGTCAGGTAGCTGTCTGACGGCTTGTGCGCCGCGGCCAGGCCGGGCAGCAGCGTCAGGTTCAATGCCAGGGCCAGGCCGCCCAGCAGGCGAAGCAGCCGCGTCATCGCGCACCGCCATCGCGCAGGCGCTGCGCCAGGGCCAGCAGCGCCACGCTCTGCACCTTGTTCTGGGCCATCCACTGCAGCACCGACTCAGCCGCCGCCGGCACCTTGGCAGCCACCGCAGCTTCCAGCAGCACCCGCGCGTCGGCGGGTTCTTTCTGCACCGCCCAGTTGGCCTGGGCCAGTTCCAAGGCGCGCTTCGTGTCGCCGCGCAGCGCCAGCGCAAAGCGGGCTTCTTCCTTCTGGTGCGTGGTGTCGCCGCGCAGGCGGGCGGCGTCGAAGCGTTCGCCCAGGGCCTGGGCCAAGGCAGCAGCTTCCGGTGCCTTGGCGTCGCGCGCGGCCAGCGCCAGGCGCAGCAGCAGCAGGTCGGCGCGCTCGCGGCCTTTCAGCAGCGCCAGCACCTCGGCCGGGCGGCCGCGGTCGAGCAAGAAGTCGCTGGTGGCGGCCAGCAGGTAGCCGTCGGGCTGGCCCAACGCCAGCGCGGCCTTGAAGGCGGCTTCGGCGGCGGCGAAGTCACCGCGACGCTCCTCGGTTTCGGCCAGGCGGGTCAGGGCCCAGAGCTTTTCTGCCGCGCTGGCCTGCGGTGCCTGGATCAGTGCCTGGCGCAGGCTGGCCACGGCCAGGTCAGCCTGGCCCGTGATGGCGTCGGCCCCGGCGGTGCAGGCGCTGGCGGTCAGGGCCGACGTCAAGGCTTGCAGCCTGGCGCAGGCCTGGCGCGCGTCGCCATAGCGGGCCTGCACCATGGCGATGGCGGCCAGCCAGGACCAGCCCTCGGCCAATGTCGGCTGGGCCTGAACCGCTCCCTGCAGGTCGGCCACGGCGGCCGGAAAGTCGTGGTTGAACTGACGCAGCTTGGCGCGCACCACCTTCACTTCAGGGGGGGCGGCGGCCTGGCCCCACCAGGGCGCCAGCACCGACTGGGCATAGCCGATGTAGCGCGGGTCGCCCTCGGCGGCGGTTTCTTCGAAGTAGCGGTTCGCCAAACGCACCGCGAGGGCCACGTCCTGTGGCTGGGCGTACTGCGCGCGGCGCAGCTGGCGCATTTCGGCCTGGCGCGGGTCGCTGTTGCCACCGGGCAGGCGTTCCAGCACCTGCTGGTCGTCGCTGGGGCGGAAGGGCGCCGCGCGGGCCGTGGCGGCCAGGCACAGCGCCAGGCAGGCCGCCATGACGGCCTTCACAACGTCAGGAAAAAGCAACATTCACTTTCGGTTGACAGGACAGATAGCAGGCAGCATTCCCGGCGTGTCAGCGAGAATATCGCACGCGCGGATCAGCGCGGCCCGGGCGGTTTTGCCTTCCGGTGTTTCAAGCACTTCATTCGAGAGACCCTTCCATGACCAAGCTCCTGACCTCCCTGGTGGCCGCCCTGTTCGCCGCCGTGACCTTCAACGTGCAAGCCGCTTCGCACGCTGGCGCCGCCCCGGCTGCTGCCCCGGCTGCTGCCCCGGCCGCCGCCGACAAGAAGCCCGCCAAGGCCATGAAGGCCAAGAAGTCCAAGAAGATGAAGAAGGCCAAGAAGGCCGCCTGAAGCTGAACTGCATTCGCAATCCGTCCGGGTTGCGAATGTGCCAAGAAGGCACCTTGGCTCGCGCCTGGGTGCCTTTTTCTTTGGGTAGCGGGCTCAGCGCCGGGCATTCACCAGGTCGCGGGCCAGGTGGTTGTGCCGCGCCACCAGGGCGCCCAGGTCCAGCGTGGTCAGCTGCCCTTCGCGCACCACCACCCGGCCGTTCACGAGGGTGTAGGCCGCCGCCGCCGGCGCGCACAGCAGCAAGGCCGCCACCGGGTCGTGCAAGGCGCCGCCGGCCAAACCCACACCATTCAGGTTGAACAGCGCCAGGTCGGCGGCCATTCCGGGGGCCAGCTGGCCGATGTCGTCGCGGCCCAGCACCTGGGCGCCGCCGCGCGTGGCGATGGCCAGGGCATCGCGTACGCTCAGGCGCGCTGCGCCGTGGTCGCAGCCGTACACCGTGTGGCCGCTGGCGTCGATGGATGGCGCTTCCTGCGCTGCGCCCACGCGGGCCAGCAGCAAGGCCATGCGCGCTTCGCCCAGCAGGTGCGCGCCGTCGTTGCTGGCGCTGCCATCCACGCCCAGGCCCACGGGAACGCCGGCCTGCAGCCACTGCCGCACCGGGGCAATGCCCGAGGCCAGGCGCATGTTGCTGCAGGGGCAGTGGGCGATGCCGGTGGCTGACGCGCCGAAGCGCGCGATGCCTTCCGGGTCCAGCCGCACACAGTGCGCGTGCCAGACGTCCGGGCCCAGCCAGCCCAGGCTTTCGGCGTACTGCGCCGGGGTCTGGCCAAAGCGTTGCAGGCTGTAGGCCACGTCGTGGTCGTTCTCGGCCAGGTGGGTGTGCATCCGTGTGCCCAGCGCACGCGCCAGCGCGGCCGATTCCTTCATCAGCGCCGGGCTCACTGAAAACGGCGAACACGGTGCCACCACCACGCGCTGCATCGCGTAGCGCCTGGGGTCATGGTGGGCTTCGATCAGGCGCTGGGTGTCGCGCAGGATGTGGGCCTCGTCCTCCACCAGCGCGTCGGGGGGCAGGCCGCCGGCGCTTTCGCCCACGCTCATGCTGCCGCGCGCGGCGTGAAAGCGCATGCCGATGTCGGCCGCGGCTTCCAGGCTGTCTTCCAGCCGCACACCGTTGGGGTAGAGGTAGAGGTGGTCGCTGCTGGTGGTGCAGCCCGACAGCAGCAGCTCGGCCATGGCCAGCTGCGTGGACACACGAACCATTTCCGGCGTGATGCCCATCCAGATCGGGTACAGCGTGCGCAGCCAGTCGAACAGCGCCGCGTCCTGCGCCGCCGGCACCGCCCGCGTCAGGCTCTGGTACATGTGGTGGTGGGTGTTCACCAGGCCGGGCAGCACGGCGTGGCCGCGGGCGTCGATCACCTCGTCGGCGACCACGTCGGGCGGCATCTCCCCTGCGGCCCAGACACCTTCAATCGCCGGGCCGCGCACCAGCAGGCTGCCGCCGCAAAGTTCGCGCCGCTGCGCGTCCATGGTCACCAGCACCTCGGCGTCGCGGATCAGCAAGGTCCTCATGTCATGCGGCCTTCGCGCTGGCCAGACGCTGAACTGCATCGCCAGCGTCGGCCGCGGCCAGCAGCGCCTGCTGCACCTGGGCCGGCGACAGGCTCCTGGGCGTGTAGGCCGCCACCGCCATGTCGGCCTGGGCCGTGGCCTGGGGGAAGAAGCGCAGGAACAAGGCGCGCAGCTGCATGGCTGTGGCGTTGCCCAGTTCCACCTCCATGTCGATGCGACCCGGGCGGATGAGCGCGGCGTCCAGCAGCTCGCGGTGGTTGGTGGTGAGCACGATGATGCGGCCTTCCTGCGCGGCCACGCCGTCCAGTGCGTTCAGCAGGCCGGAGAAGCTGACCTCGATGCGGGTGTCCTGCTTCTGGCGCGCGTTGAAGAAGGCGTCGATGTCCTCGATCAGGATGAGCGAACGCGCCGGCGTGCGCTGCAGCAGGTCGGCGATGCTGTGGTCGTTCAGCTTGGGGTTGGTCAGGCTCAGGGTGCACAGCTTCAGGTGCAGTTCACCCGCCAGGGCATAGGCCACGCTGGTCTTGCCGGTGCCCGGCGGGCCGTGCAGCAGGTAGCCGCGGCGCCAGGGAATGCCCATCTGCGCGTACCAGTCGCGGCGGCCGAAGAAGTGGTGGATGTCGTCGTGCAGGCAACGCGCGGCGTCGGCGTCCAGCACCACGGAACTCAGGCTGCGGCGCGGCTTGGCGTCGGCCAGGTGCCATTGCTCGCCCCAGCGGTCCACGGTGAACAGGGCCAGGCGGTGGGCGCGGCGTTCACCCGCATGCGCCACCACGCCCTGCAGCATTTGCTCCATCATCGGCCGGCTGCCGAACAGGGCGCTCAGGTGCATGGTCTCGATCACCTGCAGGTTCATCGCGATCTCGCGCTTCAGCCACATCAGCCGGCCGCGGTACCAGAAAAAGTGCAGGCCCGGTGCCGGGCTGAACTGCAGCGGCGGGTTGTCGTCGGCACCTTCTTCGGCCACCGGCGGCTTGCTCTGGATGACGGTGAACCAGCGGCTGCGCTGGCCCAGGCGCTGGTCGTCCAGCCAGCCGATGAAGGCTTCGAACAGGTCGTTGCGGCTGTCCAGCGTGGCGGTGACCACGAAGGCGCGCTGCAGTTGCGACCACAGCGCGCCCGGCAGACCGCGCAGCGCCGCGGCGGCCACGCCGATGAGCCCCAGCGCCACCGCACCGGCCACCACCTGGTTGGCCAGCTGTGCGCGCAAAGCCTCGACGATGTCCTGCCACATGGGCAGGCATGCTACCCCGGGGTGCCCCAGCCGCCGCCGCCGGGCGTGTCGATCACGAACACGTCACCCGGCTGCATGGCCGCCGAGCCGATGTGGCCCAGGGCTTCCACACGGCCATCGGCGCGTTCCACCCGGTTGGCGCCCAGCGCACCGGCTTCGCCACCGGCCCCGCCGAAGGCCGGCACCTTGCGGCCATTGCTCAAGATGGACGCCGTCATGGCGGCCAGGAAGCGGATGCGCCGCGTGCCGCCATCGCCGCCACGCCACCGGCCCGCGCCGCCCGAGCCGCGGCGGATGGCATAGCTGTCCAGGCGCACCGGGAAGCGGAACTCCAGCACCTCGGGGTCGGTGAGGCGCGAATTGGTCATGTGGGTCTGCACCACGGCGGTGCCGTCGAAGCCCGGCCCGGCGCCGCTGCCGCCGGAGATGGTTTCGTAGTACTGGTGCGTCTCGTTGCCGAAGGTGAAGTTGTTCATCGTGCACTGGCTGGCCGCCATCAAGCCGAGTGCGCCGTACAGCGCGTTGGTGACGCAGCTGGAGGTTTCCACATTGCCGGCCACCACCGCCGCCGGGGGCCTGGGGTTGAGCATGCAGCCTTCGGGCACGATCACCTGCAGCGGCTTCAGGCAGCCGGCGTTCAGCGGGATGTCATCGTCCACCAGGGTGCGGAAGACGTAGAGCACCGCGGCCATGGTCACCGCCTTGGGCGCGTTGAAGTTGTTGGGCAACTGTGCGCTGGTGCCGCTGAAGTCGATGACGGCTCCGCGGGCGTTGGTGTTGACGCTCACCTTCACCTGGATCTGCGCCCCGTTGTCCAGCGGCAGGGTGAAAGCGCCATCCTTCAAGGCGGTGATGACCCGCCGCACCGATTCTTCGGCGTTGTCCTGCACATGGCGCATGTAGGCCGCCACGGTGTCGCGGCCGTACTGGGCCACCATGGCCTTGAGTTCCTGCACGCCTTTTTCGTTGGCGGCGATCTGCGCGCGCAGGTCGGCGATGGTCTGGTCGGGGTTGCGGGCCGGCCAGTCGCCAGCGCGCAATTGCGCACGCAGTTCGGTTTCGCGCAACTGCCCGCCGCGCACCAGCAGGAAGTTGTCGAACAGCACGCCTTCTTCGGCGATGGTGCTTGAGAACGGCGGCATGCTGCCCGGCGTGCTGCCGCCGATGTCGGCATGGTGGCCCCGGCTGGCGACGTAGAACTGGGGCCGCGCCTCACCGCCTTCCAGGTAGACGGGGGTGACGACGGTCACGTCGGGCAGGTGCGTGCCGCCGTTGTACGGATCGTTCAGCACATAGATGTCACCGGCACGCATGCCGGGGTTGCGTGCGATCACGGTCTTGATGCTCTCGCTCATCGAACCCAGGTGCACCGGCATGTGCGGCGCGTTGGCGATGAGCTGGCCTTCGGCGTCGAACAGGGCGCAGGAGAAGTCCAACCGCTCCTTGATGTTCACCGAGTAGGCGGTGTTCTGCAGGCGCAGGCCCATCTGTTCGGCGATGTTCATGAACAGGTTGTTGAACACCTCCAGCATCACCGGGTCGGCGTCGGTTCCTATCGCGTGCAGCGCGGCGCGCGGCTGCACGCGCTGCAACTCCATCGGGCCGGCGGCGGTCAGCCGCGCCTGCCAGCCGGGCTCCACCACGGTGGTGGCGTTGCGCTCGGCAATGATGGCCGGGCCGTCGATGACGGCGCCGGGCGCCAGCGATTCGCGCACGAACAGGCCCGCTTCCAGCCAGCGGCCGGCGTGCAGGCGCACGCTGGCGTCCGGAACTGGCCGGTGCGGCGCGGGCGGTTCAGCCGCTGCGGCCACCGCATGGGTTTCACCTGCGCCCACCGCTTCCACCGACACCGCCTCGACCACCAGCAGCCGGTCGGGCATCAGGAAGGCGAAGCGCTGGCGGTAGGCGGCTTCGAAGTCGCGGCGGATGGACGCCAGGGGGCCATCGTCCACCAGCAGCGCGGTGTCGGTGCCCTGGTAGCGCACGTGCACACGGCGCTTCAACTGCACCGCGCTTCTCGCCACACCTTGCCCGGCCAGTTCCTGCGCGGCGTCTTCGCCCAACTGCGCCAAGCGCGCCTGGGCCGCGGCCAGGCCGGCTTCGTTCAGCGGCAGCTCGATGCTGCCCTCGCGCATCGCGATCTGGTCGGCCAGGCCCATGCCATAGGCCGACAGCACGCCGGCCAGCGGGTGCACGAACACGCGCGCCATGCCCAGGGCATCGGCCACCGCGCAGGCATGCTGCCCGCCGGCGCCGCCGAAGCACTGCAGCGTGTACTGGGTGACGTCATAACCGCGCGCCACGCTGATGCGCTTGACCGCATTGGCCATGTTCTGCACCGCGATCTGCAGAAAGCCTTCGGCCAGGGATTCGGGCGTGGCCTCGCGGCCGGTGGCGTGGCGCACCTCGGCGGCCAGGGCATCGAATCGCTGGACCACCGCCTCCCGGTCCAGGGCCTGGTCGGCGTTCGGGCCGAACACCTTGGGAAAGTGCGCCGGCTGGATCTTGCCCAGGAACACATTGGCATCGGTCACCGCCAGCGGGCCACCACGGCGGTAGCTGGCCGGGCCCGGGTTGGCGCCGGCGCTTTGCGGGCCCACGCGCAGGCGCGCGCCGTCGAAGGACAGGATGGACCCACCGCCCGCGGCCACGGTGTGGATGCTCATCATCGGCGCGCGCATGCGCACGCCGGCCACCTGGGTTTCGAAGGCGCGTTCGAACTCGCCGGCGTAGTGGCTGACATCGGTGCTGGTGCCGCCCATGTCGAAGCCGATCACCCGGTCGTGGCCGCCCGCCAGCGCAGTGCGCACCATGCCCACAATGCCGCCGGCCGGGCCGGAAAGGATGGCATCCTTGCCCTGGAAACGGTGCGCTTCGGTCAGGCCACCGCTGCTTTGCATGAAGAACAGGCGCACGCCCGGCATTTGCCGCGCCACCTGGTCGACGTAGCGGCGCAGGATGGGCGACAGGTAGGCGTCCACCACCGTGGTGTCGCCGCGGGAGACGAACTTCATCAGCGGGCTGGCCTCGTGGCTGGCGCTGACCTGGGTGAAACCGATCTCGCGCGCCAGCCGCGCCGCCGCTTGCTCGTGGGCGGTGTAGCGGTAGCCGTGCATGAAGACGATGGCGCAGGCGCGGATGCCGGTGTCGAAGGCCTGCTGCAGTTCGCGCCGCAGCGCCGCTTCGTCCAGGGCCTGTACCACCTCGCCATGGGCACCCAGGCGTTCGTCGGCTTCCACCACCCGCTCGTACAGCAGTTCGGGCAGGACGATGCGGCGGTCGAACAGGCGCGGTCGGGCCTGGTAGGCGATGCGCAGCGCGTCGGCAAAACCGCGCGTGGTGACCAGCAGGCTGCGGTCGCCCTGGCGTTCCAGCAGCGCGTTGGTGGCCACCGTGGTGCCCATCTTCACGCAGGCCACTTGTTCGGGCGTGATCGCTTCGCCGGGTGCCAGGTCCAGCAGCCGGCGGATGCCTTCCACCGCGGCGTCGGCGTACTGCTCGGGGTTGTCGGACAGCAGCTTGGCGGTGACCAGGGCGCCATCGGGGCGGCGGCCGACGATGTCGGTGAAGGTGCCGCCGCGGTCGATCCAGAACTGCCAGCGCTTGTCGGTGGGTGTCATGGTGGGTTCAGCGCCTGCCAGCGCTCGTGCAGAAGGCTGCGGATGTTGTGCACGGGGCGACCGGTGGCCTGCCGCACCGCTTGTGCGTAGGGCGGCAGGTTGGTGCATTCCAGCACGATGCTGTCGATCTGGGGGTGCTGCGCGCACAGCGCGCGGGCGGCGGCCACGGTGTCGGCCTCGGCCTGCTGCTGATTCAGAGTGGGGCGGTTTTCCAGCAGCACACGCTGCAGATGGCCGCCCTCGGGCAGGCCGACCCTTGGGGTGGCCGGGTCGGCGCCCACGGCCCGCAGGTGGTCGGGGCCCAGCGCAGCGGCGTCGGCGGTGACGATGCCGGGCCGGTTCAGCTCGGGCAGCTTCAGCAGCGCCGAGGTCCACACCGGTACCGGCAGCGCGGCCTGCAGCTCACGCTGGAACAGGGCCAGGAAGCCACAGCTGGTGGACAGCGCCGCCGCGCCTTCGGCCACCAACGCATGCGCCGCGTCGACAAAGGGCTGCAGCAGACCGGCCGAACGCTCGCGCACCACGCGCTGCGGCGACGCGCCGGCCACGCTGCGATAGCGCACCTCGAAATGGAAGCTGCCGGCATGGCCCACGTCGCCCGGCGGGCGCGGGAAGCGTGTGTCCAGCATCAGGATGCCCAGCCAGGCCATGCCGTGGCTACAGCGACGACGCGGCGCGCGCCGCCTGGTCGTACAGCCCGCTCATGGTGCGCAGCAGGCGTGCCAGTTCGCCCAGGTCGTGATTGCGCTCCATGTCCAGGTTGGCCACCAGGCAGTCTTCGCGCACCTCGCGGTAGCGGGCCACGAAGGCTTCGCCTTGTGGGCTGGGGCTGTAGAAGACCTCCTTGCCCAGCTTGTCCGCCTGCACCAGGCCGGCGGCCACCAGCTTCTTCAACGAATAGGCCACCACATGCGTGTCCTCGTAGTTCAGCACAAAGCAGATGTCGGCCAGCTTCTTGTTGCGCGCCCGGTGCTGCACGTGGTGCAGCAGCAGCACGTCGGTGATGGTCAGGTCGGGGCAGCCGGCCGCGGCCATGCAGCGAACCGCCCAGCGCGAGAACGCGTTCCAGGCCACGATGAGCCCGAACTCCAGCTCAGACAGCTGCACGCTGCGCGGCGACACCAGGTGAGAACTGGACACGATGCCGCCTTCGCCACGCCGGGTGGTGGCGCCGGCGGCCTTGGCGCGGGGGGCGGCCTTGCAGGGCGTGGGGGACGTTCGGGGCATGGGACGGCTTGGTGTTTTCACCAGAACGTTGAAGATTTATTGACAATTTATTGGAACATTTCCTAGACTGCAAGCGCAGCCCGGGCCAACCCGGGGTCTTGCTGCCGTGGCATGCCGCATGCTTTCCACCCTGGCGTCCTCGCCCCCGGACACAAGAAACCAAGGAGCACCATGAAGACCTTCCCCCTGTTTGCCGCCAGCCTGTTGCTGGCCGCCACCGCGCAGGCCCAGACCAAGTGGGACCTGCCCGCGGCCTACCCGGCCACCAACTTCCACAGCGAAAACCTGGCGCAGTTCGCCAACGACGTGGACAAGGCCACCGGCGGCAAATTGAAGATCACGGTGCATGCCAACGCGTCACTGTTCAAGGCCAACGAGATCAAGCGCGCGGTGCAGGGCGGGCAGGCGGCCATCGGCGAAATCCTGATGGTGAACCTGGAAAACGAGAACCCTGTCTATGGCGTGGACGGCCTGCCCTTCCTGGCCAGCAGCTACGCTGAATCGAAGAAGCTGGCTGCGGCGCAGAAGCCGGTGGTGGACAAGCTGCTGGCCGCGCAGGGGCTGATGCTGCTGTACACCGTGGCCTGGCCGCCGCAGGGCATCTACGTGAAGAAGGAAATCGCCTCGGTGGCCGACATGCGCGGGCTGAAGTGGCGCGCCTATTCGCCGGCCACGGCCAAGATCGCCGAACTGATCGGCGCGCAGCCGGTCACCATCCAGGCGGCCGAGCTCAGCCAGGCCCTGGCCACCGGTGTGGTTGAAAGCTACATGTCCAGCGGCTCCACCGGCTACGACAGCAAGACCTACGAAAGCATCAAGTACTGGTACGACACCCAGGCCTGGCTGCCCAAGAACGCGGTGCTGGTGAACAAGAAGGCCTTCGACGCGCTGGACAAGCCGGTGCAGGACGCGCTGCTGAAGGCCGCCGCCGACGCCGAGGCCCGCGGCTGGAAGCTCAGTGAAGAAAAGAACGAGTGGTACAAGAAGGCGCTCGCCGACAAGGGCATGAAGATCATGCCGCCGCCGGCCAAGCTGACCGCCGACCTGAAGCAGGTGGGCACCATCATGCTGGCCGACTGGGAAAAGAAGGCTGGTGCCGACGGCGCGGCCATCATCTCGGCCTTCCGCAAGAAGTAGGGCGCAAGCCGTGCTGCGCCGCGCGCTGGACGCGTTGTACCTGGGCGCCGGCGCGCTGGCCGCCGGCTTCGTGGCGCTGATCGCTGTGCTGATGGTGGGCCAGAGTCTGGCCCGCATGGCCAGCATCCGCACCGGGGCGGTGAACGATGTGGTGGCCTGGTGCTGCGCGGCGTCGGCCTTCCTGGCCATGGCCCATGCCTTCAAGCATGGCGACTTCGTGCGTGTGACCCTGCTGCTGGAAAAGGCCTCGCCGCGCTGGCGCCGTGCGCTGGAAATCTTCTCGCTGGCGGTGGGCACGGCAGCCACCGCTTACCTGGCCTGGTGGGCCAACCGCTTCACCTGCGAGAGCTGGGAATTCAACGACGTGGCCCAGGGCCTGCTGCCGCTGCCGCTGTGGATTCCACAGGCCAGTTTTGCGGCAGGGGCGCTGCTGCTGTGGGTGGCTGTGGTGGATGAATTCATCATCGTGCTGCGCGGTGGCCGGCCCAGCTACGTGGTGGCGGTGGAACAGCGCCACGCCGCCGGCGACTACAGCGCGGACGTCTAGGATCACGATGCCCGACAACATGCTGATCGTGGGCGCCGTGCTGCTGGCGCTGATGCTGGCGCTGCTGGCGGCCGGGGTGTGGATTGCGGTCACCCTGGCCATTTGCGGCTGGGTGGGCCAGGCCTTCTTTGTGCAAACCCAGCCGGGAAAGAACCTGTTCTCGGCCTTCTGGGAAAGCAACGCCAGCTGGGAGCTGGCGGCGCTGCCGCTGTTCATCTGGATGGGCGAGATCCTGTTTCGCACCAAGCTGTCGGAGCAGATGTTCGAAGGCCTGCGCCCCTGGCTGAACCGCGTGCCGGGGCGGCTGATGCACACCACCATCCTGGGCTGCGGCATCTTCGGCTCGGTGTCGGGCAGCTCGGCCGCCACCTGCGCCACCATCAGCAAAGTGGCACTGCCGGAACTGCTCAAACGCGGCTACGACGAACGCATCGCCATCGGTTCGCTGGCCACCGCCGGCACGCTGGGCATCCTGATCCCGCCGTCCATCACCATGGTGGTGTACGCGGTGGCGGCGGACGCGTCCATCATCCGCATCTTCCTGGCCGGCTTCCTGCCAGGCTTTTTGCTGATGGCGCTTTTCTCGGGCTACATCATCTGGTGGAGCCTGGCGAATCCGGGCAAGGTGCCGGTGGCCGACCCGCCCACCCGCTTCATGGAAAAGATCCGGCTTTCGGGCAGCCTGATCCCCTGCGCCGCGCTCATCCTGTTCATCGTCTGGGTGCTCATCGCCGGCTGGGCCACGGCCACCGAATGCGCCGCCTATGGCGTGCTGGGCGCTCTGGTGCTGGCCGCCTGGGGCGGATCGCTCACCGGGGCCAACTTTCGCGAAGGGCTGATGGGCGCCACCCGCACCAGCTGCATGATCATGTTCATCCTGGCCGGCGCGGCCTTCCTGACCAAGACCATGGCCTTCACCGGCATTCCGCGCGCGCTGGCCGAGTGGGTGACCGCCATGCACCTCAGCCCCATGGCGCTGATCGCGGTGCTGACCTTGGTGTACCTGGTGCTGGGCACGGCGCTGGACGGCATCAGCATGATCGTGCTCACCAGTGCGGTGGTGCTGCCCATGATCCAGCAAGCCGGCTTCGACCTGGTGTGGTTCGGCATCTTCATCGTGCTGCTGGTGGAAGTTGCCGAGGTCACGCCGCCGGTGGGCTTCAACCTCTTCGTGCTGCAGAACATGACCGGCAAGGACAGCAACACCATCGCCCGCGCGGCAATTCCGTTCTTCCTGTGCCTGGTGCTGTGCATCGTGCTGATCACGGTGTTCCCGGCCATCGTCACCTGGTTGCCGGACCTGGTGATGGGCGTGGAGAAGTAGGCGCTGCGAAGCATTGAACTGGCTGGCGCCAGGCCGCCAGTTCGGGCCTTCAGGGCCGATGGCTGGCCCCTAGCATCGCAACGGGGCCCAACCGTCCCCGCCCAAGCCTGCGCTGCCATGTCCGACCTGTCACTTCCGCCCCTGGCCCTGCTGCCCGCCGAGCGATCGGCGGTGCCGGCGCATGTGTCCGCGACCGACGCGCCCATGGCCTGGCCCACCCCCCCCTATGCCGACTACCCGGCCGCGAAGCGCTTTGACGAGCCCGAGCCCTGCGAAGTGGAAGGCCTGACCGGCCAGGTCTCGCATGGCCTGCTGGCCCGGCTGGACATGGAAAGCGCCGTCGCCTATGTGCAGGTGCCGCCCGCGCGAGGCAACCTGAAACTGCGCTTCACGCAATTTCGCCGCATCACGCTGAAGCGGCCCTTGCAGCCGGGCCTGGCGGTGCTGGACGGCCCGGTGGGCCTGCAACTGCAGCGGCCCGAACCGGTGGCCTGGGTGGCCACGCTGGCCGGTGGCGTGCAGGTGCAGGGCCACACCCTGGGCCATGTGTCGCATGTGGCCGGGGTGTTCCTGTTCCCGCCCGCCGGCGGCGTTGAAGACGGCGCGGTGCTGCGCACTTTCATGCCCAGGCAGGCCTACGAACGGGTGGACATCGGTCCGCGCATCGGAGAGTTGTTGGTGGAACAGCAGGCCGCCAGCGCCCAGCAGGTGGACGCCGCGCTGCAGGAGCAGGACGCGCTGCGCAACCGCAAGCTGGGCGACATCCTGGTGGAACAGCAGGTGCTCACGCCCGAGCAACTGCTGGACGCGGTGGAGCAGCAAAGCCGCATGCCCATGGTGCGCATCGGCGAAGCCCTGGCGGCGCTGGGCTTCATCACCCCGCAGCAATTGAACGACGCGCTGGAACTGCAGAAGAAGGACCGCAGCGTGCCCCTGGGCGAGCTGCTGGTGCGCCACGGCTGGGTGAACCGCAGCGACCTGCAGACCGCGCTGTCGCGCAAGATGGGCTACCCCATCGTGGACGTGGCCCAGTTCCCGGCCGAGGGCGAAGCGGTGAACAAGCTGCCCTACGCGCAGGCCCGGCGCATCCCGGCCCTGCCCTTGCTGATGCGCAGCGGCCGCGTCATCGTGGCGCTGGAAGACCCCTCGGCGCGCGACGCCATCGACGAGATTGAATTCGCCACCGGCATGAAGGTGGTGCCGGTGCTGGCGCGCGCCGGCACCCTGCTGGCCGCGGTGGACACCCTCTACCAGCGCCTGGGCCACACGCTGTGGAACGGCGCTGCAGCGGCGCCCGAGCCGGTGACCCTGGAGTTCGAGGCCGACGACGCCGGCAAGCTGCTGGCCACCCTGGAGCAGGCCCACGACAGCCACGAATCGGCCCACGAGGACGACGGCAACCAGCTCGAGCAGAGCGACAACTCGCTGGTGCGGCTGATCAACACCATGATCCTGGAAGCCAAGGGCCAGGGCGTGTCGGACATCCACATCGAAACCCAGCCCGGCCGTGCCAAGGTGAAGGTGCGCTTCCGCAAGGACGGCGTGCTCAAGCCCTACCTGGAACTGCCGCACACCTACCGCAGTGCCTTGATCGCGCGGCTGAAGATCATGTGCGACCTGGACATCAGCGAACGGCGCAAGCCCCAGGACGGCAAGATCAACTTCAGCCGCTTCGTGCCCGGGCAGAAGCTGGAACTGCGGGTGGCCACCATCCCCACGGCCAACGGGCTGGAAGACGCGGTGTTGCGCCTGCTGGCCAGCGCCAAGCCCATGCCGCTGGGCGAGATGGGCCTGTCGCCGGCCAACCTGGCGCGGCTGTCCACCGCCATCCAGCGGCCCTACGGCATGGTGCTGTGCGTGGGCCCCACCGGCAGCGGCAAGACCACCACGCTGCACTCGGCGCTGGGCGCGCTGAACACGCCCGACCGCAAGATCTGGACGGCCGAGGACCCGATTGAAATCACCCAGGAAGGCCTGCGCCAGGTGCAGGTGAACCCCAAGATCGATTTCACCTTCGCGAAAGCCCTGCGCGCCTTCCTGCGCGCCGACCCGGACGTGGTGATGGTGGGCGAAATCCGCGACCGCGAAACCGCGCAGATGGCGGTGGAAGCCTCGCTGACCGGCCACCTGGTGATGAGCACCCTGCACACCAACAGTGCGCCGGAAACCGTGACGCGCCTGCTGGACATGGGCATGGACCCCTTCAACTTCGCCGACAGCCTGCTGGCCGTGCTGGCGCAGCGCCTGGTGCGGCGCCTGTGCAAGCAGTGCAAGGTGGCGCTGCCGGCGTCGCCGCAACAGGCCGACGAACTGCTGGACGACTGGCTGCACGCCTTTGCCGAAGTGGACAAGCGCCCCGACCGCGAGGCCCTGCGCGCCGACTGGCTGCAGCGCTTCGGCGTGGATGGCCAGATCCCGCGCTGGGAAGCCAAGGGCTGCGACCACTGCGACCACAGCGGCCTGCGCGGCCGCGTGGGCCTGCACGAACTGATGCTGGTGGACCGCGACCTGCGCCGGCTGATCCAGACCAGCGCCCGGGCCGAAGAACTGCAACGATGCGCCATGGCCAGCGGCCTGCGCACCCTGCGCCAGGACGGCATTGAAAAGGTGCTGCAGGGCCTGACCACCATCGAAGAAGTGCGCTCCAGCAGCAACAGCTGAGCGGGCGCGGCGCCCGGCCCTGGCCGGCCTTCAGTCGCGGTCGGGGGCGCCCAGCGGAAAGTACGAACGGAAGGGCCGGGCTTCTTCCACCGCGCGGGCGAAGGACGGGCGCGCCAGCAGGCGCGCGCGGTAGGCGCGCAGCAAGGGCAGGCTGGCGGGGATCGGGTGCGTCCAGTCGGCGTAGAACAGCGACGGCGCTGCCGCGCAATCGGCCAGGCTGAAGTCGGCGCCGGCGGCCCAGGTGCGGCCGGCCAGGTGGCCTTCCAGCCAGGTGTAGGCCAAGTCCAGCCTTTCACGGGCGATGGCCAGGCCTTCCCCGCGTTTCATGGGCAGCAGGCGCACCGGGCCCGGGTGGGCCAGCTGCAGGTACTCGATGACGATGGAGGTTTCCACCAGGCTGCGCTCACCGTCCAGCAGCAGCGGGAACTTGCGCAGCGGCCAGCGCCGCAGCCATTCGGCCATGTGCTGCGGCGCGTCCGGCGCGATGCAGCGGAATTCGAAGGGCGTGCCGTTTTCGTACAGGGCGATGAGCGCCTTTTGCGTGTACGAGGAGAAGGGATGACCGTACAGCACCAGCGACATCGCGAAAAGCCCTTGCTGCCATGCCCTGCGTTGAGCGGCTGGGTTCAGCGTACGTCGCTCGTTGCAACTGTGCAAGTGGCCCGAAGTGGAGATCACGGGGTGCGCTGCTCGCGCACAGGAACGCCTGGGGCCGTGCCGCGCGCCCCCTAATGCGGGGCCTGCTGCGGCCGGAAAGTGGCCGGTTCTAGGGGCCCGCGCGCTGGCCTGGAACCCTAGCCTTGGCATCACGCGACGTCATGGTTCGTCGCTGTGTTCCAACCCAGCCCAGGAGTTCCCCATGCGACCCACCTTCCCCACCCTGCTGGCCGCGCTGCTGGCCGCTGGCCTGGTTGCCTGCGGCGGCGGCGACAACGCCGACCCGCACGCGGGCGCCCCAGCCGCCGCCGACACCGAAGCGGTTCGCAGCGAACAGATCGCTGCCGTCCTGCCCGAAACCGACCCGGCGATGCGAATTGCCCATGCCGGCCACGGCAAGATGTTCGACGCCAAGATGCAGCCCATCGAAGCCAGCGCCAAGTTCATTGAACAGGTGCAGCTCAGCGTGCGCGATGTCGCCCTGAAGGCCACCGGTGGCCAGTTCGATGAAGAGACGATGATCTTCATGAAGATGGCCGACGAGCTGACCGCCAGCGGCAAGCTCAGCGAAACCGACCGCCTGGTGCTGCAGGGCGGCGTGGTGTGGAAGATGCTTCGCGGCGTGGACCCGAAGCTGTTCGACCGCTACGAGTGGCGCCTGGAGGTGGCCAACCAGCACCTGCAGGACGTGTTCAAGCCCGGCACCTTCCAGATCTCGCCCCAGGTGCTGGAGTTGCTGCGCAAGTTCGAGTACCTGGACCTGTGGCGCCGTGTCCCTTGGTTCTTCAGCTATGCCAAGCGCTGCGACACCAACGGCGTGCCCGTGCCACCCGACTTCGCCACCAGCGGCACGGCCTGGGTGAACCGCGGCCCGCTGCACCACAACATCCTGGACGGCAGCAGCGGCACGGCCGACGTGTACAGCTGGTCCGACCCCGGCAAGCGGGGCGCGTGCATCGCGCTGCCGCGCAACAGCGGTTCTCTGGCCGGCATCATCTGCCAGAGCGCCACCACCGGCGCGGCCTGCTTCTGGGACAACATCGAC
The DNA here is from genome assembly GCA_000244995.1 of Burkholderiales bacterium JOSHI_001. Taxonomy (NCBI): domain Bacteria; kingdom Pseudomonadati; phylum Pseudomonadota; class Betaproteobacteria; order Burkholderiales; species Burkholderiales bacterium JOSHI_001. The sequence continues at coordinate 4,496,042 of CM001438.1, read as the reverse complement.
GCGGCCACCAACACCCGGCTGGATTGGCGCACCCAGACCCTGCGCATTGCCGAGCTGAAGAACGGTTCCAACCTGGCCGAGAACTGCACCAATTGCCACCGCGGCAACAACGTGTTCCAGCTGGCGCCCGACGACAGCACCTGGGCCAAGCTGCTGCGGCCGATGCCCGGTACCGTGGGCCCGACGCTCACGCTGCGGGTGGAGAGTTCCAGCGACAACCGCGGCGGTCGCCCACGCTACTTCCCGGTGACCGGCCTGTTCGGCCGCGCGGGTTGGGAGAACGTGTACAACAGCAGCACCACGTGCAGCAGCTGCCACGAACGCCCCGCCGCCGCGGTGGAGTCGATGAACCTGCCGCCCATGCCGCCGGCCTGCGCCGCCCTGGTGGGGGGCTGCGGATCCTGACGGCGCGGGCCCGGGCGGGCCCGTGCCGGGGCATGCGGTCGCGCTCCTGGAGGGCCTGACAGCGTCATCGGGCCAGCCTGGTCTTTGCATGCAATGAACTCATCACAATGAGCACAACAATGCATTGGACGTTGCTCAATTCGGACCCTACATTGGCGCTGTCTCAAGCCCAATGTCGCCCTGTTCCGAAGGAGTTGCCATGACCCGATTCCAGCGTTCCATGACCTTGATGGCCGGCCTGCTGCTTTGCGCCGGCGCGGCCGTGGCGCAGGCCTGGCCCGCCAAGCCGGTGAACCTGATGGTTCCCTACCCCGCGGGCGGCCCGTCGGACGCCATCGCGCGCATCTTCTTCAACCCGCTGGGCAAGGAAATGGGGCAGCAGGTGCTGGTGGAAAACCTGGGCGGCGTCGGCGGCGCGCTGGCGGCGCAGAAGGTCCTTGCCGCCCCGGCCGACGGTTACTACGTCTTCCAGGGCTCGCCCAACGAGGTGATCCTGTCGCCGCTGGCCAACGCCGCGGTGAAGCTGAAGACCGAAGATTTCCGCCTGGTGCACCCGGTGGCCGATGCGGTGATGGTCTTCGTCACGCGCAAGGACCTGGGCGTCAACAGCGTGGACGAACTCATCGCCCTGGCCCGCAAATCGGCCGACAAGCCGCTGACCTATGGCAGCGTGGGCGTCGGCTCGCTCTACCACCTGATCCTGGAAAACGTGCAGGCGCAAACCGGGGTGAAGCTGTCCCACGTGCCCTACAAGGGCAACGCGCCGCTGCTGCAGGACATTGGCGGCGGCCAGGTGGACTTCGCCGTGCTGGTGTACAGCGCCGCGATGGGCGCGCTGGCCGAACAGGGTCGCCTGAAGGTCATCGGCCAGCTGGGCGCGCAGCGCTCCGAGCTGTTGAAGGGCGTGCCCGCCGCCAGCGAGAGCCAGGCGCTGAAGAACTTCTCGTACAAGATCTGGACCGGCTTCATGGTGCCCAGGAGCACGCCCGAGGACGTGGTCGTGCGCCTGCACGCCGCCATCGGCAAGACGCTGCAGGACCCGGCGGTGCGCTCGCAGCTGGCGGCGCAGACCCAGGTGGCCGCGGCGCCGATGACGCTGGCCGAGTCGGCGAGGTTCTTTGACGCCGAGGCCGCGCGCTACCGCGCCATTGCCCGGCAGATCAACCTGCAACCCCAGTGAGCCGCCCATGACCTACCTGCTGCAGGCGCTGCAGGCGCGCGCTGGTGAGTTCATCAGCCTGCGCCGCGACATCCACCGCCACCCCGAACTGGCCTTCCAGGAGCACCGCACCGCGGCCCTGGTGGCCGACAAGCTGCAGGCCTGGGGCTATGCGGTGCAGTGCGGCATCGGCGGCACCGGCGTGGTGGGCACCCTGGTGCGCGGCAGCGGCGGCAGGCGCCTGGGCATCCGTGCCGACATGGACGCGCTGCCCATCGACGAAGCCAGCGGCGCCGCCTGGTCCAGCGTCCATGCCGGGGTGATGCACGCCTGCGGGCACGACGGCCACACGGCCATGCTGCTGGCCGCGGCGCGGCACCTGGCCGAGCAGGGCCGTTTCGATGGCACGCTGCACCTGATCTTCCAGCCCGCCGAAGAAGGCGGCGGCGGCGCGCTGCGCATGATCGAAGACGGCCTGTTCGAGCGCTTTCCCTGCGACGCCGTCTTCGCCATGCACAACATGCCGGGCCATGCCCAGGGCCACTTCGTGCTGCGCGAAGGCGCGGCGATGGCCTCGTCGGACTACGCCACCATCACGCTCACGGGCATCGGCGGGCACGGCGCCATGCCGCACCGGGCGGCCGACCCCATCGTGGCGGCGGCCAGCATCGTCATGGCGCTGCAGACCATCGTGTCGCGCAACATCGATCCGCTGCAGGCCGCGGTGGTGACCGTTGGCGCGCTGCACAGCGGCAAGGCCAACAACGTGATCCCGGCCAGCGCCACCCTGGAACTCAGCGTGCGTGCGCTCGACCGCGAGGTGCGCGCCACGGTGGAGCGCCGCCTCAAGGCCCTGGTGGTGGCACAGGCCGAGAGCTACGACGTCAAGGCGCAGATCGACTGGCGGCCGGGCTACGCGGTGCTGGTCAACACGCCGGCGGAAACCGCGTTCGCGCGCGAGGTGGCCACCGAACTGGTCGGCGCCGAGCGGGTGACGCCGCAAGGCCCGCCGCTGACCGGCAGCGAGGACTTCGCCTTCATGCTGGAACGCGTGCCCGGCAGCTATGTGCTGATCGGCAACGGCACCGGCGCCGGCCTGGGCGAAGGCGGCTGCATGGTGCACAACCCCGGCTACGACTTCAACGACGACAATGTGGCCACCGGCAGCGCCTATTGGGTGCTGCTGGCTGAACGCTTTCTCGCCACCCAGGAACGGGCAGCGGCCCGATAGACCCCAGCAAGCCACTTGAACCCGCAGGAGAGCGCTCCGGCCGCTGCCGGAGCCACCGAAGGCGCAATCTCCCATGAACGCTCAGGTCCCGCACTGCACACCACCAACGCCGTCTGGAGAGCCGTCACGCGTGTGACGCACCGAAGGAGCAAGGCCCGGGTCCACGCCCGCGGCTGAATCTCTCAGGTACCAAGGACAGGGGGAGCGGCACAGCGCATGGCAGCAGCCCTGCGCGTCTTGTGTCCACCTGGAGTTCTCCATGAAAGTCATCGTCCTGGGCGCCGGCCTGCTCGGCGTCACCTCCGCCTACTACCTGCGCCAGCAGGGCCACGAGGTCACCGTGCTCGACCGCCAGGCCACGCCGGCGGCCGAAACCAGCTTTGCCAACGGGGGGCAGATCTCGGTCAGCCACGCCGAACCCTGGGCCAACCCGGGCGCGCCGCTGAAGGTGCTGAAGTGGCTGGGCCGGGAGGACGCGCCCCTGCTGTTTCGCATCCGGGCCGACATGCGGCAATGGCTGTGGGGCCTGCAGTTCCTGCGCGAATGCACGCCGGCGCGCACCCGCCACAACATCGAACAGATCGTGCGCCTGGGCACCTACAGCCGCGACATGCTGCAGGCGCTGCGCCGCGACATCGGCATCGAATACGAGCAGCGCACCCAGGGCATCCTGCACTTCTACACGAACCAGAAGGAGTTCGACAGCGCGGAGGCCCCGGCGGCGCAGATGCGCGAACTGGGTTGCGACCGGCGCGTGATCTCGGCCGACGAGGCGGTGAAGCTGGAGCCGGCGCTGCGCCACATCCGGCCGCAGTTGGCGGGCGCAACCTACACCGCCGAAGACGAATCGGGCGACGCCAACCGTTTTGCGCGTGAACTGGTGGCACGCTGCCGCGCCGATGGCGTGCGCTTCCTGATGAGCCACACCGTGACGGCCTTGCGCGAGGCCGGCGGGCAGATCGACCACGTCGAAGCCACGGACGTCGAAGGCCGCTTTCAGCGCCTGCGGGGTGATGCCTATGTGCTGGCGATGGGCAGCCTGAGCCCGCTGATCGCCGCGCCCCTGGGCATCCGCCTGCCGATCTATCCGGCCAAGGGCTATTCGGTCACCATGCCGGTGAAGGACGCGTCGATGGCGCACCAGGTTTCGCTCACGGACGATGAGTACAAGCTGGTCTTCTCGCGGCTGGGCGACCGCCTGCGCATCGCCGGCACGGCCGAGTTGAACGGCTACGACCGCGACCTGAACCGGGTGCGCTGCGAAGCCATCGTGAAGCGCACCGAAGCGCTGTTCCCCGGTGCCGGCGATGGCGAACAAGCGCAGTTCTGGACCGGCTTGCGACCCGCAACGCCGTCGAACGTGCCGATCATCGGCCGCTCACGGATCGCCAACCTGTTCCTGAACACGGGGCATGGCACGTTGGGTTGGACCCACTCCTGCGGCTCGGGCAGGAGCATCGCGCGCATCGTCAGCGGGCTGGCGCCGGAAGTGGACTTCGCGTTCACGGGGCTGCAAACGCGCGCGCGCGTGACCCGCGGCCTTGAATGGCCGGCCTGACGGACGCTGTCTGACGCGCGCTGTCTGACGGCCGTCCTGGCGCCCCTGGGGGCCGCGACGCTTCTCCAACCCTGGGCTCGGTTCGGACCTAGCGGCAAGGCGCGGCCGTGGGGCCTTGCGCCGCCGAGCCCTTCGCCTTCAAGGCAGTGGCCAGGCAGCCGGCATCGATGTCCAGGGCCCGGCGCGCGGTGGGCGAAAGGTACCAACCCAGCGGCACCAGGGCGCCCTTGTTCAACTGGTCCACCGGCATCAACCCGGTCGCGGGCTCGGGCCGTGAAGCTGCTGGCACCGCCGCGCGGGCCTGGGCCTGCAGGTCGGCCGGCGCGAAGCGGCCATGGGCGCCGGTGCCCGACACATTCAACACGGTCACCAGCGGGCCCAGCATGTCCGCGTACAGCGCCCAGTTGCGGCTGCGCCGGGGCTTGGCCAGTTCCGACGCATCGGTCAGTGCCTGGCGCTGGGGCACGATGCACTTCGCTTCCGGGCCCTTGGGGTCGGGCTGATCGCAGCCGGCCGGCTTCTGCCCATTGCGGATGACCACGATGGTCACCGGGTGCGCCAGCTTGGCCGCGTGCAAGGCGGCCTGCACGCTGCGCCACACGGGGCCCAGGGCCACCGTGGCGCTGTTGTCGAAATAGCCGCCATCGGCCAGGTGGCCGACCACCGGCCCGGTGCTGCCATCGTCTTGCACCGTGGCGGCGCTGCGCAGGGTTTCGTGGGCCGCGTTGGCAGCCGGTTGCACCGCCGCCAGGGGATTGATGAAGGGAAAACGCGCCGCCACATGCGCCCCGCCAATCAGGCTGAGCTCGCGGCCCAGGTGGCGCTGCACGTCGCGCGCGGCGGGGAATTGCGTGGCCGGCATCACCAGGCTGGCGGCCGGCGCCAGTTCGCCCGACTCCACCCAGGTGCTGTTGAGCAGCAGGTGCGGCTCCCAGCCGCCGTCCTGGCCGGGTCGTGCCGAGAGCGGCAGCGCCAGCGCGGGCAGCGCACGCATCCATTCGCGCTCGAAGCTCAAGGCGCGGCTGAGGTGGCCACAGGCGGGGTGGCGGCAGTGCAGCCATCCCTCGCCGTCCCTGCCGCTGGCCATGGGGACCGGCAGGACGCGCGCCAGGGCGTCTTCGAACAACCAGGCCCCCAGCAAGGGAGACAGCGGGTCCAGCGTGCTGAAGCCCTTGCGCAGGCAGGCCTGCACCGGGGTGTCGTTCACCATCGGCAGGGCGGCGCCCTGGGGCCCCAGTTGGCGCAGGCAGGCGCTGTAGGCCGCGATGCCCACCGCGCCGCCGGAAACGCCCGACAGCGCAAAGGTGCGGCGGTCGAATTCGCCATGCTGCGCCCGCAAGGTGGCCAGCACCTGGGCGGTCCAGTAGGCGCTGCGGATGCCGCCGCCTTCGCTGGCGACCAGGAACACGCCCTGCGAGGCCTGCGGCGGCAGTTGGCGGATCCAGGCCTGCACCTCGGGGTCGAGCGACCCCACTTGGCGGGGCAGGGGGCGCCAGGCCAGCGCTTCATTGGGCGCGGGCGACGGCGGGGCGGCCCGGTCGGCCCAGTGCAGCGCCGCCAAGGCCAGCCCCAGGGCGACCACCAGCGCGACCCCGCGCGCCACGGACTGCAAGATGCCAAACCGGTGCTCGGCCCGCGCCCATCCGGCCAGGGCCTGGCGCAGCGGGACATTCGACCGCTGCACCCGGCGGGTGAAACGGCGCATCCACCGGGCGAAGGGCAGGTCGGCGGTGAACAACCACCACAGCAGCCCGACCAGCGCGGCCAGCACCGACGCCAGGACCAGGCCCTGCAGGCGCAGGGCGGCCAGGGCCGCCGTGTCGCCGGGCGGCAGTTGCAGCGCCAGCACATGGTTGTTGCCCACCCCCAGCGGCAGCGCGGCCAGCAGCCCCAGCAGCGCCACCACGAACAGGCCGTAGGGCCGGCCCAGGCGCACCTCGGCCAGCGTCAGCGCACCGGCCACGCCCATCCACCACACCAGCATCAGCGTCACCAGGGCCAGCGCGGCGGGCACCATGCTCATCGTTTCCGGGTGCCGGGCCAGGCCATAGCGGATCAGCATCACCAGGCCCAGCGCGATCAGGGGCACGGTGCGTGGCTTGAGCAGGGGCGTGGCGAAGTGCACGAAGCGGATGAAGCGCCACAGCGCGTGGCGCAGGCGGGCGAACCCGGTGTTGCCCGGCGCGGGCAGCGGCGGGCGCTGGCTTTCGTCGTCACCGCGCAGCAGCAGGTAGAGCCCGGCCTCGCTGTTGAAGTACTGCGCGTCGGTCTTGAGCGTCAAGACGCGCCGCATCATCAGGAACACCGCGCCCAGGCCCACCGTGCAGCCGCCGATCGCCACCAGCCACATCACGGTGCGCCGCAGGTCGTCGCCCAGCTGGCCGTCAGCGGACAGCGCGCTGGCGGCATTGACGGCGTCGCTGATCGCAAAGGCCACCAGCGCGTAGATGCACACCAGGGGCACCAGGGACAGGGCGCGGGCCCAGAAGCGGGCGAAGCGGCCGACACGGGCATGCACCTCGGTCCATTGGTCGTGCTCTGCCGCCTTGGCGTCCGCCAGCAGGCTGGCAGCCGTTTGCCGCACGTCGCTCTGGCTTTGCACGCGGCACACCAGCCGGGCCCACAGCCAGGTGGAATGCACCAGCAGGCCCACCGCCAAGGCGATCACGGCCACCATCCCGGCGCGGTAGGCGCCGGGTGCCACCAGCCCGGCCTCCTTGGCGTCCCGGGAAGGCTGCGCCCCGTTGGCCAGCGCCAGCAGCACGTCGCGGCACTGGTCCAGGCCCAGCGTGAGGGCGGCAAACATCGCCAGAACCAGCATCACGTAGCGCGTTCGCCAGACCACGGCGCCCATGCGGCTGCGCAGCGCGGCACGCCAGGCGCGTTCGTGCAGCGCCTGCCCGGGCGCCAGGTGGTCGGGTGCGCGATCGGCCCCGTACAACCAGAACAACCAGCCGCCGGCCAGCACGGCGGCCACGGCCCCTGTCAAAACCATCTTCTTGCCATGCGCCCAGGCGGACCATGTCAGGAGATCGGCGCTGCCGCCGCTGGGGTCCAGGTCGCCGATGACGGCCCGGCCCACCAGGGCGGCACCGGCGCCGAAGGCCGCCCCCAGCCCCCACCAGGCGTGGCGGCGGGCCGCCGGCTCACGGTGGGTGGCCGCCACCCACATCGCCCAGGCCATGGCCAGGCCTGCCAAGGCGCAGCCCAGGAACACCCAGGGCGGCACACCCACCCGCACGCTGCCGCCGAGGTTTTCCAGCGCATCCACCGCCAGCAGCAGGCCCAGCACCCCACACACCAGCGGCAGGTAGCCAGCCACCATGGCCTGGCCCAGGGGCGACAGGCCCGGCGCCCGGGTGTTTTCGGGCAGGCTGGCGCGCAGTGCAAGGGCGACCAGCCAGGTCAGCACCGCGTACAGCGGCATGAAGAGCCAGGTGTCCACCAACAGGTAGGCCGCCTCGATGTGCCAGCGCTCGGGCGGCCGGCCGTCGGGCAAGGGTGAACCCAAGCCGCGCCAGTGGTTCACCGCGATCTGGATCGCATCGGGATGGGTCCAGCCCAATACGTCCTCGATGCCCTGCCCGCCGGGCAACTGCAGGGCCAGCTGGAAGCCGTTCAGGCTGAGCAGCATGGCCAGGGCCAGCACCGCCACCACCGGCAGTGTGAGTGCGCGGTGCTGCGGCTCGGGGCGGGTGGGGGCGCTTGCGGCTGGCTGGGGTGTCATGGTGGGTTTCCGGCCAGCTTGCGCACCGGCCTTTCTGGGCTGCACGGCGATTCTTGGGAGCCCATTCTCAGGCCGGTGGACCAGGGGCAGTTGGCGCGGCAGGCCTTCTTGCGGTCACCGGGGCGAACGCCCGCGGCGCTGAATGTCAGGCCACCGCCGGCTTCCTGTCTTCCACCCGGTTGACGATCCAGTCGCGCAGCGCGCCGATCTCGTCCGCCTTGTCGAAGTAGGCCGACGCGCCTGCCTGGACGAAACCTTCACGCATCGCGTTCCAGCCGAAGTTGGACAGCATGGCGACCTGCGTCGCGGGCGAAAAGCGCTTCACATACCGAAGCACCGCCATGCCGCGTTCATTGCCGCGCAGTTGGATGTCCAGCACCAGGACATCGGGCCGCCCGGCCTGGATGGCATCGATCGCGCCCGCGATGTCCCGCGCGCACGCCACCGCCTCCACGCCGGGCAGCGAGGACAGCGTGCGCGACAAGGAGCGGCGCAGCAGGTCGGAGTCATCGACGATCAGGATCTTCAAGCTGCGGCCTCCATGTGCCTGCGCAAGGTCCGGCCACTGAGGCGCAACCTGGCGGTTCGGGACGACACATCGTGTCCCAGGGTGCGTTTTCGGCGTTGACCCCACTCAACATCCCGGTGCCGCAGGCCTTCTTGCCGCCGCCCCCTGCGACCCGGTGCCCATTGACCGACGTCAACGACAAGCCTGACCGGCCCGACGCCCAATCGCAGGGCGAGCGGCGCCACATCCTTGGCTGCCGGTCTGGAGGCGCGTGACTGTCCCCAGCGAAAACCTTTCCATCCGGACGCGCCTGCTGGTGCTGGCCTTGATCGTTGCCCTGCTGCCGATCGGCCTGCTGGCCTGGTTCGTCTGCGGCCAGTTCCGCCAGGCCGAGGAATCGGCGCGGGCCCGGGTCGAGCCCATGGCGGTGGGCGCCGCTGACGACCTGCGGCGCTTCATCGCCCACCTGCGCGGCGAACTGGCGGCACTGGCCGAACGACCCGATGTGCAGCGCGTCGATGCGGTTCCATGCGACGCGATGCTGGGTGTCTTCATGCGGACGCACCTGTGGCATGCGGTGCTGGCGGTCCGCGATGTGCGGGGGGACCTCGTCTGCGTTCAACCGCCGACGCTGGATGCACGGGCCATTGCCGATGCGGCGCCACGCTCCGGGACGGCGCCCGCCCAGGGTGCATTCTCGGTGAGCGGCGCCTTCACGGTGGCCGGCACCGATCGGTGGTTCACGGCCCTGCAGCACCCGGTCCGCGGTGTCAGCGGCGCACTGGTGGGAACGGTGTCCTCGGTCGTTGACCTGCGACAGCTGAACGCCGACCTGCTGGGCGAGGTTCCGCCGCGGGCGATCGTCTCCGTGATCGACGCTTCGCGCGTGCTGCTGCTGCGTTCGCTGGAACCGCAGGCGTTCATCGGCACGCGCCCCGCACCCAACGAGCCGAACCCCTTCGCCGACCTGAAGCAAGGCTTCGGCGCCGCCATGGGCAGCGACGGCGTGCCGCGCCTGGTTGCCGTGCGCCCGGTGCCCTTCACCGACTGGCAGGTCGTGGCCGGCTTGCCGGAGCAGGATGCCATGGGCGACGCCCGCTCCCGGCTGTACCAGACCGTCGTGGCCGCCTCGCTCCTGCTGCTGCTGGCGGCCCTGCTGGTGTGGCGCATCAGCGCCGCCATAGGACGGCCGATCCAAGGCCTGGCCCAGGCGATCGCTGCGGTGGCTGCGGGCCAGTCGGCGGTGCGAGCAGCGCTGGACGGACCGCCGGAAGTGCGCGCCATGGCGCGTCAGCTCAACGCGCTGCAGGACGCGCGTGCGCTTGGCGAGGCGCAGCTGCGCGGCATTTTTGACACGGCGGTCGATGCGATCCTGGTGGTGGATGAAGAACAGCGGGTCGTGCAGGCGAATCGGGCGGCGGCCGCGATGCTGCGCACCAGCGTGGAAGACATCATCGGCACGCCGCTCGAGCGCTTCATCCCGATGCGCAGCCGTGCGCAGCACCGCGCCGCGATGCAGGCTTTCGGCGAAGGCAGCGTGGTGGCCCGGCACATGGGCGTTGCCCGCGAAGTGCAGGCGCTGCGCGCGGACGGCTCCGAGTTCCCCATCGAGGCGTCGATTTCAACCCTGGCGATCAACGGCCAGCGGCTTTACACCGTGATCCACCGCGACATCACCCAACGCAGGCACGAACAGACGGAGTTGACCCAGGGCAAGGCCAAGCTCGAAGCTGCGCTGGCCAGCATGAACGACGCCGTCTTCATCGTTGACGCCGACGGCCGCCTGCGTGAATTCAACGACGCCTTCGTGCGATTCCTGCGCTTCAAGGACCGGTCTGCCTGCCCCCACAGCGTGAGCGACGCGCCGCAGAAGTTCGAGCTGCGGTTCCCCGACGGCAAGCTGGCGCCGCTGGACATGTGGGCGGCGCCGCGGGCGCTGCGGGGGGACATCGGGTCGGGCATCGAGTACCTGGTCCGCCGCCTCGACACGGGCGAAAGCTGGATCGGCAGCTACAGCTTCGCGCCGATCCGCGCAGCGGATGGGTCTGTCGCCGGTGCGGTGGTGGTGGCGCGCGACGTCACCGCCGCCCGCGAAGTCCAGGCCGACCTGGCGAGGTCGCACGCCGCCTTGCAACGCCTGATGGCGGCGCAGGACCACGTCCAGGAGCAGGAGCGGTCGCGCATCGCGCGCGAGTTGCACGACGACTTGCAGCAGATCCTGGCCGCCATCCGCATCGACCTGGGCGAACTGATCGAACGGCTTCAGGCGGCTGCCAGCGACCAGCTGCCGCTGGTGCGGGAGGTGGATGCCCTGGCCATGCGCGCCATTGTCTCCATACGACGCATCGTCGAAGACCTGCGACCGCAGATGATCGACGACATCGGTCTGGTGCCGACGCTGCAGACGCTGACAGCGCAGTTTTCGCGCCGCACCGGCATCACCTGCGAGCTGGACGCGGCGGAAGACCTGGACAAGGCCTTGAAGCACCGGCCCGCGCTGTCAACCTGCCTGTACCGCATTGCGCAGGAGGCCTTGAACAACGTGGCCAAACATGCAGCAGCCGGCCGCGTCGTGATCCGGCTGGTGGCGCTTGCCACCGGCCAGGTGGCGCTGAGCGTGCTTGACGACGGCCGCGGCATCCGCAGCGCAGACCGGCGCAAGCCCGGTTCCTTCGGCTTGCAGGGCATGAACGAACGCGTGCGCTCTCAAGGGGGCAGTTTGCGCGTTGAACGCCTTGCCAGCGGCGGCACCCTGGTCGAGGCCATCGTGCCGCTGTCCGGCCCGCCTGCCGAGGCGGCGAACGAAGCGGGGGACGGGCCTTCATTCGACGATTCGGCGCCGGCCGCGCTGGATGCGGCCCCGATGCCGCGCCTGCTGACCCACACCGGCCCGCCATCGCTGCAGCCCGTCATCGACGCGCTGGCCTGCAGCGTCGCCGTGATGGACGCCAGCGGCATCATCCGGTTCGTCAACCGTGCCTGGGTCGAGTTCGCCGAACGCAATGGCAGCCCGGGGTCGCGCGAGCTGGGCCCGGGCGTCAACTACCTGGACGTTTGCCGGGGCAGCGTGCCCGAGGACCCGGACGCGGCGGTGGCGCTGCAAGGATTGCAGGACGTGATCGCCGGGCGCGCGGCCAGCTTCAGCTGCGAGTACGGGTGCCACTCGGCGGTCGAATTGCGCTGGTACCGCATGCTGGCCATGCCGATGGCCCATGGCGAAGTCATGGTGCTGCACGTGCTCGTCTCCAGCCAGCCGCGGGACGACGGGCGACGCGACCTTGCGTCGGCGCAACGCATTGCACCGCCACCCTGACACGCTGACCGCCATGCGTTGGCTTGATCCGTCGGGGTGCCACGGTGCTGAAGGTCTTGATCGTCGATGATTCGCTGGCCATCCAGCGCAGTCTCGGCCGGCTGTTGGGGGCCGTGGTGGGCGTTGAACTCGTGGGATGCGCGGAGGAAGTGGCCATGGCCCGGCGCCTGATCGATGCGACGCGGCCCGACGTGGTGGTGCTGGACGCCAACCTGCTGGATGGCGAGCCCGCCATCGACGTCTTGCACCACGTCCTGCTGCACCACCCGCGCACGCAGGTGATCGTGCTGTCGAACATCGCAACCCCGGAGATCCGCCGGGTCTACCTGCGGGCCGGTGCGGTGGTGTACTTCGACAAGGCCAGCGAGTTCATGCAGACCCGCGACTGGATCGCGGCGCGCGCCGCCGGGCGCATCGGCCCTTGACCGGGGCCAGGCCGCCAGGCCGCTAGGCCGGGCAGGCCATGCGTTCGCGCACCGGTGCGCGCGGCGCGGCCGACCACGCGTGCCGCTCGGCGGGCAGCGACAGGTCGCGCCGTGTGCTGACGGCGCTGGCGCGCAAGCCGGGCAGATCAAGGATCTCGATCTCGCGGAAATCCACCCGGATCTGGCCCCGATCGGCCAGCAGGCCGATGCCGCGGCTGATGGTCTCGTGCGCCACGCCCAGCAGGCTGGCGATCTCGCGCCGCGTCATGCGCAACAGGAAGCGCCGCGGCGATTCACCGCGTTCGGCCATGCGCTGCGACATCCAGACCAAGAAGCGCGCCAGCCGCACTTCCGACGAAACCGCTGCCACCATGTCGGCGGTCTCGGTGGCACGCAGCAACTGCTTGGCCAGCGCCTGCTGCAGCGCCTGGTCCAGCGCCGGATGCTGCCTGCGCAGGACATCGAGGTCGCGCAGCGCCACCGTGAACACGCTGCCCACGTCCAGGGCCTCGGCAGTGCAGGGCAGCCACTTCGACGCCAGGCCCTCGAAGCCCAGCACGTCGTCGCGCCCGAGGAAGCCGAACACATGCTCGTAGCCGTCGATGCCCGTGCGTGTGGACTTGAACCAGCCCGAACGCACAATGTGCAGGAACTCGGCCCTTGCGCCTTCCCGGAAGACGTGCCCGCCGCGGCGCAGCTGGCTGACATGCACCACGTGTGCCGCACCGGCGGTGTCGGGCTGGGCGCAGAGCAACTCGAACATGTCGCTCAGCCGGGGTCCAGGCGGCGCGGCCTTGGGTTCAGTCTGGCTTTCGAATCCGCTGGACGGGGACGTCGGTTGTTCGAACGAGGGGGCAATGGTGTCCATGGGGTCTCCTGGTCGGCGTGCCGGCAGTGGCACATTCGTCTTGATGCAGGTTCGCCGCACCGCGCTGGCGCGGCAATCGGCAGGCGGCGCTGCGTGTCGTAGGCGCAGGACGAGAGCCACTCGGACGATTCCTAGTGCGCAGCCGATGGGCCGCATTGGGGGTCGCGTATGCTGTCAAGCGGAGGACAGGATGAGCGACACCAGCAAGGCCAGACCGATGAAGATCCTCATCGTCGACGACCACGAAATCGTGCGCGAAGGGCTGGAGCGCATCCTTGCGCGCGCCGGGCAGCCGTGGGCCGTCACCGCGGTGGGCGATGCCTTCAAGGCGCTGGAGGTGCTGGGGCGCGAGCCCATCGATTTCGCCATCGTCGACCTGACCCTGCCTGGCATGAGCGGGCTGGACCTGATCAAGCGCATCCGTGCCGAATACCCGCGGGTGCCGATCCTGGTGCTGAGCATGCATGCCGAGGAGGCCTACGCGGTGCGCGCGTTCCGTGCGGGCGCGCGCGGCTACATCACGAAGGACGGCGCCAGCGCCGAACTGGTGGGCGCCATCGGCCAGATTGCCAACGGCGGGGCCTACGTCACGCCCGGCATCGCGGCGAGCATCGTGATGCAGCTTCACGGCAGCCAGGCCGCGCCTCGCCACGCGCAACTGTCGGACCGCGAACTGGAGGTGGCACGCCGCTTGGTCAACGGTGAACGGCCGACCGACATCGGCGACGCCCTGCACCTGTCGGTCAAGACCGTGAGCACGCACAAGAGCCGCATCCTCGAGAAGCTCGAACTGCCGAACCTGGCGGCCCTGGTCCGCTACGGGCTGGAGCACGGCCTGGTCGCCGAAGGCAGCGCGCTGCGCGCCAGCCACACCGCGGACAGCCCCGACGGGTGATTTCCGCCGCTGCGACGGTGTCGGGTGTGTCGCGGCGCAGCTTGATGTCTGGCAAGGCGCGGCGATCCAGGCGGTCGACAATGGGACTCAGGGCCGGTTCGGCCCCCATGAATGCCTGGTGGACAGCGGCCCAGGGCGAGGACAGCACCCATGCGCCCCGAAAGCGCGGTCTTTTGCGCCAAGGACCTGAGCAAGATCTATCGCACCGGCGAGGTGGACGTGGTCGCGCTGCAAGGCGTGACCCTGGACATCCCGCGCGGCGAATTCGTCGTGCTGCTGGGTGCGTCGGGCAGCGGCAAGAGCACGCTGCTGAACATCCTGGGCGGCCTGGACGTGCCCACCAGCGGCACCGTGAGCTTCGGCGACCACGAACTCACCGGGGCCAGCGAAGCCGACCTCACGCGCTACCGGCGTGAACATGTCGGTTTCGTTTTCCAGTTCTACAACCTGATCCCCAGCCTGACGGTGCTGGAGAACGTGGCCCTGGTGACCGACATCGCGCAGCACCCGATGCCGGCCGAAGAAGCCATTGCCATGGTGGGGCTGGCGCCGCGGCGCGACCACTTCCCGGCCCAGCTCTCGGGCGGCGAGCAGCAGCGCGTGGCGATTGCGCGCGCCATCGTGAAGCGGCCCGACGTGCTGCTGTGCGACGAGCCGACCGGTGCGCTGGACTACCAGACTGGCAAGCTGGTGCTGGAGGTCATCGCGCGCATCAACACCGAGCTCGGCACGACGGCGGTGGTGATCACGCACAACGCGGCCATTGCCGGCATGGCCGACCGTGTCATCCACCTGGGCGATGGGCGCATCCAGCGCATCGAGCGCAACGAGCACAAGCTCGCGCCGTCGGAGCTGTCTTGGTGAGCGCATGAAGGCCCTGGACCGCAAGCTGCTGCGCGACCTGCGCCTGATGTGGAGCCAGGTGCTGACCATTGCGCTGGTGGTGGCCAGCGGCATCGGTGGCTTCATCACCACGCTGTCGGCGGTGGACTCGCTGGCGCTGGCGCGCGACGACTTCTATGCCAGTGGCCGCTTCGCGGACGTGTTTGCGTCTGTGAAGCGCGCCCCCGATGCGCTGGTGGAATCCTTGGGCCGCACCCCCGGCGTGGCCGACGTGCAGACCACCACCGAGATGATGGTGCGCGTCACCCTGGAAGGCGCCAGCGACCCCATCGTGGGCCAGCTCATTGGCCTGGACCGCCGGCGCCAGCCGCGCATGAACCGGCTCAGCTTGCGCAGCGGCCGGGCCGAGGACGCATCCTTGTCGCCCGGGCGCCCGCAATCCGACGGCGCCATCCCGGCCTGGATCTCGGAGACCTTCGCGACCGCCCACGCGCTGAAGCCCGGCAGCCGCCTGTCGGCGCTGGTGAACGGCAAGCAGCGCAGCATTGTCATGGCCGGCGTGGCGCTGTCGCCGGAGTACATCTTCGCGGGGCTGTGGGGCATGCCGGACCAGCGCGGCTTCGGCGTCTTCTGGGTCGATGCCGAGGTGCTGGCGGCGGCCTACGACATGGAGGGCGCCTTCAACCGCGTGGCCGTGAAGCTGGCCCCGAGCGCCGAGGAGCGCGCGGTGATCGACGCCCTGCAGGGCCAGCTGGAGCGCTACGGCGGGCGCCAGGTCATCGGCCGCGGTGACCAGACCTCGCACGCCATGCTCGACAACGAGATCAAGGAGCAGCGCGTGCTGGGCACCCTGCTGCCGTCGATCTTCCTGGGCGTGGCGGCCTTCCTGCTGAACGTGGTGGTTTCGCGCCTGGTGGCCACCCAGCGCGAGCAGATTGCCGCGCTGAAGGCGCTGGGCTACACCAACGCCAGCATCGCGGCGCACTACCTGAAGATGGTGCTGGCCATCGTCGGGGCCGGCTTCGTGCTGGGCCTGGCCCTGGGGGACGTGCTGGGCACCCTGCTGATGGGCCTGTACGCCGAATTCTTCCGCTTCCCGGTGTTCCACCACCGCATCGCGCCGGCCCTGGTGATGGTTTCGCTGGGCCTGACCGTGGCCACCGCGGTGGTCGGCACGCTCAACGCGATTGCCGCCACGGTGCGGCTGGCGCCCGCCGAGGCCATGCGCCCGCCAGCGCCAGGCCGCTACCGGCGCACGCTGGTCGAACGCCTGGGCTTCACGCGCATGGGCGCTGCCTTGCGCATGATCCTGCGCAACATGGAACGCCGGCCCTGGCGCAGCAGCCTGGCGGTCTTCGGGGTGGCGGCGTCGGTGGCGATCGTGATCATGGGCAACTTCTTCCGCGACGCGATCGAGGTGATCGTGGACACCCAGTTCCAGCTCGTCATGCGCAACGACCTGGCGGTCTGGACGCTGGAAGCGGTGCCCGACGCCGCACGCGGTGAGTTGCTGCGCTTGCCCGGGGTGACGGCGGTTGAATCCAGCCGCTTCGTGCCGGTGACGCTGGTGCACGGGCACCGGCGCGAACGCAGCCAGATCCGGGGCTATGCCAGCCTGCCGGTGCTGTACCGCATCATCGATGTGGACCAGCGCGAAACCCTGCCGGCGGGTGACGGCCTGGTGCTGACCGACCGCCTGGCCGACAAGCTGGGCGTGCGCGTGGGCGACCTGCTGCAGGTGGAGGTGCTGGAAGGCCGCGCACGCACGCTGCAGTTGCCGGTGGACGCCACGGTGCGCGAGATGATGGGGCTGAACGCCTACATGAACCGCGGCGCACTCAACCGGGCGCTGGGCGATGGCGACCTGTCCGGCGGCTTCAGCGTGGCGGTGGACCGTGGCGCCGAGGCCGGGGTGCTGGACGCCACGCGGAAGATGCCGGGCGTGGTGGGCGCCTTCAGCAAGGCCAGCATGCTGCGCAACATGGAGCAGGTCAGCGCGCGCAATGTGCGCATCATGAGCACGGTGCTCACCGCCTTTGCCGCCGTCATCGCCGTGGGCGTGGTCTACAACAACGCGCGCATTGCGCTGGCCGAGCGCAACTGGGAACTGGCCAGCCTGCGCGTGCTGGGCTTCACCCGCGCCGAGGTCTCGGCCGTGCTGCTGGGCGAGATGGCGATCTCGATCGCCCTGGCGCTGCCGCTGGGCATGCTGCTGGGCTGGGGGCTGGTGCACCTGATGGCCGGCGCGTTGAAGAGCGACCAGTTCTTTTTCCCCGTGGTGATCCAGCCACGCACCTATGCCTGGGCGGCGGTTTGCGTGGTGGTGGCGGCCGTGGCCAGCGCCTTGGTGGTGCGCCGCCGCATCGACCGCCTCGACATGGTCGGTGCCCTCAAGACCCGGGAGTGATGCCCAGATGAACCTCAAGACCAAGATCGCCGGCGCCGCAGCCGCCGTCGCCGTCGCTGCCCTGCTGGCCTGGGCCTTTGCCCCGCGCCCGGTGCCGGTGGAAGTGGCCCAGGCCACCCTGGGCCTGTTCGAAACCACGGTGGACGAGGACGGCCGCACGCGGCTGCGCGAACGCTACGTGGTCAGCGCCCCCTTGGCGGGCCGGCTGCAGCGCATCACGCTGCGCGAAGGGGACCCGGTGGAGGCCGGCGCCACTGTGGCGCAACTGACGCCGGTGCTGTCCGCCATGCTGGACGAGCGCAGCCAGCGCGAGTTGCTGGCGCGCATGGGGTCGGCCGAAGCCGGCCTGCAACGCGCTGCCACGCGGATTGAAGCTGCCAAGGTGGCGCTGCAGCAGGCGCGCAACGAACAACGCCGCACCGAGCAACTGGCGCAACAGGGTTTTGTGGCGCCGACCAAGGTCGATGCCGACCGCCTGGGGGTGCAGGCAGCGCAGAAGGAACTGGACACGGCGGTGGAAGGCGAGCACATCGCCCGCCACGACCTGCAGCAGGCGCGCGCCGCGCTGGGCGCCACGCGCGGCCCCGGGCCGGCCGGCGGCCCCGGCACGGCCTTCGCGGTGAAGTCGCCGGTGGCCGGGCAGGTGCTCAAAGTGCACCAGACCAGCGAAACACCGGTGGCGCTGGGCACGCCGCTGCTTGAAGTGGGGGACACCGCGCGCATGGAGATCGTGGCCGAACTGCTGACCAGCGACGCCTTGCTGGCGCAGCCGGGGCGGCCGGTGCGCATCGAACGCTGGGGCGGGCCCACGGTGCTGCAAGGGCGTGTGCGGCGGGTGGAGCCCGCGGCTTTCACCAAGGTCTCGGCCCTGGGCGTGGAAGAACAGCGGGTGAACGTGCTCATCGACATCACCAGCGCGCCGGCCGAATGGGCCCGGCTGGGCGACGGCTTCCGGGTGTCGGTGCGCATTGTCACGCGTGCGGAAGAAGGCGTGCTTCGCGTGCCGGTGAGCGCGGTCTTCCCGCTGCCGGCCGATGGCAACAACCCGTCGTCCGGCATGGCGGTGTTTGTGCTGGACGCAGGCCGTGCCCGCTTGCGGCCCGTGACCCTGGGGGGCCGCAATGGCAGCCAGGCCTGGGTGCAAAAGGGCCTGGACGCCGGGTCCCAGGTGATCGTGTACCCGCCTGCAGGCGTGGCCGACGGCGCACGCGTGGCCGTGCGCAAGGTCTGAAGGCGCGGCCCGCTTGGCATGGCAGGGCCATCCCGCCGGTGCGGATGGCGCCGCCGCCCGACACCGGCTGCTTCGCGCCTGGTGTCGTGGCCCAGGCTCGCCGTTCCGGTAGGAAGGTGCTGGATGGCCGCTGTCGTTCAGGCCGGCTTGTCCTTCAGGCCGTAGTTCTTGAACTTGGCCGCCACGCGGGCGATCTCGTCATCGGGCAGCAGCCTGGGGCGGCCCAGTTGCAGCGACACGATGTACTGCCTGGCCAGGGTCTCCATCTCGATGGCCAGCCACATGGCCTTGGCCATGCTGGCGCCGGTGGCGATCATCCCGTGGTTGGCCAGCAGGCAGCCGTTGCGGTCCTGCATGGCTTCGATGGCCGCTTCCGACAGCTCGGGCGTGCCGTAGGTGTGGTAGCCCGCGCAGCGGATGCTGGGCCCGCCGGCGAAGGCGATCATGTAGTGCACGGCGGGGATCTCCATGCCGCAGATGGCCAATGCGGTGCAGTGCACGGGGTGGGCGTGCACCACGGCGTTCACCTCGGGCTTGGCCAGGTAGATGTCACGGTGGAAGCGCCATTCGCTGGACGGCGCAAGCGGGTGGTCGAAGCTGCCGTCCATGCCCATGTAGACGATGTCTTCTGGCTGCAGCTGCTCGTAGGCGATGCCGCTGGGCGTGACCAGCAGGCCGTCGCTCCAGCGCACGCTCAGGTTGCCGGAGGTGCCCTGGTTCAGGCCCGAACTGTTCATCTTCAGGCAGTTGGCGATGATCTCGCGGCGGTGGTCGTATTCCTGGCTCATGGTTCGGCTCCGAGGGGACGGTCAGCAGGGCTTGCGAACGTGTTCGGCCCGGGTCATGGTCTGAACAAGTGCCTGTGCATTGAACTGGTGGTCATTTTGACCAGGAACCAGGACAAACCCCGACCGTGTGGCCGGCGCTGCCAGGCGAAGGGGCAGGGCGGTCCCAGGTCCGGCGGCGGTACGATGTCCCACCATGAACGACGACCAGTTGCTGCGCTATTCCCGCCACATCCTGCTGGAAGAGATCGGCGTGGAAGGCCAGCAGCGCCTGTTGGCCGGCCATGCGCTGGTGATCGGTGCTGGCGGCCTGGGGTCGCCGGTGGCGCTGTACCTGGGCACGGCCGGCGTGGGCCGCATCACGCTGGTGGACCACGACACGGTGGACGTCACCAACCTGCAGCGCCAGATCGCCCACAATCTGTCGCGCGTGGGCACGCCCAAGGCCCTGTCGGCGCAGGCCAGCATCGCGGCCATCAACCCCGATGTGCAGGTGACCCCCGTGGTGCATCGCGCCGACGCAGCCTTTCTGGACGAAGCGGTGGCGGCGGCCGACGTGGTGCTGGACTGCAGCGACAACTTCAAGACAAGGCATGCGGTGAACGCGGCCTGTGTGAAGCACCGCAAGCCGCTGGTGTCGGGCGCGGCCATCGGATTCGACGGCCAGATCTCGGTGTATGACACGCGCGACGCGAAGGCGCCCTGTTATGCCTGCGTTTTCCCGGCCGAGGCCACCTTCGAGGAAGTGGCCTGCGCCACCATGGGCGTGTTTGCGCCGCTGGTGGGCATCATCGGCAGCATGCAGGCGGCTGAAGCCTTGAAGCTGCTGGCCGGCGTGCCCGGGGCCAGCCTGGCCGGGCGGCTGCAGATGCTGGACGCGCGCCGCATGGAATGGACCGAAATCCGCATGCCCCGCCAGGCGCATTGCGCGGTGTGCGGCGCCCAACGCACCAACTGACACCGTCGGCGGCGCTGGCCGCGGCCCGCCGGCTCAAGTTTGGGCCGGGCCGGGCCGATAGCACGACGGATGTGCTGTCACTTCTTCACCTGCCGGTGGGTCCGCCTGTCACGCCTTTGCCGCCAAGGCATGGCGGCGTTCTGGGCGCTGCTGCTGTGCCTGGCCATGGGTGGGGCCGCGGCGGCCGAAGCCGAATCCCTGCCGGAGCTGACCCTGTCGCGCGCCATGCCGTCGGCTCCCGCCTGGCCCGCGGTGCGGGTGTTGGCCGACCCGATGGAACAACTGGACAGCCGCGGCGCGCTGGCGGCCCTACCGCGATTCCAGCGCCCTGACGGGCCCCACGCCAACCTGGGCGCGCGCGCCGGCGCCACCTGGCTGCACCTGTGGTTGAAACTGGATGCCGACGCGCCCGGCCAATGGCTGGCCTGGCTGGACTACGCCCTGCTGTGGCGGGTGGACCTGCAGGTGTACGACGCGGCCGGCCGGCTTGTTCATGACGCGGTGCTGGGGGCCAGCGTGCCCTTCGCGCAGCGCGAGCAGGCCACGCGCGCGCTGAGCACCCTGCTGCAACTGCAGCCCGGCCAGCGCTACCAGGTGCTGCTGCGCGTGGCCACGCCCACGGCCACGCTGCTGCCGCTGCATTTCATGCAGCCGGCGGCCCTGGGCGTGGCCGAGTCGCGCGAACAGGCCTTGCAGGGCGTGATGACCGGGCTGTGGCTGTTCATGATCATCTACAGCCTGGCCACCTGGGCGCACCGCCGCCAGGGCATCTTCCTGGCCTATGCCGGGTCGCTGCTGGCGTCCTGGGGTTTCACGCTGTCGTTTTTCGGCCATGGGGCACAGTACCTGTGGCCTCAGCACGCCTGGCCGGCCATGAACGGCGCCGCGCTGTGCGCCACCTTGATGATTGCAGCCAACGTGCACTTCTTCATCGGCGCGCTGGACATGCGCAGCCATGCGCCGCGCAGCGCCCGCGCCCTGCGGGTCACCGGTGCGCTGGCGGCCTTGCTGGCGGTGATGTTCGCGCTGGACCTGGCGCCCTATGCGGCGGCGGCCGGCGGCGGCATGCTGCTGGGCCTGCTGCACCTGCTGATGGTGCTGCCCGTGGCGGTGGCGCGGGTGCGCCAGGGCGACCGGGCGGCGGCCTACCTGCTGGCCGGTTGCGTGACCAACATCGCCGGCATCACTGCGGTGTCAGCCTTGCTGCGCGGTGTGCTGCCGGTGAACTTCCTCAGCCAGCATGCGGTGCAGATCGCCTTCGCTGCGGAAATGGTGTGGTGGCTGATGGTGCTGGGTGCGCGCCTGGAACAGTTGCGCGAGGCCGCGGCGCATGCGCAGCGCCAGCACGACCGCCTGCATGCGCTGGCCCACACCGACGCGTTGACGGGCTTGCGCAACCGCCGTGGCCTGGAAGTGGCGCTGGAAGACCGCGCCGCGCGGGGCCCGCTGGCCTTGTTCATGCTGGACCTGGACAGCTTCAAGCCGGTGAATGACCGTTGGGGCCATGACAGCGGCGACGAACTGTTGCGCCAGGTGGGTGCCCGGCTGGCGAGTTCGGTGCGTCCCACCGACGTGGTGGCGCGCCTGGGCGGCGACGAGTTCGTGGTGTCGGTGCGCGGCCTGCGCGATGCAGCCCATGCGGAACAGGTCGGCCGCAAGCTGCGCGCCCAGTTCGACGCCGAATTCGACCTGGGTGACGGCCGCCAGTGCCATGTCGGTGCCACCGTGGGGTTTGCGTTTGCGCTGGAACCCGGGCCCGAACCCGCCCACCTGTTGCGTGCCGCCGATGCGGCCATGTACCGCGGCAAGCAGGCCGGCAAGAACGTGGTGATGGCCGCGGTGGCTTGACCCCCCCGCAGCGCCTTCGGCGCCTCCCCCCAGGGGGCGCCGCTGGCGGACCGGCGCAGCCGGATCCGCGGCGGCTGCTTGGCCGTGGGTGTCCTGTTGCTCAGGACGGTGAGCGCAGGGCCATGGCCAGCTCGTTGCGGCCCTGCGCCGCGCCGGCATCCGGCACGGTTTCGCCTTGGCGGTCGCTCACCCGGGCCCAGGCGGCGGCCAGTTGTTCGGGCACGTCTGCACCGGTGCCCAGGTGCATGCCGTTCGTCAGGGTGATGTGCGCGGCTTCGAAGCTGCCTGCGCCGGCGCAGGCAATGACGCGGTTGGGGCCGCCTTCGCTGGCCAGCCACAGCAGGGCAGGCGTCACGGCCTCGGGCTTCAGCAGGGCCAGCACCTCGGCCGGCAGCAGGCCCTCGGTCATGCGCGTGGCCGCGGTGGGCGCCAGGCAGTTCACCCGGATGTTGGCCTTGGCGCCTTCCAGCGACAGGGTTTGCATCAGACCCACCAAGGCCATCTTGGCCGCACCGTAGTTGCTTTGGCCGAAGTTGCCATACAGGCCCGAGGACGAGGTGGTCATCACGATGCGGCCGTACTGTGCCGCCACCATGTGCGGCCATACCGCCTTGCAGCAGTGCACCGCGCCCATCAGGTGCACGTCCACCACCTGCCGGAAGTCGGCCAGGTCCATCTTGGCGAAGCTCTTGTCGCGCAGGATGCCGGCGTTGTTCACCAGGATGTCCACCCCGCCCCAGGCCGCGACGGCCTCGTCCACCATGGCCTGCACCGCCGCCATGTCGGTGACCGACGCACTGCTGGCCAGGGCCTGGCCGCCCGCGGCGCGAGTTTCATCCACCACCGCCTGGGCCGCGCCCAGGTCGTTCACCACCACGCGCGCGCCGCGTGCAGCCAAGGCCAGCGCATGGCAGCGGCCCAGGCCTCCGCCCGCGCCGGTGACGATGGCCACGCGGCCACTGAAGTCGATGCCCATGGAAAGCCACTCCTCTTGATGGGTTGAAGCGACCCTGGTTATAGCAGTGGGGGCCAAACAGGCGCCAAATGCCCTGTTCTTCAAGCGTTATGCCACTCATCTCCACCGTTACCATGCCGCTCACGACCGCCACCGTGTCTGAGCGGATCCCAGGGGAGAAGATGAATCATTGCTTGCACGGGGCACTGCGCTGGCTGCTGCTCGCGTGGCTGGTCAGCGTGGCCCCCGCCACCATGGCCCAGGCGCAGGGCGACACCGTGCGCTTGCGCGTGGTGGGCGGCCTGGGCGGGCTGAACCAGTACCTGCGTCACGAAGAACCGTTCTGGTCCAGGGTGCTGCCCCAGCTGTCGGGAGGGCGCTATTCGGCCGAGGTGGTGCCCTTCGACCGCGCCGGCATCCGCGGGCAGGAGATGCTGTCGCTGATCCAGCTGGGCGTCATTCCCTTCGGCACCGTGCTGGTGTCGCAGGACTCGGGGCGCGACATGGAAATCGCCGCGCCCGACCTGGCCGGGCTGAACCCGGACATGGCCACCCTGCGCCGTTCGGTGGCCGCCTTTCGGCCCTGGCTCACGCGCATGCTGCGCGAACGCCGCGGTGTGGAACTGCTGGCGATGTACGTCTATCCCGCACAGGCGGTGTTCTGCAGCAAGCCCCTGAAGGGCCTGTCCGACCTGGCCGGCCGGCGCGTGCGAACCTCCAGCCCCAGCCAGTCCGACCTGGTGCAGTCGCTGGGCGCCACCGCGGTGCCCACCGGCTTTGCCGACATCGTGCCCAACCTGCGTGCCGGCAACATCGAATGCGCCATCACCGGCACCATGTCCGGGAACACCATCGGCTTGCACGAGATGACCAGCCACCTGCATGGCATGGCGCTGAACTGGGGCGTGTCCATCTTCGCCGCCAACGGGGCCGCCTGGGCCGCGCTGCCGGCCGAGCTGAAGGCCATGCTTCAGCGCCAATTGCCCCAGCTGGAAGCCGCGGTGTGGGCCGAGTCCGACCGCGAAACCCTGGCCGGCATCGCCTGCAACACCGGCGCCAGCGCCTGCGCCGGCGGTCGTGCAGGCCACATGACCGAGGTGAAGGTGTCGCCCGATGACGAGCGCCGCCGCCGCGAGATTTTCGCGCGCGTGGTCCTGCCGCGCTGGGTGGAGCGCTGCGGCGCCGGCTGCGCCGAGGTCTGGAACGCAACCCTGGCCGACAGCTCGGGCATCCGCGCCAGCCAGGCCCCGCCACCGCCTGTCACCGCGGCCACGCCACCGCGTTAAGTCCATGGTCTTCGGGCGCCGTACGCACAAGGCCATCGTTGTCCTGTGGACAGCGGTGCTGTTGTTCGTGCTGGTGGTGGCCCTGGCCAGTGCGGCCTTCGTGCGCGACCAGGCGCAGGACGCCCACGACGACGGCGCCCGCCGACTGGCCGGTTTTGCCGGTGGTGCCGAAGCGGCACTGAACCGCGCCCTGGTCAGCGTGGACCTGCGCCTGAACGCGGCGGCGCAGGCCGTGTCGCGCGAGCCGGCGCTCACCACCCTGGGCGCGGCCGCGCTGGCCTCGCTGGTGGACCGTGACCTGCTGGTGGACAGCATCACCTTGGTGGACGCACAGGCCCGGGTCATCGCTTCATCGCGGCCCGGCATCGCGGGGCGCCTGCTGCCACTGCCCACGGGTTTTCCCGCCGCTGTGCTGGCCCAGCCGGTGCCGCAGATGATGCTCAGCACCCCGGGCCTGAACGTCACGTCCTCGGGCACCGTGTTGCACGCTGCGCGCCCGCTGCGCCTGGCCGACGGCAGCCCGGCGCTGATGGTGGTGGAGGTGCCCCTGTCCCTGCTGGCCACGCTGATGGGCCCGGCGGTGGACGTGCCCGGCCTGCAGCTCACGCTGGAGCGCGACGACGGCGAGTTGCTGGCCAGCGTGCCACGCCAGGACCAGTGGGCCGGCCGGCGCCTGGTGCCCACCTTGGCGGCCTTGAACGCCACCGCGGCGCCCGTGCCGGCCCCTGGCCGGGTGGACCGACAGAGCGCCCTGGTGGCCAGCCGGCCGCTGCTGTACCGGCAACTGGTGGTCGGGGCGTCCTGGCGGCTGAGCGACATGCTGGCGCGCCACCACCGCGAACGCAACGCGCTGGCGGTGACGGTGGCGCTGATGGCCCTGTTCACGCTGGCCGCGGGTGCGATGGGCCACGCCTACATCGTGCGCATGACGCGAACGCGCAGCGAACTGGCCGCGTCCAAGGCGGTGATGGACCAGGCCCTGGCGTCCATCGCCGAAGGCTTTCTGCTGTGCGACGCCCAGGACCACGTGGTGACCTGGAACGAGCGCTACGTGGAGCTGTTTCCCTGGCTGCGGCCGGTGCTGACCCGCGGCGCGCCCTACCGCCGCCTGGCCGAGGCCGGCGCCGAAGCAGTGTGTGCCGGCCAGTCCCTTTCGGTGCGCCTGGCCTGGGTGGAAGACCGGCTGGCCGTTCACCGTGAAGCCAACCGGGTGTGGGAGCAGGACCTGGGCAACGGCGTCTTCGTGCAAGGCATCGAACGCCGCACCCCCGACGGCGGCACGGTCAGCGTGTACCGCGACGTGGCGGCCAAAGAGCGCCGGCTGGAGGAGGCGCGCCGCGCCGCCGAGCAGGCCAACGAGGCCAAGTCGCGCTTCCTGGCCACCATGAGCCACGAGATCCGCACCCCGCTGAACGCGGTGCTGGGCCTGGCCAGCCTGCTGTTGGAAACCCCGCTGTCCGAACGCCAGCGCGGCCATGTGGAACTGATGCGGGTGTCGGGCCAGAACCTGCTGGCGGTGATCAATGACATCCTGGACGTGACCCAGATCGAATCCGGCCGCATGAAGCTGGAACTGATCGACTTCGAGCCGCAACGCACCATCGAATCGGTGGTGGACCTGCTGCGCGTGCGCGCGCACGACAAGGGCCTGGCGCTGCGCCTGAACGTGTCGCCGCCGCTGCCGCCCTGGTTGCGCGGCGATCCCAACCGCCTGGCGCAGTTGCTGTTCAACCTGGTGGGCAATGCCATCAAGTTCACCGAGCGCGGCGGGGTGCAGGTGTCCATCACCCATGTGGCCGAGCCCGATGGCGGGTCGGCCTTGACGCTGGAGGTGTCGGATACCGGCATCGGCATCCCGCCCGAAGCCTTGCCGCGCCTGTTCGAGCGCTTCACGCAGGTGGACGGCAGCACCCGTCGGCGCTTTGGCGGCAGCGGGCTGGGCCTGTCCATCACCCGCGACATCGTGGTGATGATGGGCGGGCGCATCGACGTGCACAGCCTGCCCGGCCAGGGCAGCACCTTCGTGGTGACCCTGACGCTGGGCGCGCCCGAAGATGCGCCGCTGCAGGCACCGGTGGTCGTGCCGCAGGCGCTGGGCACACCGCGCCACGTGCTGGTGGCCGAAGACAACCCGGTGAACCAGGTCGTCATCCAGGCCATGCTGGAACAGCTGGGCCACCGCTGCGACATGGTGGCCGACGGCGAGGAAGTGCTGCAGCAGGTTCACTTCGCTGACTACGACCTGGTGCTGATGGACATGCAGATGCCACGCCTGGACGGCCTGGCCGCCACCCGCGCCATCCGTGCGCTGCCCGGTCCGCTGGGCCAGCTGCCCATCGTGGCCATGACCGCCAACGCCCTGGTGTCCGACCGGCGTGCCTGCCATGCCGCCGGCATGACCGGCTTCATCTCCAAGCCGATGGAAATGGAGCAACTGGCGCTGACCATTGAACGCGCCTGCGCGCAAGGCGCCGGGGCGGTGAGCCTGTCGCGCTTCGGCACCCTGGTCTGACCTGGATTCAGGCTGCCGCGGCAGGCGCGCCGCACAATGGTGTTCAGCCAAGCAGAAGGAGCACGGGGCATGGCCGACGTTTTCGGCATGGACGCCTATTCGCCGCGCGAGATCGCCAACCGGGTGAACGAGTTTGCCGTGGTGAAGGCGCGCATGCCGCTGCTCACGATGAGCATGCTGGGCGCACTGGCCGGCGCCTTCATCGGCCTGGGGGCGATGATGTTCACGCTGGTGGTGTCCGACGCGTCACTGGGTTTCGCGGCCCAGCGCCTGCTGGGCGGCCTGGTGTTCTCGCTGGGCCTGGTGCTGGTGGTGGTGGCCGGGGCGGAACTTTTCACCGGCAACAACCTGCTGGCCATGGCCTGGGCCAGCGGCCGGGTCACCAGCGCGCAGGTGCTGCGCAACTGGCTGGTGGTGTGCAGCGCCAACGCGCTGGGGGCGGTGGCACTGGCGCTGCTGGTGTGGGGCGCGGCTCAGGCGCAGATGAACAGCGGCGCGGTGGGCCTGGCGGCGCAGAAGATCGCGCTGGCCAAGCAGGCGCTGCCGCCGGGGGAGGCCTTCTTTCGCGGCGTGCTGTGCAACGTGCTGGTGTGCATGGCGGTGTGGATGTCGCTGGCCGGGCGCAGCGTCACCGACAAGCTGCTGGCCATCGTGTTCCCCATCACCGCCTTCGTGGCGGCGGGCTTTGAACACTCCATCGCCAACCTGTACTTCTTCCCGCTGGCCTGGCTGCTGGGCGCACCGCTCACGCTGGGCGGCGTGGCCACCAACCTGGCCCTGGTGATCGCCGGCAACCTGGTGGGTGGCAGCGTGCTGGTGGCGCTGGTGTACTGGGTGGTCTACCTGCGCGACGTGCCTGCCCCGCCGCCCGCGACCTGATCAGGGCAGGGTGCGCGAGGCCAGCACCGTGGGGGCGGCCGGCAGGCCGTTCCACGCCATCGGCGTGTCCAGCAGTTCCACCTTGGCCAGCGGCGCGTCGGCCGGCACGTTCACGGCCCAGCGCCGGAAGCTGCCGCTGTTCAGCGGGTCGGTGGCAGTGGCTGCCGGCGCCGCGCTCGGGCCGAACCAGGGCCGGAAGGCCTTTTGCAGCGCAACGTGGCGCACCGTGCCGTTGGTGTAGCTCACCCGCAGCGTGTAGTCGCAGCCGTTGTACATGCAGTACCAGCCCCAGGCGCCGCTGGGCTGCAGCGCGGCGAGGTCGGCGGGCTGGCTGGGGTCGGGGTAACGCGCCAGGTTGCCGGTGTAGGGGCCGATGGGTGGCATCACCATGCTCACGCCCGGCGTGCCGGCGTTGCTGAAGGTGGCCACCAGGGTGTAAACCGGCACGCCCTTTTGCACCGGGGTGTGGTTGTTGATGCCGTACAGGGCCTTGCTGGTGTCCAGCGCGGGGTCCACCGCCACCCAGGTGCCGGTCAGGCTGTTCCAGCGCCGGTAGCCTGTGGCCGAGGCCGCGCTTTCCTGCAGCCGCCCGCCGTCCCACACGGTGTTGCCCTTGCTGTCCAGGCTGGCCACGCCTTCCAGGTACTGCTGCACCACGCCAGCGTTGTAGTCCGAGAACAGCGTGAAGATGTCGCCCGCGGCCTGGTCGCCGCTGCCGCTTTGCATCGGGTCCTGGCGGATACAGCGGCCCTGGGCATCCAACTGGCGCGGCGTGCCGCCGAAGTTGTGGGTGGTGCAGGCCGCGTAGCGCGAGGCGCTGCTGGGCACCAGGGTGCTCATGAAGCGCTGGCGCACCTGGTCGTAGCCCCAGGCGCTGCCCTTCAGGCTGCCGCCGGGGTAGGGGTAGCCGGTGCCCGCCGCATAGGATTCGCCGGCGTGCGGCATGCCGAAGGCGTGGCCCTGTTCGTGGATGAACACACCGGCGAACGACGGGTCGCCCGCGCCGCTGTGGCCGCCGCCCAGGCCGCCGATGTTGTCGGCATAGCCACCCGTGGCCTTGGGCTGGATGAGCGCGCCGTAGTACTGGTGGGCCGTGGCCGCATCGCCGTTGGCCTCGCGCATCAGCCCCAGGGTGTTCAGCACCGCCGAGATCGGGTCGAAGCCGTCCTTGCGGTCCTCGTAGCGGCTCATCACGTAGGCGGCATCGCCATTGCGCGGGCTCACCACCAGTTGCGGCCATTCCACCTTGGTGGCCGGGTGCTGCACCACGCTGAGCTGGCTGACGGGCCACTTGGCGACCAACTCGTTCATGGCCTGGGCCGAGGGCTTGCTGGCCTTGTCCAGGCTGATCAGCTGTTCGGTGGCGCCGTACAGGTAGAAGGGCAGGCTGCGGATGTCCAGCGTGGTGGTCGGGCCCACGGTCAATGCCTGCCAGCCGGAGGGGTTGGCGTTGGTGGCGGCCACCCGCAGTTGCAGGCCAGGTTGAAGCCATTCGGCCGGCAGCGTGGCCACGCGGGCGGTGGCGCTGAAGCGCTCGCCGCCGGCTTCGGTGGGCGGCAGGGCGCTGTTGTCCTGCAGGGCCACGCGGCCCAGCACGGTGTCGCCCACGCGGGCCTCCACCTGGGGGTCGGTCGGCACCGCGCCGTTCAGGTCCACCAGGGCCAGGGCGGCACGGCCGCCGGCCAGGTGCAAGGAGATGGACTTGTTGTTGGGTTGGGCCCAGCGCAGGCCTTCGGGTGGCAGCACGTGGGTCTGGGCCAGGCGCCATTGGGCCACCGCCAACACGGGCAGGCTGGCGGTGCCGGCGACCGCTTCGGCGGCGGGTGCGGTGGGCGCCGGGTTGTCGGGGGCCGGCGTGACCGGGTCGGCAACGGTGGCGCTGGGGCCCGCGGCAGCGGCGGTGTCGCCCAGTGCGCTGTCCAAGGCATGGTTGTGCGCGGCTTCGGCGTCGGTGGCGGTGGTGTCGGTCGGGGTGGCGGGCGCGCTGGCGGTTGTGGCGGTGCTGGCGCTTTCGGTGGCGTTCTCGCCGCCGCCGCCACCGCAGGCCGCCAGCAGGCAGGCGGCCACCAGGGCCAGCAATTGGTGGGGGGCGGGTCTCGTGGGGCGGGTCATGTTGTGGCGGCGCACAGGCGCTTCTTGGCAAACCCACGCAGCCTATCGGTGCCAGCGCGCCCTGGCGGCGCCTTGAAAGCCGGATGTGACCGAGTTCGCGTGCCTATTTCTGCGAACCGCGTCCCGCAAAGAAAAAGGCCCTGGTCGCTTGCGCGCCAGGGCCGTGCTTGCAGCAGGTCGGGCCCGCAGGCCCGGACTTGGCAGCGATTTAGAACACGAAGATCAGGCCAGCGGCGTAGCCGGTGCCCTTGTTGTTGGCGACCGCGTTGTTCTTGGCGTGGCCGACTTCGAAGTAGCCGTAGGTGTTCTTGAACACTTCCTTGTTCACGAACAGTTCGACGGCCTCATCCTTCAGGCCCTTGGTGTTCTTGGAGTACTGCGCACCCAGGGTCAGGCCGGCCAGCTTGGTGCTCACGCCCAGGCTGACACCCTTGTTGTTGTCGCTGGCATCGGCGTAGCCGGCGGAGATCTTGGCCACGCCGAAGTCGTAGGAGCCGGCAACGGAGGTGAAGTCGTCACCGGTCTGGGTGCGCTTGGACTCATGCACCAGCGAAGCCGAGAACGGCCCGGTGGCGTAGGTCAGGCCCACGGAGTAGGTGTCCTTGGCGTTGGCGTCGTTGCCCTTGAGCGTCAGGCCCAGTTGCGCGGTCAGGCCGCCGAAGGCCGGGGAGATGTAGTTCAGCGCCTTGGACTGGCGGTCACGCGTCGGGCCCCAGGGGCCGACGGTGGAGTAGGCCCAGGCCGACACGCCGTTGGACGCGCCGTTCTGGTCGTAGCCGGCCATCACCTGGAAGGGCAGGGAATCCTGGCGGCCGAAGCGCACTTCACCCCAAGAACCCGACATGCCGAACCAGGCCTGGCGGTTGAAGAATGTGCCGCCCTGGTTCACCCGACCGTCGCTGCCAATGCCGCCGGTTTCCAGCTTGAAATTGGCCTTGGTGCCCGAACCGATGTCGTAGCTGCCCTTGAAGCCGATGCGCGAAGTGGAGTTGCCTTGGCTGGAACCGTCGTCGCCACCCGAGTGGAAATCGGCCTTCCGGCCGGTGGCGTCGTCGGCGATGGACTTGCCATAGCTGCCGTCCAGCAGGCCATAGATGGACAGTTGGGCATTGGCCGACAGGGCGGCCAGAGCCAGTGCGGAGAACGCAAGAACCTTCTTCATGGTTGAAAACCTTCTGAGGAGAAATTAAGCAAGCTGGAAATCTAGCCGGGATGCTTGACGCGAAGCTTCATTTGGGGCCGTCCAGGCCCTTTGTGTTACAGAAATGTTGCAGCACAGCAACGATGCGGCCGGGCGGCGGGTCGCCCGGGGCCGCCGGGGCCTGGGGGTGGCCGGGGTTAAGCTGCGCGGCCCGCATGCCAGCCCACGAGACGCCCCGCATGGACTCCGCCCCCAAGCTCACAGCCCGCAACTTTCCCAGTGCCGAGGAAGAAGCGCAGCGCGCCGCCGGGGGCGAGCGCTACGCCGGACCGGACAGCGCCTACCGCCTGGCCTTCACCGACAGCGCCTTCCTGCTGCGCGAGGAACTGCGGCCGGTGCGCATGCAGCTGGAACTGCTGAAGCCCGAGCTGGTACAGCAGGAATTGGGCATTGAAAGCACCATCGTCATCTTCGGCAGCGCCCGCATCCTGCCGCCGGACGTGGCGCGCCAGCGCCTGGATGCCGCCGCCGACCCGCAGGAACGCCAGCGCGCCGAAACGGCCTTGGCCATGAGCCACTTCTACGCCGAGGCGCAGCGCTTCGCGGCCATCGTCACCACGCGTTCGCGCGACCTGGCCACGCCCATCTACGTGGTGACGGGCGGCGGGCCCGGCATCATGGAAGCGGGCAACCGCGGCGCGCACGAGGTGGGGGGCAAGAGCATCGGCCTGAACATCGTGCTGCCGCACGAGCAGGAGCCCAACGCCTACATCACGCCGGCGCTGTGCTTCCAGTTCCACTACTTCGCACTGCGCAAGATGCACTTCGTGATGCGCAGCATCGCGCTGGTGTGCTTCCCGGGCGGCTTCGGCACGCTGGACGAGTTGTTCGAGACCATGACCCTGGTGCAGACGGGCAAGAGCCGGAAGCGCCCCATCCTGCTGTTCGGCCGCGCGTTCTGGGACAAGCTCATCAACTTTCAGCACCTGGTGGACACCGGCATGATCAGCGCCAGCGACCTGGGCCTGTTCCACTTCGTTGAAACCGCCGAAGAGGCCTGGGCCCGGCTGGCCGATCACTACGGCTTCGACCTGCCGCAGACCGAAACGGGCGAATTCGCGGACGACATCTGAACCGACCTGGCCGCGGCACTCAAGTTGCCGCTGGGGGGGCCGATACACCGAAACAGGGCCAGGGGCGGGCCAACCACCCCGGCCGGATCTGTTGCGGAGCCGTCCACCATGTCCCAGTCCCTGATCCAGTGCATCTACGCCAGTGCTGCCGCCCAGCGCATGGACACCGCCGACCTGGCCGCCCTGCTGCGCACCGCGCGCCACCACAACGAACGCCTGGGCCTGACCGGCATGCTGCTGTACGCCGACGGCAGCTTCTTCCAGGTGCTGGAAGGCCCGCAGGACGCCGTGGACGCCACCTACGCCCGCATCGAGGCCGACCCGCGCCACTCCCAGGTCACGCGCATCATCCGCGAGCCCATCCCGCGCCGCTTCTTCAGTGCCTGGAGCATGGGCTTTTGCCAGGCGGGGTCGCCCGAACTGGCCGGGTTGGCCGGCCTGGACGGGGTGAACAGGTTCTTCGACCAGGACGAGGGCGCGCCCCGCATGGACGCGGGCCGCGCGCGCAAGCTGCTGGCGGCTTTCCGGGCCGGGCGCTGGCGCCAGCAACTGGCCGGGCAGTCGCAGTTCGCCACCGCCTGACAGCCGCGTGAGCCCTGCGTGAGCGGCGCTGCCTTGCCCGCGTTTTCCTACGCCTTCCAGCCGGTGGTGGATGTGGCGGCGCGCGAGGTGTTCTCGCACGAGGCGCTGGTGCGCGGGCCCCGGGGCGAGCCGGCCTACCAGGTGCTGCAGGCCGTGCCGGCCGACCAGAAGTACGCCTTCGACCAGCACAGCCGGGCCGCCGCCATTGCGCTGGCCATGCGGCTGGGCCTGGGCGGCCACCTGAACCTGAACGTGCTGCCCAACGCACTGTTGAGTTCAGACCAGGCGCTGGTCAGCACCCTGGCCGCCGCGCGGCAGCACGGCCTGCCGCTGGAGCGCGTGGTGCTGGAGGTGACCGAAGGCGAAGCCGTGACCGACTACGGCCAGCTGGCCCAGTTGCTGAACGGCTACCGCAGCCTGGGGCTGAAGGTGGCCATCGACGACTTCGGCGCCGGCTACTCGGGGCTGAACATGCTGGCCGATTTCCAGCCCGACCAGGTGAAGGTCGACATGAACCTGGTGCGCGGCATTGAAAGCCACGGGCCGCGCCAGGCCATCGTTCGGGCGGTGTGCCAGGTGTGCCTGGAACTGGGCATCGACGTCATTGCCGAAGGCGTGGAAACCGAGGCCGAGTACCGCTGGTTCCGCCACCAGGGCGTGCACCTGTTCCAGGGCTGGCTGTTTGCGCGGCCGGCCTTCGAAAGCCTGCCGCCGGTGCATTTCCCTGCCTGAGGCCCGGCCGCGCGCCGGTGGGATGATGCGGCCGGTCCGTTTTGCGCCAGGAGGCCCGCCCCATGAACCCCCGCATCAGCCTGATCGGCGTGCCCACCGACATCGGCGCAGGCACGCGCGGCGCCAGCATGGGCCCCGAAGCGCTGCGGGTCGCGGGCATCGCGCCCACCCTGGCCGGCCACGGGCTGGAGGTGGTCGACCGCGGCAACCTCAGCGGCCCAGCCAACCCCTGGCTGCCGCCGGAGGGGGGCTACCGCCACCTGGCCGAGGTGGTGGCCTGGAACCGCACGCTGCACGAGGCGGTGCATGCCGAACTGGCCGGCGGCCGCCTGCCCATCGTGCTGGGGGGCGACCACTGCCTGGGCATCGGCTCCATCAGCGCGGTGGCGCGGCACTGCCGCGAGGCCGGCCGCAAGCTGCGCGTGCTGTGGCTGGACGCGCATGCCGACTTCAACACCAGCGTGCTCACTCCCAGCGGCAACCTCCACGGCATGCCGGTGGCCTGCCTGTGCGGCCATGGGCCGAAGGACCTGGTGGAACTGGGCGGGGTGGTGCCGGCCATCAACCCGAAGTGGGTGCGCCAGATCGGCATCCGCAGCGTGGACGCGGGTGAAAAGCGCTTCGTGCACCAGGTGGGGCTGGAGGTGTTCGACATGCGCTTCATCGACGAACACGGCATGCGCCACGCCATGGAACTGGCGCTGGCCACGCTGGACGCCAACACCCACCTGCATGTCAGCTTCGACGTCGACTTCCTGGGCCCCGACATTGCCCCCGGCGTGGGCACCACGGTGCGCGGCGGCCCCAGCTACCGCGAGGCGCAGCTGTGCATGGAGATGATCTCTGACAGCGGTGCGCT
The DNA here is from genome assembly GCA_000244995.1 of Burkholderiales bacterium JOSHI_001. NCBI lineage: Bacteria > Pseudomonadati > Pseudomonadota > Betaproteobacteria > Burkholderiales > Burkholderiales bacterium JOSHI_001. Next base: position 4,461,690 of record CM001438.1, on the reverse strand, counting down.
GGCCAGCCTGGACGTCATGGAGCTGAACCCGGCGCTGGACGTGCGCAACAGGACGGCCGAACTGGCGGTGGACCTGATCGAAAGCCTGTTCGGCAAGAGCACGCTGATGCGCGATCGCGGCTGAAGGCCGCGCCGGCCTCAGGCGGCCAGGCGGAAATGCTGCATTGCCGCCATCAGCGCCTGGGCCTGCTGGCGCAGGCTTTCGGCGGCAGCGGCCGACTCTTCCACCAGCGCAGCGTTCTGCTGCGTGTGGTGGTCCAGCTGGCTCACGGCCGCATTGACTTCGCCCACGCCCTGGGTCTGTTCCTGCGTGGCGGACCCGATCTCGCCGATCAGGTCATTCACACGCCGAACTTGGGTCACGATCTCGCCCATGGTCTTGCCGGCTTCGGCCACCAGCTGGCTGCCGGCTTCCACGCGGTCGGAGCTGTCGGCGATCAAGGCCTTGATCTCGCGCGCCGCGGTGGCGCTGCGCTGCGCCAGGCTGCGCACTTCTCCGGCCACCACCGCGAAGCCGCGGCCCTGTTCACCCGCACGGGCGGCTTCCACCGCCGCGTTCAGCGCCAGGATGTTGGTCTGGAAGGCGATGCCGTCGATGGTGCCGATGATGTCGGTGATCTTGCGCGCGCTGGCGTGGATCTCGCCCATGGTGCTGACCACCTGGCCCACCACGTCGCCGCCGCGCGTGGCCACGCCGCTGGCGCTGTCGGCCAGCTGCGAGGCCTGGCGCGCGGTGTCGGCGCTGGCGTTGAGCGTGGCGTGGATCTGGTGCATGGCCGATGCGGTCTGCTCCAGGTTGCTGGCGGTCTGTTCGGTTCGGGTCGACAGGTCGGCATTGCCATTGGCGATCTGCTCGGCGGCGCTGGCCACGGCCTGGCTGGTGGACTTCAGGTCGGCCACCAGGGTGCCCAGCGAGGCGGTGGCCTGGTTCAGTGCCAGGGCCATCTGGCCCAGTTCGTCCGGGCCGGTGTGGCTGATGCGGCGGCTGAGGTCGCCCTGCGCCATGGCCTGGGCCAGTCCCAAGGTGTCCTGCACGGCCGCCTGGGTGCTGCGCACCACCGACACGATGATCCATGCGCCCGCGGCCAGCAGCAGCAGGCCCAGGCCAAGCAGCAGACCCACGGTGCCGCGGGTCGCCGCCACGCGGGCGTCCAGCGTGGTCTGCAGCTGTGCCATGGACAGGTCGATCAGCTTGAACTGCGCGTCGATCGCGGCGGTGATCTCGGCCCAGTACGCGGGCCGGTCGATCTGCGGCGCCGTGCCGGGCAGCAGCTTGTCGCGCACCAGGCGGGCCGCGCCTTCGACGGCCTGTTGCGACTGCTGGATGGGCTGGGACAGCACGGCATGCAGGGCCGGGGCGTTCAGCACCACATTGTGCAACGACTGCTGCAGTTGCAGTTGCAGGTCGCGCAGCCGGGCCAGGCTGGACTGCAGCATGGCGCGGTCCTCGGGGCCGATTTCCTTGCGGGCGATGGCGGCGGCGCCGCGCGCGCGCAACTGGCCCAGCACTTCGGCGATGGCCGGCAGGGGCTGCACCGAGGCCGCCACCAGGTGGTAGCTGGCCTCCTGGGGGTCCAGGATCAGTTCGCTGGCGTGGCTGATGTCGGTCAGCCAGGCCAGTTGCAGGGACACCAGCTGGGTGTGGCGGGCGAAGCTGTCCGGGCCGGTCAGGCTGCGCGATGCCACCGCAGGCTGCAGCGCGGTCCAGCCCTGTCGCACATCGGCGCGGCGCTTGCTGTGGTCATCACGCGTGTAGGACGCACTGGTCTGCTCGGCGTGATGCAGTGCTTCTTCCACCTGGCGCGCCTTGGCACCGCGGGCCTCGGCAGCGCTGTCGTCGCCGGACAGCACGGCCGCGCTCAGGCCGCGGTGCTGCTGGGTCTGCTGCACCAGGGCCAGCACCGCGCGCAGCGGCTGCATGCCCTGCTGTTCGTGGTGCGCCGCGGCCAGGTTGGCCAGTTCATCGCGCAGCACCATCACGGCGGTGGGCAGCGCCAGCGCCAAGCCGATGGCGGCCACCAGGGCGAACTTTTGCCACAGTTTCAGACGTGACAGGAGGGAAGACAGGGAGGACATGGGCATGCGTTCCGCGTTTTGCATCTCCGATGCGCGGCACCGGAGCGGACCCCGACGGGGCCAGGCAAACGAAAGCATAGGAGGCCCCGGTCTGCCTCCAAACGCCGAAACGAGGTGGGATGCCGGCGCAGTTCTGCACGCCGCCGGGGCGCGGGGTCGCCCGCACGGGCCTCAGCGCGCCACGTCCACCACCGTGCGCCCGCGCACCTGCCCGGCCAGGAACCTAGGCGCGTAGGCGACCACTTCGCTCAGGCCGACCTCCTGCACCATGGCGTCCAGCTTGGCCGCGTCCAGGTGGCGTGCCATCAGCGCCCAGGCCTGTTCACGCTGCGGGTTGGGCACCAGCACGCTGTTGATGCCGTACAGCGTGACCCCGCGCAGGATGAAGGGCATCACCGTGGTGGGGAAGTCGCCGCCCTGGGCCAGGCCGCAGGCGGCCACCGCGCCGTTGAAGCGGGTCTGCGCGCAGGCATTGGCCAGGGTGTGGCTGCCCACGGTGTCCACCACGCCGGCCCACACTTCCTTTTGCAGCGGTTTGCCGGGCTCGCTCAGGCTGGTGCGGTCGACGATGCGCGCTGCGCCCAGGCCCTTCAGGTAGTCGGCTTCGGCCGCCCGGCCGGTGGAGGCCACCACCGTGTAGCCCAGTCCGGCCAGCAGGGCCACGGCGATGGAGCCCACGCCGCCGGCCGCACCGGTGACCAGCACCTCGCCGTCACCCGGCTGCAGGCCGTGTTTCTGCAGCGCCATCACGCACAGCGCGGCGGTGAAGCCGGCGGTGGCCACGGCCATGGCCGTGCGCGGCGTGAAGGGGGCCGGAATGCGCAGCAGCCAGCCGGCGTCCAGGTTCTGCTTCTGGGTGAGGCCGCCCCAGAACTGTTCACCCAGGCCCCAGCCGGTGACCACCACCGCGTCGCCCGGCTTCCAGTCGGGGTGGCGGCTGGATTCCACCGTGCCGGCCAGGTCGATGCCCGGCACCAGCGGCCAGCTGCGCACCACCGCGCCCTTGCCGGTGACCGCCAGCGCGTCCTTGTAGTTCAGGGTGCTGTAGGCCACCTTCACGGTCACGTCGCGCGCGGGCAGTTGCGCGTCGTCCATGTCCACCAGCGTGGCCTGGGTCTTCTTGTCGTCGGACTGGGTCAGCAGCAGGGCCTTGAACATGGCGGGTCTCCGGGGAAGTTGTGATCAGGATGGGTGGCGTTCATGCCAGCCACAAATGATCGCATGCAGGCGGGCCAGCCCGTCGGTCAGCGCGGCCGGGCCGGGCTGCAGGATCAGCGGTGACTTCACTTCGTGCAGTTCGCCATCGCGCACCGCCGGCACGTCGGCCCAGCCAGGGCGCGCGGCCACGCGCTCGGGCCGGAACTTCTTGCCGCACCAGCTGCCGATGATGAGCTGCGGCGCTGCGCGCACCACCTCCAGCGGGTCGGCCACGATGCGGCCGGTGGCCAGCGAGGACGCGGCGCGCTGCGGGAAGATGTCCTCCCCGCCGGCCACGCCCACCAGTTCACTCACCCAGGCGATGGCGCTGATGGGGGGGTCGTCCCACTCTTCGAAGTAGACGCGCGGCCGGCGCGGGAAAGCCGCCGCCGCTGCACGCACACGCTCCACCCCGGCGGCCAGTTGTGCGGCGTAGGCGCGGGCGGGCTCGGGCACACCCACCAGTGCGCCCAGGCGCTGCACGTAGTCCAGGATGCCGGCCACGCTGCGGTGGTTGGCGATCCACACCTCCACCCCGGCGCGGATCAGCGCGGCAGCGATGTCGGCCTGGATGTCGGAAAAGCCGATCGCCAGATCCGGCTTCAGCGCCAGGATGCGGTCCACCTTGGCCGAGGTGAAGGCCGACACGCGGGGCTTTTCCGCCCGGGCCTGCGCCGGCCGCACCGTGAAGCCCGAGATGCCCACGATGCGCTGCTGCTGGCCCAGCGCGTACAGCAGCTCGGTGGGTTCCTCGGTGAGGCAGACGATGCGTTGCGGGCCGATGGGCATGGTGGAACTTGAGCCGGAGAAAGCCGGCCATTTCACCCCAACTCGGGCCACCGCACCGGCGGGTGGCGGGTGAGCATCGGCAACCTTTGATTACCGCCGCCGCGCGCCCATGACCGAACACGCCCAACTCTCGTCCAAGGTGCTGGTGCTGGAAGACGACCCCGCCGCGCAGGAACACATCAAGGCCTTCTGCGAAGACAACCACCTGGTGGCGCTGAAACCGCACGGTGACCACGTGATGACGGTGCTGCGCAGCAACGTGGACCTGGGCGCCATTTTCATCGGCGAGGACTTCGGCGGCCCCGGTGCCGGCCTGCCCCTGGCGCGCACCATCCACGAAGCCCGGCCGGAGCTGCCGCTGCTGCTGCGACGCGGCCAGGCCGAGACCCTGCACGACCTGTCGCCCAGCGACCGCGGCATGATCCGCGGCGCCTACACCAGCGCCAACATGCAGCGCCTGCGCGGCGTGCTGGAAAAGTGCATCTTCAGCCTGGTGTACCCGCAGGCCCTGGTGCGCGGCATCATGGAGCTGACCGTGGCGGCGCTGGAAAGCCAGTTCGTCGGCGTGCAGATCGACGTGGCCGCGCCCTACGTGGTGCGCGACCGCATCATCTTTGGCGAGCTCTTCAGCCTGATCCCGCTGGAAAGCAACTGGTGCCGCGGCTACCTGCTGCTGCAGACCCAGGAACAGGCACTGCTGGACTTTGTGCGCGCCGAGAAGACCCTGCTGCCCAGCGAATTCGACAGCTTCCGAGACGTGAACAACCTGCTGGGCGAGCTGACCAACCTGGTCTGGGGCACCTTCAAGAACCGCTACGTCAGCGACGAGCCGCTGGACGGCCACATCACCCAGGTGCCCATCATCGTGAACCACCTGCACCGCTACATCAGCTTTGGCTCGGAAGACCCGCAGCTGTGCTTCCGCTACGTGCTGCGCGACCCGGGCCGGGCCGACGCGGCGCAGGTGGTGTTCGACCAGCGCTTCGTCTTCAACCTGCACTGGATGCCGGACAAGTTCAAGGAAAACGAGGGCGCCATGGACGCCCTGTTCAAGGCCGGCGAGCTGGAACTGTTCTGACCCTCCGCGCCCAGGCTTGAGGGCGGGCCGCGCGGGAAATCGCGGCAAACGAGAGATTGTGGGCAGATTCCGCCGGGCGGCTGCCACCGCCCGCTCAGCGGCTGTGTCACGATGCCACGCATGCCGGTGCAAGGCCTTGGGGCCCCCGCATCCCGGCGCAATCCAGGCACAGGTTCAACCACAGCGGCAACACCATGGCGGTCTCGGCGAACGCAAGCACAGACTCCTCCAAAGAAGGCGAACCCGCGGCCGGCCGCGCGCCCGGCTGGTGGCTGCGGGTGCAGGCCTTTTTCTCCCGCAAGCCCAGGTCGTCGCGCGCCTCGGCGCGTCGCAACGGGCGCCGGGCGCCGGCGCCCAGCACCGTCACCGATTCGGGCTTTGCACACACCGCCATGGCCGATGACGCGCACAGCACCTTGTCGGCGCCCCTCACCGACCCCGGCCAGCGCCAGTTGTGGAAAGACGCACTTGGCGCGCTGAGCGAAGTGCTGTCGCGGCATGCCGCGTCGCGCCGCGTTTTCCGCCACCTGGGGGTGCTGGAAAAGGCCATCGCCAAGCACGGCCCGCGCGCCCCTCGCCAACTGCCGATCGAACTGCTGGAGCAGGCCCTGGCCCAGTTGGAAACGCTGGTGAACGACTGGTCCTCGCCGGGGCTGGCCTACCTGCGTTCGTCGCTGTCGGTGGAAGTGAAGGAAAGGCTGAAGGTGCGCGAAGCCAAGGAGCAGACCTTGTCGGTCTTTGTCGCCCCCAACAAGCTGCAGGTGGACGAGGACAGCGAGTCGGCCTTCATGGAATTCCAGCGCCACTGGGCGGCGGCCAACGCCTCGGCCGAGTCCCCGGCCACGGGCCGCCCGCGCCGCGCGGCCTAGCACTTCGGTGGGGCGCCCGCCGCGGGCCCCGCACCTTGTCCATGCCCCTGTCTTGTCCATCCGCACTAGCACGGGGTGGGGCATTCCCGCGTAAGTAGCCAACTATCACCCTGCGGTGCGGGGCCGGTGAAATACTGGTTTCCAAGGGGGGCAGCCATAGCCTCCCATGCACACCGCTAGGAGACAAGTCATGCGCGTGATTCCCCTCGCCGCCCTGCCCCAGGGTGGTGAATGCGAAGAGCCGTCCGGAGAAGTTCCCAAGCAGAACCTGCCGCTGGCGCGGCGCGGTTTCTTGAAGGGCAGCGGCATCCTGATGGGCACCCTGGTGGCCGGCACCCCGATCGCGCTGCTGGCGCCGTCGCCGGTGTGGGCCCTGGAGCTGAAGCTGCTGTCCAAGGCCGAGGGTGAAGCGCTCATGAAGATGGGCCGCACCCTGTACCCGCACAAGAAGCTGCCCGACGCGGTGTACGCGCTGCTGGCCAAGGACCTGGACGCCGCGGCGGCGGGCGACGCGGCCACCGCCACGCTGCTGAAGGACGGCATCGCGGCGCTGAACCAGGCGGTGGGCGGCAGCTTCGCCCGCGCGTCCGAAGCCAAGCGCCTGGCCGCGGTGAAGGCCATCGAAGGCAGCCCCTTCTTCGGCGCGGTGCGCGGCAAGTGCATCACCAGCCTGTACGACAACGACATGGCCTATGCCGTGTTCGGCTACCCGGGCTCGGCCTGGGAAAAGGGTGGCTACATCACCCGTGGCTTCCAGGACCTGAAGTGGTTGCCCGCGCCGCCCGCCGCGGCCAGCCCCAAGCCCTACCTGGGCTGACCGTCGCGCCGCCCTTGGCGCGGCGCCTTCTTCCCCTTGTTCCGTGGCGCCCGCTGAAGGGCGCCCGCAACGTCGTTCGGAGACACCTCACATGGCCCAATTCGATTTCAACGACGACTCGGTGGTGGTCATCATCGGCTCCGGGGCCGGCGGCGGCACGCTGGCCAACGAGCTGTGCCAGAAGGGCGTGAAGGTGGTGGTGCTGGAGGCCGGCGCGGTGCAGTCCAGCGCCAGCTTCATCAACGACGAGTGGAAGTCCTTCTCGCAGCTGGCCTGGCTGGACCCACGCACCACCTCGGGCAGCTGGCGCGTGGCGAAAGATTTCTCCGGCCTGCCCGCCTGGATCTGCAAGACCGTGGGCGGCACCACCACGCACTGGGCCGGCGCGTCGCTGCGCTTCCAGGAGCATGAGTTCAAGGTGAAGACCACCTACGGCGACATCGCTGGCGCCAACCTGGCCGACTGGCCCGTGACCCTGCAGGAAATGGCCCCCTGGTACGACAAGGCCGAGGACAAGATGGGGGTGACGCGCACCAATGGCATCCCCGGCCTGCCGGGCAACAACAACTTCAAAGTGATGTACGCCGGGGCCAAGAAGCTGGGCTACAAGGAGGTGCACACCGGCAACATGGCCATCAACAGCCAGCCGCGCCATGGCCGGGGGCGCTGCATGCAACTGGGCTTCTGCTTCCAGGGTTGCAAGAGCGGCGCCAAGTGGAGCACGCTGTACACCGAACTGCCCGCCGCCGAAGCCACCGGCAAGCTGGACCTGCGGCCCGAAAGCCATGTGCTGCGCATCGAGCACGACGACGCCGGCAAGGCCACGGCCGTGGTCTATGCCGACAAGACCGGCGCCCAGCAGCGCCAGAAAGCGCGCGTGGTCTGCGTGGCCGGCAATTCGATCGAGACCCCGCGCCTGCTGCTGCTGTCGGCGTCGCCCAAGTTCCCTGACGGCCTGGCCAATTCGTCCGGCCAGGTGGGGCGCAACTACATGCGCCACATGACGGGTTCGGTCTATGCCGCCTTCAAGGACCCGGTGCACATGTACCGTGGCACCACCATGGCCGGCATCATCCGCGACGAAGCGGGCCACAACCCCAAGCGCGGGTTTGCCGGTGGCTACGAACTGGAGACCCTGGCGTTGGGCATTCCCTTCATGGCGGCCTTCCTGAACCCCGGTGGCTGGGGCGCCGACTTCGCCTGGTGGATGGACCACTACACCCACCTGGCCGGCATGTGGCTGGTGGGCGAAGACATGCCGCGCGCCAACAACCGCGTGACCCTGAACCCCAAGGTCAAGGACAAATACGGCAACCCGGTGCCCAACGTCCACTTCGACGACCATGACAACGACATTGCCATGCGCAACCATGCGTTCGCGCAGGGAGAGAAGGTGTACAAAGCCGCCGGTGCCATCCGCACCTTCCGCACGCCGCCCTACCCGTCCACCCACAACCTGGGCACCTGCCGCATGGGCAACAACCCGGCCGACAGCGTCTGCAACAAGTTCGGCCGCACGCACGACGTGCCCAACCTGTTCATCTCCGACGGCAGCCAGTTCACCACCGGCGCAGCGGAAAACCCCACGCTCACTATCGTCACCCTGGCCATCCGCCAGGCCGACCACATCGCCGGCCTGATGAGCCGCCGGGAACTTTGACGCCGCAGGAGACGCCCCCATGTGCGAGTTCTTTGTGAAGGCCGACCCCATTGCCTACGAGCAGCGCTCCCGCACCATCCGCATCCATGGTGTGCTGACCAGCATCCGCCTGGAAAACATGGTCTGGGACACCCTGGCCGAGATGGCCGAGGAAGAGGGCTGCACCACCAACCACCTCATCGTGCAGTTCCACGACGAGATCATGGCCCACCGCGGCGAGGTGCCGAATTTCGCCAGCTTCCTGCGCGTGACAGGCATGCGCTACCTGCGACGCAAGCTCACCCAGGCCGAGCGTGCGGCCGACCAGCACAGCCCGGCGGAGGCGCAGGCCCTCCCAAACGCCGTGGCCTTGGGTGGGGCGCTGCCCTTGCCCAAGGTCGTTCCCCTGGGGCGTCGAGCTTGAACGCCCCCTGGGCTGGGCTTTGCCCAGCCCGCCCCCCGAGGGGGTCAAGCAAAGTGGCGGAGCCACATTTGCTTGAGAGCCTTGTCAACCCGGCGCCCGTGCGCCTTCATCCCCCCGTTCCCATCTCCATGGCCAAAGTCATTCACACCATGATCCGCGTGCTGGACCTCGAAAAGTCCATGCAGTTCTATGCCGACGTGCTGGACCTGAAGGAAAGCCACAGTCTGGACTTCCCTGATTTCAAGCTGGTGTACCTGCGCAATGCGCAGAACGACATGGAGCTGGAGCTCACCCTGAACAAGGGCCGCACCGAGCCCTACACACATGGCACGGGTTACGGCCACATCGCCGCCGTGGTGCCCGATGCCGCCGCGGCCCGGGCCACGCTGCTGGCCAAGGGCTACCAGCCGGCCGACGTGAAGGAGTTCAAGCGCGGTGACGAGCTGCTGGCGCGCTTCTTCTTCATCCAGGACCCTGACGGCTACAAGATCGAGATGCTGGAGCGGCACGGCCACTACCAGTGAACACCCGCCCCGGGCCCGGGGCAACCACCAAAGGAGACGGACCTTGAAGGCAATGCAGTATTTCCTGCTGGGCGCGGTGGCCGCGTCCATGGCCGTGGGCGTGCAGGCGCAGAACATCGAGAAGTTGAAGCAGATGAAGGTGGCCACCACCGACCTGAACATCCCGCTGGTGCCGCAGACCGGCAAGAACGCCGATCAGCTGCGCGAGAACCTCAAGCGGGTGAAGCTGCCGCCCGGCTTCAAGATCGACCTGTACGCCGTGGTGCCCGACGCCCGACACATGGCCGTGGCCCCCAGCACCAACATGCTGTTCGTGGGCACACGCAAGACCACGGTGTGGGCCGTCACCAACCGCAATTCCGGTGACATGGCCACCGAAGTGAAAAGCTTTGCGCCCAGCCTGAAGTTCAGCAACCCCAACGGCGTGTGCTGGACCAAGGACGGCTTCCTGATCGTGGCCGAGCACAACCGGGTGCTGAACTTCCCCGCGGCCGAGTTCTTCTACGAAGGCCCGGACGTGGCGGTGATTGAAGTGGTGGGCCAGGGCAAGCTGGTGCCGGAAGACGAAGAAAGCTACAACCACGGCGCCCGCACCTGCCGGGTGGACAAGAACGGCATGCTGCACGTCACCCTGGGCCAGCCCTACAACGTGCAGCCCAAGGGAAAAGTGGCGCTGTACGAACAGCTGGGCATCGGCGGCATGGTCAAGCTGAACGCCTTTGACGGCAGCAAGCGCGAGGTGGTGGCCCGCGGCGTGCGCAACTCGGTGGGCATGGACATCAACCCCAAGGACGGCACCGTCTGGTTCACCGACAACCAGACCGACGGCATGGGCGACGACACCCCGCCGGGCGAGCTGAACCGCATCAGCAAGAGCGGTGGCGAGCACTTCGGCTACCCCTTCATCCACGGCAACAGCGTGCAGATCGCCGGCACCGACGCCGCGCCCGACCTGAAGGGCATGTCGCCGCCGGCCAGCTGGACCAAGCCGCAGATCGAGTTCCCGGCCCACCAGGCCCAGCTGGGCATGACCTTCTACACCGGCAAGATGTTCCCGGCCAAGTACCAGGGCGGCATCTTTGTGGCGTCGCACGGGTCCTGGAACCGGGTGAAGGCCAGCGGCGCCCTCATCAACTACGTGTCGCTGAAGGCCGATGGCACGGCTGACAAGAGCGAGGTCTTCGCCGAAGGTTGGCTGGACGAAGCCACCGGTATCTACCGTGGCCGCCCGGTGGACGTGGCGGTGATGAAGGACGGGTCGCTGCTGGTGTCGGACGACTACGCGGGCGCCATCTACCGCATCACCTACCAACCTTGATGACGATGAAGTTCTTGGTCTTGGGGGCCGCCGCCATGGCGGCCCTTTTTTCAAGCGCCGCGGGCGCGCAGGAGGCGCCGGCCAAGACGGCGCTGTGCACCACCTGCCATGGGGCCAAGGGCATCGGACTGCTGCCCGACACGCCCCACCTGGCCGGCCAGCCGGCCATCTACCTGAGCGCGCAGCTGAAGGCCTTTCGCAGCGGCGCGCGGCAGCACGCGGTGATGCAGGTCATTGCCAAGGGGCTGGCCGACGAAGACATCGCGGAGCTGGCGGCGTGGTACGCCGCGCAGCAGATCCAGCTGGCCAAGCCCTGAACAGGCCCCGAAGGGAGCCCGGCCTGGCCGCGCGCGGCCAGGCGCCAGGACATCACTTGAACTGCGGCAGGAGCACGCTGTCGATGACCCACACCGTGCCGTTGTTCGTGCGCACGGCGGTGCAGTCGGCGGTGGACTGGTTCACCGAGGCGCCGTCCTTGTCGTAGCCCACCACCAGGGTCTGGCCCTGGAGGGTCTTCACCTCGCGCTTCCAGGGCTTGCGGGGGTCGGCCTTGCCCGGCACCACGTGGTAGGTGAGCACGGCGCTCAACACGCCGATGTCGCCGCCAAGGGCATTGAGCACCGCGGGCGGGATCTTGCCGAAGGCGGCGTTGGTGGGCGCGAACACCGTCAGGTCACCCGGCGCGGCCAGCGGCCCGGCCAGGTTGGCGGCCACCACCAGCGAGGTGAGGGTGGACAGCGCCGGCGTGGCCACCGCGGCGTCCACGATGGAGCCGTGGAACACCACTTCCTTGGCGGCGCGGCACTTGAGGAAGGCGTTGTTGGGGTCGTTGGTGGCCTGGGCGGCCAGCGGGGCCGCCCCCAGCGCGCACAGCAGCGCGGCAGTGGACAGGCGACGGGTGAAGGCGGGCATTGGAGACTCCTGTTTGGGATGGGTTCAACACGGCGCGTCGGTCAGGCCGACCCATCGATTGAACCACGCAGTCTCCAAAAATACCAATAAGTTCACATTTTGACCTTGTGGTTTTTCGCCCCATGGAATGGTCCCTGTCAAAGCACCAGCAGCGCCCGGAAGTCGTTCACGTTGGTGAAGGTGGGGCCGGTGACCACCAGGTCGCCCAGGGCCTGGAAGTAGCCGTAGGCGTCGTGGCGGTGCAGGTGTTCGTGCACCGACAGGCTCAAGCGCTGCGCACGCGCCAGCGTGTCGGGGGTGACGATGGCGCCGGCGTTGTCTTCCACGCCGTCGATGCCGTCGGTGTCGGCGGCCAGGGCCCACACGTTTGACTCGCCTTGCAGCGCCGCGGCGCAGCCCAGCAGGAATTCACCGGCGCGTCCGCCGCGCCCGCCGCTGCCGTCACCGGGGCGGATGGTGACGGTGGTTTCGCCGCCCGACAGGATGACGCAGGGCCGCGCAAAGGGCTGGCCGCGGCGCGCCACCGCGCGTGCCAGCGCCGCCTGCACCTTGCCCACCTCGCGGCTTTCGCCCTCCATCTCGTCGGACAGGATGTGCGCTGCCAGGCCCGCTGCGCGCGCCGCCTCGGCCGCCGCTTCCAGGCTGTGCTGGGGCGTGGCCAGCATGCGCCACTGGGCGTGGGCCAGGCGCGGGTCGCCGGGCTTGGGCGTTTCCAGTTCGCCACTTTCCAGGCGCGCCTTGATCGCCGTCGGCACCTCGATGCGGTAGCGAGCCAGGATGGCCAGCGCGTCGGCGCAGGTGCTGGAGTCGGCCACCGTGGGGCCGCTGGCGATGACCTCGGGCGCATCGCCGGGCACGTCGCTGATCAGCAGCGTGAGCACACGGGCCGGGGCGCACATCGCGGCCAGCCGCCCGCCCTTGATGGCCGAGAGGTGCTTGCGCACGCAGTTCATCTCGTCAATGGCCGCGCCGCTTTTCAGCAGCGCCTGGTTGATCGCCTGCTTGGTGGCGAAGTCCAGGCCTTCGGCCGGCGCGGTGAGCAGGGCCGAGCCGCCGCCCGAGACCAGGCACAGCACCAGGTCGTGTTCGGTCAGGCCACGGGTCAGTTCCACGATGCGTTGCGCGGCGCGCAGCCCGGCTTCGTCGGGCACCGGGTGGCGGGCCTGAACCACCTCGATGCGGCCGGGCCTCGCGGCATAGGCCGGCGGCACATGGTCGTAACGCGTCACCACCAGGCCGCTGATCGGTGCGTCGGCCGGCCACAGCGCGTCCACCGCGGCGGCCATGGCCCCACCGGCCTTGCCGGCGCCCAGCACCAGGGTGCGGCCTTTGGCCGGGTCAGGCGGGGGCGGCAGGTGGGCGGCGGTGACGTGGCCCGGCATCGCACGGCGCACGGCGGTGTCGTACAGCGCGCGCAGCAGCGCACGCGGGTCGTTCACGGAGGGCAGGGCAGCAGCGTTCATGCGCGTATTCTGGCGCTGCGGGACAAGCTCCCGACACCTCTGGCGATGTGGTTTGTACGTGCGCGCCAGCGCTGCCAGCCATCAGAATCGGGACATGAAACCCCCACTCTCACTTCGTTCACTGCCCCCCGAGGGGGCCTGTCAAACCCTTCGGGCGGCCGGGCGGGTTTGACATGATCGAACTCTTTTCCCAACCCCAGACCTGGATCGCCCTGGCCACGCTCACCGCGCTGGAACTGGTGCTGGGCATCGACAACATCATCTTCATCTCCATCCTGGTGGACAAGCTGCCACCCGAGCGGCGGGAGATGGCGCGCAAGATCGGCCTGTTCATGGCCATGTTCATGCGCATCGGCCTGCTGCTGGTGCTGGCCTGGATCGTGGGCCTGGTGGAGCCGCTGTTCAGCGTGATGGGGCAGGACATCTCCGGGCGCGACCTGATCCTCATCCTGGGCGGGCTGTTCCTCATCTGGAAGAGCACGGGCGAAATCCACCAGTCGCTGGAAGGCGAGGAAGACGGCCACGGCGCCAAGGCCGTGAAGGCCACCTTCGCCGCCGTGATTGTGCAGATCATGATCGTGGACCTGGTGTTCTCGCTGGACTCGATCATCACCGCGGTGGGCATGGTGGACGACGTGCGCATCATGATCGCGGCGGTCATCGGCTCGGTGGCGCTGATGATGGTGTTTGCCGGGCCCATCGGCCGCTTCGTGTCCGACCACCCCACCATCAAGATGCTGGCCCTGTCCTTCCTGGTGGTGGTGGGCGTGGTGCTGATGGCCGAAGGCTTCGGCCACCACGTGCCCAAGGGTTACGTGTACTTCGGCATGGCCTTCTCGCTGGCGGTGGAGATGCTGAACATCAACATGCGCAAGAAGAAGGCCCGCAAGGTGACGCTGAACCCGCCGCACATCCCGGGCGACTGAAGGCCCTTCAGTCCAGCAGCCCCGCCATCTCCAGGCCCTGGCGGCCCTGGGGGTGGCGGCAGTCGATGGCCTCGAACTCGTTGACCTTGTCGATTTCCGTGCCCATGGCGATGTTGGTCACCTTCTCCAGGATGACCTCCACCACCACCGGCACGCGGTGTTCGCGCGCCAGGGCCTGGGCCTGGGCCAACGCGGCGCCGATCTTTTCGGGGTCGGTCACGCGCAGGGCCCTGCAGCCCAGGCCTTCCACCACCTTGGCGTGGTCCACGCCATAGCCCTGCAGCGCGGGGTCGCTGACGTTCTGGTTGTCGAAGGCCAGCTGCACGCAGTAGTCCATCTCGAAATTGCGCTGCGACTGGCGGATCAGCCCCAGGTAGCTGTTGTTCACCAGCACCTGCACATAGGGCAGGCGGAACTGCGCGCCCACCGCCAGTTCTTCGATCAGGAACTGGAAGTCGTAGTCGCCGGCCAGGCCCACCACGGTGCGCGTGGGGTCGGACGCCACCACGCCCAGCGCCGCCGGAATGGTCCAGCCCAGCGGGCCGGCCTGGCCGCAGTTGATCCACTGCCGCGGGCCGTACACGTGCAGGAACTGCGCCCCGGCAATCTGGGACAGGCCGATGGTGGTGACGTAAACCGTGTCGCGCGGAAAGGCAGCGTTCATCTCCTCGTACACGCGCATCGGCTTGATGGGGGTTTCGGTGTAGTGGCTCTTGCGGTGCATCAGGCGCTTGCGCTCGGCGCAGCGGTGGGCCCAGTCGCTGCGGTCCTTCAGCCGGCCGGTGGCAGCGCGCTCGCGCGCCACCTCCACGAACAGCTGCAGGGCGGCCTTGGCGTCGCTGACGATGCCGAAGTCGGGGTTGAACACGCGGCCGATCTGGGTGGGTTCGATGTCCACGTGCACGAAAGTGCGGCCCTTGCAATAGACCTCGGTGCTGCCGGTGTGGCGGTTGGCCCAGCGGTTGCCGATGCCCAGCACGAAGTCGCTGGCCAGCATGGTGGCGTTGCCGTAGCGGTGGCTGGTCTGCAGGCCGCACATGCCGGCCATCAGCGGGTGGTCGTCCGGGATGGCACCCCAGCCCATCAGCGTGGGGATCACCGGCACGCCGGTGAGTTCGGCAAACTCCACCAGCAGGTTACAGGCGTCGGCGTTGACGATGCCGCCGCCGGCCACGATCAGCGGCTTGTCCGCCGCGGCCAGCATGTCCAGCGCCTTCTCGATCTGCTTGCGCGTGGCCGCGGGCTTGTACACCGGCAGCGGTTCATAGGTGTCGATGTCGAATTCGATCTCTGCCATCTGCACGTCGAAGGGCAGGTCGATCAGCACCGGCCCCGGCCGCCCTGAGCGCATCAGGTGGAAGGCCTGCTGGAAGGCGCGCGGCACCTGGGCCGGTTCACGCACGGTCACCGCCCACTTGGTGACCGGCTTGGCGATGGATTCGATGTCCACCGCCTGGAAGTCTTCTTTGTACAGGCGCGCCCGCGGCGCCTGGCCGGTGATGCACAGGATGGGAATGCTGTCGGCGCTGGCCGAGTACAGGCCGGTGATCATGTCGGTGCCCGCGGGCCCACTGGTGCCGATGCACACGCCGATGTTGCCGGCCCGCGCCCGGGTGTAGCCCTCGGCCATGTGCGAGGCCGCTTCCACGTGGCGCGCCAGGATGTGGCCGATGGACTGGCGTTCGCGCAGCGCCGAATACAGCGGGTTGATGGCCGCGCCGGGCACGCCGAAGGCCTGCGAGATGCCTTCCTTTTCCATCACCAGCACGGCGGCCATTGCGGCCTTCATCTTCGCCATGTTCAGCTCCTTGTGGGGTCTGGGTTGCGGAAGCCGCATGGTCGGTGCAGCGGCGCGGGCGCGCTAGCGGGGTGGGCGCATACCAAGCATTCCCCCGCGGAATGGCGGGCCAGCACGCAAGCCCTACAGTCCACGCCCATGGACCGCGTGCTTGGCATCCAGCTTTACATCCGCGTGATTGAAACCGGCTCCTTCAGCCGCGCCGCGGCCGACCTGGGGCTGACCCAACCCACCGCCACCAAGCAGGTGGCGGCGATGGAAGAACGCCTGGGCGCGCGGCTGCTGCACCGAAGCAGCCGCGGTGTGGCGCCCACCGAAGTGGGCGCGGCCTATTACGACAAGTGCAAGGCCATTGCCGCGCAACTGGAAGAGGCCGACAACCTGGCTGCGCTGATGCAGGCCCGCGTGCGCGGCACGCTGCGGGTGTCCACCTCGGTGGCTTTCGGCCGCCGCGTGCTGGTGCCGCTGGCGCTGCGCTTCATGCAGCAACACCCGGAACTGCAACTCGACCTGAACTTCGAAGACCGCTACGTCAACCTGGTGGAGCAGGGTGTGGACCTGGCCATCCGCATGGGGCGTCTGGCCGATTCCAGCCTGGGCGCGCGCCACCTGGGCCACAACCCTTGGGTGCTGGCCGCCGCGCCGGCCTACCTGCAACGTGCCGGCACGCCGGACACGCCCGCGGACCTGGCCCGCCACGCCGCGCTGGTGTACAGCAGCGTGATGGGCGACGACCGTTGGACCTTCAGCGGCCCGAACGGCCTGGTGCAGGAGGTGCCGGTGGACGGGCCGCTGCGCTCCAACAACCTGTCGGCGGTGGTGGCCGCCTGCCGCGCCGGGCTGGGCCTGGCGGCGCTGCCGCGCTACGTGGCCCATCCGTCGCTGGCCGACGGCAGCCTGGTGACCGTGCTGCCCGACTGGGCCCTGCCGGGCCAGGAGGTGCACGCGGTGTTCCCGTCGCCCAAGCTGGTGCCTGGGAAGGTGCGCAGCGTGATCGATTTCCTGTCACCGCACTTCCAAGGGTGCTGGTGGGAACTGGCCGGCTGAGCCGGCGCTGAAGCGAAGGCCGTGCCGCGGGCCGAGAAAGGCCGGCCGCGCCATGCTTTTCCGGCCATGGGGGCCCTCAAGTTCTGACGATCATCTCGGGAACCCCCGAAAAGGCCCCCGCCATGATTCGATCGCTCTGGATCAGCAAGACCGGCATGGAAGCCCAGCAGACCCAGCTGGACACCATCTCCCACAACCTCGCCAACGTGGGCACCAACGGCTACAAGCGCGGCCATGTGGTGTTCGAGGACCTGATCTACCAGAACCTGCGCCAGGCCGGCGCCAACAGCAGCGAGCAGACCACCCTGCCCACCGGCCTGCAACTGGGCCTGGGCGTGAGGCCGGTGGCCCTGAGCCGCAACTTCTCGCAGGGCAACCTGCAGCAGACCAACAGCAACCTGGACGTGGCGGTGAAGGGCAATGGCCTGTTCCAGATCCAGCTGCCCGACGGCACCAACGCCTACACCCGCGACGGTGCCTTCCAGGTGGACGCGCAGGGCCAGGTGGTCACCAGCAACGGCTTCACCGTGATGCCCGGCATCACCATCCCCGCCACCGCGCAGAGCGTCACCATCGCCGCCGACGGCACGGTCAGCGTGCAGATGCCCGGCCAGGTGACCCCGCAGGTGCTGGGCCAGTTGCAACTGGCCAGCTTCATCAACCCGGCCGGCCTGGAGCCGCGCGGGCAGAACCTGTTCATGGAAACCGCCGCGTCCGGCACGCCCAACCTGGGCGCCCCGGGTGCCAACGGCCTGGGCCTGCTGCAGCAAGGCTATGTGGAGACCAGCAACGTGAACGTGGTGGAAGAACTGGTGACCATGATCCAGACCCAGCGCGCCTACGAGATCAATTCGAAGGCGGTCACGACCTCGGACCAAATGCTGCAAAAGCTGGGTCAACTGTGATGGCACGCCTCGTCGTCGTGGTGCTGTCTGCCTGCGTGCTGTCGGGCTGCCAAAGCTGGCTCACCGCTGCCCAGCGCCTGCCGCCAGTGGACGTGGAAACCACCAAGGTGGAATGGCCCGCCGCCACGTCCACGCCGGTGGCCGCGTCGCAGGGCCCCATGCCCGGCGCCATCTTCAACGCCGCCGCCTACCGCCCGCTGTTCGAAGACCACCGCGCCCGCCTGCCCGGCGACACCCTGGTGGTGCAGATCACCGAAAAGGTCAGCGCGGTGCAGAAGAGCACCAGCACGCTGGACAAGACCAACGACGTGAAGGCCGGCGTCACCGCGCTGCCCTTGCTCAGCAGCAATTCCTTCGCCCGCGCGTCGGTGGCCGGCACCAACGCCAACAAGTTCGAAGGCAAGGGCACCAGCGAAAACAGCAACGACTTCAGCGGCAGCATCAGCGCCACCGTGGTGCGCGTGCTGCCCAACGGCCACCTGATCGTGGCGGGTGAAAAGCAGATCGGCGTGAACGCCAACGTGGACGTGCTGCGCTTTTCCGGCCAGGTGGACCCGCGTGCCATCCAGCCCGGCAACACCGTGCAAAGCACCGCCATCGCCAACGTGCGCATCGAACAGCGCGGTCGCGGCCAGCTGGCCGAAGCCCAGAGCGTGGGCTGGCTGGCGCGTTATTTCCTTTCCTTATGGCCCATCTGAAGCTGCCTGCCATGCGCACCCCGACCGAACGCCTGATCCATGCCCTGGTGCTGGCCACCGTCTTCATCGCCAGTGCGGCAGTGTGGTGGCCGGCCAATGCCGCCCGCATCAAGGAGGTGGCCACGGTGCAGGGCGTGCGCAGCAACCCGCTCACCGGCTACGGCCTGGTGGTGGGCCTGGACGGCACCGGCGACCAGAGCACGCAAGCCCCCTTCACCACGCAGAGCATTGTCGCCATGCTGCAGCAGATGGGCGTGGCCATTCCACCGGGCACCACCATGCAGCTGCGCAACGTGGCCGCGGTGCTGGTCACGGCCGAACTGCCGCCTTTTGCCCAGCCGGGCCAGCGGGTGGACGTGAACGTCTCGTCGGTGGGCAATGCCAAGAGCCTGCGCGGCGGCACGCTGATCGCCACGCCGCTGAAAGGCAGCGACGGCCAGATCTACGCACTGGCGCAGGGCAACATCATCATCGGCGGCGCGGGCGCGTCGGCCGGCGGCTCCAAGGTGGTGATCAACCACCTTTCGGCCGGCCGCCTGCCGCAGGGCGCCACGGTGGAACGCGCGGTGGCCTCCACCTTGACCCTGGGCAACACGGTGCAGCTGGACCTGAACGCGATGGACTTCGCCACCGCGCGCGAGGTGGCCAAGGCCATCAATGGCTCCAAGGGCGCTGGCACCGCGCAGGCGCTGGATGGCCGCGTGGTGCAGGTGAAGATGCCTGCCGACGCCGCCGAGCGCGTGGGCTTCCTGGCCGACATCGAGAACCTGGACCTGGCCCTGGCCAAGCCCGCCGCCAAGGTGGTGCTGAACCCGCGCACCGGCTCGGTGGTCATCAACGAAAGCGTGACACTGGGCACCTGCGCGGTGGCGCATGGTGCGCTGACCGTCACCGTGGCGTCCACCCCCGTCATCAGCCAGCCCAACGCCTTGAGCGGCGGCAGCACCGTGCAGGCCGAGAAGGTGGACATCGCCATCACCCAGCAGGGTGGGGCGCTGATGCAACTGCCGCCCGGCGCCAAGCTGGCCGATGTGGTGAAGGCCCTGAACACCCTGGGCGCCACGCCCCAGGACCTGCTGGCCATTCTTCAGGCGATGAAGAGCGCTGGCGCGCTGAACGCAGAGATCGAGGTGATCTGATGGCAGCCATTCCAAATGCCAACCTGTCCACCAACAGCCTGGTGGCGGACACGCGCAGCCTGAACGCGTTGAAGAGCAGCGCCCAGACCGACCCCAAGACCGCCGCACGCGAAGCGGCGCGCCAGTTTGAAACGCTGTTCATGCAGCAGCTGATGAAGAGCATGCGCGCCGCCACGCCCAGCAGCGGTCTGATGGACAACCAGGGCACCCAGCTGGGCACCGACCTGCTGGATTCGCAGATGATGGAAAAACTCTCGGCCCGCACGTCGCTGGCCACGGGCAGCCTGTCGGACATGATCGCGCGCCAGCTGGAACGCCAGATGGGCCTGACGCCCGGCCCCATCCCCCGGACCGGCTCGGCCAACAACACGCCCACGGAGATCGGCAACAGCAGCCCGACCCAGGTGCCGCAGAAGGGCGCGGCCGGCTTCGTGCAGCAGCACAGCGATGCGGCCAAGGCCGCCGAGGCCGCCACCGGCATACCGGCCAACTTCATGCTGAGCCAGGCGGCGCTGGAGACCGGCTGGGGCCGCAAGGAAATTCGCCACGCCGACGGCACCAGCGCCAACAACCTGTTCGGCATCAAGGCCGGCAGCAACTGGAAGGGCCCGGTGGCCGAGGTGATGACCACCGAGTACGTGAACGGCAAGGCGCAGAAGGTGGTGCAGAAGTTCCGCGCCTATGGCAGCTACGCCGAAAGCTTTTCCGACTACGCCAAGCTGATGAAGGACAACCCGCGCTACGAACGCGTCATCGCCGCCGGCCCCAGCGCCAAGGGCTTCGCGCAGGGCCTGCAGCGCGCCGGCTACGCCACCGACCCGGCCTATGCCGACAAGCTGGCCAAGGTGATCAACACCACGCTGCGCCTGCAGCGTTCCTTGGCCTGATGCCATGAATAGTCATTCCTCCACGCGCCGGGCCGAGCGCCGGGCCGCTCCCAAGCCGGCCCGAGCCCCCTCGGGGGGCCGGTCGGCGAATTCGCCGGACGGGGGGCGCACGTGACCGCTTCCGCATTGATGTCGCTGGGCGTGCGGGCCATGGAGGCCAACTACGCCGGCTTGCAGACCACCGGCCACAACATCGCCAACGCGGGCGTGGAAGGCTATTCGCGCCAGCGCGTGGTGCTGGCCACCGCGCAGGGCCAGTTCACCGGTGCGGGCTTTTTCGGCAAGGGCTCCGACGTCGAGACCATCACGCGCGACTACAGCGCCTTCCTCACCAAGGAAGCGGTGGTCACGCGCAGCCAGGCGGCTTTCGACAGCGCCCGCCACGAGCAGCTGGACCGCATCCAGGACATCTTCCAGGGTGGCGAAGAAGGCCTGGGCCATGCCACCGGCCAGCTGATCAATTCCATGGTGGACGTGGCCAGCCGCCCGCAGGACATTTCGGCCCGCCAGGTGGTGCTGGCCAACGCCGACGACCTGGCCAACCGCTTTCAGGCGGCGTCGCAGTTGATCGACGACGCGCAGGAAAGCGTCAACCAGTCGCTCACCAATTCGGTCACGCAGATCAACAGCCTGACGGGCAAGATCGCCGAGGTGAACACCCGCATTGCCGCCACCCGCGGCAGCGAGCACGCGCCCAACGACCTGCTGGACCAGCGCGACCAGCTCATCAATGAACTGGCCGGCTACCTGCAGCTGACCACGGTGACCGATTCCAGCGACGGCACCACGTCGGTCTTCGTGGCCGGCGGCCAGCGCCTGGTGCTGGGTTCGCAGCAGGTGAAGCTGAAGCTGGGCAGCGACCCCTACGACAGCTCGCGCAGCGCCATCCTGGTGGAAGAAACCAACGGCAGCCACCCGCTGGAAACCGACACCCTGGGCACCGGCTCGGTCAGCGGGCTGATGCGCTTCCAGGACGACGACCTGGTCAAGGCGCGCAGCCTGATCGGCCAAATGGTGCTGGCCGTGGGCAGCGCCTTCAACCAGCAGCAGGCGCAAGGCCTGGACATGACCGGCAGCACCGGTGCCAGCCTGTTCAGCTTCGGCGCGCCCACGGTGCTGCCGGCCGACACCAACACCAGCGTGTCCAACGTCAGCCTGAGCATCGACGACCCCACGCTGGTGAAGGCCAGCGAGTACGAATTGTTCTTTGACGCCGGCGCCTGGCAACTGCGCGAACGCCCCGACGGCGCGGCCCAGCCCTTGACCGGCGCCCCGGTGGACGGGCTGAACATCGACCTGGGCGCCCCGCCGCCGGCCACCAACAACCGCTTCTTGCTGCAGCCGCTGGCGCGCGTGGCCGCCGGCTTCCAGCGCGACATCTTCGACCCGCGCGGCATTGCCGCGGCCAATGCCACCAGCGAGAACGGCAACGCGCTGGCCATGGTGGCGCTGCGCGACGCCCCGCTGGTGCAGCGCATGCAGGACAGCGCCACCGGCGCCGTGTCCGGCGGCTCCACCCTCACCGACGCCTGGGCCAACGCCATGGCCGACATCGGTGTGCGGGTGCAGGGCGCACGCACCGCCAGTGAAATGTCGGCCACCGTGGCGGACGCCGCCAAGGCCGCCGTGGCCAGCAATTCCGGCGTGAACCTGGACGAAGAGGCCGCCCAGTTGATGCAGTACCAGCAGGGCTACCAGGCCGCGGCCAAGGTGTTGCAGGTGGCGCAGTCCATCTTCTCGACCCTGCTGCAGGTGGCAGGGGCCTGATGCCGGCGCGCCTGGCGTTGCGTTCTGACGGTTTTGAAAGGCAAATTCCATGCTTCGCATCTCCACCCACCTGGCCTACTCCACCGGCGTGGACACGCTGCAAAAGCGCCAGCGCGACATGTCCGACGCGCAAGCGCGCCTGACCAGCGGCAAGCGCGTAGAAAAGGCCAGCGACGACCCCACGTCCGCCGCCCGGGCCGAGCGCGCCATGGCCGCCGCCGCGCGGGCCGACGCCAACCAGCGCGCGCTGGACGCCAGCCGCAACAACATGGTGCAGGCCGAGGCCGCGCTGGGCGACGCGGATGAATTGATGCAGCAGGCGCGCGAGATGATCCTCTCGGCCGGCAACGCCAGCTTCGACGACAGCCAGCGCAACGCGGTGGTGCAGCGCCTGGCGGGCCTGCGCGCGCAACTGCTGCAGGTGGCCAACCGGGGCGACGGCACCGGCGGCTTCCTGTTCGGGCAGCAGGACCCGGTGACCCCGCCCTTTGCCGATGTGGCCGGCTCGGTGCAGTCCACCGCGCCGTCGCAACTGCGCTATACCGCCAGCGACGAGGCCCTGCCCTTGAACCGTGACGGCAACGCCACCTGGATGAGCGCACCCAGCGGCAATGGCATCTTCGAGACGCGCGCGGTCACCGCGGGCGGTGGCGCCTTCGTGGACGCCGGCCGGGCCTCGCAGGGAACCCCCACCACGTCCACCTATGACGTGCGCTTCACCGTGTCGGGCGGCACCACCACCTACGACCTGTTCAAGGACGGCGTGCCCACCGCCACCGGCCAGTCCTGGGCCAGTGGCCAGTCCATTGAACTGGAACCGGGCAGCGGCCTGGCCTTCACCGTGTCTGGCAAACCGGTGGACGGCGAAACCTTCCAGGCGGTTCCTTCGCAGCCCACGCTGAATGTCTTCGACGCCCTGGACCGTGCCATCGGCGTGCTGGGCACGGCCAACGTCGCCAACGCCCCCGCCACCCAGGCGGTGCAGTTCGCCCTGCGCGACCTGGACAGCGTGGCCATCACCATGGGCGCCCAGCGGGCCGATGCCGGCGCCTGGCTGGCCCGGCTGGACAACACCGAAAGCCGCCTGGGCGGGCAAAAGTTGCAGGCCCAGACCGACCGATCCTCGGCCGAGGACCTGGACATGGTGCAGGCCGTGTCAGACTTCAAGACCAAACAAAGCAGCTACGATGCTGCATTGCAGACCTATTCGATGGTGCAGCGCATGTCGCTGTTCCAGTACCTGAACCCCTGATTTCCTGAGACCCCGGACCGCTTGATGGACCACCCCGTCCTAGACCAGGTTGCGCTCGGCTATGCGCCGATGATCGACCGCCAGCGCAACGTCACCGCGGTGCGGCTCACGGTCTTTCCGATCCGGCCCGAGATCGCACCCAACGCCGGTGAACTGATCGCCGCGGTGGGCGAGGTGTGGCCGCCCGAGGCCGGCCGCGTGTCGCTGAACGTGGTGAGCGAAACCCTGCTGCACGACCTGATGGGGGCCGACCCGCCGGTGAACCTGATGGTGGAAGTGCCGGCCTTCATGGCCAGCGACGCCGCGCACAGCGAGGTGATCCAGGCGCTTTACAAGCATGGCAACACCCTGCTCATCAAGGGCCGGCCGCTGGCGCCCTTGCCGCGCGAGGTGCTGCCCTGCTTCGCCTATTCCATTGTCGATGTCTCGGACGAACGCCGCGACGGCCTGCCGCCGCCCGGGGGCATCACCCGCACCATTCCGCATGTGCAGTCCGGGGTGACCACCCTGCCCGAACTGGAAGCCGCCTTCAGCCGCGGCGCCATCGCGGTGCTGGGCTGGCCGATGGAAGGCGCGGTGGCCAAGCCGTCGGCCGGCCACAAGCCGGAGATGCAGTTCATCGTTGAGCTGATCAACGGCGTGGACCGCCAGGCGCCGGTGGCGCAGTTGGAAGCCATCCTGAAGAACGACCCGGCGCTGGCCTTCCGGCTGATGCGCTACATCAACTCGCCGGCCTTTGGCCTGTCCGTTGAAATCACGTCCTTCGGCCACGCCATCATGATGCTGGGCTATGCGCGCCTGAAGCGCTGGCTGGCCCTGCTGCTGGCCAGCGCCAGCAAGGACCCCGACATGAAGCCGGTGATGTATGCCGCCGTGCGCCGGGGCCTGCTGATGGAAGAGCTGGTGCGCGGCAGTGCCGACGCCGACCAGCGCGGCGACATGTTCATCTGCGGCGTGTTCTCCCTGCTGGACCGCATGATGGGCCAGCCCTTCGCGCAACTGCTGGGCAGCATCCCGGTGTCCGACGCGGTGCGCAGCGCGCTGGTGGACGAAGCCGGGCCGCACCACCCCTACCTGGAGCTGGTGCGCGCGGTGGAAGCGGCGTCGGTGTACGACATCCGCAGCGCGGCCGACGCCATCATGATGTCGGTGTCCGAAGTCAACCGCGCCGTGCTGCGCGCGCTGGCCGCGGCGCGCCAGATCGGCTGACAGGCCAAAAAAAAGCGGTGCGGGTGGAGCCCGTACCGCTTGAACATTCCCCAGGATCTTCAAACGCCGAAGGCGGCACGCATCCCGCGCGCCGCCTGGCGTCTTGCACCCGGCGGTGACGCCGGGTGCTGGCGCTGGATCAGTCGCTTTCCAGCTCGGCTTCCTTCCAGGTGGCGCCGATGGTGTCGCTGCGCAGCTTCACCGTGACGCCGGCCTTGGCGGCGGCCAGGAAGGCGGCCTGCGTCATCGACACGCTGGTGCCGCTGCTGCTGCTGCGTGAGTCGCTGAAGGACAGGCCGTTCACGTTCACCGAGGTGCCCAGGATGGTGAGCGTGGTGCCGGAAACGGCGGTCACCAGGCCGCGAATTTCCAGGCGGTTGTCGGCCGAGGCGGAACGCACGTCCACTTCGGTGGCCACCACGGTGGTGCCGTCGCTGCTGACACGACCGCGGACGCGCAGGTGGTTGCTGTTGGCCAGGCCGCCCAGCGTGCCGCTCTTGAAGCTGGTGCTGCTGTTGGCCTTGATGGTCACATTGGGCAGGCCGGCGAGCTTGAAGCTGGTGACGCCATTGCTGGTGGCCAGCCCGGTGATGTTGCCTTCCAGGCGCGAGCCGTCCCGCAGCGACACCTTGCTGGCGGTGAGCACGCCGTTGGCCAGCTTGCCTTCGGCTTCCAGCTTCACACCCACCGCGAAGTCGACCCGGGTGCCGCCTTCCCACCGGGTGCTTGTGGTGACGGCGACGGTGGTGTTGCCGATCTTGAAGCTGCCCACGCCCGTGCTCGGGTCGCCCAAGACCACGGCGGCCACAATGCCCTCGATCTCGGCGTCCTTGGACGTGCTGCTGGACGAGGACAGGCCGCCGTCGGGTTCCACCTTGGTGGCCGTCAGTGTGCCGCACACACTGCCCAGGTTGGAGCAGTTGCTGCCCTTCACCTCCACCACCAGGCCATTCCAGTTGTCCGGGGGCATGTCGCTGGTGGTGGTGCTGCTGCTGTAGGTGACGTTCAGGCTGCCAACGCTGAAGGTGCCTGCGGTCGGGTTGTGGCCGCTGACCACGCCCTTCACCTCGAACAGCGTGCCGCTGGCCGACAGCTTGTTGACGTAGCTGGCCAGCAGGCCACCCTTGTCGTCGGCCTGGCCCTGGATGCGCACGAAGTTGCCTTGCGCCAAGGCCACGCCGCCGGTGCGCAGCACGTTGTCCTCGTACTGGCTCGTGGTGTCGTCGATGCGCACGGTCTGGCCCATCACGGTGACGCTGACCCCAGGCACCACGCTTTCGATGCGCCCGCTGATGGAGTCGTCCACCTTGAAGCCCAGGGCCGTGGTGGTGCCATTGAAGTCCACCCGCACCAGGCTGCCGATGGGCAGGGCGCTGCGGGTGGTGGTGCTGGCGCCGTCGCCGGTCACCTTGCTGTCGTCCGCCTTGGTGATCGTGACGCCGTTGTCTTCGTAGTGCACGCCATTGATGATGACGCTGCCGTAACCCGACACCGTTCCGAAGGCCACGCCCGTGCCGCCGGTGCCGGTGCCGCCGATGCCACCCGGCGTGCCGGCGTTGTTGTCCACAACGGGGCCGGTGCCGCCAATGCCGCCACCGCCGCCGCAGGCGGCCAGCAGTGCCGCCGTGCATACCGCGGCCAGGGCCGCCTTGAACTTGCTTGTCATGTCAATTCTCCTTGGGGAATGTCGGGGCTTCCGGGGCCTCGATGTGATAAATGCCCAAACCCAGGCGCACACGCGGCACGTCGGGTTGGTCGTCGGGGTTGGTTGTGTCGCGTTCTTCCAGCCAGCGGTCCAGGTGCTCCAGCAGGGCCTGGGCGCGGGTGGCGCTCTCGCGCTTGAAATCGGGCACCACCGCGTACGGGATGCTCAGGTACATCACCTTGCGCTGGTAGCGCGGGTCGGTGTCGCCGTGCTGCAGGTTGTGGTCGATGGTGGCGATCAGGTCGGCCACGTCGGTGCCCAGGATGCCCAGCTTGTCCACCTCGCTGGCCTTGGGCACGTAGGCCCGGGCCACCATTTCCAGCAACTGGTCGTCTCGGCGTGCCACGGCGCCCACGCGCACCAGTTCGTCCAGCACCGCGCGCACCGGCATGTCGCCACTGTGGCGGCGCACCAGTTCCGCGAAGTTGTGTTCGCCGTCCTGCACGCTCAGGGGCAGGGGCTGGCCGAATTCGTCCTGGTAGTGCGCATCGCGCGCCCAGCCGGTCAGCACCCGCGCGGCCCGGTTGTAGCCGTCGCTGGGCACTGCCCGGGCCGGCTCGGGGCCGGTGACCAGGCGCTGCACGTCCTTGCGCGTCAACCCGGTCAGGATCGACGCCCGCGACATGCTGGGCTTCTTGCCCGGGATGCCGAAGTCGGCCATGGCCACCTGGACGTAGGCGTGCTTGGCCAGTTCTTCAAGCACCCCGAACGGGATGTTGTGCCGCAAGAGCAGACGGCACAGGGGCCGCAGCAATTGCAGCATGGCGCTGGTGAGCGCGGTGTGGAGTCGGTTGCTGGCGTCCATAATTGGGAAATTTATCCCAAATATCGGCCAGGTCAATGCGAGTTAAGGCTTCAAATCACCCAATTTGTATCTAAAGGTTTCAGTTCGAGCCGGGTGCTGGGCCCTTCAGGTCCTGCATGAGGCTGTTCTGCAGGCCGTGTTTTTCGATCCGGTAGCGCAGGGTGTCGCGGCTGACACCCAGGTCGCGCGCGGCGCGGCTGATGTTGCCGCTGGCGCCGGCCAGGGCCTTCACCAGCGCCTCGCGTTCCATCTCGGGCAGGGTGCGCGCGGCGGGCGGCGCGGCGGCAGGCGGGGCTTCGGCGCCGGGCGATGCTGCCATGGGGTGCGAGCTCAGCGCCAGCTGGGACACGTCGATCACGCCACCGGGGCACAGCAGCACGGCCTGTTCCAGCACGTTGCGCAGTTCGCGCACGTTGCCGGGCCAGGGGTGCTGCACCAGCAAGCGCTCGGTGGCGGGCGCCAGCACCGGGGCGGCGCGGCCGTAGCGCTGGGCATGCCATTGCACGAAGTTGCGCGCCAGCAGCAGGATGTCGTCGCCACGCTCGCGCAGCGGCGGCAGCGACAGTTGCACCACGCGCAGGCGGAAGTACAGGTCGGCGCGGAACAGGCCGTCGCGCACCAGTTGCTCCAGCGGGCGGTGGGTGGCGGCCACGATGCGCACGTTCACCTTCTGCTCGCGCACGCTGCCCAGGCGGCGCACGGTGCGCTCTTCCAGCAGCTTCAGCAGCTTGGCCTGCAGGCCGGCTTCCATGTCGCCGATCTCGTCCAGGAACAGCGTGCCGCCATCGGCGGTTTCCACCAGGCCCAGCTTGCGTTCGCGCGCGTCGGTGAAGGCGCCGCGTTCGTGGCCGAAGAGTTCGCTTTCCAGCAACTGCGCGGGCAGCGCCGCGCAGTTGATTTCCACAAAAGGCTTGTCGCGGCGCGGGCCGTTGAAGTGCAGCGCGCGCGCCACCAGTTCCTTGCCAGTGCCGGTTTCGCCGGTCACCAGCACGGCCGGGGCCTCGCCGTCGGCCAGGCGGGCTTCCGCCGCCAGCAACTGGCGCAGCGTGCCCTTCAACTTCTGCATGCCGGCCGATTCACCCTGCAGCGTGGACAGGTCGGTGCCCTGTTCGTCCCGGCGGCGGTAGTACTCCAGCGCGCTGTCGCGCTGCACGTCGGCGGTGGCGCGCTCCAGCAGCATGCGCAGCTTGGCCAGCGGCACCGGCTTGGTCAGGAAGTCCAGCGCGCCGGCCTTCATGGCCATGACCGCCATTTCCACATTGCCGTGGCCGGTGACCATGATGACCTGCACCTTGGGGTCCTGCGCCTTCACGCGGGCCAGGGCCTCCAGGCCGTCCATGCCCGGCAGGTTGAAGTCCAGCACCACCGCGTCGGGGCGGAACAGGTCCAGCGCGGCCAGGCCGTCCTCGGCGTTGTCGGCACAGCGCACCTCGTAGCCTTCGCGCTCGAGGTAGATGCGCATGTTCTTGGCCAGCACGGCTTCGTCTTCGATGATCAGGATGGCGCCGGGCATGCAGGTTCTCGGGTGAAGGGCGGGGCGGGCCGTCAGGCGGCACGCAGCAGCAGCGTGACGGTGGTGCCCCGGCCGCTTTCGCTTTCAATCGTCAACTGGCCGCCGGCGCGTTCCACCACCCGCCGTGCCAGTGCCAGGCCCACGCCCATGCCCTGGGGCTTGGTCGTGTAAAGCGGCTTGCCCACGCGTTCGCGCTGTTCGCGCGTCATGCCCGGGCCGTTGTCTTCCACCCGCAGGCTCACCATGCGGCTGGCCGCGTCGAGTTCGGCGCTGACCTGCACCCGGCCGCCGTCGGGCAGCGCTTCCAGGGCGTTCGCCAGGATGCTGCGCAGCACCTGACCCAGGCCCAGCGCGTCGCCACGCACCGCCGGCAGGCGGTCGTCCACGGTGCAGCTGGCGCCGATGTGGCGGCGGTCGAATTCGCGCGCGTATTCCTGCAGCAGGCTGCGTGTGAGCGCACCCAGCGCCACCGGCTGGGCCTCGCTTTCCGGCGCCCGGGTGTAGGTGAGCAGTTCGCGCAGCCAGGCGCCCAGGCGGTCGCTCTCGGAGACGATGTCGCGCGCGCTGTCGGCGGCGTCGGCGTCGGGGCTGTCCAGCATCAGCTCGGCCGAGCTGCGGATCGCCGCCAGCGGGTTGCGGATGCCGTGCGCCACCACCGAGCTCATCTCGCCCAGCACGGCGAAGGACTCGGCCTGCACCAGTTGCTTCTGCTGGTCCTGCAGCGTGCGGTCGGCACGCCGCACCAGGCCGAACAGCGCCGCGAACAGCATGGCCCCGAAGCCCAGGGCACCGAGCGCGATGTACAGGCGCAACTGCGCCAGGATGCGCGTCAGGCTGCGCGGGTTCTTGTAGAACTCGATCGCGCCCAGCACCTGGCCGCTGTCCACGTCCAGCACCGGCACGTAGATCTCCACGAACAGCGGGTCGATCTGCTGCAGCGCCACGTACTCGGCCTTGCCGTGGCGGCGTTCTTCCTCGGTCTTCTTCTCCACCACCACCGCGCCGGTGAGCGCCAGGTCCAGTTCGTCGTTGGGGCCGAACTGGCGGCCCACCAGCAGCTTGTCGCTGGACCAGATGACGCGGCGGTTGCGGTCATACACATTGGCCCGCAGCATGTCGGGCAGGCGCGCGATGTGCTCGAAGGGCTCTTCCACCTCGGGGGCGATCGGCAAGGTCGGGTTGCGGAAAAAGGCCTGCAGCGGTTTTTCCACCATCACCAGGCTTTGCACGAACTCGCGCGTCAACGCGCCCTCCTGCCACAGCATGCGCTGGGTGACGAACCAGCCCATCAGCGTGACGCTGGCCACTGCGATGGCGGCAATGGTCAGTGCCGCCACCAGGCCGAACCAGCGGCTGAGTTGAAAGCGCCGGCGCGTGGGCGAAGCGGGCTTGGCCGCCGTGGCGGCCGGGGCAGGGGCGGTGGGAGCCGGGTTCATGGGAAACCTTTCCCATTCATCATACGCGCCCCGGTTCAGCAGCCGATACCTCGCCTAGACGGGTGGGACCGGGAAAACTGCCTGGGGAAAACCTGGGGCTCCTGACACCCATCATTGGGCATTTGCCCCATGTTGTGGGTCGAGCAGGACGCGGGGCGTGAAAAAAGTCAAGCAAATCAACAGTGTGACGATTCCGTGACGGCTGGCCCGGAACCTGCATCTGGGAATGGGAAATATTTCCCAACCAGTTCACATCCCGACACAAGGCCGGGTGGGGACGCAGGAAGGAAGCCCACCGTGAAGCGCGTACTGATCTATTCCCACGACACCTTCGGCCTCGGCAACATCCGCCGCATGCTGGAGGTGGCCCGCCACCTGGTGCAAAGCTCCCCCGATGTGGCGGTGCTGGTGATCACCGGCTCGGCCATGCTGCATGCGTTCCGCATTCCAGACCGCATCGACTACGTCAAGCTGCCCTGCCTGCAGCGCGACGTGGGCGGCACCTACGGCTCGCGCAGCCTGCCGCTGTCGCTGGAAGCCACGGTGCGCCTGCGCGCCAACATCATCCGTTCCACCATCGCCGACTATGAGCCCGACCTGATCCTGGTGGACAAGAAGCCCTTCGGTGTGGAAGACGAACTGGCCGGCGCCCTGGAAGCCCTGCCTCGCGCGGCCAAGCGGCCCAAGATGATGCTGCTGCTGCGCGACATCCTGGACAGCGCCGAAAGCACCAGCCGTGTCTGGCGCAAGAACGGCTACTACGAAGCCATCAGCCAGTACTACGACCAGGTGCTGGTGGTGGGCTGCGCCGAGGTGTTTGACCTGCGCTCCGAATACAACTTCCCGCCCTTTGCCGCGGCCAAGGTGAATTTCTGCGGCTACATCGCCCGCGAAGCCGGCCGCATGGGCCGCGACGAGGCCCGGCGCCAGATCGGCGTGCTGCCCCAGCAGCCCCTGGTGCTGGTGACGCCCGGGGGCGGCGAGGACGGCTACGGTCTGATCGACAACGTGCTGCAGGGCCTGCGCACGGTGCCGGCCCAGAAGTGCCCGCGCACCCACATCGTCTGCGGCCCGGAAATGTCCGATGCGCGCCGCCGCGCCGTGCATGACGCGGCCCGCCTGCTGCCGCATGTGAGCGTGCAGGACTTCAGCGACGACATGATGTCGCTGATGGGCGCGGCCGACGTGGTGGTGGCCATGGGCGGCTACAACACCGTGTGCGAACTGCTCACGCTGCGGAAGCGCGCCCTGCTGGTGCCGCGCGTGAAGCCGGGCGTGGAGCAGTTCATCCGTGCCGAGCGCATGGCCCAGCTGGGCCTGCTGCGCATGCTGCACCCCCAGGACCTGAGCCCGCGCACCCTGATGGCCGGCATACAGGCCGAACTGGACGCGCTGGAAGGCCCCGTGGCGCCGCCCTACCTGCGTCGCATGGACGGCCTGGAACACGTGAGCAAGGTGCTGCTGGAGGCGGTGGGTTTGACGCCCGTGCGTGTGGCCCCCACCGGGCGCGTGCTGGCCACGGCGCCGCTGCAGGTCAGCGCCCAGGCGTCCAACCAACCGCTGGCCACGCCGATGCTGGCCTGAAGCCGGCCCGATCGCCACGCCCGACGAACCCCTAGCCCACGCCGCCCGCCATGACCCACCCCTCCCAACAAGCACTGGACCGTCCCATCGGCCTGCTGGTGCGCATGTTTCCCAAACTGTCCGAAACCTTTGTGCTGGAAGAGGTGCTGGGCCTGGAGCGCCTGGGCGTGGACCTGCGCATCTACACCCTGGCGCCGCCGAGCGACGCCGTCAGCCACGGTGCGGCCGCGCGCGTGCGCTCGCCGGTGGTCCAGGTGCCTGAAAGGCCCTGGGCCGCGCCGCTGGACTTCCTGGCCTGCCAGCTGGGCTGGCTGGCGGCCAGCCCGTCGCGCTACCTGAAGGCTGCCCGCCAGGCCGCCAGCCGCGGTGCCGCGGGCTGGGCCGATTTCGCCCGGGCCGGCTGGCTGGCCCGCCGGTGCCGGCGCGACGGCGTGGGCCACCTGCACACCCATTTCATCGCCAAGCCGGCCGACGTGGCCGAACTGGTACAGGCGGTGGCGGGTTTGCCCTTCTCGGTGTCGGCGCATGCCAAGGACATCTACCTGTCCGACGCGGCCGACCTGCGCCGCAAGCTGCAGGCGGCGCGCTTCACCGTGACCTGCACCGACTTCAATTGTCAGACCCTGCGTGCCATTGCCCCGCAGGCCCAGGTGCACCGCATGTACCACGGCATCGACCACGGTGTGTTCAACCCGGTGCGGCGCGCCAGTGGTTCGCTGGTGCCGCTGATCCTGTCGGTGGGCCGGCTGCGCGAAAAGAAGGGCCTGGACACCCTGATCAATGCCTGCCGCCTGCTGCAGGCGCGCGGTGTGCCCTTCCGCTGTGAAATCGTGGGCTATGGCGAACAGCACGACAGCCTGGCCGCGCAGATCGCGGCCAACGGCCTGCAGGACGAGGTGGTGCTGGCCGGCAAGCTGACGCGTGAACATGTCATCGAACGCTATGCCCGTGCGGCGGTGTTCGTGCAGCCCTCGCGCGTGGCCGCCGACGGTGACCGCGACGGCATCCCCAATGTGCTGCTGGAGGCCATGGCGATCGGCGTTCCGGTGGTGGCCACCCGGGTGTCGGGCATTCCTGAACTGGTGCAGCACCGCAAGAGCGGCCTGCTGGTGGAGCCCGACGAGCCCGCGGCGCTGGCCGACGCCATCGCCCAACTGATCGACGACCGTGCCGAAGGCGGCGCACTGGGCGCTGAACTGGCCCGCGCCGCGCGCGAGACCGTCACCCAGAACTTCGACAACGACCGCAACCTGTCGCTGGTGATGCAGTTGCTGGCCCAGGGCCACCAGGCGGCGCATGCCCAGGGCCAAACGGCACCGGCCGCGGCGGCGACCGAAGCCAAGCTGCCGCCCGGTCGGGCAACGCGCACCCTGGTGACCGAACCATGAAGACCAAGAACGTCGTTGCCTATGTGATGAACGGGTTTCCGCGCCTGTCGGAAACCTTCATCGCGCACGAAATCCTGCAGCTGGAAAGGCTGGGCCAGCCGCTGCGGCTGTTCTCGGTGAAGCGCGAGAACGAACCCATGGTGCACCCGGTCGTGGCGCAGATCCGCGCGCCCTTGACCTACCTGCCCAAGGCCACGTCGCTGTCGGGCGCCACGCTGCTGCCCTGGCTGCGCAGCAACCTGCCCACCTTCTGGCCGGCGCACCGCGCCCTGATCCGCCAGCGCCCCCTGGCCTGGCTGCGCACCGCCGCCAGTGCGGTGGCGTTGTCCTGGCAGCACCGCCCACGCGGTTCAGACGCCCAAGGCGAAGGCAAGGGCTTCGCGCTGCGCAAGGTCTACATCAAGGAATTCCTGCAGGCCGGGCGCATTGCGCACGACGTGCTGCAAGCTGGCGATGTGGGCCACCTGCATGGCCATTTCTGCCACGGCGTGGCCACCATCACCTGGTTCGCCAGCCGTTTGACCGGCATCCCGTTTTCCTTCACCGCCCACGCCAAGGACATCTACCAGGCCGACCTGAACCCGGGCAAGCTGCTGGAAACCAAGCTGGGCGCAGCGCGCTTCGTGGCCACTTGCACCTGCGCCAATGCCCATGTGCTGCGCGCCCGCCATGCGCGGCCCGACGAGGTGCACACCATCTACCACGGGCTGGACACCGACTGGTTCTCGCCCTCCGGCCAGCCGCCGGCGGCCGACGCCGCGCCGCTGATCCTGTCGGTGGGCCGCTTCGTCGAAAAGAAGGGCTTCGACCAGCTGGTGGCCGCCTGCGGGCTGCTGAAGCAGCGCGGGGTGCGCTTCCAGTGCGTGATCGTGGGCGAGAAGGGCAGCGCTTCCGACGCCATCCAGGCCCAGATCGAAGCCCTGGGCCTGGCCGACAGCGTGCGCATGCAGCGCGCCATGGCGCAGGACGCGCTGCGCGAGGTGTACCGCGGCGCCAGCATCTTCGCCCTGCCTTGCCAGGTGATGGAAGACGGCGACCGCGACGGCTTCCCCAACGTGCTGGCCGAGGCCATGGCCATGGGCGTGCCGGTGGTGTCCACCAACATCTCGGGCATTCCGGAAATGATCGACGACGAGGTGCACGGCCTGCTGGTGCCGCCGCGCGACGCGCCCGCGCTGGCGCGCGCGCTGGAGCGCCTGATCACCGACCGCGAGCTGCACGCCCGCGTGGCGCGCCAGGCCCGAGACCGCATCTGCGATTGCTTCGATTCACGCCGCACCACCGTGGCCCTGCGCGACCTGTTCGTGGCCCAGCTCAGGCGCGCGCAGGACCAGGCCGGCGACGCCGTGCGGCAGGACGTGGCCGATGGGGTGACGCCGTGAAACAGACGCTGCTGGACCGGGCCCGGGCGCCCGCCAGCAACGACCCCGCCGCAGGGGCGGCGCTGCTGCGCGCGCCCTGGCGCGGCCTGGACGACGTCGCGCTGCTGGCGCACTTCCGCGCGCCGCGCGGCGTGCACTTCGACGCCGTCATCGACCCGATGGAGATCTTGCCGGCGCGCATGGCCGGCATCATGCTGGGCCGCTTCGAGTTCAACGGCGAAACCCATGCCCTGAGCGACCCGGTGGATTGGCTGCACAACCCCAGCCGCGACGTCGAGTGGCACATCCTGCTGCACAAGTTCTACTACGCGGTGGGCCTGGCGCAGGCCTGGCAGGCCAGCGGCGACACCAGCTACGCGCTGCGTTGGGCCCAACTGGCCGACGGCTGGATGAAGGTGACGCCGGTGGGATTCATCGCCGCCGATGTGACCGGCCGGCGGGTGCAGAACTGGATCTACAGCCTGCACGGCCTGGTGTTCCACGGGCGCGCCAATGGCGACGTGGCGCCCCTCGACGCCGCATTCTTCCGCCGCCTGCTGGAGTCCCTGCACGCCCAGGTGGAGTTCCTGTGCGAGAACCTCACGCCCAAGCGCAACCACCGCACGCTGGAGCTGCTGGCCATCTTCCTGGCCGGCGTGGTGTTTCCCGAGTTCGAGCGCTCGGCGCACTGGCGCACCTTCGCGCTGGCGCAGACCCTGGTCAACATCCAGGCCGACCTGATGGCCGACGGCGTGCACTGCGAGCTGTCCACCGACTACCACCACCTGGCCCTGCGCAACTGGCTGCAGGTGCGCCAGCTGGCCGCGCGCAACGGCGTGCCGGTGCCGCCGGACATGGACGCGGCGCTGGAAAAGGGCCTGGAATTTGCGCTGCACGTGCACGCGCCCAATGGCGTGGCGCCGTCTTTCAGCGACGGCGACGCACGCAGCTACCTGCCGCTGCTGGCGCTGGGGGCGACGCTCTTCGACCGGGGCGACATGCAGTTCGTCGCCACCCAGGGCCGCGAAGGCACACCGCCGGCGCAGCGCGTGGCGCACTTCCCGGCCAGCGGCTACCACGTGCTGCGCAGCGCCTGGGGCGACGCGGCCAGCTTCCGGCAGGCGCAGCACCTGGTGTTCGACTGCGGCCCGCTGGGCGAAGGCAACCACGGCCACTTCGACGCGCTGCATTTCGAGCTGGCCGCGAACGGCCAGGCCCTGGTGGTGGACCCCGGCCGCTACACCTACAGCGAAGCCGGTGACCTGAACTGGCGCGTGCATTTCCGCGGCACCGCGGCCCACAACACCGTGTGCGTGGACGGCCGCCACCAGACCCGTTATGCGCCCAAGGCCATCAAGGAAGCGTCGCGCCATGCGCCCGGTTCGGTGCGGCACAAGATCGGCGGTCCGGCGCCCGACACGCTGTTGCTGGACAGCCAGCATGGCCCGTCGCTGGACCTGCTGCACGGCCGTGCCGCCAGCCATGAATACGACGCGGTGCACGAACGCTGCATCGTCTTTGTGGACCGCCGCTACTGGATCGTCAGCGACTGGCTGCGCGCGCCCAGCGAACACGGCTACGCACTGAGCTTCCAGCTCGGCGCCGCCGCCGAAGGCACCACACGCCTGTCGGGTGATGCGACGGCGCAGTACCTGGCCAGCGCCGGCCTGCGCGCGGCGCAGCTGCAGCGCGACGGCCAGGTGGGCGTGCTGGAACCCGGCTGGGTGTCGGCGCTGTACGGCCACAAGGACGCCGCGCCGGTGTGGCGCACCCGCGCCCAGGGCCAGGATGTGGATTTCGACACCGTGCTGCTGCCCCACGGCGCTGGCGCTGCGGCGCTGCGACTGCGTGCGCTGCCGGTGTTCCCGGGTGTGCAGGAGGAGAGTGACCCGCATGCCACCGCGCTGCGCGTGGAACTGGACATCGACGGGGTTCCGACCGCCGATGGCTGGTTCCATGCCCGCGGTGGCATTGCAGAGGTCTGGCGCCTCGCCGGCGCGGCCGGTGGGGGCGACCTGCATTTTTCCGGCCGCTGGCTGCACTGGCGCGTGGACGCCCAGGGCCAGGTGGTGCGCGCCATGTCGCACCCGGGTGCCACCCTGCGCGGGCCACAGGGCGACCTGCCGCTGCAGGTGGGAGACGGTGCATGAGCGCCGCCTCGCTGCTGCCCGCCGACCCCGCGCTGCCGCAACTGGCGCAGGCGCTGGACGAGCGCTGCATGGCGGGCGTGTTCAATGAAGCCACGCGCGCGCATGGCCTGCAGGTCAAGGCCTGCCACCTGGACCGGGTGAAGTACCGGCCGCACCGCAACTGCACCTTGTCCTACCAGCTGAAGCTCAGCCAGGACGGCGGCCCGGTGTTTGAACAGCGCGTGGCCGCGCGCCTGTGCAGCGGCGGTGAATCGGAACGTCGCCATGTGCAGGCCCTGCGCAACCCGATGTGCGCCAGCCCGGCCGGCCCCATGCTGGCCCGCCTGCCGGCGCTGGACATGCTGACCTGGTGGTGGCCCAACGACGCCAAGCTGCAGGCGCCCCAGGTCCTGGTGGATGCGCAGCGCATGCGCACCCAGGTGCTGCCGGCGGTGCTGGCGGCGCTGCACCGCGGCGCGAACGAACTGCTCGGCCACGAGGTGGATGTGGTGCAGTACGTGCCCGAAAGCCGGCTCACCGCCCGCGTTTCGCTGCAATGGCGCGCCGACGGCGAGCCGCGCCACACCGTGTTGTTCGCCAAGGCCAGCCTGGAGCCCGACGGCCAGTCCGTGCACGCCACCCTGCGCGAACTGGGCCACAGCCCGGCCGCACTGGCGGGTGTGCTGCGCACGCCGCGCGCCCTGCTGTGGCAGCCCGAATTCGGCCTGCACTGGCAGACCGAGCTGCCCGGGTCCCCGTTGGGTGAGCGTTCACCCGAGGACATCGCCCGCCTGGCCCCGGCCCTGGGCGCACAACTCGCGGCCCTGCACGGCAGCCCGCTGGGCAGCGGCGTGCCGGTGCAGGTGGACGCCATGCACGCGCGGCTGCTGGAGGTGTCGCGGGTGCTGACCCTGGCGCTGCCGCAGCACGAACGCGCGCTGAAACAACTGGCCGGCCGGCTGATGCTGGGCCTGCACTGGCTGCAGGGCGTGGCCCCGGTCACCCTGCACGGTGACCTGCACCCGCGCAACATCCTGGTTGATGCGGCTGACGACGACGCCCTGTCCCTCATCGACCTGGACGGCGCGCAGCGCGGCCCGGCGGTGATGGAGTTCGGCGCCTGGATCGCCGAAGGCATGTACCGGGCCCTGCTGGACGGCGCGCCGGCGCACCGGGACGCGCCGTCCTGGCGCGCCATGCTGCACGGTTATGTGTCCGAAGGCGGCGCCGCCCTGTTCGAGCCCGCGCTGGCCTGGTCGGCCGCCTGGCACCTGATGGTGGACCGCATCTGGCGCAGCGTGGTCAACCTCAAGCCCGGCCGCCTGGCCAATGTGCCGCAACTCATCGCCTTGGCCGACCTGCTGGCCGATGCACCTGACCTGGACCTGCGGCCATGAACGATGACGTGCTGCCGCCGCAGCCCCTGATGGAGCAGTGCCTGGATGGGCAGGCCATGGCGCAGCGCTTCGCCACGCTGCTGCCCGAGTGCCTGCACGAAGGCTGGCGGGTGCAGGCCGTGCGCACCGACAAGGTCCGGCGCAGTTCGTCCATCCACCGCAACCCGGTGCCCATGACCCTGGTGTATGACGTGCAGCTGCAGCACCCGGTCACCCAGGCCAGCGTCAGCCGCAGCTTCTTCGCCAAGATGTTCCGCCACGGCGCCAGCGCCGACGCGCGTGACGGCGCCACGCCCACCCTGCACCTGCCCGAACTGGACCTGCTGCTGTGGGCCTGGCCGCACGACCCCGGTCTGCCGCAGCTGGGCGCGCTGCTGAATCCGCGCGCCGCCGACGACTGGTGGGGCCGCCGCGCCCACAGCGCCCAGGCGCTGCGCTACGAACCCGAAGTGCGCGCCAGCCTGTGCTACAGCACCGCGGCGCAAGACGGCCCGGTGCACCGGCTGTTCGCCAAGACCTTCTTCGACGCCCGCGGCCAGATCATCCACCGCCGCTTCAGCCACTTCTGGGACCAGGCGCAGCTCAAGCCGCTGGCACCGCTGGTGGCCCAGCCCATGGGCTATTGCGACATCACCCACACCGTGTGGCAGGCCGAAGCGCCAGGCCAGCCGCTCACGCAGGTGCTGCCGCTGCTGGACGCCGACGCCCTGCGCCTGCTGCCGGGCCGCCTGGTGCACGCCCTGGCCGCGGTGCACGGGGCCCCGCGCGCGCTGCTGGGCACGCTGGTGCGCGATCAGCCGCACTGGCTGCGCGAGGTGCAGCGCCGCCGCAACAAGATCGCCCGCGTGGCGCCCGAACTGGCTGGCCGGGCCGCGGACGTGGCCCGCCGCATCGAAGCCGCCGCCGACCGCCTGGCGCCCTTCGCCGCCACCGTGATCCATGGCGACTTTCACCCCGACCAGGTCTGGCTGCATGGCGACCGGGTGGTGCTGTTTGACTTCGACGAGTTCGTGCTGGGCGACCCGATGGAAGACCTGGCCGAGTTCGTCACCAAGCTGGGCACCAGCGGTCGCGCCGGCGAACTGGGCCCGCTGATGCTGGCGGCCTACGCGCAGCAGCAAGGCGAACACTTCGACCTGTCGCGCCTGCGTTGGCACCTGGCGGTGCAAAGCCTGCTGCAGGCCGGCCGGGCCTTCAAGTTCCAGCGCGTCGACTGGCGCGGCGAAGTGCGCCAGCACCTGCAGCGCGCCGCGGCGCTCACCGACCTGGAATCGCCCAGCCCCATCGAGGTGGCCGCATGAACGCGCCTGACATCACCACACCCGCCCCCGACACCGTGGCGCCCAAGCCGCAAGCCGGCCAGCGCCTGCGCGCGCTGGTGCTGGGCTGCCTGAAGGAGCAGCGCGTGGCCGTGCTGCTGGCCACCGTGGGCCTGGTGGGCGTGGTGCTGGCCGAGGTGCTGGCGCCCTGGCCGCTGAAGGTGATCTTCGACCACATCCTGCTGGCCAAGCCCTTGCCCGAGAGCCTGCGCCTGCTGCAGCCCCTGCTGGACTGGGGCGCCTGGCCGGCGCTGCTGGCGTCGGCCGGCGCCATCGCGCTGCTGGCCCTGGCCAACGGCAGCCTGTCCTACCTGCAGCTCTACACCAGCGCCCAGGTGGGCCACCGCATCACCTGGCGGCTGCGCGGCGAGTTGTTTGCGCACCTGCAGCGGCTGTCGCTGGCGCACCACCGCGCCCAGCACACCGGCGAGCTGCTCACCCGCGTGGCGGGCGACACCAACCTGCTGCGCGAGATGTTCGCCGAATGGGCCCTGACCTTCGGCCGCCACATCGTCACCCTCATCGCCACCATGGCGGTGATGTTCATGTTGAACTGGCAACTGGCGCTGCTGGTGGCCACCACGCTGCCGCCGTTGCTGGGCGTCATCTTCTACCTGAACCGCCAGGTCAAGGCCAGCGCGCGTGAACAACGCCGCCACGAAGGCCGCATGACCTCGCGCCTGAACGAGGTGCTGTCCTCCATCGCCCTGGTGCAGGCTTTCGGCCGCCAGAGTTTCGAGGAAGACCGCTTCAAGCACGAGATCGAGTCCAACTACGAAAGCGGCATGCGCGCCACGCGCACCAGCGGCGCCATCGTCAAGGCCATCGCCGTGGTGGGCGCGGCCGGCACCGCGGTCACCGTGCTGATGGGCGCGCGCGAAGTGCTGGGCGGCCGGCTCACACCGGGTGAACTGCTGGTCTTCGTCACCTACGTCACCGGCCTGTACAAGCCGGTGCGCGACCTGGGCCGGCTGGCGGCCAAGTTCTCGCGCGCCTCGGCCAGCGCGCAGCGCGTGTCCGACATCCTGGACCTGGAGCCCGACATCGCCGACGCGCCCGACGCTGTTGAACTGGTGGCGCCGGCCGGCGAGATCGTGTTCGAGGACGTCAGCTTTGCCTACCAGGCCGACAAGCCCATCGTGCAGGGCCTGAACCTGCGCATCGCCGCTGGCGAACGCGTGGCGCTGGTGGGCCCGTCGGGCGCCGGCAAGTCCACGCTGATGAACCTGCTGCTGCGCCTGTACGACCCCACCGGCGGGCGCATCCTGATCGACGGCATCGACATCCGCCGCTACACCCGCGAAAGCCTGCGGCGCGAGATCGGCATCGTGCTGCAGGACAACATGCTGTTCGGCGTGTCGGTGCGCGAGAACATCGCCTACGGCCGCCCTGACGCACCGATGGAAGCGGTGGAAGCCGCGGCTCGTGCCGCGCGGGCGCATGAATTCATCATCGACCTGCCCGAGGGCTACGACACCGAACTGGGCGAGCGCGCCGCGTCGCTGTCCGGTGGCCAGCGCCAGCGCCTGTGCCTGGCCCGTGCGCTGGTGAAGGAACCCGCCATCCTGGTGATGGACGAGCCCACCGCGTCCATCGACCCGGTGTCCGCGCGCCTGATCAACGAGTCGGTGGCGCGGGTGCACAAGGGCACCCTGGTGGTCATCGCGCACGACATGGCCGACATGGCGCGCTACGACCGCGTGCTGGTGCTGCAGGCCGGGCAGTTGGTGGAGCAGGGCACGCACGATTACCTGCTGCGCCAGCGCGGCACCTACCTGGCCCTGGTGGAGCGCCGTCAGGCCTGAAACGGCATGAAGTACGCTGCCATGAAACCCACCCTGCTGTTCTATTGCCAGCACTCGCTGGGCATTGGCCACCTCACGCGCAGCTTTGCGCTGGTGGACGCGCTGCTGCGCCACTTCCAGGTGGTGTTCCTCAACGGCGGGCGCCTGCCGCCGGGCGTGCCGGTGCCCGCCGGCATGGAACTGATCGACCTGCCGCCGCTGGGCATGGACGACGGCCACACCGTCATCAGCCGCGACGCCGGCTTCGACGTCAAGGCCGCCAAGGCCCAGCGCCGCAGCTTGATCGACGCCGCGGTGGCGCGCGTGCAGCCCGCGGTGCTGCTGGTGGAGCTGTTTCCCTTCGGCCGCAAGAAGTTCGCCGGCGAGATCCTGCCGCTGATCCGTGCCGCCCGGCGCCAGGCGCGGCCGGCCCAGGTGGTGTGCAGCCTGCGCGACATCCTGGTGGACGCGCGGCCCGACCAGCAGCACCACGACGACCGCGCGCGCTGGATCACCGACCGCTACTTCGACGCCGTGCTGGTGCATTCGGACGCCAACTTCGCGCGACTGGAGTCCACGTTTCGCCCCCGCCGGCCGATGACGACGCCGGTCTTCCACACCGGGTACGTGGTGCCCTCGCGTGAACGGCAGGCATCGCCGACACGCGGGGCCCACCTGTTGGTGTCGGCCGGCGGGGGCATCGTTGGCGAACAGCTCTTCAACACCGTGCTGGACGCCCGCGCGCTGCTGAAGGCGCCGCTGCCGCTGCGCATCGTGGCCGGCCCCTTCCTGCCCGATCCGGCTTGGGCTGCGCTGCAGCAGCGCGTGGCCGGCCTGCCCGATGTGACCCTGCTGCGCCATGTGCCCGACATGGTGGCCGAGATGCGCGTCGCTCGCGCGTCGCTGTCCCAGTGCGGCTACAACACCGCGCTGGACCTGGTGGTGGCCGGCGTGCCGGCCCTGGTGGCCCCCTACGAAACCAAGACCGAAAACGAACAGCGGGGCCGGGCCGAAAAGCTGCAAAAACTGGGCGCGATGCTGTGCCTGCCGCAGGTGCCGATGGATGCCGCCGCGCTGGCCGAAGCGCTGCAGCAGCTGCTGGGCTTCACGCCGCGCCCGGCCGCGCTGGCGCTGGACGGCGCCACGCGCAGCGCCCACATCCTGGCCGCCCTGGCCACGAAGCCCGCGGCGGCGCCCCGGGAGGCGGCATGTCCGACGCCTTGACCGCGCTGCTGCGCAGCGTGGATGCGCTGCCGGCATCCACGCCGCCGCTGCCCTGCTTCATCCGCGACGACGACGCCGGCTGGGACGATGCACGGCAACTGGCGCTGTGCGACGCCACGCTGGCCGCTGGCGTTCCCATGGACCTGGCGGCCATCCCCGCGGCCCTGGGCGACACGCTGGTGCGCGAATTGAACGCCCGCCTGGAGGCCCACCCCAGTCTGCTGGGCGTGCACCAGCACGGCCACACCCACACCAACCACCAGGTGCTGGGCCGCAAGTGTGAATTCGGCGACGCCCGCAGCAGCGCGCAGCAATTGCAGGACATCGCCCAGGGCCAGGCCCGCTTGCAGCAGGCCTTCGGCCACCGCCTGTCGCCGCTGTTCACACCGCCCTGGAACCGCTGCAGCGCCGAAACACCCCGGCTGTTGGCGGAACTGGGCTTTGCCGGCTTGTCGCGCGACCGCGGCGCGCTCACGCAGCAGGCGCAGTCGGCGCTGCCCGAGATCGGTGTGGACGTGGACTGGTGCAAGCACCAGCGCGAAGGCGGCAGCCAGGCCGCCCTGGCCGACCTGGCGCGGGCGCTGCAGGCCTGTGCCGCCAGCGGCCAGCCCCTGGGCCTGATGCTGCACCACGCGGCGATGGAGCAGGCCGAGTTCGACCTGCTGCGCGAGGTGCTGGCGGCGCTGTCTGGCCACCCCCGGTTGAGCTGGCACCTGATGCCCCAACTGCTGCCTGCCCAGGCCCTTTTGAACTGAGCCGCAGCGCCTGGGCGCGCCGCGGCCTCTCGGCCTCCTCTTTCCGGACCCCTCCATGATTTCCGCTCGTCTGTCTGTCCTGTGCCTGGTCGCCGTGCTGGGCGCCTGCGCGTCCGTGCCCACGCCGCCGCCGGCCCCCGATGCGGTGGTGGCGGCGCCCTCTGACAAGGTCGGCCAGCGGGAATACGACCGCCGGCCTGAGGTGCCCTTCACCGTCAGCCTGTTCGACCACCCGGTGCAACTGACCGGCAGTTGGGAGTACACCGACGAGACCCGCGGCAACTTCGACCTGAAGACCAGCCGTGTGCGCGACCGCCGCGTGCGCGACCACGAAATCAAGCTGGAAGCGCGCAGCCGTTTCGGGCCGGACGTGGAAGCCTATGTGCAGGCGGTGGGCCTGGCCGATGCCCGGCGCACCCAGGGCAGCCCGGGCGTCACGCGCAACCGGTCGCTCGAGCGCGGGCAGACCTGGGTGAAAGTGGACCGGCTGGGCGGCACGCCCTGGAGCGTGCAGGTCGGCCGCGTGGCGCTGATCGACCGCCGCGCCTTCTGGTGGGACGACGACCTGGACGCCGTGCGCGCGCTGTACAACGGCGACAAGTGGCGCCTGGACACCGGCTTCGGCCGCGAGGTGGCGCGCCTCTCGTCGGCCGACAGCGCCATCCCGCCCGGCAGCAAGGGCGTGGACCGCTGGTTCGGCCAGCTGACCTGGAAGCTGCCGGGCCGTCACACCCTGGACGGCTTCTGGCTGTTTCAGCGCGACCGCTCCGGCACACCGGCCACCGGCGCCGCCTTCGCCGATTCGGACGCCACCGACCCCAGCGATTTCAACGGCCGCTGGCTGGGCCTGCGCGCCAGCGGCGAGTTCCG
The DNA here is from genome assembly GCA_000244995.1 of Burkholderiales bacterium JOSHI_001. NCBI lineage: Bacteria > Pseudomonadati > Pseudomonadota > Betaproteobacteria > Burkholderiales > Burkholderiales bacterium JOSHI_001. Next base: position 4,417,686 of record CM001438.1, on the reverse strand, counting down.
CCCCGACAACGGCTGGCGCCTGGGCTACTGGGCCGACGGCGCGGTGGTGCGAGGCCGTGAACGCCGCACCAGCTTCAACGACGCCAACGTCGCCACCGGCACCAGCCAGCGTCGTGTGCGCGGCCACGCGCTGGACCTGGGTGCCACCCTGGTGGCCACGATGCTGCCGCTGCGGCCGGCACTGATCGTGGGCCATGCGCGCGGCTCGGGTGGCGAAAGCAGCCCCACGCTGGACGCCAACTTCCGCCAGACCGGCCTGCATGAGAACAAGGCCCGGGTGGCCGGCGTGAAGCGCCTGCGCAACTACGGCGAGGTGCTGCAGCCCGACCTGGCCAACATGGCCATCACCCAGGTGGGCGCGGGGGTGCGGGTGCTGAACAACAGCTCGATCGAGTTGTTGCGCCACCGGTTTCGCCAGCCGGTGGCCGCCCGGACCATCAGCGGCTCGCGCCTGTCGGCCAGCCCGCTGGGCAGCAGCCGGGACATCGGCGTAGAGTGGGATCTGGCGCTTTCCCTGCGCGAGTGGCGGCAATGGGAGCTGACGTTGAGGTGGTCCCGCTTCAAGCCGGGGGCGGCCTTCGCCGACAATGAACGTGACCCCGCCCATGCGCTGGAACTGGGCGCCGCGCTGAACTTCTGAAACCCTGGGGCAACGTCGTCATGAAGGTGCTGGTCACCGGCGCAGCCGGATTCATTGGTATGCACGTGTCGCAGGCGCTGCTGTCGCGCGGCGACAGCGTGCTGGGCATCGACAACCTGAACGACTACTACGACCCGGCCCTGAAGCGGGCCCGGCTGGCCTTGTTGCAGCCGCAGGCGGGCTTTGCCTTTGAGAAGCTGGATGTGGCCGACACCGCCGCCATGGCCGCGCTGTTCCAGCGCGAACGATTCGACCGCGTGGTGCACCTGGCCGCGCAGGCCGGCGTGCGTTATTCGGTCACCCACCCGCATGCCTATGCCCAGGCCAACCTGGTGGGCTTCCTGAACATCCTCGAAGGCTGCCGCCAGCAGGCCACGCAGCACCTGGTGTACGCCAGCAGTTCCAGCGTGTACGGCGGCAACAAGGAGATGCCCTTTTCCGAAGCGCAGGCGGTGGACCACCCGGTCAGCCTGTACGCCGCCACCAAGAAGGCCAACGAGCTGATGGCGCACAGCTACAGCCACCTGTACGGCTTTCCCAGCACCGGCTTGCGCTTCTTCACCGTGTACGGGCCCTGGGGCCGGCCGGACATGGCGCTGTTTTCCTTCACCCGCGCCATCCTGGCCGGCGAGCCGATTCCGGTGTTCAACCACGGCGACATGAGCCGCGACTTCACCTACATCGACGACATCGTCGACGGCGTCATCGGGGTGCTGGACCGCGCCCCCGTGGCCGAAGACGGTGCCGCGCCGCAGCGGGTGCTGAACATCGGCAGCCATGCGCCTGTGCGCCTGCTGGACTTCATCGCCGCCATCGAAACCGCGCTGGGCAGGAAGGCGCTGGTGAACCTGCTGCCCATGCAACCGGGCGATGTGCCGGCCACCTATGCCGACGTCAGCCGCCTGCAGGCCCTGACCGGCAACACCCGCCCGGCCATGCCGCTGGGTGCGGGCGTGCAGCAGTTCGTGGACTGGTACCGGCGTTACCACGGCGTGGCCTGATCGCCCCACCCTGGATGGGAAACAGCGGCCTTCAGGCCGCTTTTTTCCGCCCATTGCACCCCGGCGGGACGGCCTAAGGTGCCAGGTGCTGCACTCCGTGGCCTGAACGCGCCCAAAGGAATTCACCGTGACCGCACTGTTTCGACTTCGCATTGGCCAGCGCATCGGCCTGGCGATCGCCATCTGCCTGGGCCTGCTGCTGGTGCTGGCGGCCTTGGCCGCCAGCACGCTGGCGCATCTGGGCGCCGAGGTGCAGGAAGTCACCACCCACCTGCACAAGGCCTCGCGCCTGGCCGGGCAATTGGAGGAAGAGGTCAACCGCCAGGCCGCGATCAGCCGCGACGTGCTGATCCAGGAGTCCCACGATCGCCGCATGGTCGCGCTGAACGGCCTGCGCGGCAGCCGCGAGGCGGGCAACAAGATCTACCAACAGCTCCAACCCTTGCTTGACAGCGACGAGGACCGGCGCCTGATGCCCGTGATGCTGCAGCAGCGCGACGCCTGGCGCGGCGCGCTGGACCAGTTCGAGACCATGGTGCAAGCCTACCGCCTGGACGAAGCCCGGGCGCTGCTGGCCGAGCGCGGCTTCCAGTTGCAGATGCAGTACCTGAAGACGCTGGGCGAGTTTTCCGAGCACCAGGAACGTGAGATGCAAAAGGGCACGGCAGAAACCGTCATCATGCTGCGCGCGGCCTATGCCGAGCTGGGCGGCGGCGCGCTGCTGGCGCTGGTGCTGGGCGCCACGGCCGGCTTATTGATCACGCGCTCCATCACCCGGCCGCTGGCGCAGGCGGTGAGCCTGGCGCAGGCCGTGGCCGACGGCGACCTGGGCCAGCGGGTGGCCAACACCCATGCCCACGACGAAACTGGCCAGTTGCTGGCCGCGCTGGACCGCATGGCCGACAGCCTGTCGCGGGTGGTGGGCCAGGTGCGCCACGCCAGCGATTCCATCGCCACTGGCTCAGCGCAAATCGCGTCCGGCAATGCCGACCTGTCGGCGCGCACCGAGAGCCAGGCCAGCAGCCTTCAGCAGACCGCGTCGTCGATGGAAGAGCTCACCGCCACCGTCAAGAACAACGCCGACACCGCCCACCAGGCGGCGCAGCTGGCGCAGTCCGCCACCCAGGTGGCCACCCGCGGCGGCGAGGTGGTGGGCCAGGTGGTGCAAACCATGCACAGCATCTCGCAGGCCAGCCGCAAGATCGCCGACATCATCGGTGTGATCGACGGCATCGCCTTCCAGACCAACATCCTGGCGCTGAACGCGGCGGTGGAAGCCGCCCGTGCCGGCGAGCAGGGCCGCGGCTTTGCGGTGGTGGCGGGTGAAGTGCGTTCACTGGCGCAGCGCTCGGCCGAAGCGGCGCGCGAAATCAAGAGCCTGATCGGCGCCAGTGTGGAGCAGGTGGAAGGCGGGGCGCGCCTGGTGGGCGACGCCGGCCAGACCATGGGCGAGATCGTCACCCAGGTGCGGCGCGTGAACGACCTGATCGCCGAAATTTCCTCCGCCACCGGTGAACAGACCTCCGGCATCGAACAGGTGAACAGCGCGGTGACGCAACTGGACCAGGCCACGCAACAGAACGCGGCCCTGGTGGAGGAAAGCGCCGCCGCCGCGGCCAGCCTGTCGCAGCAGGCCACGGCCATGGTGCAGGCGGTGGGCGTGTTCCGCTTGGCGCCGGCCTGAGACTTCTTTACACCCTGCGTCGGGTAGGCGCAGGGGGTTCCCGGATGCAGCGGGCCGGGCGGCGTGTCACAGTGGCCTTGAACTCAAGGAAAGTGCCATGAAGCCCCCCTTCCGCGCCGACCAGGTCGGCAGCCTGCTGCGACCGCCCGAACTGGCGCGCGAACGCGCCCGCTTCAAGCGCGGCGAGATCGACGCCGCGGCCCTGCGCGCGGCCGAAGACAGCGCCATCCGTGACGCGGTGGCGCGCCAGCAGGCGGTGGGCCTGCACAGCATCACCGATGGGGAATTTCGCCGCGACTGGTGGCACCTGGACTTCCTGGCCCAGCTGGACGGCGTGCAGCTGAAGGAAAACCCCGGCGTGAAGTTCAAGATCGCCGGCCAGAGCGAGCAGCCGCCCATCACCGCCGTCACCGGCCGGGTGGCCTGCAGCCGGCCCATCATGGTGGACGACTTCGCCTTCCTGAAGGGCTGCACCACACGCAGCGCGAAGATGACCATCCCCTCGCCGTCCATGCTGCACCTGCGCGGCGGGCGCGCCAGCATCTCGCGCGAGGTGTACCCCGACATGGACGCCTTCTGGGACGACGTGGCCGCGGCCTACCGCAGCGTGATCGCCCAGTTCGCCGCCGCGGGCTGCCGCTACCTGCAACTGGACGACATCACCTTCGCCTACCTGTGCGACCCCCGCATCCAGGACGCCTGCCGCGCCAACGGCGACGACCCGGCCACGCTGCCACGGCGCTATGCCGACACCATCAACGCCGCGCTGGCGACCAAGCCCGCCGACATGGTGGTGACCATCCACACCTGCCGCGGCAACTTCAAGAGCGCCTGGGTTGCCGAAGGTGGCTACGACCCGGTGGTGGAAGCCATGTTCTCGACGAACGTGGACGGCTACTTCATGGAATTCGACAGCGAACGCTCCGGCGGCTTCGAGCCGCTGCGGGCGCTGCCCGCCGGCAAGCGCGTGATCCTGGGCCTGGTGACCACCAAGCTGGGTGAACTGGAAAGCGTGGACGCGCTGCGCCGGCGCATCGACGAAGCCGCGCGCATCGTGCCGCTGTCGCAACTGGGCATCAGCCCGCAGTGCGGCTTTTCCAGCACCCACCACGGCAATGCGCTGTCGCACGACGACCAGTGGCGCAAGCTGGAGCGGGTGGTGGAAGTGGCGCGGCTGGTGTGGGACTGAAGCCGCACGGCTTCCCCCCTTTCAGGCCCGCACCACGGCCAGCAATTCGTCCAGCTTGTCGGCCAGGGCCTGCATGCGCGGCGCCAGGCGCGGCAGGGCCAGACCGCTCTTGAGCGCGCGCTCCAGGTCGCCCGCTTCGGTGGCCACCGCCTGGCCGCCCACCGCGGCGGCAGACGACTTCAAGGTGTGCAGCAGTTCCGCCAGTTCCGGGCCGCGGTCTTGCGCCAGCAGTTCGCGCAGCCGCAGGGCGTCGCCCGCGTGGGTGCGCGCGAACACGCGGCGGATGCGGTCCATCGCCGCCTGGTCGCCGCGCAGGCGCTGCAGCGCGCGGCTGAAGTCGGTGTCCGGGGCCGCAGCGATGTCCACCGGCGGCGGTGCAGGGTCGGGCAGCGGCGTGCCCTGCGGGGCATGCACGCTGCGGCTGGCGTCGGCCGCGTCCAGCCAATGCAGCAGCTGCGAGAACAAGCGCGCCGGGCGCACCGGCTTGGCGATGAAGCCGTCCATGCCGGCGGCGCGGCAGGCCTCGCGGTCGTCGGCAAAGGCGTTGGCGGTGAGCGCCAGGATGGGCAGGCCCGGGCCATTGGGCAGCTCGCGCAGCGCCCGGGTGGCGGCCAGGCCGTCCAGGCCGGGCATCTGCATGTCCATCAGCACCAGTTCGTAGGGCCGCTGCGCCGCCAGCGCCAGGGCCTCGTGGCCGTTGTGGGCGCAATCCACCTGCAGGCCCACGCTGTTGAGCAGCGCCACCGCCACCTCGCGGTTGACCGCATGGTCCTCGGCCAGCAGCACTCGCGCACCGGCATGGCGCTGGCGCAATTGGGCTTCCACTGCGGCGGCGTCGGGTTCGTCGTTCTGCTCGGCGTCGCTCAGCGGTCGGCCGCGTTCCAGCCGGGCGGTGAACCAGAACACGCTGCCCTGGCCGGGCTGGCTGCGCGCGCCGGCCTCGCCGCCCATCAACTGAGCCAGCCGCCGCGTGATGGCCAGGCCCAGCCCGGTGCCGCCGTGGCGCCGGGTGGTGGACGAGTCGGCCTGCTCGAAGGCGTCGAACAGCCGCGGCAGGTCCTGCGAGGGAATGCCGGGGCCGGTGTCTTGCACCTCGAAGCGCAGCACCATGGGCTGCAGGGTCTCGTCCAGCGGCACCGCGCGCAGGCGCACGCCGCCGGCTTCGGTGAACTTCACCGCGTTGGAGGCGTAGTTCAGCAGCGCCTGGCGCAGCCGGGTGGGGTCCCCGCGCAGCCACAGCGCGGTGTCCAGGGCTTCCACACGCAGCACCAGGCCCTTGGCCCGGGCCTGCTCGGCCACCAATGCGCGCACCTGTTCCAGCAGGGCGCCGAGTTCGAAGTCCTGAAGCTCCAGCTTCAGCTGGTCGGCTTCGATCTTGGACAGGTCCAGGATGCTGTCCAGCACCTGCAGCAGGTGGCGCGCCGCGGCGTCGATCTGCGTCATGCGCCGGGCCTGCGGCGGTGCCAGGGGTTCGCGCTGCATCAGGCCGGTGAGGCCCAGCACGGTCTGCAGCGGGGTGCGGATTTCGTGGCTCATGTTGGCCAGGAAGGCGCTCTTCACCCGGCTGGCTTCTTCGGCCTTGCGGGTGCGTTCCACCACCAAAGTTTCCAGGTGCTGGCGGTACTGCAGCAGCTCGGCCAGGTGGCGGTGGCGCTCGTCCACGTCACGCACCACGCCCAGCAGCGCGGCGCGATCGCGGAAGCGAAAGCGCGCGGCGGCAATTTCCACCCAGCGCGCGGGCGCATCGTCATGCAGGCGCAGCTGCACTTCCAGCCGCGGCGAGGCCTCGTCGCTGGCCTGCAGCTGCATCCAGTGCTGCACCTGGCTGGACCACAGCGCGCGGTGCTCGGGCACCACCAGGCTGTCCAGGTGCCGGCCACCCAGTTCGCCAGGGCTGCAGTCCAGGGTCTGGGCCAGGGCCGGGTTCACGAACACCAGTTGCCCGTCCTGGGCCACGAACAGGCCGTCGGCCAGGGTCTGCAGCAGGGCATGGCTCCAGGCTTCGCTTTCGGCCTGGGCGCGTGCCGCGGCGGCGGCGTCGCGCCGGCGCTGCAATTCGGCCAGGCTGCGCTCGATGGCGGGCACCAAACGGGCCAGGCGGTCCTTCAGCACGAAGTCGGCCACGCCGCTGCGCAGCAGGTCCACCGCCGACTCTTCGCCCACGGTGCCCGACACCAGGATCACCGGCAGATCCGGCAGCTTGTCGTGCACCTGCTGCAGCATGGCCTCGAAGCTCAGGCCGGGCAGGCGGTAGTCGGCCAGCACCACCTGCCAGTCGGTCTGCTGCAGCGCGGCTTGCAGTTCGTCGGCATTGCTGACGCGGTGGCAGGGGGCGGCCCAGCCGCGGCTGCGCAGGTGGGCCTGCAGCAGCAGGAAGTCGGACTCGGTGTCTTCGACAACCAGGACCCGGCCGGTGGCGGCGGATGGCGTCATGCCTTCAGCCCAGCGGGGGTTCGTTGGTGGCCAGCCAGTACACCCCCAGGCGCGCCACGGTCTCGGCGAATTCGGCAAAGGCCAGGGGCTTGCGCACGAAGCTGTTGGCGCCGTCACGGTAGCTTTGCAGCCGGTCGCGCTCTTCGTCGGTCGAGGTGAGCATCACCACCGGCAGCAGCTTGGTGCGTTCGTCCTGGCGCAGGCGCTGCAACACGTCCAGGCCCGACAGCCGCGGCAGGCCGATGTCCAGCATCACCACGGTGGGCAGGTCGGTGCCCGGGCGCTGGGCGAATTCGCCGCTGCGAAACAGGTAGTCCAGCGCCTGCTGGCCGTCGCGCACCACGTCCACCTGGTTGGCCACGTGGGCGCGCTGCAGCGAGCGCAGGATCAGCATTTCGTCCTGGGGGTTGTCTTCCACCAGCAGGATGGTTCGTGATTTCATGGGGTGGGCCGCCCTTGAAGCGGTGCGGATGGCAGTGTGAAGGAAAAACGCGCACCCTGGCCCACCTGGCCCTGGGCTTCGATGCGGCCCCCGTGGCGCCGCACGATGCGCTGCACCGTGGCCAGGCCGATGCCCAGGCCCGGGAATTCGTCCTGCCGGTGCAGGCGCGAGAAAGCCTGGAACAGGCGCCCTGCGTGGTCCATGTCGAAGCCGGCGCCGTTGTCGGCCATGCAGAACCAGCGTTCGCCGTTGCGCACCTGCTCCTGCAGGTGCAGCTGTGCATCGTCGCGCCGCGCGGTGTATTTCCAGGCGTTGCCCACGAGGTTGCGGATCACGGCGTCCAGCATGCGGGAATCGCCGTGCACGCGCAAGTTGCCTGTCAATGTCAAGCTCACCTGGCGCTGCGGCTCGGCCAGGCGCAGGTCGTTGAAGGCGCGCTGCGCCAGCTCGCCCAGGTCCACCGGGCCATCGTGCAGGTCGCCGCGCAGGCTGCGCGACAGGCTGAGCAGGCCGTCGATCAGCGCGCCCATGCGCTGGCTGGCCAGGATGATCTGGTCCAGGTACAGGCGTGCCTCTGCGTCCAGCTTCGGCGCATGGTCCTCCGGCAGGGCCTGTGAAAATCCGCCCATGGCCCGCAGCGGGGCGCGCAGGTCGTGGCTCACCGCGTAGGCAAAGCTGTCCAGTTCGTCGTTGGCGGCTTGCAGTTGCGCGGTGCGTGCGCTCACGCGCTGTTCCAGCTCAGCGTTCAGCTCCTGCTGGTCGGCCAGGCGCTGGCGCACGGCCTGGTCCATGGCGTGCAGCGTGGCGGCCAGGGCCTGGACCTCGTCACCCGGGCCATCCGGTGTGGGCGGAAAGGGAACGGATTCCCCGGCGTGCCGGCGGTTGGCCACATCGGCCAGCCGGCGCAGCGGCCGCACCACCGCGCCGGCCAGCACGGCCGCCAACACCACGGTGGCCAACGTGGCCAGCACGCCGGCCTGCATCAGGCGCTGGCGCAGCTGTTCGGCGCCGGCAAAGGCGCTGTGTGCGTCCTGCCGCACCAGCAGCAGCAGGTCCAGGCCTGAACCGGGCCCCGTCACCGGGGTGCGCGCGGCGGCGGTGAGGTAGTCCACGCCGTCCGGCCAGGTCAGCACGCCGGCACTGGGCTCGGCCTGCAGGGCCTGCAGCGCTGCCAAAGTCGGCGCGCTGACCGTCTGGCCGGGCCAGGCCAGCACCACCGCGCCGTCGGCGTCCAGCGCCACCGTCTGGGCAGCCTGCTCGTTGTGGTGCAGCGAGTCCACCAACGCCTTCACCCAGACCCAGTCCAGCTCGGCCAGCAGCACGCCCAGCGGCTGGCCGTTGAAGTCCACCACCGGCACCGCCAGGTCCAGCAGCTGCGGCGGCTGGCCGTCGCGGTCGTGCGGCAGCAGGCCCTCCAGGGGGCCGGCGCCGTGACGCCGACCCACCCAGGGGCCGCGCCGCCCGCCGGTGAAGGCCGGGCTGGCGGCCAGGCTGCGGCCCTGCAGGAAGGCGTTGGTGGCCACGTCCACCCGGCCCTGCGGGTTGGCCAGGCCGAGCCAGGCGAATTCGGGCTGGGTGGCGCGCAGGCGTTCCAGCAGGTCGCGCAGGTCCCCGGGCTCCATCAGCCCGCTGGCCAGCAGGGGCTGGCCGGCCACCTGCCGCAATTGCAGCAGACGCTGCTGCACCGCCTGGTCCAGCACCCGCGCCAGCAACTGCGCCCGCTGGTGCGCCGCATGGCCCAGCGTGGCTTCCAATTGCCGGCGCTCCAGTCGCTCCACCCCCAGCCCGGCCAGGAAGGCCAGCAGCAGGCTGGTGGCCCCCAGCACCAGCGCGAAGCGCGCGCGCAGGCTGCGGCGCGGGTTCAGGCGGTCAAGCAGGGGGAGCAGTGGCATGCGGGGTTCGGTGTTTCGTGCTGCATCATCCGGTTTCTGGCGTGGTGTCCGCTTGACCTGCGTCGTGCCCCCGAATGGCGTCGCAGCAGGCAAACTGCCCCTCCCGGCCTGGCGGCCACGTGGGGCCGGTGTGCGGCTGGCCCCTCTACCAACCTTCGATGCCCGTGTTCATGAATTCGCCACCCGCTTTTTCATATTTTGCGGACGGGTTCTTCTGGGCGGCCATTGTGGCCGCGCTGTTTCTGCTGGCTGTGCTGGGCGTGCTTTGGCGCCTGCGCCGCCAATTGGCGGCGCAGCAGCTGCTTCTGCAACAGGCCCGCCAGCAGCACCAGCAGGCCTTGCAGACCGCCCAGCAGTTGCAGGCCACCGAGCGGGCGCTGCAGGAACGCGAACAGCTGTTCGAACAGGTGAGCGCCATGGCCCGCATCGGCGGCTGGAGCTTCGACCCGGCCACCGGCGAAGGCCGCCGCACCCAGGAGCTGCGCCGCATCTACGACGCCGACGAGGATGTGCCGGTGCACCTGAGCGCTGGCCTGGAGGTGTTTGCCGACCGGCACCGCCGGCGCATCCAGGAGGCCATCACCCAGGCAGTTCAACAGCACCAGCCCTACGACCTGGAGGCCGAGATGGTGAGCCGGCTGGGCCAGCGCAAATGGGTGCGCATCAAGGGCGAGCCGGTGCTGCGCGACGGCCAGGTGGTGGAGTTGCGCGGCTTCATGCAGGACATCAGCGAGCACCACGCCAGCGACGAGCTGTTGCGCAAGCTGTCGCTGGCGGTGGAGCAAAGCCCCAATTCCATCGTCGTGATGGATTTGGACGGGCGCATCGAGTACGTGAACGCCGCCTACGAACGCACCAGCGGCTACGCCCGCGAAGACGTGCTGGGCGGCAACCCGCGCTGGCGCCAGCGCCAGCAGGCGCAGCCGCAGCAGGCGGCCGAGCTGACCCGCACCGTGCTGGACGGCCACACCTGGCGCGGCGAACTGGTGGAGCAGCGCAAGGACGGCAGCCCCTACGACGAATGGGTGCAGGTCTCGCCGGTGCGTCAGGCCGATGGGCGCATCACCCATGTGGTGGCCATCTCGGAGGACATCACCGAGCGCAAGCGCCTGGTGGCCGAATTGCAGCGCCACCGCCTGCACCTGGAAGACCTGGTGCAGGAGCGCACCCGTGCCCTGCAGGAAGCGGTGACCGCGCGCACCACCAGCGAACACCTCCTGCGCAGCATCACCGACAACCTGCCCGACATGCTGGCCTATTGGGACGCCGACCTGGTGTGCCGCTTCTCCAACCGCAGCCACCTGCTGTGGCTGGGCAAGACCGCGGACCAGGTGCTGGGCCACGACCTGCGCAGCGTGCTGGGTGACGAGGTCCTCGCGCAGGCCGAGCCTGTGATGCGGGCCGCGTTGGCCGGTGAGACCCTGAGGGTGGAGCGGCAGCTCGTCAACCCTGCAGGCCACCGCATCCAGGCCTGGGTGCATTGCCTGCCCGATCGCGGCATCGACCGCGTGCGCGGCGTCTTTGTGCTGGCTACCGACATCACCGAGGTCAAACAGGCCCAAGGCAAGCTGCAGGCGCTGAACGACGAACTGGTGCAGGCGCGCGACCGGGCCGAATCGGCCAGCCGGGCCAAGAGTGCCTTCCTGGCCAACATGAGCCACGAGATCCGCACCCCGCTGAACGCGGTCATTGGCATGACCCACCTGATGCGGCGTGACGGCCTGCCCGCGGCGCAGGCCGAGCGGCTGCTGCGGGTGTCCGACGCCGCCGAACACCTGCTGCAGGTGGTGACCGACGTGCTGGACCTGTCCAAGATCGAATCGGGCAAGCTGGCGCTGGAACAGCAGGTGTTCTCGCCGCGGGACCTGCTGGACCGCGTGCTGGGGCTGATGCGCGAACGCGCCTCCACCAAGGGGCTGGCGCTGCAATTGCACGCTGGATTGCTGCCGGCGTGGGTGGTGGGCGACGCCACCCGGCTGGCCCAGGCGCTGCTGAACCTGCTGAGCAATGCCATCAAGTTCACCGAGCAGGGCGCGGTGCGGCTGCACTGCGAATGCCGGGACGGCGACCACTTCCGTTTCGAGGTGGAAGACACCGGCATGGGCGTCCCGGCCGAGGTGATGCCCAAGCTGTTCCAGTCCTTCGAGCAGGGCGACGCGTCCACCACCCGGCGCTTTGGCGGCACCGGCCTGGGGCTGGCCATCACACGCCGGCTGGCCGAGCTGATGGGCGGCGAGGTGGGCGTGAGCAGTGAGCCCGGGCGAGGCAGCCGATTCTGGTTCAGTGCCCGGCTGCCGGCACCCACGACCGCGCAGGCCGAAGCCGCACCCGCGGCCGGTGCGCCGCTGCACCTGAGCGCCCAGGTGCCGCTGATGCTGCAGGCCCTGGGTGCGCCGAACCCAGCCGACGCGGGCGCTCTGGCCGAGCGCCTGCGCGAACTGCACAGCGGGGCGCGGGTGCTGCTGGCCGAGGACAACGCGGTGAACCGCGAACTCTTCGTTGAACTGCTGACCGGCACCGGGCTGGTGGTCGACGCCGTGGGCGATGGCCGCCTGGCCCTGGAAGCGGCCCGCCGCCAGCGCTACGACCTGGTGGTGCTGGACGTGCAGATGCCGCACCTGGACGGCCTGCAGGCCGCCCGCGCGCTGCGCCTGCTGCCGGGGGGGCGCGAGCTGCCGGTGTTGGCCCTGACGGCCAATGCCCAGCCCGAAGACCGCCAGGCCTGCCAGGAAGCCGGCATGGACGAACTGGTGGCCAAACCCGTGGAGCCGCATCGACTGTATGCAGCGCTGCTGCACTGGCTGAGCGCGCGCCGGCCGGCGCAAACGCGCGCCGACGCTGGGGGCGCCGGCGCCACCGCGGCCAGCCTGCCCGCGGTGGCGGGCCTGGACATGGCCACCGCCCTGGCCCGCATGGGCGGGCGCCACAGCATCTACCGCTCGGTGCTCAAGCGGTTCGCGGCCCTGTACGAAAGCGCTGACAGCAGCCCCGACTTGCGTGCGCTGCAGCAGGGCGACGACCCCCGCCAACTGGCGCGCGCCATGCATTCGCTGAAGGGGGCCAGCGCAGCGATTGGCGCTTTTGGGCTGCAGCACGACGCCGAAGCGCTGGACCAGGCTTGCCACAACGGCACCGACGCGGCCGGGCTGGCGGCCCTGAGTGCCAGCCTGCGTGAGCAACTTCAAGGCCTGGTGGCGGCCATCAGCCACGGCCTGGAAGCCACGACCTCGGACGCCTGACAGCGCCCGGCCGCCAAGCACACAGCCCCGGCGCCTTTCGGCGACCGGGGCTGTGATTCAAGGCTTTCAGCGAACCGGACGCCTGGCGTCCGATGTCGGGATCACACGCGTTCGAAGATCGCGGCAATGCCCTGGCCGCCGCCGATGCACATGGTCACCAGCGCGTACTTGCCGCCGGTGCGGTGCAGTTCGTAGATGGCCTTGGTGGTGATGATGGCGCCGGTGGCCCCGATGGGGTGGCCCAGCGAAATGCCCGAACCGTTGGGGTTGGTCTTGGCCGGGTCCAGGCCCAGTTCCTTGACCACCGCGCAGGCCTGCGCGGCGAAGGCTTCGTTGGACTCGATCACGTCCAGGTCCTTGACCGACAGGCCGGTGCGTTCCAGCACCTTGCGCGTCGCCGACACCGGGCCGATGCCCATGATGGTGGGCTCCACGCCCACGTGGGCGTAACCCACCAGGCGGGCCATGGCCTTCAGGCCGTTGGCCTTGACCGCATCACCGCTGGCCAGCACCACGGCGCCAGCGCCGTCGTTCACGCCCGAGGCATTGCCGGCCGTCACCGAGCCGTCCTTCTTGAAGGCGGCGCGCATCTTGCCCAGCGTCTCCATCGTGGTGTCGGACTTCACGTGCTCGTCGGTGTCGAAAGCCACTTCGCCCTTGCGGGTCTTCAGCATCACCGGAACGATCTGGCTCTTGAAGTAGCCGGCGGCAATGGCGGCGGTGGCGCGGCGGTGGCTTTCCACCGACAACTCGTCCATCTGCTGGCGGCTGATGCCGAACTGCTCGGCCACGTTCTCGGCCGTGATGCCCATGTGGATCTTGTGGAAGGGGTCGTGCAGCGCGCCGACCATCATGTCCAGCATCTGCGTGTCACCCATGCGGGCACCGAAGCGGGCCGACGGGGTGAGGTAGCCGCCGCGCGACATGGCTTCGGCACCGGCGCCGACGGCAATTTCGCAGTCACCCAGGGTGATGGCCTGCGACGCCGAGATGATGGCCTGCAGGCCCGAGCCGCACAGGCGGTTCACGTTGAAGGCGGGCGTTTCCTTGGCGCAGCCGGCGTTCACCGCAGCCACGCGCGACAGGTAGGCGTCGCGCGGCTCGGTGGCGATGACCGTGCCCATGGCCAGGTGGCCCACCTTGTCGCCGGAGACACCAGCGCGCTCCAGCGCGGTCTTCACCACCAGGGTGGCCAGGTCGGCCAGCGGGGTGTCCTTCAGGCTGCCGCCGAAGGTGCCAATGGCGGTGCGTGCGGCACCAACAACAAAAACGTCACGGGGAAGGGCCATGGTGTGTCTCCAATAGAAATAGGGGGCCGATGCGTCACCTTACGCCGGGTGGGCTACACGACGCTGACGCTACCTTAGCAGTCTTTGATTCCGGAAATGAAAAGGGCGCCGGAAGCCCGGCGCCCTGGGTCGGAATGCGAGGCCTGACGGCTTACTTCAGCAGCGCCTTCAGCAGCTTGGCCATCTCGCTGGGGTTGCGGGTGACCTTGAAGCCGCACTCTTCCATGATGGCCAGCTTGGCGTCGGCGGTGTCCGCGCCGCCGCTGATCAGCGCCCCGGCATGGCCCATGCGCTTTCCGGGCGGGGCCGTCACACCGGCGATGAAGCCCACGATGGGCTTTTTCATGTTGGCCTTGCACCAGCGCGCCGCTTCCGCCTCGTCCGGCCCGCCGATCTCGCCGATCATGATGACGGCGTCGGTGTCCGGGTCCTCGTTGAAGGCCTTCATCACGTCGATGTGCTTCAACCCGTTGATCGGGTCGCCGCCGATGCCCACCGCGCTGGACTGGCCCAGCCCGATTTCGGTCAGCTGCGCCACCGCCTCATAGGTCAGCGTGCCCGAGCGTGACACCACCCCGATGCGGCCCTTGCGGTGGATGTGCCCCGGCATGATGCCGATCTTGATTTCTTCCGGCGTGATCGTGCCCGGGCAGTTCGGCCCCAGCAGCAGCGTGCGCTTGCCGCCCGCGGCTTCCTTGGCCTTCATCTTGTTTCTGACTTCCAGCATGTCCCGGATCGGGATGCCTTCGGTGATGCAGATCGCCAGGTCCAGGTCGGCCTGCACCGCTTCCCAGATGGCTGCGGCCGCCCCGGCGGGCGGCACGTAGATCACGCTGACCGTCGCGCCGGTCTGCTGCTTCGCATCGGCCACGCTGGCGTAGATGGGAATGCCTTCGAAGTCTTCGCCGGCCTTCTTCGGGTTCACGCCCGCCACGAAGCAGTTCTTGCCGTTGGCGTAGTCGCGGCACATGCGGGTGTGGAACTGACCCGTCTTGCCCGTGATGCCCTGCGTGATGACCTTGGTGTCCTTGTTGATCAGGATGCTCATATCGGTTCCTTACTTGACGGCCGCAACGATCTTGGTGGCGGCTTCCGCCATGGTGTCTGCCGAGATGATCGGCAGGCCGGAGTCCTTCAGCATCTTCTTGCCCAGGTCCTCGTTGGTGCCCTTCATGCGCACCACCAGCGGCACCTGCAGGTTCACCGCCTTGCACGCCGCGATCACGCCTTCGGCGATGGTGTCGCACTTCATGATGCCGCCGAAGATGTTGACCAGGATGCCCTTGACGCTCTTGTTCTTGAGCATGATCTTGAAGGCCTCGGTCACCTTCTCGGCCGTGGCGCCACCGCCCACGTCCAGGAAGTTGGCCGGCTCGCCGCCGAACAGCTTGATGGTGTCCATCGTCGCCATCGCCAGGCCCGCGCCGTTGACCAGGCAGCCGATGTTGCCGTCCAGGCTGATGTAGCTGAGGTCGAACTTGCTGGCTTCCACTTCCGCCGGGTCTTCTTCGTCCAGGTCGCGGTAGGCCACGATCTCGGGGTGGCGGTACAGGGCGTTGCTGTCGAAGTTGAACTTGGCGTCCAGCGCGATCAGGTTGCCCTTGGAGTCGCGGTTCAGCGGGTTGATTTCCACCAGCGACGCGTCGGTCTCCATGTAGCAGCGGTACAGGTTCTTCAGCAGCGTGATGGCTTGCGTGACGGTGTCGCCGCTCATGCCCACGGATTCGGCCACCTTCTTGGCCTGCGCGTCGGTCAGGCCGACCAGCGGGTCCACCAGCTCGGTGATGATCTTCTCGGGGGTGGAATGCGCCACCTCTTCGATGTCCATGCCGCCTTCGCTGCTGCAGATCAGCGCCACCTTCTGCGAGCCGCGGTCGGTGACCAGCGAGACATAGAACTCCTTGGAGATGTCCGCACCTTCTTCGATGTACAGCCGGCGCACCTTCTGGCCTTCGGGGCCGGTCTGGTGGGTCTTCAACTGCATGCCCAGGATCTGGCCGGCAAGGTCCTTGACCGAGTCAACGCTCTTGGCCACCTTCACGCCGCCGCCCTTGCCGCGGCCACCGGCGTGGATTTGCGCTTTCACCACCCAGACGCTGCCGCCCAGCTTCTGCGCCGCTTCGGTCGCTTCCTGCACCGTGAACGCCGGGTAGCCCTTGGGCACCGGCACCGCAAACTGGCGCAGGATTTCCTTGCCTTGGTATTCGTGGATCTTCACGTGGGGGTCCTCACTCCGTGGAAAAACGATAAGGGTGGCGCTGGCCGGGCGTGACGGTAGCCGGGGCATCTGACCCGAAGCTGAAGCCGCAGCGCCTGGGTTTGTCGCCGGGTTGTCAGTGGGCTGCGGCTTCCAGCCCGCTTTCGAAATGCGCGCGCATCAGCCGGGTGGCCGCTGCCGCATCGTGGGATTCCAACGCCTTCATCAGGGCGCGGTGCTCCGCCAGCGAATCGGCCAGGCGCCCCTGCTTGAACAGGCTGTGGTGGCGGTTCAGCTTCATCACCTTGCGCAGGTCGGCCACGATCTGCTGGCGCCAGCGGTTGTCGGCCAGTTCCAGCAGCTTCATGTGGAACTGCTCGTTGGCGGCGAAGAAGGCGTCGCGCTGGCGCACCTGCTTTTCCAGCCTGTCGTGCAGTTGGCGAAGTTCGACCAGGTGTGCTTCGGTGGCGCGCGCGGCCACCTCGCCGGCGGCGTCACTTTCCAGCAGCGCCAGCAGGTGGTACACCTGCGCCACGTCGTCGCGGCTCATTTCGGTGACATAGGCGCCGCGCCGCACCTTCATCGTGACCAGACCTTCCACCGCCAGCACCTTCAGCGCTTCGCGCATGGGCGTGCGACTGATGCCATATTCGGCCGCGAGCTTCTGCTCGTCGATCCAGCTGCCGGGTTCCAGCACGCGGGCGAAGATCTGCTGGCGCAGGCGCTCGGCCACGTCCTGGTACAGCGCGCGGGGCGACAGCGAGCGGGGCAGGGCGTCGGGGACGGCAGACATGGTGATGGCGTTTTCTGGGACGTTCCGGGGCGAGTTTGTCAGGTTTGTGTCCGGTTTGAATTCATAATTATGCATAATGCAGGGCGCTGCGCAAGCGGACTGACCCGGGGTTGTCCGGCATCAAAGCCCGGCCCTCAGGGGCGGCGCCGACGCTGTCCCGCGTGAACCCCGTGTGAAGGCACCCAGGAGAAAACCCATGTCGCGTTCCAATGAATTCGCCAACGTCAGCCTGGAGCAGTGGGCCAAGGCCGCTGCCAAGTCGGCACCGGGGGGCGATGTGGGCGCCTTGAATTGGGTGACGCCCGAGGGCATCACGGTCAAGCCGCTGTACACCGCGGCCGACACCGCGAACCTGCCGCTGGCCGACACCCTGCCGGGCTTCGAGCCCTTCATCCGCGGCCCCCAGGCCACCATGTACGCGGTGCGGCCCTGGACCATCCGCCAGTACGCCGGCTTTTCCACCGCGGAAGAGTCCAACGCCTTCTACCGCAAGGCCCTGGCGGCCGGCGGGCAGGGCGTGAGCGTGGCCTTCGACCTGGCCACCCACCGCGGCTACGACAGCGACCATCCGCGCGTCACAGGCGACGTGGGCAAGGCCGGCGTGGCGATCGACAGCGTGGAGGACATGAAGGTCCTGTTCGACCAGATCCCGCTGGACAAGGTGAGCGTGTCCATGACCATGAACGGCGCCGTGCTGCCGGTGCTGGCCGGCTACGTGGTGGCGGCGGAAGAGCAGGGCGTTGCGCAGGACAAGTTGAGCGGCACCATCCAGAACGACATCCTCAAGGAGTTCATGGTCCGCAACACCTACATCTACCCGCCCGAGCCCAGCATGCGGATCATCGGGGACATCATCGAGTACACGGCGAAAAACATGCCGAAGTTCAACTCGATCTCGATCTCCGGCTACCACATGCAGGAAGCCGGCGCCAACCAGGCGCTGGAACTGGCCTTCACCCTGGCCGACGGCAAGGAGTACGTGAAGACCGCCCTGGCCAAGGGCCTGGACGTGGACGACTTCGCCGGCCGCCTGAGCTTCTTCTGGGCGGTGGGGATGAACTTCTACCTGGAAATCGCCAAGATGCGCGCGGCCCGCCTGCTGTGGACCCGCATCATGAAGGGCTTCAACGCGAAGAACCCCAAGAGCCTGATGCTGCGCACCCACAGCCAGACCAGCGGCTGGAGCCTGACCGAGCAGGACCCCTACAACAACGTGGTGCGCACCGCGATCGAAGCCATGGCCGCGGTGTTCGGCGGCACCCAAAGCCTGCACACCAACAGCTTTGACGAAGCCATCGCGCTGCCCACCGAGTTCAGCGCCCGCATCGCGCGCAACACCCAACTCATCATCCAGGAAGAGACCCACATCACCAGCGTGGTGGACCCCTGGGCCGGCAGCTACCTGATGGAGAGCCTGACCCAGGAGATGGCCGACAAGGCCCAGGCCATCCTCGATGAAGTGGAAGCCATGGGCGGCATGACCAAGGCGGTGGACAGCGGCTGGGCCAAGCTGAAGATCGAAGCCAGCGCGGCCGAGAAGCAGGCGCGCATCGATTCCGGCAAGGACGTGATCGTCGGCGTGAACAAGTACAAGCTGGCCAAGCAGGACCCGGTGGACATTCTTGAAGTGGACAACGTGAAGGTGCGCGACGGCCAGATCGCGCGCTTGAAGCAGATCCGCGCCACGCGCGACAGCGCGAAGGTGAACGCCGCGCTGGACGCATTGACCGCCGCCGCGCAAAGCGGCCAGGGCAATCTGCTGGGCCTGGCGATTGCCGCGATGCGCCTGCGCGCCACCGTGGGCGAGATCAGCGACGCGCTGGAAAAGGTGTACGGGCGCCACCGCGCCGACATTCAAAAGGTGACCGGTGTGTATGCAGCCGCTTACGACAGTGCCGAGGGTTGGGATGCGCTGAAGGGCGAGATCGCGGCCTTCGCCGACAGCCAAGGCCGCCGCCCGCGCGTGATGATCGCCAAACTGGGCCAGGACGGCCACGACCGCGGCGCCAAGGTGGTGGCCACGGCCTTCGCCGACTTAGGGTTCGACGTGGACATGGGCCCGCTGTTCCAGACCCCCGAAGAATGCGCCCGCCAGGCGATTGAAAACGACGTGCACGCGGTGGGCATTTCCACGCTGGCGGCCGGCCACAAGACTTTGGTGCCGGCCATCCTGGCCGAGCTGAAGAAGCAGGGCGCGGACGACATCGTGGTCTTCGTCGGCGGCGTCATTCCCGCGCAGGACTATGACTACCTCTACGCCGCTGGCGTGAAGGGCATCTACGGCCCCGGCACGCCAATTCCGGCGAGCGCCAAGGACGTGCTGGAGCAGATCAAGAAGAGCGTGGCCGGCGCCTGAACGCGGCGCAGTCCCCCAACAAGCCAAACGCCCGCCGATGCTGTCCGACCAGGCCTTGCTGGACGGTGTGCTCACCCCCGACGGGGTGCGCCAGCGCCGTGCCGTGGCCAAGGCCATCACGCTGCTGGAAAGCACCCGCGCCGACCACCGCCTGCGCGCCGACACGCTGCTGAATGCGCTGCTGCCCCACGCGGGCCGGTCGCTGCGCCTGGGCATTTCCGGCGTGCCCGGGGTGGGCAAGAGCACCTTCATCGAAGCCCTGGGCCTGCACCTGGTGAACGCAGGCCACCGCGTGGCGGTGCTGGCGGTGGACCCGTCATCCACCGTGTCCGGCGGCAGCATCCTGGGCGACAAGACGCGCATGGAGCAGCTGTCGGTGCACGAACGCGCCTACATCCGCCCCAGCCCCAGCAGCGGCACCCTGGGCGGCGTGGCCGAGATGACGCGCGAAAGCCTGCTGGTGCTGGAAGCCGCCGGCCACGACGTGGTGATCGTGGAAACCGTGGGCGTGGGCCAGAGCGAAACCGCGGTGGCCGGCATGACCGACATGTTCGTGCTGCTGCAACTGCCCAACGCGGGCGACGACCTGCAGGCCATCAAGAAGGGCGTGATGGAACTGGCCGACCTGGTGGTCATCAACAAGGCCGACATCGACGAAGCGGCAGCCACGCGGGCGCGCGCGCAGATCACGTCCGCGCTGCGCCTGATCGGCCAGCAGGGCCACCCCGACCACGCCTGGCACGACGAGAAACTGTGGCACCCGCAGGTGATGCAGCTCTCAGCGCTGAAGGGCACCGGTGTGGCCGAGTTCTGGGGCGCTGTGCAGCGCTTCCAGCAACTGCAAACCGACAACGGCCGCTTCGCCGCGCGCCGCCACGCCCAGGACCAGGCCTGGATGTGGGAACGCATCGATGCGGGCCTGAAGCAACGCTTCCGTGCCCACCCGGCGGTGCGCGCCGCGCTGGGTGCATTGACCGACGAGGTGCGGGCCGGCCGCGTGGCGGCTTCCGTGGCGGCGCGCCGCCTGCTGGACCTGTTTCACTGAAACGCTGAATCCCTGACTTGCGACCGAGGAGAACTCCCCATGCATGACATCCAACAGATGCTGGAAGAAAAGCGCGCCAAGGCCCGCTTGGGCGGCGGGCAGAAGCGCATCGACGCGCAGCACGCCAAGGGCAAGCTCACCGCGCGCGAGCGCATCGAGCTGTTGCTGGACGAAGGCACCTTCGAAGAGTGGGACATGTTCGTCGAGCACCGCTGTGCCGACTTCGGCATGGCCGACAACAAGATCCCGGGCGACGGCGTGGTCACCGGCTACGGCATGATCAACGGCCGCCTGGCCTTCGTGTTCAGCCAGGACTTCACCGTGTTCGGCGGTGCGCTGTCGGAAGCGCATGCCGAGAAGATCTGCAAGCTGATGGACCAGGCCATGAAGGTGGGCGCGCCGGTCATCGGGTTGAACGACTCGGGCGGTGCGCGCATCCAGGAAGGCGTGGCGTCTCTCGGCGGCTACGCGGAAGTGTTCCAGCGCAACGTGATGGCCAGCGGCGTGGTCCCGCAGATCAGCATGATCATGGGCCCGTGTGCCGGCGGCGCGGTGTATTCGCCCGCCATGACCGACTTCATCTTCATGGTGAAGGACAGCAGCTACATGTTCGTCACCGGCCCCGAGGTGGTGAAGACCGTCACGCACGAAGAAGTGACGGCCGAGGAACTGGGCGGCGCCACCACCCACAACACCAAGAGCGGCGTGGCCGACATGGCCTTCGAGAACGACGTCGAAGCCATCCTGATGCTGCGGCGCTTCTACAACTACCTGCCGCTGAACAACCGCGAAAAGCCACCGGTGCGCCCGAGCGGGGACCCCGCCACGCGGCTGGATTTTTCGCTCGACACCCTGGTGCCGGACAACCCGAACAAGCCCTACGAGATCAAGGAACTGATCTACAAGGTGGTGGACGACGGCGACTTCTTTGAAATCCAGCGCGACTACGCCAAGAACATCGTCATCGGCATGGCCCGCATGGACGGCCAGACCGTGGGCATCGTCGCCAACAACCCGCAGGTGCTGGCCGGCTGCCTGGACATCAAGAGCAGCATCAAGGCCGCGCGCTTCGTGCGATTCTGCGACGCCTTCAACATCCCCGTGGTCACCTTCGTGGACGTGCCCGGCTTCATGCCCGGCACCGCGCAGGAGTACGGCGGCATCATCAAGCACGGCGCCAAGCTGCTGTACGCGTACGCCGAATGCACCGTGCCCAAGGTGACCGTCATCACCCGCAAGGCCTATGGCGGCGCCTACGACGTGATGGCGTCCAAGCACCTGCGCGGCGACGTCAACTTCTCCTGGCCCAACGCCGAGATCGCGGTGATGGGTGCCAAGGGGGCGGTGGAAATCATCTTCCGCGAAGACAAGGGCAACCCCGAGAAGCTGGCGGCCCGCGAAGCCGAATACAAGGCGCGCTTTGCCAACCCCTTCGTGGCCGGCAGCCGCGGCTTCATCGACGACGTGATCCAGCCGCACGAAACCCGCAAGCGCATCTGCCGCTCGCTGGCGATGCTGAAGGACAAGAAGCTGGAAAACCCGTGGCGCAAGCACGGCAACATTCCTCTGTGACCGCGGGCCAGGAGCACCACATCATGTTCAAGAAGATCCTGATTGCGAACCGCGGCGAAATCGCCTGCCGCGTCATCAAGACCGCCAAGAAGATGGGCATCGCCACGGTCGCGGTGTATTCCGAAGCCGACCGCGACGCGCGGCACGTGGAACTGGCCGACGAAGCCGTGTTCATCGGCCCGGCGCCCAGCCGCGAAAGCTACCTGGTGGCCGACAAGATCATTGCGGCCTGCAAGAGCACCGGCGCGCAGGCCGTGCACCCGGGCTACGGCTTCCTGAGCGAGAACGAGGCCTTTGCCAAGCGCCTGGAGGAAGAAGGCATCACCTTCATCGGCCCCAAGCACTACAGCATTGCGGCCATGGGCGACAAGATCGCGTCCAAGAAGCTGGCGCTGGAAGCCAAGGTGAACACCATCCCGGGCTGGAACGAGGCCATTGAAACGCCCGAGCGGGCGGTGGAAATTGCCAAGGACATCGGCTACCCGGTGATGATCAAGGCCAGCGCCGGCGGTGGCGGCAAGGGCCTGCGCGTGGCCTTCAACGACAAGGAAGCCTTCGAGGGCTTCTCGGCCTGCCGCAACGAAGCCCGCAACAGCTTCGGCGACGACCGCGTGTTCATCGAAAAGTTCGTCGAGCAGCCGCGCCACATTGAAATCCAGGTGCTGGGCGACGCGCATGGCAACGTGGTCTACCTGAACGAGCGCGAATGCTCGATCCAGCGCCGCCACCAAAAGGTGATCGAAGAGGCGCCGTCGCCCTTCATCAGCGACAAGACCCGCAAGGCCATGGGCGAGCAGGCCGTGGCGCTGGCCAAGGCCGTGCAGTACCAGAGCGCGGGCACGGTGGAGTTCGTGGTCGGCAAGGACCAGAGCTTCTACTTCCTGGAAATGAACACCCGGCTGCAGGTGGAGCACCCGGTCACCGAGTGCATCACCGGGCTGGACCTGGTGGAGCAGATGATCCGCGTGGCCGCGGGCGAGAAGCTGTCCATCACCCAGGCCGAGGTGAAGCGCAATGGCTGGGCCATGGAATGCCGCATCAACGCGGAGGACCCCTTCCGCGGTTTCCTGCCTTCCACCGGCCGCCTGGTGCGTTACCTGCCGCCCAACCAGACCATGGAATCGGCCCAGGCCGTGCCGGTGGGCGGTGGCGTGCGGGTGGACACCGGGGTGGAAGAGGGCGGCGAAATCCCGATGTACTACGACTCGATGATCGCCAAGCTCATCGTGCACGGGGCGAACCGCAACGACGCCATCGCCCGCATGCGCGAGGCGCTGAACGCGTTTGTCATTCGTGGCGTGTCCAGCAACATTCCTTTCCAGGCAGCGCTGCTGGCCCACCCCAAGTTCGTCTCGGGCGACTTCAACACCGGCTTCATCGCCGAGAACTACCCCAAGGGCTTCCGCGCTGAAGACGTGCCCCACGACGACCCCGACTTCCTGGTGGCCATGGCGGTGGCCGTGAACCGCCGCTACCTGGGGCGTGCGGCGGGCATCAGCGGGCAGTTGCCCGGCCATGGCGTGCAGATCGCCAAGGACTACGTGGCCGTGGTCAAGGGCGAAGCCGGGCAACACGTCTACAAGCCGGTGCATGCACAGCTGATCGGCAATGGCGGCATCCGCATCTCCGTGGGCGAGCGCAGCTACGAACTCTTCGGCGAATGGACCTTCGGCGGCATCCGTGCCAGCGGAACTTGCAACGGGCGCGCCTTCACGGCGCAGATCGAACGCCATGGCCTGTGGCTGACGGTGGCCCACAACGGCCTGGCCATCGACGTGCAGGTGCTGCGCCAGCGCGCGGCCGACCTGCTGCGGGTGATGCCCTTCAAGGCGCCGCTGGACATGAGCAAGTTCCTGCTGTCGCCCATGCCGGGCCTGCTGGTGGACGTGGCGGTGAAGCCGGGGCAGAAGGTGAGTGCCGGCGAACGCCTGGCGGTGATCGAGGCCATGAAGATGGAAAACGTGCTCACCGCCGCGCAGGACGGCACCGTGTCCGAAGTGCTGGCCGCCAAGGGTGAAAGCCTTGCGGTGGACCAGCCCATCCTCAGCTTCCAGTGAGCCGGCCATGAGCAGCAACAAGCCTTTCAAGATCCTGGGCATCCAGCAAATCGCCATCGGTGGCCCCAGCAAGGACAAGCTGAAAAGCCTGTGGGTGGACATGCTGGGCCTGACGGTGAAATCCACCTTCGTCAGCGAACGCGAGAACGTTGACGAGGACATCTGCGCACTGGGCAGCGGCCCCACCGCGGTGGAAGTGGACCTGATGCAGCCCCTGGACCCCGACAAGAAGCCGGCGGTGCACACCACCCCGCTGAACCACGTGGGCCTGTGGGTGGACGACCTGCCCAAGGCGGTTGAATGGATGACGGCCAACGGCGTGCGCTTCGCCCCCGGCGGCATCCGCCAGGGTGCGGCGGGTTACGACATCTGCTTCATCCACCCCAAGGGCAACGAAGAATTCCCGCTGGGTGGGGAAGGGGTGCTGATCGAACTGGTGCAGGCGCCGCCGGAGGTGGTGAAGGCGCTGGGCTGAGTCAGGACGTCAGGGTCCACCTGCGTGGACCCTGTCGCCTGACGAAGCGGCCGGGCCTGCAGGCCCGGCCGTGGGGTGCGGTGGCACGCCGCGGCCTGGGGGCCCTGCATCGCGAACTGGGCGCCACAAGAACCCCCAGCCGCCCCATCCTTTTGCCGACGTCCCGCATTACGCACCTGCCGGCTCCGGCACAGGCCCGAACCATTCCAGCGGCCAGCGCACCGGGCGCCCGGCGTCGTCCTGCCCCTCCCAACCCAGCAGGCGCCAGGCGTCGCCGCTGGCTTCAAGCACCCGGTTTTGCAGCAGGTCCACCGTGGCGTGTCCGCCGCTCAGGTGCAGGCTGCTGCGCAGGCAATCACCGGTGGCTGCGTTCCAGATGCGCAGGGAGCTGTCGTCGGAGGCGGAGACGATGAACTGGCCGTCTGGAGAGACGGCGCAGGAGGTGACGGAACGGGAGTGACCGACGAGGGTGCGGAGGCATTCACCGGTTGCGGCGTTCCAGAGGCGTAGGGAGTTGTCCCAGGAGGTAGAGACGATGAACTGGCCGCCTGGAGAGAAGGCGCAGGAGGTAACGGTTTCGGAGTGGCCGCTGAGGATGCGCAGGCATTCACCGGTGGCTGCGTTCCAGAGGCGCAGGGAGCTGTCGTCGGATGCGGAGACGATGAACTGGCCGTCTGGAGAGATGGCGCAGGAGGTGACGGAGCGGGAGTGGCCGCTGAGGGTGCGGAGGCATTCACCGGTGGCTGCGTTCCAGAGGTGAAGGCAGTTGTCCCAGGAGGCGGAGACGATGAACTGGCTGTCTGGAGAGATGGCGCAGGAGGCGAAGGAGTGGGACTGACCGCTGAGGGTGCGCAGGCATTCACCGGTTGCGGCGTTCCACAGGCACAGGGAGTTGTCGATGGAGGCGGAGACGATGAACCGGCCGTCTGGAGAGAAGGCGCAGGAGGTGACGGAACTGGAGTGACCGCTGAGGGTTCGCAGGCATTCACCGGTTGCGGCGTTCCAGAGGCGCAGAGAGTTGTCTTGGGAGGCGGAGACGATGAACTGGCTGTCTGGAGAGAAGGCGCAGGAGGTGACGTAGCTGGAGTGACCGCTGAGGGTGCGCAGGCATTCACCGGTTGCAGCGTTCCAAAGGCGCAGGGATTGGTCGTGTGAGGAGACGATGAACTGGCCGTCTGGAGAGAAGGCGCAGGAGGTGACGTAGCTGGAGTGACCGCTGAGGGTGCGCAGGCATTCACCGGTTGCGGCGCTCCACAGGCGCAGGGAGTTGTCGTTGGAGGCGGAGACGATGAACTGGCCGTCTAGGGAGAAGGCGCAGGAGGTGACGGTTTCGGAGTGACCGCTGAGGGTGCGCAGGCATTCACCGGTTGCGGCGTTCCACAGGCGCAGGGAGTTGTCCCTGGAGGCGGAGACGATGAACCGGCCGTCTTGAGAGAAGGCGCAGGAGGTGACGGAACTGGAGTGACCGCTGAGGGTTCGCAGGCATTCACCGGTTGCGGCGTTCCAGAGGCGCAGAGAGTTGTCTTGGGAGGCGGAGACGATGAACTGGCCGTCTGGAGAAAAGGCGCAGGAGGTGACGGTTTGGGAGTGACCGCTGAGGGTGCGCAGGCATTCACCGGTAGCGGCGTTCCAGAGGCGCAGGGAGTTGTCCCAAGAGGCGGAGACGATGAACTGGCTGTCTGGAGAAAAGGCGCAGGAGGTGACGTAGCTGAAGTGACCGCTGAGGGTGCGCAGGCATTCACCGGTTGCGGCGTTCCAGAGGCGCAGGGATTGGTCGTGGGAGGAGACGATGAACTGGCCGTCTAGGGAGAAGGCGCAGGAGGTGACTCTGGAGGAGTGCGCGCTGAGGGTGTGCAGGCATTCACCGGTGGTGGCGTTCCAGAGGCGCAGGGATTGGTCGCCGGAGGCGGAGACGATGACCTGGCCGTCCGGAGAGAAGTCGCAGGAGGACACGGTGCCAGAGTGACCGCTGAAGGTGCGCAGGCACTCACCGGTTGCGGCGTTCCAGAGGCGCAGGGAATGGTCGTCGGAGGCGGAGACGATGAACTGGCTGTCAGGCGAAAAGGCACAGGCCGAGGGGCTTGCGGTGTGTCGGGCCAGGGCTGCCCGCGCCTGGGTCGGGCGGCTGGCAGCATGCTTTGGAGTCCGCAATGCCCCGGCCGGCAGTGCCGGGGCATGGCGTGCGCGTGAACACAACAAACCGCGGCCGTCGGCGCCGGTGAAGTCGGCGCCCTGCAGTTCACATTCATGCAGGCCCGCGCCAGTGGCCAAGGCCGAGCGGAAGTTGGCCCGCTGCAGTTGGCAGCGCACCAGCACCGCGCCGCGCAGGTCAGCGGCCATGAAGCCGGCGCCGGCCAGGCTGACGTTTTCAAACCGGCTGTCGCGCAGGTTGGCGCGGTCCAGGCGGGCACCGGCCAGGTCCAGCGTGGGCAGGTCATCGGCGCCAACTTGCCAGTCCTGCAAATTCGCGTCATGCAAGTCCATGCCGCTCAGCAAGGGCAGGGGCGCGCCGTGGCGCTGGGCCTGCAGTGCATAGGCCAGCAGCAGTTCACTGGTTTGTGGGCGGTAGGGCACACGCCAGTCGGCCAGCTGGCCCAGCGCGCTGGCGCCCTTTGTCCCTTCCATGAACATCTGGCCCAGAAAGTCCAGCGTCTCCTCACTGGGCACGGGCAGGGCCCAGTCCAGCGGGCGCTGGCCGTGGGCGGCGTCGAACAGGTAGCTGGCCAGAAAGAATTCCTGCAGCGAACTGTGGGCAAATCGAAACAGGCCCTGGTTGTCATCGCTGCCGTCCTGTCGGGACAGGAAGGTGGAGTTGCGCAGGTCTTCTTCCAGCTTGTCCATCGACAGGCCGTGGTAGCGCCTTTCCAGCAGCGGGTTGGCGCCCAGCCACTGCAGGAACCAGGCTTCCAGCGCCTGCACGTCCATGTGGCGCTGGCCGCGGCGCCACAGCTCGGCCGCCAGGTCGCGCGCCAGTTGCAGCTTGTGTTCGGGTTTCAGGTGGTGCTTGGTGGCGTCGCGTTCCAGCCAGCTGAGCACCATGTCGCGGTACAGGGTGACGCCTTGCACCGGTTCACCGGCGGCAATGCGCTGCTCGATGCGCGGCAGCAGCGGCGCGATCAGACTCAGCGTGTAGGGCCGTTGGGCCATTTCCGGCAGGTTGTGCACCGAGCTGATCAGCACCATCAGCTGGTTGATGTCCGTACCCGGTACCGAGCGCTGCAGGTAGCTGCGGATCTGGTCTTCTTCAAAGGGCAGCAGGCACAGCGCGGCAAAGCTGTCGGCGGTTTTGTCGCTGCGGTCTTCGGCGGTGAAGTGGGTGTTCTGCTCGCGCAGGGTGCGGAAGTACTGGGTGCGGCAGGACAGCAGCAGGCGGCCCCGGGCCTGCGGCCCTGCCAGTTGCAGCAGCCCGCGCGTGAAGGCCTGGCCCTGGCTGGCGTCCATGTGCACCAGGGCCTCGTCCAGGCCGTCGAAGATGACCAGGGCGCCGGCGTCGAAAGCCTGGTGCACACGCTGCGGCGTCAAGGCGCTGGGACGCCCGCCCTTCGCATAGCCCACTCGGATGCATTCGGCCACCACTTCGTCCAAGGTGGGCACGCGGTCGCGCAGGTTCACCAGGTCGCGCAGGTCGAAGTAGAAGGCCCGGCGGGCGCCGGCCTGACCGGGTGGCGCGCCGTTCAGTTGCTGGGCCAGTTGCTGGCACAGCAGGGTCTTGCCCATGCCGTATTCGCCCAGCAGCGCGAACACCGGCGGCGCATGGGGGTCGTCCAGCCAGGACTGCACGTGGACCAGGGCGTCCACGCCTTCGGACTTGGCAGCGGGTGTTGGGCGAGCTTCTTCGGCCAGGGGGCCCTTGTGCAGCGACGTGGGCACGCCGCGCGGGGGCACCAGCCTGTCGCGGCTGGCGGCCAGTGCGGCGAAAGCGCGCTCGGGCGGCATGTCGTGTGGATGATCGATGTGGCAGGGTTCATCGGAAAGGGCCGGCGGCATGGCCAGGTCGATGGCGGCCTTGGCCACGCGGGCGGCCTGCGTGGCCGCGCGGCGCTGCAGTGCGTCCTTGACAAGCTCCTGCTCGGGCGCGGTGGCGGCCTTGCTGCCGTCGGCCCAGTCGGAAATGGCCTTGATCACCAGCCAATGCACCTTGGTTTCGGCCGATTCGGTGGCGGTGAACACGCCACCGCCTTCCATCTCACCGCCCACCACCTTGTCGGCCATCTGGGTCAGGCTCTTGCGGTAGTCCAGGTTGTCCACCAGCTTTTCGCCGGACAGCAAGGTGCCGATGTGCAGCACCGGCCAGTCGTCGCTGGCGTGGCGCTGGCGGGTGTTGTGCACGCTGCGCACACGATTCAACCAGGCGGTGGACGCAGGCACCTTGCCGCCACGTGCCGTGATGCTGCCGTTCTTGTTGACCCGCTGTGCTTCATAGGGCAGCAGGTGCTGGCTCACCAGCACGTCGGCTTCGGCCTGCTTGCCCAGGTTGACGCCGAAGGCCACCCCCACGGCCAGCACGGCCTCGGGTTGCCAGTCTCCAATGGCGCGGGTGATGGTGGCCTGCGCGCCGCCCGGTGTGCCCGAGCCCATTTCGCAGGTGGTGTGCAGCACGCGAAAGCCGCCGTGCCGGCCCAGTTCGTGGTACGTGCGCTGGCGGCGTTCCACCACCAGCGGTGCGGTGCCGGGGCCGCAGAAGACATCGAACACGGCCTGGGTTTCGTTGCTGTTCACCGTCAGCACCAGCAGCACGCGCTGGTCCGGCACGCCGCGCAGCGGCACCAGGTGGCTGGCGTGGCGTTCGAGCGCAGGCATGCGGGCCTGGGGCGTGGCAGGGGTGCCTTGGAAGCTGAGGGTGCGTGCAGTGCCCAGCTTCTTGGCGCCTTGCGTGGCCAGCGCCAGGTTCACGCCGCTTTCCTGTGCTGCGGTGGCCAGGCGCTTTACCAGCTTGCCCAGCGCGTCTATGGCCGCACCGTGCTCGCGGCCTGGGTACAGCACCTGGATCGCCTGGCCCACCGACACCTGCGGTGCGTGGTCGGGCAGCAGTTCACACAGGTGTTGCAGCAGCGCCAGGTCCACCGGCGACAACTGGTTCTTCATCTCCGCCAGCAGTGCCTGGGCCTCGGGACCGGTGAGTTCGACGTCTGCCATGGCACCCTCCAATTCGCGTATAAGCGAATTAAAGCGAAATACTTCTGACTTGGCAAGTTGATGGTGTGCATTGGTGATTTGGCACCAATGCACTAAGATGCCCGCATGTCTCGCCTCACCATCACCCTGTCCGACGCCCGCCACGCCGCCTTGAAGCAGGCCGCGGCCCAGCGCAACAAGACCATCGGCGAGCTGATCGACGAAAGCCTGGAGTTCTACGGCATCCGCAGCGCCGACGAGGCCCTGGACCTGGTGCGCCGCGCCCGTGTGCACGGTGCGCTGGACGAAGCTGCCGCGTTGGATTTGGCGCTGACGCAAACCCGGCAGGCGCGCAACCGGTGAACCCGGCGGTGGTGGACACCAACGTGGTGTTGGCCGGCCTGCTGACCGGCAACCCGACCGCGCCCACCGTGCGCCTGCTCGATGCCATGCTGGCCGGGCGGTTCACCTTTGTGGTGTCGCTGGCGCTGCTGAGCGAGTACGAGCAGGTGATGGCCCGCCCCGCCCTGGCGCGGGTGCATGGGCTGAATGCCGAAGAGCAGGAGCGCGTGCTCGCCGCGCTGGCCCGCCATGCGGTGCTGCTGGAGCCTGCGCCTTCCGCACATCAGGCGCCCGACCCCGGTGACCAGCACCTGTGGAACCTGCTGGATGCGCGGCCCGACCTGGTGCTGGTCACCGGCGATAAACGTCTGTTCAACGCCGGCTGGCCGGCCGACCGGGTGCTGAGCCCCGCGCAGTTCGCCGCTGGCCTGACCTGAGCCCGCACTGGGGCGTCCAGGCGACATCCCCGTCGCACGCTCGGGTGCCGGTTGCGGCGACAATCACAGGTTCATCACGCGCCGCCGGCGCAGCCCTAGCCAGCCATGACCGCCCGCACCCTGTACGACAAGCTCTGGGACGACCACGTCGTCCACACCGAAGAGGACGGCACCGCCGTGCTCTACATCGACCGCCACCTGGTGCACGAAGTCACCAGCCCGCAGGCCTTTGAAGGCCTGCGCCTGGCGGGCCGCAAGGTCTGGCGCACCTCCTCCATCGTGGCCACCGCCGACCACAACACCCCCACCACCGGCTGGGAACTGGGGCTGGACGGCATCAAGGACCCCATCTCCAAGCTGCAGGTCACCACGCTGGACGCCAACATCCGCGCCAGCGGCTCGGCCGCCTACTTCCCCTTCCTGCACCAGCGCCAGGGCATCGTGCATGTCATCGGCCCGGAAAATGGCGCCACGCTGCCCGGCATGACGGTGGTCTGCGGCGACAGCCACACCAGCACCCACGGTGCTTTCGGTGCGCTGGCCCACGGCATCGGCACCAGCGAGGTCGAACATGTGATGGCCACCCAGACGCTGCTGGCGAAGAAGGCCAAGAACATGCTGGTGAAGGTGGAAGGCACGCTGCCGCGCGGCTGCACCGGCAAGGACATCGTGCTGGCCATCATCGGCAGGATTGGCACCGCGGGCGGCACCGGCTACACGATCGAGTTCGGTGGCAGCGCCATCCGCGCCTTGAGCATGGAAGGCCGTATGACGGTGTGCAACATGGCCATCGAAGCCGGTGCCCGCGCTGGCCTGGTGGCGGTGGACGACACCACGCTGAACTACGTCAAGGGCCGGCCTTTCGCGCCCAGCGGCGTGGAGTGGGACCACGCGGTGTCTTTGTGGCGCCACCTGCATTCCGACCCCGGCGCCCACTTCGACGCCGTGGTGGAATTGGACGCCGCGTTGATCAAGCCCCAGGTCACCTGGGGCACCAGCCCGGAAATGGTGCTGTCCATCGACGACCGCGTGCCCGACCCCGACAAGGAGAAGGACGCCAACAATCGCGACGCCATCGAGCGCGCGCTCAGCTACATGGGCCTGGCGCCCAACAAGCCGATTGCCGACATCCGCATCGACAAGGTGTTCATCGGCTCGTGCACCAACAGCCGCATCGAAGACATGCGCGAAGCCGCCGCGGTGGTGAAGCGGGTGGGCGGCAGGGTGGCTGCCAACGTGAAGCTGGCCCTGGTGGTGCCGGGCTCCGGCCTGGTGAAGGCCCAGGCTGAGAAGGAAGGCCTGGACCTCATCTTCAGGGCCGCGGGCTTCGAGTGGCGTGAACCGGGCTGCAGCATGTGCCTGGCGATGAACGCCGACCGGCTGGAGCCGGGAGAGCGCTGCGCGTCCACCAGCAACCGCAATTTCGAAGGCCGCCAGGGCGCCGGTGGCCGCACCCACCTGGTCAGCCCGGCCATGGCCGCCGCGGCCGCGCTGGCGGGCCATTTCGTTGACGTGCGCCGCATTTCCTGAGGACCACCGACATGAAGACCCTGCTGATTGCCCTGTGCGCGGCTGCGCTGTTGGCCCTGGCCGGCTGCAACACCGTCAAGGGCATGGGCCAGGACATCCAGAAAGCCGGCGAGACCATCGAAGGCGCCGCCAAGAAGAAGTAAGACCATGCAAGCATTCACCATCCACAAAGGGCTGGTGGCGCCGATGGACCGCGCCAACGTGGACACCGACGCCATCATCCCCAAGCAGTTCCTGAAAAGCATCCAGCGTTCGGGCTTCGGCCCCAACCTGTTCGACGCCTGGCGCTATCTTGATCCGGGCGAGCCCGGCCAGGACCCGGCCTCGCGCAAGCCGAATCCGGATTTCGTGCTGAACCAGCCGCGTTATGCCGGCGCGTCGGTGCTGCTGGCGCGCGACAACTTCGGCTGCGGCTCCAGCCGCGAGCACGCACCCTGGGCGCTGGACCAGTACGGCTTTCGCGCCATCATCGCGCCCAGCTACGCCGACATCTTCTTCAACAACTGCTTCAAGAACGGGCTGCTGCCCATCGTGCTGCCCGAGTCCCAGGTGGCGAAGTTGTTCGACGAGGTCTTCGGCTTCGTCGGCTACCAGCTCACCATCGACCTGCCGCGCCAGGTGGTGGTGAAGGCCGACGGCAGCGAGATCCCCTTCGACGTGCAGCCCTTCCGCAAGTACTGCCTGGTGAACGGCTTCGACGACATCGGCCTCACGCTGCGGCACGCCGAGAAGATCAAGGCTTTTGAAGCCGAGCGCCTGGCCAAGATGCCCTGGCTGAACCAGACCCTGGCCGGTTGAACGGCGACAAGAAAGAAGCGACATGAAGATTGCAGTCCTGCCGGGTGACGGCATCGGCACCGAGATCGTGGAACAGGCCGTGCGCGTGCTGAACGCACTCGACCTGAAGTTCGAGATGGAAAGCGCCCCGGTGGGCGGCGCGGCCTATGAAGCCCATGGCCACCCGCTGCCCGAGGCCACCTTGAACCTGGCCCAGGCCGCCGACGCCATCCTGTTCGGCGCCGTCGGTGACTGGAAGTACGACAAGCTGGACCGCCCGCTGCGCCCCGAGCAGGCGATTCTGGGGCTGCGCAAGCACCTGGGCCTGTTCGCCAATTTCCGACCGGCGCTGTGCTACCCGCAGTTGACGCACGCATCCAGCCTGAAGCCGGAACTGGTGGCGGGGCTGGACATCCTGATCATTCGCGAGCTGACCGGCGACATCTACTTCGGCCAGCCGCGCGGCCGCCGCGTGGCCACCGACGGCCACTTCCCCGGCGCCGAAGAAGCCTTCGACACCATGCGCTACAGCAAGCCGGAGATCGAGCGCATCGCCCACGTGGCCTTCCAGGCCGCCCGCAAGCGCAACAAGAAGGTCACCAGCGTGGACAAGGCCAATGTGCTGGAAACCTTCCAGTTCTGGAAGGACGTGGTCACCGAGGTGCACGCCCAGTACCCGGATGTGAAGCTGGACCACATGTACGTGGACAATGCCGCGATGCAGTTGGTGAAGGCGCCCAAGGCCTTCGACGTGGTGGTCACCGGCAACATGTTCGGCGACATCCTGTCCGACGAAGCCGCCATGCTGACCGGCAGCATCGGCATGCTGCCGTCGGCCAGCCTGGACAAGAACAACAAGGGCCTGTACGAGCCCAGCCACGGCAGCGCGCCGGACATCGCCGGTAAGGGTGTTGCAAACCCGCTGGCTACAATCCTGTCCTCTGCCATGATGCTTCGCTTCTCCCTCCAGCAACCCGAAGCCGCTGCCCGTATCGAGGGCGCGGTGGACGCCGTCCTGTCGGCGGGGTTGCGCACGGCCGACATCTGGTCCGAGGGCACCACCAAGGTGGGCACGCGCGAAATGGGTGATGCGGTCGTGGCCGCCATCACCGGCAAAACCATCACCAAGGGCTAGCAGCTCTCGGATCGTTTCGCCCCACCCACCTGGACCCCGGCGATGCGAGCCGGGAACGCAAGCAGGGGACCGGGTTGTGACTCAAGAGGTGATTCAAATGGCTCTCGTAGGAATGGTCGGCTGGCGCGGCATGGTCGGCTCGGTGCTGATGGACCGCATGGTCGCGGAACGTGATTTCGACCTGATCGAACCGCTGTTCTTCTCCACCAGCAACGCCGGTGGCGCCGCCCCGGCGCAGGCCAAGAACGAAACCAAGCTGCAGGACGCGTTCGACATCAAGGCGCTGAAGCGCTGCGACATCATCATCACCGCGCAGGGTGGCGACTACACCACCGAGGTGTTCCCCAAGCTGCGTGCCGCGGGCTGGAACGGCCACTGGATCGACGCCGCGTCCACGCTGCGCATGAAGGACGACGCAGTCATCATCCTGGACCCGGTCAACCTGCCGGTCATTCAGAAGGCGCTGTCCCAGGGCGGCAAGAACTGGATCGGCGGCAACTGCACCGTCAGCTGCATGCTGATGGGCGTGGGCGCGCTGTACAAGGCCGGGCTGGTGGAATGGATGTCCACGCAGACCTACCAGGCGGCCTCGGGCGGTGGCGCGCAGCACATGCGCGAACTGCTCACCCAGTACGGCACCCTGAACGCCGAGGTGAAGGCCCTGCTGGACGACCCCAAGAGCGCCATCCTGGAAATCGACCGCAAGGTCATCGCCAAGCAACGTGCCCTGACGGCCGGCGAGACGGCCAACTTCGGCGTGCCGCTGGGCGGCAGCCTGATCCCCTGGATCGACAAGGACCTGGGCAACGGCGTGTCGCGCGAAGAGTGGAAGGGCATGGCCGAGACCAACAAGATCCTGGGCCAGGGCGAAGGCTTTGGCACCCAGGCGGTGCCGGTGGACGGCTTCTGTGTGCGCGTGGGCGCCATGCGCTGCCATTCGCAGGCG
The DNA here is from genome assembly GCA_000244995.1 of Burkholderiales bacterium JOSHI_001. Classification (NCBI taxonomy): domain Bacteria; kingdom Pseudomonadati; phylum Pseudomonadota; class Betaproteobacteria; order Burkholderiales; species Burkholderiales bacterium JOSHI_001. The sequence continues at coordinate 4,383,100 of CM001438.1, read as the reverse complement.
CTGACCTTCAAGCTGAAGAAGGACGTGCCGCTGGCCGATGTGGAAGCCATGATCGCCGCCGACAACGAATGGGTGAAGGTGGTGCCCAACACCCGCGAGGCGACGATCCAGGACCTGACGCCCGTGGCCGTGACCGGCACCATGACCATCCCCGTGGGCCGCCTGCGCAAGCTGGCCATGGGCCCGGACTACCTGGGCGCCTTCACCATCGGCGACCAGTTGCTGTGGGGTGCGGCCGAGCCGCTTCGGCGCATGCTGCGCATCCTGCTGGCCGCCTGACCGGCAGCGCACCCCCAGGGTGCGTTGTCGTCTCACAACATTTCAGGCGGGCCGGCAAAGTGCAGGGCGAAAACCAGCAAATGTCAGCCTTTGCATGAGCTTGTCAGCCTATATGCTTGATGCTATTGTGATTTCTGCCCGTCAATCCTGAGTTTCGGGTGGTCAGAAAAGCACAGAGAATGTCGTGGGAGCGGGCCCTTCAGCGGTCCGCCGCTTGCCTTTTGGAGACGCCTTGAAAAACCGTCCGAACCATGCCGGTCGCCTGGCCCTGAACGGGGTGGCGCTGGCCGCCATGTGCGTGGCCGCCGGCAATGCCTGGGCGCTGGGTCTGGGTCGCTTGAATGTGCAGTCCGCGCTGGGTGAAACGCTGCGCGCGGACATCGACGTCACCAGCCTGGCGCCGGAGGAAGAAAACTCCCTGCGCGTGCGCATCGCATCGCCCGATGCCTACCGCGCCGCCGGTGTGGACTACAACGCCGTGCTGCCCGCTACCACCGCCGTGCTGATGCGCCGCGCCGATGGCCGGCCTTTCCTTCGCCTGACCAGCGACCGTGCGGTGCAGGAACCCTTTGTCGACGTGATCCTGGAACTGAACTGGGCCACCGGTCGGCTGGTACGTGAGTACACGCTGCTGTTCGATCCGCCCACCATGCGCCCCGCGCCGCCGGTGCAGGCGGCTGCCCCCACCGCGCCGGTGATGGGCGCCGCGCCCCAGCCGGCGCAGGC